>CAVXUI010000008.1:0-143688 GCA_963764985.1 uncultured Chloroflexia bacterium | reverse complement strand
GTCATTTTTGAGGTTGCGGAACATGCGCGGCCGGTAGACTTTTGCGGCCAGCAACAGGACGGCCTGATGCGCGTGTTGGCGGCGCAGCGATACACGTTGGCCTCTTTGCCGCCTTTGACCTGCGCCAGCATATCTGTGATCAGGTGGCTGTAATAAAAATCGCCGAGCAAATCGATCAGCCAGTTTCTTCAAACTGTTTGCCCTTAAACGTTGGGTTGAACGTGTCGGTCTGCGCGTCGAGATCGGCCGCCTCGCGCAGCATGTTTTTGAGCGCGTCGCTTTGCTTGGTGTCGCGCACCACACCTTTAACGCTCTCAACCAGCTTGCCCTTTCGCTGCAACTCGCGGCGCATGTTGATATCGCGGCGCGTGCGGACGCTTTTGAGCAGATCGAGTTCGTTGTCGTCTTCGTCGTGTAGGTCAACAGAAGTTTTATCCATTGTGTTAAGCCTCGCGCGGAAGCTGCGCGGCGGGTTTGCGCGCAACGATGCGGGTGAATCCAAGATTGCGTCCGGCGTCGATGCGCAGCATCTCCGCCTCGCTGTCGCTGTATGAGTAGCCGTGTGTTTTGCAGAGCTCGTGCCAGCGCAACCACAGCCGCCAGCCGTCCGGCTGCAAGTCTGCGTGCTCGACATCGACCCGGCCGGATTTTCGCCAGTGCGCGCGCCACCAGGCCGGGCTGTGGAAGCTGCAGAACTCCCATTCCCAATAGGGCATGAGATGCGCCGGCACGTTTTCGCCAAACTCGGCCACCAGTCCGGGCGAAATCACGCCGATCTGCCCGCCAGGTTTTAGGAAGCGCGTGATTGCGCCGATGTAGAGATCGTCTGTGCCGAAGTAGTGATACGCGTCCATGCTGACGATGGCGTCAAAGAAGCCATCGGCGTAGGGCAGGGCGTGCGCCTCGGCGTGAATGGGGAAGACGCGATCGGCCAGCCCGGCTGCGTCGATGCGCGCGAAATTCTCGGCCGCGCTGATCCATAAATCGTTGGCCCAGACCTGCACGCCAAACTCTTTGGCCAGAAAGATTGAGCTGAGGGCTTTGCCACAGCCCAGATCAAGCACACGCATGCCGGGAGAGAGCGCCATGTGCTGCGTTAACGCTTCGGTGAGCCACAGCACGTTCGGGCCCATCAGATGTTGCATGACCCAGCGCGGGTCATAGGTTGCTGCGCGCGGATAGCCATCCTGCGCGAATTCGCGATTTAATTGATGCGAGATATCCACTTTCGAGATCCATGTTGGGAATGGGAAAGCCAAACGGAAAAATATAAACGCCACGGCATGAATGCGCCGTGGCGTGGAGAAGCAGATTTAACTGCGAATCTGCTCTACGCGAAAATCGGCGCACTCAGAATGAATGCAAGGGTCTTGAGTTTTTGAGCCATCGTGATGCGCCTCCTTTTGTGAATTTGAGTAACCGGAGTGTAACACAAAGATGTATACCCTATTCCCACAGGCAACGCTCGTTGTATCATCACGCTCCAAACAGCAGCCGATTAGCACGATGACTACCGATGACGATAAAAAAAGAGGCGCCAACAAGCGTCGATGACTACATCAAAGGGTTTCCAGAGGGCGTGCAAGGTGTTCTGGAACAGATCAGGACGACGATCCATAAGGCGGTGCCCGGCGTCGATGAGACGATCCGTTATCAGATGCCGTGCTTTAATCACAAAGGCCGTTATCTGATCTACATCGCGGCTTACAAAAAGCACGTCGGACTGTATCCGGCGCCGTTGAAGCGCCGGACTCAAGGCTGAACTGGAGCCGTTCTTGTCCGGCCAGGCCACGGTCAGATTCCTCTGGACAAGCCGATGCCGCTCAAGTTGATCGCGAAAATGGTGAAGTTCAGAGTCAAACAAACTGCAAAGGAATCGGCGCAGAAGAAAGCAAAGACAGAAGGATCCTAACTATGAATACCGTCAGCACGCACATCAAGCCCGCGTTCGGGCAAACACTTAAGACTGGGCTCATCACGGGCGCGATCGCCGCCGTGGCCAACGTCATCATCTGGTTTGTCGCCGGGCTCGTGCAACCGATGACGGTGCCGTTTGTGGGCGCCATCATCACCTCGTTGCTTGGCCTGATTGTGGGCAGCCTGATCTATTTTGGGTTGTCGCGCTTTCTTGGCGCGCGCACAAACCTGGTGTTCACCATCATCTGCGTGGTGTTTTTGATCCTGTATGCGTTTGTGCCGATAAACGCAATGTCGCAGGAGCCTGCACCGGGGCTGGGCGTGTTCAACATGGCCACGATGGTCGCCACGCAGATCATGCATTTGGTCGCCGGCGGTCTGGCGATCACGCGCCTGCGCGGCTTGATGCCCAGTTAGCCCGGATTCGGCAGCACGCCGAGCTGCGCGTAGTAGTCCATCACGTTGCTGCCAAACAGATCATCGATGATCATGCCGTCTTTCAAGTGGTGCAGGCTAAACCCGCGGTGCGCCACTTTCTTGCCGGTGGCTTTTGCAGTGCCGAACGGGGTTGGGATGTCGTTGACATGCGTGCCGGCGATCGTCCAGCGGAAGACCACGGTGTCGCCCTCCGCGATCATCTCGTCGATCGTAAAGGTCAGATCTGGCATCGCGCGCAGGGCGGCGCGTTTGCCTTCTTTGAGGGCTTCGCGGCCCTCGCGCGTCAACCAGACGCCTTCGGGCACGTATTCGTCCAGCACGTCGAAGTTGCCCTTCCACAATTCTTCCTGAAAGCGCCGCACAATGGCCTTGTTTGTTTCGATTGACATATGCGCGGAGTGTAGGCGCGCAGTGGGAAGTGTCAAGGTAGCCAAGAGGGCGCTAAAGCATCTGGCTGTCACCGACTGTGTGCAGCCCAAACGGCAGCGGATCGCCGGCGCGCCAGGTATTGGTCACCTGTGAGCGCAGCCCGGCCGCGCGTGTGCGGGCAAGCACTGCGCGGCCGAGCGCCAGTTGTGCCGGTTCCCAGCGCTGCAGCGCAGCGGGCACGTTGCCGGGCACTGCGTGGATGGCGGCGGCCAGCGCCAGGGCGTCTTCAGCCGCCTTGGCGGTGCCGGCGGCGGCGTGCGGACGCGCCACAAATGCCGCGTCGCCGATGATGGCCACGCGGCCAAACGCCATGCGCGGCATCTCAAGGTCGACGATCATTTGCACAAACGGCTGCGCGGTTGCGCGCACCATATCTCGCAACAGCGGCGGCAACTGTGCCGCTGCGCTGTGCAACTCGGCCGCGCGGTCCGGGGCCAGCATGCCAGGCGGCAGCGAGAGGTCGCGCCGGACGCCGGTTCGATCGGTCATCAGCGCGTCCAGCGGCGCACCCTCGGCTACGTTGCGGTACCACAGCCAGTTCATCAATATCTGCGTTGCGCCGGTCACCTGATCGACAAAGGGCATCGGGTAGGTCAACAAATGGCTGTTTGGCATCAGCCGATAGGTAATTGCTTCGCTCAGCCGCGCAAATGTATCGGTGTCGATCTCGTCTCGCGAGACCGCGCCGCGCATCGCCACATAACCGGCATAGTTTGGCGCCAGCTCCGGGCACAACAATCGCCGCGCTGTTGAGCGGATGCCATCGGCGCAGATCAGCAAATCGCAATGCAGATCCTCGCCATTGGCGAGCGTGATCGTGACGTTGTCGACATCCTGTGCAATGCTGTGCAGCGCGCTGTTGAGCCGGTAGCGGTCGGTGTCAAAGCGGCCCAGCAGTGCGCCATAGAGTGCGTTGTAGGAGCTGAAACGATATGGGCTGCGTTGCTCGTGTTGGACAGCGCCGGCGTGGTCCAGATAGCGCACGAACTGCGATGAGATGCTGATCGCATCGAGGTCGAACCCGGGCTGCTGCATGAGGTAGCGCACGGTGGCTGGATTGAGCACAATGCCGGCGCCTAAACCAATCAGCGTTGCGCGCGATCGCTCGATCACGGTGACGTCACAACCGGCGTCGCGTAGCGCGAGCGCCGCCGTCAGCCCGCCCAGCGAGCCGCCTGCCACGATGGCTCGGATGCGCGGTCGCTGCGTGTTGCTCACGGTATCGAGGGCGCAATCACAGGAGCCTCCGCGGAGGCTCCTGTGATTGCGCGGAATGAACTCACTGTGTTTGCAATGTGTCAGCCGCCCACTGGCCCAAACGTGACGATGCGGTTGAGGGTGACGGTGTAGAGCACGCGTACTTCGCCCTTCGGGTCGCGCAGCGGGTAAGGCGTGGTGCCAAGATACTTCTGCGCCAGGCGGTCGATGCTCTCAGTCGCCAGATGGCCGTTTGCGGCATCGTCCTCTTCAACGATCCGGGTGATCTCGCCGTAGAGCGTGATCCAGTGATACGGATTCTTCGGGTTCATCAGCATCACCGTCACGTTTGGGCGGGCGCGAACGTTGCGGTCCTTCAGGCGGCCTCGCACAGAGTTGAGCAGGATGTTCGCGCCATCGTGTTCGACCCAGTTGGGCGTCAGTTGTGGCAAGCCATCCGCGCCGATGGTGGCGACGGCGGCAGTGACCGGCTCGGTCAGCAGCGCCATGTGCACAGCGGGCAGGTCGCTCAGCGATGCACCGCCCTTGCGTTCACCAATCGTGAACGCTTTTTCGTTTCCGGGTGCGATGACGTTTGCAATTTCCAATGACATGCTTCTTACTCCTCTAATGATTCTGAGCGTGCGTCTGCGGCATTTTCGGTGAAGGCACACCGCATGCGCAGCGCGCTATTATGGCTGCGGCATCGCGCCGCGTTCTTCCACTGGGATGTTGGGGTTGGCGACCCACTCAAAAAACTCTTAGGAAATTTCCGTCTGGATCAAGCACATAGAGTTGCAGCGGCCCATCACCGCGCGCCAGCGGTCCGCCGATGATGTTTGCGCTGTGCGCGCGCAGATGCGCTTCGGTTTCAGCCAGATTCGCGACCTCGAACCCCAAATGATGCGCCAGTCCGCGTGTGGCACTGACACCGCCATCGCCAAATCCGGCCCGGGCCGTGGTGTCTTTTTCGAGAATCAGATGCAACTCAAACCCATCGCCACGGAACCAGCAGCCGCCAAACGTAAAGTTTTTTGGGCGCGGAATCTCGCGTAGGCCGAGCACGTCGCCGTAAAACGCGCGCGCGCGGGCCAGATCTGAGACCACGAGCGCGCTGTGATCGAGTTTTTTGATATGCATGTGCTTTACCAGCCTCGCGGCTTAGTTGATGCTGCGTGGATTGCAGCCAAGTGGACAGTGGGAGGGTATTGGCATCTGAACACTTTGTCAAATGGCAGCCAGTGTGCACGGCATTTTTCGTTCTCCGTGAACTCTATGCCTGCTGTGGCTGCATTGACACACGTTTGGTGACGTCAAATACCCTACAATCTGCGGGCATGCCAGTGCTCCATCTCGATTGGGACGAGTCCGCCGACAACCCGTTGCGACTATGGATCGAACGGCCACTTCGTGAAAGACACGCGTTACAGCGACACCCAGGCGCGGTTGGGCACGCGGTGTTGCGCCGGGTTATCGCACCCTGGCTCGGTGACGCGCTCATCGCGCGCGCTGAAAATGCAACCTGCATGCTCTTGCTGCCGACGTCCCGTGGCATGCCGTTGGTTTCGCCCGAGTGCGACGATCAAATAGCGCCGCCGCACACAGATATCACCTACGAGCGGTGGCTCGTTCCCAGTTTGGCGCCGCGCGATCCGGCGCTGGTTTTGCGCCGGATCGCGCGCATACCGCCGCCAAAACGGACGCTGCTCGGCGCGGCGACGCGATATTGGCTGACCGCCGCGCAATTGGTCGACGATCTCGTGACGCGCGGCTGTTTCGCGCCGTATGCCGGCGATTTCGAGCACATGGCTCTGGCGCGCTGGTCTCCGTTGTACGACGCCCAGGCATCCGCGCATATTCGGATGCTTGCGCTTGCGATGCCGGGAGTGTGCCGCGCAGTGATACCGTCGCACGCGGATCTGCTCGCGCATCGCGTGCCGGAAGCGCAACCGGTATTGACCAGCTTTATCGAACACATGCTCGACAGGCGCATCCGCCGGCCCTTGCGACGCGGGCTGGCGCCACTGCTGAATGATGACGATCGTGGCATCGCCACGCGTTGGCTGCGGCGATTAGTCGGCCGGCCGCGCGGCGGCGTTTGTCGGGCTGCGCACGATCGCCGATCATGAGTTTGCCGAATCGCTGCGCACCTGGCTGACGCCGTTTCATATCGCGCCGCAGGCGCGCGGGCGGCTGTGTGTTGAGCTCAATGTGCCCCAGAGCATCTCGGAAGATGGCCCGCAATCAGACACGGATGACGCGCCGACTGTCACCGACGGCGCGGCCGCGGGCAGCTGGACACTGCGCTACTTTCTGCAGGATATCGACGAACCCAGCGTCATGATTCCGGTGCGCCAAATCTGGCGCAACCATGGCCGTGATGCCGCCATAGCGCAGCGCCGCTTTATCGATGCGCAACGCGTCCTGCTGGAGGATCTGTCGCGCGCGGCGGCGCATTGCCCGTCGATCGCCGCAAGTTTGACACAGGCCGCGCCTGAGCAGGTTTCGCTAACGGTTGACCAAGCACACGCGTTTCTGAACACGCACGCCGGCGCGCTCGAAGCCCATGACATTGGCGTGCGGTTGCCGGTTTGGTGGCAAACTCAGCGCAAGATCAACGTCGCGATTACGCTCTCCGACCGCGCCGCGTTTTTTAGTCTGGAAACGCTGGTCAAGTTCAACTGGCAGGCTGCGCTTGGCGATGTGGTGTTGACGCAGGCCGAATTTGAGACGCTCGCGCGCATGAAATCGCCGCTCGCGCAGGTGCGCGGACAGTGGGTCGAGGTCAATGCCGAAAATCTGCGCAAGGCGTTGCGTTACTTCGAACGCCGCAAAAAAGGCCTGACGTTGGGCGAAGCATTGCACGCCGATGCCAGCGGCGCGGAAGACGAAATCGGCATTGATGTCAGCGCGGTCAACACCAGCGGGCAGATGCGCGCATTGCTCGAACGCCTGCGAGGCACGCGCACAATCGCGCAGACGGACGCGCCTGAAGGTTTCACCGGTCAGCTGCGGCCATATCAACAGCGCGGGCTTTCCTGGCTGGCGTTTTTGAGCGAGCACGGATTGGGTGCCTGTCTGGCCGATGACATGGGTCTTGGTAAAACTGTGCAGCTGTTGGCCCTTGTGCAGCATTGGCGCAAAACCGAGACCAAAAAGGCCGCGCCAGTGTTGCTGGTCTGCCCGATGTCGATCATCGGCAACTGGCAACGCGAAGCCGCGCGCTTCGTGCCCGGGCTGCGCGTGCTTGTGCATCATGGCGCCGACCGCGCCGATCAAGCCGCGTTTGCCGCGGCAGTGCGCAAACACGACATTGTGCTGACGACCTACGCGCTGGCGCATCGTGATCGCGATCACATGAGCGGCGTCAAGTGGCGCGCTGTTGTGCTCGACGAAGCGCAAAACATCAAAAACAGCGACAACAAACAGACGCGCGCGATCAAGACATTCACCGCGCAACAGCGCATCGCGCTGACCGGCACGCCGGTCGAGAACGGCCTGAATGAATTGTGGTCGATCTTCGATTTTCTCAACCCGGGGTATTTGGGCGGCAGCGAGACGTTTTCGCGCCGCTACAGCCGGCAAATCGCCGCCGGCAACGCCGAACGCGCGGCCGATCTGCGCCGCGTGGTGCAGCCGTTTTTTCTGCGCCGCGTCAAAAGTGACAAGTCGATCATCGCCGATCTCCCGGATAAACACGAGCACACCGTGTATTGCAACCTGACGCGCGAACAGGCCACGCTGTATCAGGCGGTCACAAAACGGATGCTCGACCAGATCGCCGAGGCGGAATACTTCGAGCGCGGGCGCCTGATTGTGATGGCGTTGACGCGCCTCAAACAAATCTGCAATCATCCGGCGCACTATCTGCACGATCAGTCCCGGCTGTCCGGCCGCAGCGGCAAACTGGCCCGTCTTGAGGAGATGCTCGATGAGGCGCTCAGCACAGGCGATAAGGCGCTGGTCTTCAGCCAGTTCACCGAGATGGCCGGGCCGCTGGTGCGCCATCTGCAGAACCGCTTCAAACGTGAAGTGCTGTATTTGCACGGTGGCGTCAGCCAGCGCAAACGCGATGAGATTGTCTGGCGCTTTCAAGAGGAACCCGAGGGCCCGCCAATCTTTGTGCTCTCGCTGAAAGCGGGCGGCACCGGTCTCAACTTGACCGCCGCCAATCACGTCTTTCACTACGACCGCTGGTGGAACCCGGCTGTCGAAAACCAAGCCACTGACCGCGCCTATCGCATCGGGCAGACGCGCAACGTGCAGGTGCACAAACTGGTTTGCCTGGGCACTTTGGAAGAGCGCATCGATCAGTTGCTCAAGAAGAAACGCGCGCTTGCTGAGCAAGTTGTGGGCAATGGTGAAGCCTGGTTGACCGAGCTCTCGACTGATCAACTGCGCGATCTGTTTACGCTGGGCGGCGAGGCGGTCGCGGAGTAATACATGACCCACTACGACATCAACGGCACCCTCTTTTACAACGTCGCGCTCACGCTCGGGGCGTTTAACAGGCATACCTCGCCGTTTGTGCGTGCGCTGCTCAATCTGTTTGAACCCGACCGCGATATTGAACCGCGCCTGCAACTGTTTTGGACCGAGCGGCTCAAACACAGCCGCGTGTTGGCGCGCGCTGGCGTTGTGCATGCGCTTGCCATCCGGCCCGGGCTGATCTCGGCGCGTGTGGTCAACCCGGTCAGCAAGACGATGTATGCGGTCAAGCTGGCCGCGCCGGTCGCCGATTTCGCGCACTGGCAGGAAATCGCCGCGCACGCCGCTGGCGAGGTGGCGCTTGCGGCGCAGATCGCACATGGCGATTTGCCAGAAGCGTGGCTGGCTGCGCTGGCACTGCGCCGCGAACAGCTGCGGTTTGAAGCCGATGGCGCGCAGTTGCGCATCGATCAACCGCCAGAGCCCTTCTTTGCCGCGGCCTGGATGGTGTTTGTGCATCGCGTGCAGCTTGATCCGTGGTTGTGGGTGTTGTTTCGCGGGCAAACACGCGAGGGGTTGCTCGATCTGTTGCAGCAGACGCGTGCCGCGCAGCAGCGTCTGGATGCCGCGGCCGGGGTGGATCTGGACCCGGCGCTCTTCTGGCGGCACGGTGCATTCGCGCCAATTGCGCCGTCGCCTGCGAACGAGCTGCATGTATTGCGCCAGTTGAAGACAATGCCGGGCGATGTGCGCGTGGGTCGGCGGCTGATTGCGCATGTGCTGCGCAAGGCGATGACCGCGCGGCCGGGAAAAAAGTCGCGTGGCGCGCGGCGCTAGGACGTTGCGATTCCATCGCCTGCGCATCAACGTGTCAGAGAGTTTCGGCTACCCACCAACACCGTGATTCGCGTTCAATCGATTCCGCGTTGGCAAGCCAGGCACAACGTCTGACGCGGCACCATAGCGCAGCGCCCCGCTGTTTGTAACGATCAGCGAGGCGATCCGGATTTGCGCCCGGTGTGTTCGTCACGCAGAAACACACTCAACCACAGGATCTCTTTCGAGGTCAGGTTCAGGTTCGGCATGCGCGCACCCGGTTTGACCTGTGCTGGATCCGCCAGCCATGCTCGCAGATACGCATCCGTCCATTTGGGTTGCGACAAATCAGGCGCGCCGCCGTCGTTGCCATACGCCCGGCTGAATTGGCCGCTCGTTGCAACGTCGGCATGCGCATGACACGTGTAGCAGCCTTTGCTTTGAAACAGCTGTCTGCCGCGCGCGTGCTGCCCATTGATCGTGCGCAGCGCGCGCGCAACCGAATAGCGTGCGCTGATCGCCTGGCGGGGTTCGACCACAGCGAATGCGCCCAACTGAGTCGCTGGAAAACTGGTCAGTTCCCACGACCAAACTCCGGCACTGGGAAATGTGACAGTGACAACATATTGGCCGGTCTGCTCACTCGCCTGCGCGGTTGCGGTGCTGCGGTCGCCATCTCTATTGATAAAACGCAGTTCGGGCGCGATATCGCTCAGCAGCTCCCTGCCGTGCTGGCGGATGCTGAGGCGAAACTCAGCGCGCTGCCCGGCGACGATCACATCCGGCATTGCATCGATGGTCACCACGCCCCAGCCGCCCGCCAGGGCAATTTTCGTCGTCGCGTTCGCAAATCCCAGCGCAAGCACCAGCAACAGACCGCAGCCACACCGCAGAATTGGATTGAACTTGTCCATTTGACAGTATTACACCTGCGGCGCGCAAAACGTTCCATCAGCGCAGTGATTCAGCCACGCGTTGCGCCGCTTCAAGCGTGAGCGTGCTCTCAAGGCGATACGTGATGCCGGCACGCTCCCAGATCAACGTGTTGCCCTCGACGATTCGGCGTATTTCGAAACTGCCGCTGCGCAACACAAACCCATAGCGGCCCTCGGCCCACACTGCGGGCAGTCCTGACACGGTCGTTTGCGTGATGACGCGCGGGGCCAGTTTTTGCCCCAGCAGGTCTTTTGTCAGCAAATGCAGACTCATGCGTGCGCGTGCGCGGTTGGTCGGATCCAGCCAGATCAACACCACCATATCCGCTTCATCGAACTGGCGCTGTTTGAAGACGAGATCCGGCGGTCCAAGATCTGCTGGAATCTGCGGCAGTGGAATCGCAAACGGCGCGGATGCGCGCGCGTCTGCCAGGGTGGTCTTGCCCAGAAGTGGGAAGAGCGCATCCTGAATAGGTTGCACAGTGGGTGTCGCTGTTTGCGGCGCGGTCGACGTGGCCGTGACAGCCGCTGCGGTGGGTGGCGGTGTCGCGGTCGGTTCTGGCAGCACGATCTGCACGGCGCCGATCCGCAAGATCCGCAGCACCAGCGCGCGCGCCTGCGGCACAACCGCGAGCACGCCACAGACCAGCAGCGCAGCGCAGGCGATGGCGAGCACCGCGCGCCGTGGCTGATGTGCCGGGCCAGGCGCTGCCAGGCGTGCGCGAGCGCGCCGCGCGACATCGGGTGTCTGCGGGTAAGCGAAGGCGCCGGCTTGCGCGCGCACGCGGTCGTCAAATTCGGTCAGATTCATGGTGCTTCATCGGATGCGTCGAGTTCCGGAAAATCGCGTTCGATCACGGCTTTGAGGCGCGTCAACGCGCGACTGCTGCGCGATTTGACCGTGCCTATGGCCACGCGCAGCGCCTCGGCGGTCTCCGCTTCGCTCAGCGCCATAAAGTGGCGCAGATAGATGACCTCCTGATCGGCTAACGTCAAGCGGCGCACCGCGCGCCATAACAGATCCGCGCGCTGTCGTTGCGCAACCGTGTGCGGGACAGGGTGTTCAGCCGGCGCGATGAGCGCCGGCTCGCTAAACACCAGGCGCTTGAGCATGCCGGCAAAACGCGCCAGCGACCGGCGTCGGTTGCGCGCGAGATTGGCTGTGATCGCAAGCAGCCACGGTTTGACCGGTCGCTCCGGATCAAATGTTGCGATGGCGCGGTAGGCGCGGATAAACGCCTCCTGCGCGACATCGTCGGCGTCGGCCGCGTCGCCCAGCAGCAAATACGCGAGTCGAAACAGCGCCTGCTGATGCGTTTGCATCAAGGCTTGCCAGGCCTGTTCATCGCGCTGCCGCAGCAGGCGATTGGCGGTCGGATCATGTTGTTGCGCGTCGCTCACCGGTGTCTGGCATATATACACCGGCCACCGTGCTCAAGTTCCCGCGCGGCCCTATGCGCTGTTCGCCTGCCGTAGCCAAACCGTGGCTGGCTGGAGCTGCGCTGGTTTTTCCAATAGCCGCTCGGCGCATAGGCTCTCCCAGGGCATGCCGCACTGCGCGGCGGCTTCGAGGGCGCGCCTGAAAAAGTTCGCGGCGGCATGATCGCCAGTCAACGCCGCATAGCGTCCGTCGGCCAGTGCCGCGCGGGCCTGCGCCAGCGGGTATATCTTGCTCACCTTGCGCAGCGCATCACAGGCGTATCCGTCTCACGCATGAGCGTCGGGTCGATGCGCGTTTGGGTCGCGCACAGGTCCAGCAGCGCATCGCTCAAAAGCCCATAGGCTTCGATCGAGTAAATCGCGGGCATCTTGGTCCGCCGCGCGGCGGCGATGGCCTTTTGCGCAAAGTGCCGCGCGCGATCCGCATCGAAGTGGGCCGAGTTTGGCATCGCATAGGTGCGTGCCAGCGTGCCAAACACGCAAACATGATCGCTCGTCTCCAGCGCGTCGAGCTTGAGCTGATGCAATTCGGACTGCTCGCCGGTCAAGTCGTCACCGGTGCGGAGTTTTGTGGCCGCGCGGCTATAGGCGCTGATCGCGAGCGCGAGCGGATCGTTGGCGCTGTGGAGCGGTTGACTCGATGCCAGTCGAAGCGCGGTGCCGTAGTCGCCGGTGTAAAACGCGATTTCGCACAACATCTCTTCGCACTCGGTGTAATAGCGGTAGCCGCCCGTGCGGTCAAACATCTCGCGAGCCCGCTCAAGGATGGGTTTGGCCTGGGCGAGTCGCCCGGCGCCGACGGCGTAAACGCCACTCGCTTGCAGCGCGCGCGCCGTCATCATCGGATCGGTCGAATGCGCAACGTGTGTTTGCGCGAGGCGGTCATAGCGATCCGCTAGCACATACGAATCAATCGAACCAAACGCGATGCTGGCCGCGGCATAGCCAAACGCCATCTCGTCCGCGTCGCCGGAGCGCTCGGCCATGTTGAGATACCTGAAGATCAGCGCGGCCATCGGCACTTCGTCGCCGCGGAAGTAGTAGATGTGCATCAACTGGCGCAACCCGGCACAGGCTTCCAGCAACATCTCGACGCCTTGCGCGCGCCGCACCGGGCTGCGCGGCAGCAGCCGGTTGACGGCCTGCTCGCCCACGCCACGCACCAACAACGCCATCCACTGCCTGCGCGTGCGCCCGATGGGCACATCCAACATCGTCAGCGCGTCCTCGATAAACGCGCGACCCTGGCTGGCGGCGCCGGTCTGGTAATGCGCTTCGCCGAGCAGCCGTGTCCAACGCACCCGGAGCGCCTGTGGCGAGCCGTCGAGCGCGAGCGCGCCCTGCAGCATCAGCACCGCGTCCTGATATGAGGCGGTGCTGTCGTAGTAGCGCCACAGATCCGGCAGCATGCTGTCGGCCACGGCATGCCCGGCGCGCAGATGCCAGTACCACGCCGCGCGCAGATTTTCGCGATCGGCGACCAGCGCCGCGCGTTCGCGCAATTGCCCGGCCACGAGCGCTTCGCGCAGCGCGGTGCGAAAGTACAGCGCATGGGCGGATTCGGTTTCGGCAAGCTCGCCTGGCGCCGCGCGCAGTTGTTCGGCGCCAAACTGGCGCAACAGCTCATGGATGCGAAAGCGCCCCGACGCATCGCGCTTGAGCCAGGATTTGTCGACCAGCCCAGACAATGTCGCCAGCGATGTCTGCGCCAGCGCCAGCCCGGCGCCAACATCAAAACCGCCTTGAAACAACGTCAACCGCCGGAAAGCGAACTGCTCGGCATAACTCAGCATGCGCCATGAGGCGTCTATGACGCGGTGCATGCTGCGATGCCGGTCCGGCCAGTGCGACCCGGACGCATCGAGCAGCCGCGCATCCGCGCGCAGGCGCGCCAGGATCTCGGCGCAGCTAAGCGCGCGCGCCCAATTTGCGGCCAGCTCAAGACAGAGCGGCACGCCTTCGACATGCGCGCACAGCGCGTCGATGTCGGCGCGGGCTGCGTCTGCGTCGAACCCGGGCATGACGCGGCGCGCGGTGTCACAAAACAACCGGCGCGCGTCAGAATCCGCGTTGCCCGGGCTGAATGCCAACCCCCCGATGTCGATCACATGTTCGGCCATCAGCCCGAGCCTTTCGCGCGATGTGACCAGCATGTGCAGACCCGGGGCGGCCTCGATGAGCTGGGCAAGCAATGGCGCAGCTGCGCGCACCTGTTCAAAATTGTCAATCACGATCAGGCCGCGTTTGCCGCGCAGAAAGTCGGTCAATTGATCCTGCGGGGTGGCGTTGCTCTTGAGCGTGCCGTTGAATGCGAAGCCCAACGCGGCGGCCAGGTTCACCAGCACCAGATCGCGCGCATCTTCGTCGCGCTTCGGATGGACGCCCACCAACGACACAAACGTGACCCCATCGCGATAGCGGTCGCGTCGTTCGGCGGCGGTGGCAATCGCCAGGCGGCTCTTGCCGATGCCACCCAGCCCGGTCAGCGTCACCAGGCGGCAGATCTTGCGGTCGAATAGGTCGTGGATCGCGGCGCGCTCCGCCGAGCGGCCGACAAACGGCGTGGCGGGTTCGGGCAAGGTGTGGGCGGTGGCAAGCTGCAGGGCCTGCCGCCGCCGATCGGCTTCAGCGAACAATCGCAACGCTGCAGCGGAGGGTTGCGCGCCGAGTTCGCGCGCGAGCGTGGTCTTTAAGGTGTCGCACTGCGCCAGCGCGGCGGAGCTATCGCCGGCATCCAGGTGCAACTGGATCAGGCGCAGGTGCGCGCTTTCATCCCACGGCGCAATCGCAAGCGCGCGCAGTGCATAGGCCTGGGCCTGCTCGCCGCCGGCGCGCTCAGCCAATGTGACCAGGGTGCGGCGCGCCAGCTCGCGCAGCCGCTCGCGCTCGGCGGCGAGCCACAGCTCGAAGTCGGGTGCGCCGCTCAGATCGAGCCCGGCCAACAGCTCGCCGGTGTAGAGCGCGGCGGCGCGTTCGAGCTCGGGCAGCGTGCCGCCGGCGACCAGTCGCTCGAATGCCGCGATGTCGCTGTCCAGGTCTGGCATAAATGCAACCGTTTCGCGGCCAATATCCAACTGCTCGGCCAGGCTTTTGCGCAGCTTGTGCAGGGTCAGGCGCAGGTTGGTGCGGGCCAGGGTTTCGCTTAGATCGCCCCAGAGCAATCCGGCCAGATGCGAACGTGTCTGGGGCTGCGGGTGCAGCGCCAGATAGCACAGCAGCGCCAGCCCCTTTGCCGGAAGCTGCGTGTCGGGGGCGGTTGTGCCGGCGTGCGCCACGCCAGCAAGCCCAAATCCCACGAAGCTGATCTTTCCCATATCCCTCCAGATGCTGACTCTGTCCACAAAACAAACGTTTTTCGCAAGTTTTCTTGGCTTATAGCGAAAAACGGTTGAAAAACGCTGCTATCCGAAAGTGTAGGGAGAAGCGATACAGGGGCAAATAACAGATATGGCAAAGACCACTGATTTATCACATTTCAGCCGCTGGCTGATGATTTTGGCGCTTGGCGCGTTTGGCCTGCTCGGTTTGACGCTTTTTCTGGCGCCGGAGTGGTCGGCGGCACGTTTTGCGTGGCTGGTGACGCCCTTCATCGCCATGACCCTGGGTGGCTGGTGCATGGGCACCGGCGCGTATCTCTGGTTGATCGCCCGGCACCGGCGCTGGAACCTGATCTACCCGAGCCTGCTGTATCTCGCGGTATTTTGCGCCGGGCAGCTGTTTGTGGTTTTGCAATTTCGCGACAAGGTCAGGTTTGAGTCCGCTCTGACTGCGCCCTATCTCGGCGCGCTGGCCCTGGGCCTGCTGTCGAGCCTCAGCGCCCTCGCAGAGTTCTGCCTGAGGCGCCCCCAGATCGCCGATGAGGGCCCGCGGATATCCGACTGGATGCGATACAGCATGGTCTTCTTTGTGCTGTTTGTTGGCTTTCTCGCGGTTGTGGCGCTGGCCGGCCGGCCGAGCGGGCTGAACGGCCGGGTCTTCCCCGAGCCGATGTCATTGTTTACGCTGCACGGCTTTGGCATGTTTTATCTGGCGCTGACCGTTTCGGTCGTGCCCTTGCTGCGCGCACAACGCGCGGCTGCGTTAACGGTGCATGTTTGGGGCGGCATCGCGTTGATCCTGCCAATTCTGGCCGCCGCACTCATTCGATTCGCCATCTTCAACATCGCTACGCACCCGCTGCAGGCGCTGTATCTGGCCGCGTATGGCGGCGCGCTGATCCTCGCAATGGCCCATGTTTGGTCGCAACGCAATGTCGAACCCGATGTCGCGGTCGCGGTGCGGAGTGCGCGTATGTGAGCGCCGCCAATCCCACTTTCAGGCGAATGCCACGCTCCGCGCAGAGGAGGAAGTTCGTCCCCTTGAACGCATAGCGCGTCCTGCATGTTGCTCTTGTGCAGGCCCATGAGCATCGCACATGCCGTGTGGTTTGTTTAGGGCGATTTCCCTCCCCCGGCCGAAGGCGGGGGGAGGGAAATCGCCTCCCAATCTGCCACAGCGTCATGCGCGATGCACTTGGCCGCAGGCCATGAGCACTCGCGATGACGTCACAAAAAATGGAGACCCAACAACAATGATTAACACCCTCAGATCCTTACCCAGAGCCAAAAAGAAAATCGCAGCCGCGGCAGCCGCAGTCGTTGCCGCGCTCGCGGCCGTGACCAGCGTCGTGATCGCCCAAACGCCCATTTGCCGCGATCGCGGCAACATCACGATCTGTGCAAGCGAACTGATCGAGCTCGAGAACGGCGGATTCTCGTTAAACGACAATGTCACGATTGCGCCGAAAGGGCAGCCCGCCACGTTGACCGTCGGCGCAGTGCCCAATGGTTTCGGCGGTGTCACTATGCCGGCCGATAATCTCAGGGCTCGCTATGCCTTTATCCCGGACGGTGCGGCAGTGCACGGCGCTACCGATATCGTTATTGGTGATGTCAAAATGGTCGGCGATCCATCGAACGCACCGTTGCTTGGCACACGCTACAAGCAAGTGAATGCATCACTGAGTGTCCTAGGCCGCTTCCACGTGGATGTCACGAATCGCAAAATCAAGATTCCCCAGACCAGCCAGGTGCCCTTTTTTGTTCAAAACGGCGTCAAGCGCGAAGAAGTTTTCCACTACACCAATATGCTCGGTCGCGGCGGCATCGTGTTGTTCTATAACACCGCGCCAGTCAATTCAGATCTTGCGCCGATCGAGGCTGAATTTGACATTCCCGGCAAGAAGATGAACGCGATCTTCCCGATCCCGCTGAAGCTCGACGGCGCGGCGAAATCGGACAATGCCGAATTTCCGAACCTGATCATCACCGCGCGCGTGACGCACAATGCAAACGGGACGACAACTGGCGCGATCGATGGTTTTAAGGCCAAGATCGCTGGCATTGTGCTGAGCTTGAGCGGCATCACGCTGCAGCCCGGCATATTCGAGGCTGCACAGGTTGCCGCGCTAAAAGCCGATAACCTAAGCACGCCGGCGTTGACCGCTGACCCGGCCGTGCTGTTCTCGTTTACAAAGCTTAAGTATCAGAACGGATCATGGTCGATCGGCGGCGCCAGCGTGCCGATCAACAACTGGGAGTTCGGCGAAGCATTCCGCATGATCAACCAGACGCTGAGCATCCAGAAGAAACCGGACAACTCCGGCATGTTCTTCCAGGCCAACTCCACGCTCGAATTCGGCGGCACTGGCAGCAATGGCACACAGGTGCCAGCCATCGTCAAAGTCTCGAGCGCAGTGGTCAATGGCGTCAAGACGCCGAGTTTTGAGGCCGGGCTCTCGAACTTCAACCCCAGCATTGGCCCGCTCAAGCTGTTGCTCAAAAACGTGACCTTTGCCGGCGGGCTGGCTGAGAACTTCTACGGCCTCAAGGCGCAGACCTTTGATCTGCAGTGGCCAGCAAATCTTGGCGGACAGACCGCGGCCGGTCTGCAGAACTTCAGGATGGGCGTTGACAAGGACAAAAAACTTGTGATGTCGCTCGGCGGGGTGAACTTTGGTCTTCCGGTAATGGAGAGCAGCGTGATGAAAATCACGCTGACCGGCACGGCCGGCGCGGTCAATAACACCCCGACGATCTCGATGACCGGCAACATGACCCTCAAGCTGGCGGGCAATGCAAACGTCGGCGCAACCGCGTCGTTCATCGTGCGCACCGGCAAGAACATCTGCGCGCCCGGCGTGCAGCCCAGCAGCACGCCCAAGGGCGTGGCTGGACAGCCAGCGAACAACTGCGTAAAGCGCACGGATGGCACCCTCAACGGCTTCAACTTCAAAATCGCGGGCTTCACCGCCGGTGTCACCACCGCCAAGCTCAACGAGGACGGCGGTTTCTCCGCGCAAACGATCTCACTTGGGTTGCCGCAAGGTCTCGGCGGCGTTGGCGTTGCCGTGAACGGCTTTAGCATCGCTGGCGATGGCAACGTCAATGTCACCGGCGGCGGCTTTGACCTCGGCAACTTCAACATTGGCAACTTCCAGTTTGGCGGCGTGCGCGGCACGTTTGTCAAAGACCCTGTCACCGGGTATGTGTTCCAGGCTGGCGCGAAATTCCCGCTGCCGGGCATCGAGCCGGGCACGAACAGCCCCGGCATCAGCGCGCTCGTGACCGTGCGCGTCAATCCGGCGAACAACACCGTCGGTGGTGGTGTGGTTGTCTCGTTTACCGCACCGTTTGGCGTGGGCATTCCGATCGGCAACACCGGTATGGAGATGACCGGCATCTCGGGCGGTTTCGACATCAACGCCGGCACCGTGCAGATCATCGCTGGCATGAAGGCCAACACCCTGCTGCGTGTGCCTGCGCCGATCAACCTGCCGATCGCGACCGTGCAGGGGCAGACCACGCTGCAGTTCAATCCGTTTCGACTGACGGCAAATGCGCAGCTGTCGATCCTGGTGTTCCAGGTGGCCAACGCCAACATGGGCATTGGACACAACGTCGCGTTTAACAACACCGCGCCGGGATTCCACCTGGAGGTCAATATCACCGGATTCGTCGTGAGCGGCGGCATCAAGCTTGATGTCGGGCGCGTGACGGTCAACGGTCAGTTGAAGACAAAGGTCTTTGCCGAGGGCCGCGTCACGGTCGGCGTCAGGAAGGGTCAGATTCTCGGCCTGCCGCTGGTCGACCGCACGTTTGCCTCAGTGAATGTGCAGGGCGGCCACTTCAAAGACAACCGCTCCGGCCAGAACGGCAAAGAGCGCGTCGGTGTCAAAGGCACGGTCAACCTTGGCCCGTTTAGCGCCACGGGCTTTGCCGACCTTGGCACAAACCCGCCCTCGTTGATCGCGTCTGACGTGAACCAGATCGTGCCGTTCGGCTCGGCCGCAATCCGCGCCAGCGCGGTGGCGGGCGTGGAAGGGTTTGGCAGCCGCACGCTGACGCTCAGCGAGGCCGCCGATCTCGGGCTCATCTCAAGCGACAGGCTGAGTATTCGTGGCGTCAACGGCCTCACGCCAAACGACGGCCAGATGATCCTGCAGGACTCGGTGCCGTTCGTCGTCACGCAGACGCAGCGCCTGAGCGCGTTCATCCAGTTCCCGGCGGGCAACCCGACGCTGCGGCTGGTGGTCCCGCTGCCGCGCAACACCGGCGTGCTGACGCTGACCAAAGAGACAGTCAACGGCACGACGCAGCGCTACGGCCGCGACGAAGGCGATGGCCAGGTGGCCGAAGGATTTGAGATCGATGATGCCGGCCCAGGCACTTACCAGCTGATTATCGACAACGCACCGGTTGGTTACGAAGCCAAGTTTGTGTCGTTCAACCAGGCGCCCAAGCTCACCGTTACAGGTCTAACCTGCAGCGGCCCGGCGGTTGCCGGCGTCACCACGAACTGCAACGGCGCGGGCACCGGCTCAACCGCCCAGATCAGCTGGACGTCGAGCGATATCGATTCGCCGGACTACCAGATTCGTGTGGGGTATGCCGCGATCACGGATGCCAACTTGCCGATCGACTACACATCGATCAAAACGCTGGCTGAGATGCCGGGCGGCAATGGTAATTACAGCTGGAACCTGACGGAAGTCCCAACCGGCAAATACAAGCTGGTTGTGACGGCTGAAGATACCAGCAGCGCGCCCGTCTGGAAATCCGCGCCGCAGGCGATCGACATCATCGACGCTCGCCCGCCGGCGGTGCCAACCGGATTTGCGCCGATCGCGCAGGCCGGTGAACTGCTGGTCAAGTGGAACCAGAACACCGAGGCCGATCTGGCCGGCTACGAGATCGGGTTTGGCGTGGTCGACGATGGCCGGCCGGACACAGCGCTGAACTTTGTGTATCAGCGCAACATGGGTCCCAAAGAAGTCGTGACCGGCACGAACGACATCGTCGATGCGAAGTTGTGGGGTTTGGAGGACAACCAGGAGATGTACTACTCGATCCGGGCCTACGACGAAACTGGCAACCGCAGCGACTGGGCGCCGATGCAGATCAGCCGCCCGTGGGCGCTGGGGCCGAACAACTGGTTCCCGCTGCCAAATGGCGAGAACGAGCCGGTGCCGTTTGTCGAGGTCGGCTTCTCATCGCCGCTAAACGCCGGCACGCTCGGCGGCGCGCTGACGCTGATCGGCCCGGATGATCAGCCGGTCGAAGGGCGCTTCGAGCAGCTGTTGTCGTTTGACGAAACGCAAATCTATGGCCTGCGCTTTGTGCCGAAGGCCCCGCTGTCTGCGTTTACCGGCTATCGCGCGGTGCTGAAGGGCGGCGACGCCGGTTTGGCCGCAGTCGATGGGCGCACGATGGGCGGCGACTATGTCTGGTCGTTCAAGACTGGCGCAGCCGCGCCGGCCGAGGGCTTCAAAGTGTTGTTGCCGTTGGCGTCGCGCTAAACAAACACGCCCATCCGGAAAAGAATCACATGCACCCACGTGGGTGCATGTGATCTTTTTCCGGATGGCGCATACACTTGCGCGGGCCGCGATCGCAGTGGTGCGCCGCAGATTTATGTCTTCGCTGCGCGCAGGCCAAAGCGCGCTGCGAAAGTGCCGGTGGCTCGAAGCCACCGTCTGTCTATAACGAAGCACCGCTACGCGGGCTCACTCGACTGGGTTGCACGAACATCCGTCTCGAGATAGCCGCCCGCGTCCGCCTGGGCCAGCACGCTGAGTATCTTTTCGACCAACGCGCGCGCCGAGGCCACATCCAGCTCGACGGCGACGCGCGCGCCTGTCCCCAATGCCTGGTTGACAAAGTCGATATTGAGCGTGTGCTCCAGCGGCGCGTCAAACGGATGGTCATACGACACATAGGCCTGGCCCAGCGGAAACCAGCCGTTAGCCGCTTTACCGCTGCCTGAAATATCAACTTGTGTGGCGATCATTGTGCACATGATTTGGCTCCTTTTGTTTGCCCTGACTCGGCGTGCTAAGTAAGTGAATGTGGTTGCCGTGCAGCGAGGGGGATTTGGACCGCGAAATGGATCTCATCCCGCGCTATGCGCGGGATGAGATCCATTTCGCGGGAAAGTCTCTGTGCACGCAATGCGCGCATGATCACGCACTCAGCGCACTGTCAGCGTGCGGCCCAGAAACTCAAACACTTTTGCCCAGCCGTCGACCGCCTGCTCCTGCCGATAGGCCGGCCGGTTGTGATAGAAAAAACCGTGCCCGGCGTTTGGATACATGTGAAATTCGTGCGCCTTCCCGTGCTGTTTTAGCGCGGCTTCGAGCAGCGCCACATGCTCGGGTGGCGGGCTCTTGTCGTCCTCGCCAAAGATGCCGAGCAGCGGGCAGGGCAAATCGCGCACGTAGTCGATCGGCGCGACCGGTTGCTTCACCGTCAGTTCACTCGGCGCCATGATCACGCGCCCGCCCCAACAGTCGACGGCCGCGTCAAACGCGTTTGTGCGGCAGGCGCTCAAAAAGGCATGCCGGCCGCCGGAGCAGGTGCCGAAAACGCTCACTTTGCCGCTGCTGAACGACAAGGCGCGCAGCCAATGCGCCGCGCCACCGACATCGCCGATTACCTGTTCGTCGGCCACACCGCCGGAGGCGCGAACTTTTGCGGCCACATCTTCGGGCATGCCGTGGCCGTCGCGAAAATACAGGTTTGGCGCGATGGCCAGATAACCCCGTTCAGCAAATTTGCGCGTGGCATCGAAATACCATTCATCCCAGCCCGGCATATGGTGGATCAGCACCACGCCGGGGAACGGACCTGGACCCAGCGGTCGGGCGAAATATGCGTTTATCAAATCGCCGTTGTGGCCGGGTAGGCTGATGGTTTCGGCCAGCATGCCCTGGTAGCGGTTGGTTTCGTATGTCATGTCGTATGTCTCACGCCTTGGGTGCGTCGCCGCACTATATAGCCTCTGCGCGCAAATTGCGCGTCACGGCCTCACACACACATCGGATAGCCGCAGGCATCGCCTGCGGTCACGCAGGCGATGCCTGCGGCTATCCAAGCGGTGCTCGATCACAAACGTCGCGCGCTGCTGCACACTCAGCTTCGGGATCATGACGATGTCGTATCCGTTGGCCGGATAGACCGTTTGCAGACCGGCAAATTCCGCTTCCGCATCGGCAAACGAGTGCCGCCGCTCCTCGTCCTGCGCGAATATCTCCACCCATGGCGGTGTCATGAAGACGCGCCTGGCGTACCGAAAGTGCTGCAATGCCGCGGTGAAATAGGCCGGCATTGGGAGCTGCAGACGCACAAAGCCGGCGATATTGTCGATCAGCGAGCGATCGAAGAAGGTTGGCGCGTTTCGTTGCGCGGCCTGTGAGTGGAAGTACATCGCGCGCGAAATGCACAGCTCCGCGAACTTGAAAGAGTTGGCCCACGGCAATCCATCACCGCCGACCCGCAGCTGTTCGCGCACGACCTGGCGGCCGGGTTCCTCACAGACGTGATAACCGCGCGCCGCCAGCTCAGCCAGCAGCGTGGACTTGCCGCCACCGGAGCAGCCGGAGATGACGATGAGATTCTCGGTATTCTCGCGCGGTTCAGTTGACATGGATATCCTCTGGTGATTTCGTCGGCTGCAGACACCGTACCTACGCGGTCAACGCCTCAAAAAACGATAGCCCCGCCGTCACGTCGTCGGGGCTGTTGGTCGGTTGCGCCAAAAACACAGCCGTGCAGGCCGCATCCCAAACCTCACCCTCCGGCGCAATCACGCGCGCAAACAGGCGCTCGAACAGCGCGATTTTGGCAGCGCGTTCGGCGCACGCCATGCACTCGCGCAAGGTTTGTAAAAATGCAGGATCCTGCGTGCTCAACCAACGAATCGCCGTTTTCTCTCCCTCCCAGGGCACCGCGCGCATCACAAAGTAGTCTCGGGCGATGCTGCTCAGCGCGGTCAGCAGCAGCATGTCGGTTGCGGTTTGATACACCGGATCCGATGATTGCGCCATGCGTTTGACCTGCGCCAGAACAAAGTTGCCCCAGAACCACACGCCATAGCGGCTGGCGTAGTCGGCCTCGGCGTTGAGCGCGCCAGCGGCGGCCATCGCCCGCGCGAGCGTCTGTGTTCGCGCCAGCAACCCCGACCTGTCAACGACGATTCGCGCCTGGGCCATTTTGAGCATCAACAAGCGCTGAATCAGCGACCAGTCCTTCCAGCGTGGGTTCGCAAGAATGTGTTCGGCATCGGCGACCGTGGCGAAGGCGATGTCGGCCATGCGCCCGTCGATGTGCGTTAAGGATTGAAACAGCGTGATCGGCGGCGCGTCGAGCAGGACCAGCAGGTCGTGATCGCTCACGGCATCCTGCTGCGCGGCAACCCGCGCGCCAAAAAACGCCAGGCCCGCAACGCTCGCCTGGCGGCTCAGACGCATGACAGCTTCATCCAGCGTCAGGCGGTTTGTGCGTGGGTTTTTGCTGTATGGGAACATGGGAATTGCTCTTCAGATTGCGCGACCTCTGTGCCGAATGCCGATGCGCGGTTCCGCGGCGTTGCATTGGCGTTGCACGCGCTTTTCAACCTGAATTGAGCACGATTGCAGAGCGCGTCGATTGCATTTTGACACATTTGGACTACGATTTCATGCAACGACGGCAGCTCAGCCGTCATTGGGGTGCATTTTTCTTAAAGGGGAGCGTCATGTAGCGTGGCCAAGCGCGCGCCTGTCGGGTCCGCAGGCCGTAAACGGCCATGCTCAGATACGAAGCCCTGGGCTGCATGCCAGCGCTCACAGGATTGGCGTCGTTGTGTGACTGCCGGCTAAAACGGCCGCCACGCGCGGAAGTTGTTGCCATTAGCCCAGGGCTTCGTATCTGAGCATGGCCGTTTACGGCCTGCGGACCTGGCTGGCACGCGCTTGGCTTCGCCGGGACGCTCCCCTTTAGAAAAATGCACCCCGTCATTGGCCAGTCTCGGGCGACGTAGCGCTAGTTCTGGCAGGGAACCTGATCAGCGCATGAAGAAAAGACTTCTTGGCACGCTCGACAGCTCGTCCAATTTGCGCGAAGACTTTGGGGCGTTGGTGCCAACCGACAATCCCATTGAGATCTACGGCAAAGTGATTTGCGTCACCGGACCGGAGTTTGAGCATTTCTATGCTGGTTATGCTCAGACCAAGCCTCAATCGGTTGATACCTGCATGACGATGGGCGATGCCGTGCTGCTGCACTATGAAGGCGATACGCATCTGCGCACAGCGTTTGATGGCCAAATAGAGCGCGACCGCGCCGTGCGCAGCGGGTTTTGCATACAGCCGCACGGCGCACCTGCCAAATTTAGTTGGAACGGAATCGTTCGGAACGCCGTCTATATTCTGAGCACCGCGCTTAAGCGATCGGTGTGTGACGATCTCTCCGTCCACGATCCGGACCGAGTTGCCATGCGCTGGGTCTTCAATCAGCACGACCCGTTGATCGCCGATATTGGCAAAGCGGTCAACACCGATCTGTTGGCCGGCTCGCCGCTGGGCCGGATGTATATCGACTCATTGTCGCAGACGTTGATGCTGCACCTGTTGCGCAACTACTCGACGCTGACACAGACACGCGCGCTGCCGGAGCAGGGTTTGACCAGCCAGCAGCGCGCGCGCGTCGAAGACTATATGCGCGCGAACATCACCCGCAACATGACGCTGACCGAGCTGGCCGCCGCCGTCAATCTCAGCCCGACGCACTTTGCGCGCCAGTTCAAGCTCAGCACCGGCCGGGCGCCGCATCAGTTTCTGGTTCAGCTGCGCGTGTCGCTGGCGCGCGATCTGATCTTGAGCGGCCAACAGTCGCTGGCGACGGTCGCGCAGCAGGTTGGGTTTGCCGATCACAGCCACATGACGCGGCAGTTTCGCGAGGTGCTGGGCCTGACGCCGCGCGATTTGCAAAAGAGCGCAAGAACATTCCAGACGTGAGTCAGATTGTTCAAGACAGATGCCGTTTGGCCCGCTAGATTTGCCCGAACGCGGAGTGGCCGGGCCGCTACGCGCATTTCTGGAGGGCACGACTGATGAGCAAGAACGATAACTCCGAACTCAAGAACTTTGTTGGCACGTGGCGTTTGGTCAGCATGGTGGCCGAGTTTCAAGATTCAAATGAACAGACGCCCATGCCGTGGCAGGGGCGCTTCATCCTGTTGCCGGATGGCACTTATATGGCGCTTCTGACGATGAAGGACCGCGCGGCGCCGACGACGCCGGAAGAGCGCGCAACCGCGCTCAGCACAGTGTATGCCGAATCCGGCATGGCTTCGATAGTGGACGGGATGTTGCATATCGCCGTCGATCTGGCGGCGCACCCGCAGCTGGTCGGCAGCGTTCTGCACAGGACCAGCGAAGTCGACGGCGATCGCACACGGTCGATCACCGCGTGGGCGCCATCGGTCATCCGCGCTGGCCGCATGTCGCGTTCGATCACCGAATGGGAGCGCGAGTAGGCAAGATGACAAACACCACCCCAAAATCCTCCGATCAGACATCCAGCTCGACCGGCCACATCTTTTCAGATGTCAGCTGGCTTGATAATCACTTTACCTGGATGCGGCCGGAATACGAGGGCATGCTGCGCTGGGTCGGCCTAAAACCGGGCTGGCGCGTGCTGGATGCCGGCAGCGGCCCGGGCAGCTTTCTGCCGCTGATGACGGAACTGGTCGGATCAACCGGTAGCATCGACGCCATTGATCTCGCGCCCGAAAACATCGCCGCGCTGGAGAAGCGCGCGATTGTTGAGAAGTGGGTGGCGCCGGTCACCGCCAGGGTCGGCAACGTGCTGGCGCTGCCGTATGACGACAACACGTTTGACGCGGCCTGGTGCGCAAACACCACGCAGTATCTAGACGATGAACAACTGCGGTCATGTCTGGCTGAACTCCGCCGCGTGGTGCGGCCGGGCGGGCTGGTGGCGATCAAGGAAGCCGACGGCGCCACGGTGCAATATCACCCAACCACGCCGCATTTCCACCAACACTTTGTAGATGCTGTAATCCGGCAGAGGTCGCCGGGAATAGGGATGTACTTTCAGCAGGCGCAGCGGACCGTCGATCTGCCGCGTTGGCTGCGTGCAGCCGGTTTGGTTGAGGTGCGGCAAAAGCCCACCTTTATGCTGCGCCTGCAGCCGCTGGAACCTGCCGGCATTGCCTATATCAAGGACGCGTTGAGCGCGATTGCCCCAGTCGCAGTGACCCTTGACCTGCCGCCCGAGGAGCTGGCGATTTGGCGGCGCCTGACGGATTTTGAGTCGCCGGATCATCCGCTGAATCACCCGGACTATCAATATCGCGGTGTGCAAACGATGTTTGTCGGTGTGGTGCCGGCATGAACGCAACGGCTGAATCATGAAACGCGGCACATTGAACGACGCAACCATATTGGCGCAGGGGCTCGGGTTTGTAGAAGGTCCGCGCTGGCATGACGGCCGATTGTGGTTTTCGGATATGACCAGCAAGAAGGTCATGACCATCACGACCGACGGCCAGCTTGAGACCGTCTGTGAGGTCCCCGGGCAGCCATCCGGACTTGGCTGGTTGCCGGACAACACGCTGCTGGTCGTCTCGATGGATGACCGCCGATTGATGCGGTTTACAAAAACCGGTGGCTTGCGCGAAGTGGCGAACCTGACTGATCTGGCATCACACCGCTGCAACGACATGGTGGTGAGCGCGAAGGGCCATGCCTATGTCGGCAATCTTGGGTTTGATTTCAACGCCTGGGCACGGAACGAGCCTGGCGCGTCGATGAAACCCGCGGAAATCATCCTGGTGACGCCCGATGGCGCGGCACGCGTTGTGACCGATGGGCTGATGTTGCCAAATGGAGCGGTGATCAGCGCAGATAGCAAAACGCTGATCGTGGCGGAGACCGCTGCGGCGCGGCTTACCGCATTTACGATTGGCGATGACGGATCGCTCTCACAGCGGCGCGTCTGGGCGCAATTCGATGAACGTGGTGCCGGGGAACGCCTGGAGGATTATCACGGCCGCGTGTGTCCGGATGGCATCTGTCTCGACGCGGAGGATGCAATCTGGGTCGCCGCGCCGCTCAACAACCCCAGCCTGATACGCGTGCGCGAAGGCGGCGAGATCACACATCGCCTTGAAGGTGCGCTCAACCCCTACGCCTGCATGCTCGGCGGCCCGGATGGCCGCACGCTTTTTGTGCTGGGCGAGGCGATGAACGATGCCGGGCAGGTCTTGCCTGCGCCGAACGGATGCATCCTGGCGTTGCGGGTCGATGTGCCGCACGCCGGGCTGCCGTGAGCACTAATTCTGAGTTACCAACGACATATGTCCAATACAAATCCAACCCCAAACATACCCAACACAAACTCCGCCGGCTCGGCCGCCTCCGGCAAGCGCGAGCTGGACAGCCACTATCTGCTGGCCAAAGCCGAATACGATGCCTGCATCGCCAGTGTAGGCATTCAACCGGGCTGGCGCGTGCTGGATGCCGGCTGCGGCACCGGCACATTCTTGCCGCACATTGCGCAGTTGGTCGGCCCGACTGGCAGCATCGATGCGCTCGACCATGCGCAGGATTCGATCGACATCGTGCGCGGCTGGATCGCGAGCGAACGGCCGGCCGCGCCGATCGAGACGCATGTTGGCCCGCTCAACAAGCTGCCATATCCGGATGCGTCGTTCGATTGCGTGTGGTGCGCGAATACCATACAGTATCTGATGACCAGCGAAGTCGATTCTTTTCTGGCCGAATCGTTGCGGGTGCTCAAACCGGGAGGGTTGCTCGCGATTAAAGAGATGGATTCGTACTTTCTGGGGTTGCATCCCATTAACCCGCTGCTACGCTGGCATTTGATCCTAGCGGCTCTGGAGACAAGCGACTGGTTTGTCTTGACCAAAGGCACTGCAGCGCTTGGCGCATGTATGCGCGCACATGGCATGCATATCATCAAGAGCGACAGCACATGGGTCGAGCGCACTGCGCCGCTTGATCAAGCAGCCAAGCCCTATTTGGCGAACATATTTCGTACCTGGGCCATTGCTTCGCGGAAGTATGAGCAGGTGGCCAGCGATTATGAAGCATGGGACGCGATCGTGGCAAACATTGAGGACATCCTGGCGTCTCCGGATGCGCGTTATCGCGAGGTCTTTATGCTGTTTGTCGGGCAGAAGCCTGCATAAGGCTGGTTGGGCAGCACAATCTGTGATTCAGCGCAGATTGAGCGCAAGTCGGGGCCATTGCAAGCACGATGCGATGTGCTCGGCCTGACGCCCAGCGACTAGCTGCGAGCCCGTATATGAGTCGTTTGTGTTCATAAGCGCGCAAGAACGTTCCAGAGCTGAGTCAGATTGTTCAAGACAGCGGCTATGGCTTCCGATAGATTCACAGCAACACGCGGGCATCAGGCCCAACCGCCAGTCTATGCAGTTCACGCCAGGCGTGTCTGTGCTGAACTCGGCGTGTGTCAGGTTGCCAAGGGGTTAGGGGCCTGACACACCATTTATCAAAGGAGTCAGGACATTTATGAGCAACAAAGACAAAGGCGCGCCGGAACCGCAGAGCATCGGCACATGGCGACTGATCAACAGGATTTTTGAGGTGCAGGACACGGGCGAAAAAATCGCAGACCCGTGGGTCGGTCGGATGGTCATTCAGCCAGATGGGGCTTTTGTGTTCATCATGACCAAGGCGGATCGCGCAACACCGGCGACTGTTGAAGAGCGTGCAACGGCTTACAACACCGGGATTGCCGCGTCCGGGCGGGTGAGTGTTGAAGGGGGCCAGCCATTCGTTCAATACGACATTGCGTCACACCCGCAGCTCATCGGCAAGGTTCGCGTTAACACGCAGTACAGCGGCAAGCGCATGCACGTCACAGGCGAGTGGTCGCCCAGCGCGCTGATGGGCAATCGCGTCGGGCGCACCATCTCCGAGTGGGAGCGCGATTAGACGTCGCACACGCGCGACATGGCACGCGATGAAGAGACGCATTGACACGCGCGCCGGGATCACAGTCATGCTCGGGATTCTTCACAAGTGACTGCAGCCAACAGCGCGGCTGAAACACTACACGCGGTCATTTCGAAGCGAAGCTGAGAAATCTCGTATGCGGAAGCTCACCCGGCATGCTTCCGCATACGAGATTTCTCGGCTTCGCCTCGAAATGACCATCTTTGCGCGACATGGCGCGCGGCACAGAATCGCATTGACACATGCGTCGTGATCACTACAATATCCTGCAATCTTCACAAAAGGAGGTGCACTACATATGGTTAGCCAACTTCATATTGCTCGCTCGACGCCTATGGTGAGTGCACCCTCCCGCGCCTGAATTCAGAAATCAACGTTTCTGACCTCTGTTTTGCGGCCACGGGCCACTCGTATCCGTGGTTTTTACATTCCGCAAAACAGATTTTCCATGACACATCTCGACAGTTACATGCCGCGCATTCGCGCGATGCATCCTGATCTTCGCATTCAATCCGCGCGTATGGACACGACCGGCGGGCAAAACGACGCCGTGATCGTCGCAAGCGATGACGGCAACTGGATCTTTCGCTTCGCAAAAACCGACGCCTCGCGCGCCGGATATCGCACTGAGCTAGCGCTGCTGGACGCGCTCAGGCCGCACATGGCCCTCCCGATTCCGGAGCCAGTGATTCGTGAACCCGATGCGATGGCGTATCGCATGTTGGCGGGTGTGCCGCTCACCCACTGGCTGCTCGCATCGCTGGACGGCGCTGTGCAACAGCGCCTCGCCGATCAGCTCGGCACATTCCTGCGTACGCTGCACACGTTGCCGCGGGGGTCTGTGCCCAAGCACGCGCCACAGACGACAGGCAACAGCGATAACTTTCGTGAACTGCATGCAAATATTCAAGAAAAGCTGTATCCCGTGTTTGACCCGCACCAGCGCGAGTGGGTCGACCGCTTGTTTGCCGATGGCGAGGGCATCTATCGCAATCTGCCGCCCGAACAGGCGGCATGCCTGATCTACAACGACTTCAAAATCGGGCACGTCCTGTACGATCTGCAGGCACAGCAACTGAGCGGTGTGATCGACTTCGGCCAGGCCTGCTTTGACCCGCCCGATATCGACATCTGCAATCTGATGCAATGTTTCGGCGAATCGTTTGTGCAGCGCATGCTCAACACCTATCCCGAGGCGCGTGCGCTGCTGCCACGCGCGCGCTTTGGCGTGCATGTGATGGAACTCGAAGCGATCTACGATGGCTGGGTGGCCAACAATCTGCATCGGCTCGTGGCAAACGTGGCGATGCCGCGCGATGTGGCGTTTCCGATTTTGTAGTGCAGCGCCAGTTCACGTTTGCCGAGTAAGTTCAGGTTCATCCAGGGCAAGGAGACATCGTTGCCATCATGAAACAATCTGTGATTCGCCCGATCCGCGACGATGATCGGGCACGCTTGCGCGAATTCTTTGGGAAACGCTGGGGCGCAGATCTCGTCGTTTGCCATGGCAAAAAATACGTTCCCTCGCGGTTGCCAGGATTTGTCGCTGAGGTTGAACAACAGCTCGCCGGGGTCGTCACCTATTCAGTTGCCGAAAGCGACTGCGAGTTGGTCACGCTGGACAGCGTGATCGAAGCACAGGGGGTGGGCTCGGCGCTCATCGCGCAGGTGGAGCAGGATGCCCGGCGCTGCGGGCTGGAGAGGCTGTGGCTGATCACAACAAACGACAATATCGACGCGCTGCGTTTCTATCAGCGGCGCGGATTTCGCATCGTGCGCGTCGATGTTAATGCGGTGACGCGGGCGCGGACGATCAAGCCCGAAATCCCGCTGCTGGCGGAAAACGGGATTGTGATCGCCGATGAGCTGGAGCTCGAGAAGCGGCTGCGCGCGGATTAAATCGCGGGCATATCGTAGTCGAACGGGTCCTGTTCAAGAATGGTGCGCCACGGGGCCGGCATTCAGACCACGCGGCGCAGACCTGTTGCGACGCGCGTGCCATGAAAATTGAAGATTTCATGTTCAATTTTCATGGTATTCACGTCCCGTGATTGACCGACCGACGTCCGTTTCGAAGTGAAAAGCGTTCTAGCGCGGGCGAAGGCGGTCATGCTCGTGGGTCCAAGGCAATGCGGCAAGACGACGCTTGCTCGCGAATTTGTCCCGGCAGATTCTCCCAACTACTTCGACATAGGCGGCTTATCGCTCAACGACACCGGCGCGACTGCGCAAACGCCGCTCTGGGGTTACCCACAGGATTTTCTTGCGGTCGATGATGAGGACAGCCTGTTATGGCGGTGCGATTTTGTCCAAACGTTCATCGAACGCGATGTGCCGGCGTTTGGCTTGTCACTCCGGGCGCCTACGCTCCATTGCTTTTGGACCATGCTGGCGCACTAGCATGGCCAAAAATCCTGGAACGCCGCCGAGCCAGCCAAATCGCTCGGTATTTCGCAACCGACCGCACGACGCTATCTGTTTCGCGAAGTAACTCCACTCACGTGTACTCTGAAATCACTCTATCCCGTGCGTAGCACGGGATAGAGTGATTTCGGAAGTACACAAACTTATTGCACAGACTACTCAGGGTGCGGGTGCTTTAGTAACCAAGCGCACCCGCAAGTTTTGGCGACAATAGCCACATGCCAGTCTCGTCCCAGGCGCCGCATCCATTTGGCCAGCTGCTCGGCCAGCACCGGGCGCGCAAACCCGGCCTGAGCCAGCGCAAGCTGGCCGAACTGGCCGGCTATGACCAGGCCATCGTCGCGCGTATGGCTCGGGGTGGAAAAGATCTCACCGGCCCCTCCGGCCGCGAGCGTCTGCTGCGACTTGTCGAAACGCTGGCCGATCAAGGTGCGCTGACTAGCGTGGACGAAGCCAATGCGCTGTTGCAGAGTGCCGATCTGCCGCCGCTGTATGAACGTCTGCCGGCCGACGCCAAGCTGCTGGTCCGCCTGTCCGGCGCGGTCACCGGGCACCGGGTGCGCCGCACCAACCTGCCCAGCGCACCCAACGCCTTTGTCGGCCGCATTCAGGAGCTGGCGGATGTGCGCGCGCTGCTGGATCAGGCGCGCCTGGTCACGCTGACCGGCGCGGGTGGCTGCGGCAAGACCCGACTGGCCCAGCGCGTGGCCGGCGACGTTTTGCTTCAATATGCCGAGGGTGTCTGGTTTGCCGAATTTGCCTCACTGGACAACCCGGCGCTGGCGCCCGAACAGGTGGCCCGGGTGTTTGGGCTGGCCGGAACGGACCGCCCGGTCACCGACCAGCTGGCTGAGTTCCTGCGCGACCGGCAGGTGCTGCTCGTGTTGGACAACTGCGAGCACATGATCGACGCGGCTGCGGCCTTGGTCGCGCGGCTGTTGTCCGAATGCCGCGCGCGTGACGGTGCTGGCGACCAGCCGTGAGTCGCTTGATCTTGATGGTGAGCTGGTCTGGCGTGTGCCGTCGATGCAGCCGGCTGACGCCGCCGCGCTTTTTGTTGAGCGGGCGCGGCTGGCTGCGCCGGGACGCGCGCCCAGTGTCGACGATGCGTGCGTATCCGCGCTGTGCGCTCAGCTCGACGGGCTGCCGCTGGCACTCGAACTGGCCGCGACGCAACTCGCCACGATGTCGTTGGATGACATGGCGCTCCGGCTGGAGGATCGCTTCGCGCTGCTGTCCGGCGGCCGGCGTGGCGCGCAGGCGCGTCATCGCACGCTGCGCGCGCTGATCGACTGGAGTCATGATCTGCTCAGCGCGCGTGATCAACTGGTGTTCCGACGTCTTGGCATTTTTATGGGCGGCTGAACGCGCGACATGGCCTGTGCGGTCGCGACGGACGCGGGGTCGATGCCGCGCAGGTGGAAGCCTCTCTCGATATGTTGGTGCGCGCATCGCTGGTCGTGGTGGATGAACAGGCGGGCGTGACGCGCTACCAGTATCTGGAAACGCTACGGCATTATGCGCTGGCCCGGCTTGAGGTCGCGCAGGAGATCGATACGATGCGCCACCGGCATGCGTTGGCCATCGAAGCCTTGTCCTGGCGCTCGTTTCACGAGCTGTCCGGTGATGGACGGCAGGCCTGGTTCAACTTGCTTGGATGGAATCACGCCAATTTGCGCACTGCGATTGAATGGTGTTTTGGCAAAGGTGGGCATGACGCGCTAGGCTGCAACATCGTCGCCGGACTGTTTAAATACCTCAACACCGCGCCCGCCAATCGGCTGGATGCCTCACACTGGTCTCGCATGGCCCGTGCGCGCATGTCGGCCAGCCTGACACCGATGGCTCGAGCCCTTCTTGGCATCCTGCCGATGTGGGTCGACCGCCTCAGCCTTTCGGGGACTTGCGAAGCGCTGACGCAGGCGCTGCCCGCTTTTGAAGCAAGCGGAGATATTTACATGTTGATGTTGACCAAGCACTTGCTGGCGCGCGAAGGGTATCGCATTCATCGTGACTACCCACGCGCCGCGGTGTTGCTGGATCAGGCAATGACGCATGCCAGGCAACTCCAACAGCAAACCGGTCGGGTGGAGTTTGTCGCGCACACCATTTCCCAGTGGGCAATACTCGCCTCGCTGCGTGGGGAGCGCGACAAGGCGCTAGGATATCTATACGACGCGCTGGCGTGCATTCCCGGGCGGCCAAATCGACTGATTGAGCTTTCCGTAGCCGCGCTTCTGATCGGTATGCGGCGCTACCGCGAAGCTGTGCCACACCTTGAGCGCTGTTACACAGCTGCGGGTCTGATCGGCGATGCCGTCACACAGTTGAATGCCCAGTCATATCTTGCATGGTCGGCGCATTTCATGGGAGATTCGCAGGCCGCACTTGGCCGAATTGATGGCGCACTTGCTGCGGCGCGTGAAACGCTCCCTGCGTGGCACCTCCAGGGCGGTATTCTTATTCGTGCGCGCATCCTGATCGAGACTGGGGACCTCAAACAGGCCGAGGCGGGGATCGTTGAGCTGATCGATCGGTTTCATGTAAACATCGGCGAAACGCCAGGCTGGTCACTGCACATCGCTGGATCTCGCCGCCTGCGCCGCCAGCGCGCGAGGCGATGCGATGCGGGCTGCGCAGTTGTTTGCGGCGGCGGATCTCGAGTATGAACACGCCCACGCCACCATTGCGACAGATAACATGCGCGAGCTCGGCGCGGGGATGATGTACTTTTTTGGCAACGCTGCGGGCCTCAACGCTCCGTACATTGAGCGCGCCCAATCTCAATTGGGCGAGGCGGACTATGCGACCGCCTACGCCGAAGGCGGCGCCATGACGTTAGGCGCCGCACTTGCGCTGGCGACGAGCCGTGCCGAAAGGCGCTGATATCGGCGCGCTGTTCGCAGTTGCTAGATCCGCTAGTGCTGAGAGCTTTGTCAGCAGCCCGTGATCGGAATTGCCTATCCTGAGGCTAGGGCTGAGAGCGGCACCAGTGAGTGGGCTGTCAGCGTGTTCAGGAGGCACTACGTGAAGAGAATCATTAATCGGCGGACCTTTGTCGCTACCCACGGAAATCATCGGGCTGCGGTCGACCTGTTGACCGCCGCCGGAGCCAACTCTCCGCATCAATGGCGGGTTTACACATCGCACTTTGGCACGCTCGACGAAGTTGTGCTGGAAACCGAATTTGACAGCATGGCGCAAATGCTGGACGCATGGGATGAGATCAGCACACGTCCGACGATGTCGGAGTTTATGCAAAAATGGAACCCACTCATTCAGTCCGGCGGCAGAAACGAAGTGTACGTGCGGGAGGCTTCAAACTAGCATCGCATCATGGGTTCCCTATCAATCCTGCTCGCCACCCGTGAAGCCGACAATCTGACGCGCGCGGTGCGCACTTGTCTTGGCCGACCCGACGCAACGATCGGCATGGTTGACTGCCACCCACTTTCAGGTGGCGTTTCAGCCGAGTATGGCACAAGCTTGGGTGTGTATCGCGTGCGCGGAGAGGCACGTGTTGCTGACGGGCCGGTGGCGCCCTGGTCGCTTGCGCTCAAAATTCTCTCTCCCAAAGGGGCCAATACCAGCCAGGAGCCGCAAGCCTCCACGGTACTGGGCGCGCGAAGGCGAGATTGCCAAAAGCGGCCTGCTGTCGCATCTGCCCGCAGGTATCAGCGCGCCGGCGATCTATGCGGTCACGCACGCCGACGACGGTGCGATCGGGATCTGGATGGAAGATGTTCAAGATGCGCGCCCTGGACATTGGGACATGCCGCACTACCGGCTGGCCGCGCAGCATTTTGGGCAGTTCAACGGCGCCTATCTGACCGGCGCAGCCGTGCCTGACTACCCGTGGATGTCGAATGAGCGCACAGTGGAGTGGGGGCGCATCTCGCAACAGTCGGCGCCTAGCCTACGTGATTTGAAGGACACGCCGATCGGGTCGGCAGTGTTGCCGGGCGAAACTTTCGCGCAAACCTTTGCGCTTTGCGAGCAGCTCGATATGGTTATTAGCGCCATGGAGCGCCTGCCGCAATGCTTTTGTCATCACGATGCCTTTCGGAACAACGTGCTGATGCGCACTGGCCCAACAGGCGCTCTCGAGACTGTGGCGGTTGACTGGGCCTATTGCGGCCACGGCCGCGTCGGTGAAGAAGGCGGTAATTTGATGGCGGCCAGCGCGAGTAACTTGCTGATAGCTCCGGATGAGATCGGCCAACTGGATCAAACAGTCTTTGCCGGTTATGTCGACGGGTTGCGTCAGGCGGGCTGGCAAGGCGACGCGCGTTTGGCGCGCCTAGGCTACACCGCCAGCGCATTTGTCGTCTTTGGGCTGGCGTTGCGCGGGTTTGCGATGATGATGCTACGCGCACAGGGCGCTGCGTTTGAACAGTCCGAGGCGCGCTCCAACGGCCGGCCGCACGAGGAAATCTTCGAACATCGGCGCCAAATCCAGCCATATTTAGTTGGCTTGGGCGAGGAAGCGCTGCGTCTGGCGCGCGAGCTGGCGTAACAAGTGCGTCACCAAGTTAACCAAAAAGCACCTTGCAGTCACTGACGGTCCGTAAACGTGCTGGACCAATCTGCCTTCGGCGATGTTGCCGTTTCTCGTCCGTGCCCGGGTGTCAGTCGACGCAGCCCTTCCGTTTGTTTTGGCCGATGAATTGCGCTGACGTCTTGGTAGATCACTCGTGCAGCATCAAGCCTAACCGGCAGCCTGCCGACATGCGCAAGATCATTCCAGAGCGCGGTCAGATTGTTCAAGACAGGTGGGAGCGGCTCCGCTAGATTCTGTGGCATGTCTGGAGCTGCAGCGACGATCCTCGGTTCAGCCGGATTGCGACATCAACTTTTTGCGACGATTGCCTTGGCGCATTTTGTGCTGGCCATTGCGCGCGTATTACAGCGAGCTCTGGCTGATGACGGCGACGCCGAGCCACGCGCGGACTGCGCGCTGCCCGAGCACGTATCGGTGTCGCAATTGATCTGCCACGCGTCGTTGCAATAGCGTTTGGGCAGTTTGTCGCGTATCCGTCCGTGTGGATGCGCGGTCAGCTCGCCGTGTGTGTCAGGTTGCCAAGGGGTTAGCGACCTGACACACAATTTGCAAAATCGCCCTTTGACATGGGTCCGATAACGAGACAACACAACATGAGCACACAAAATAACACGACAACAGCGGATCCGATCTACGCACTGGGACGCACCTACCGCGAGTATCAACGTCTGGTCGACCAGGCCGAGATGCTCGCACCCGCGACCGAGCGCATGTTGCGCGCCGCCGGCGTGAGCCCGGGCATGCGCATCCTCGATGTGGGCAGCGGCGTTGGCGATGTGGCCTTTTTGGCTGCGCGGCTGGTTGGGCCGACAGGCAGCGTCGTGGGCGTCGATAAAGACGCCACGGTGCTGGATGTGGCATGCCAACGGGCGCATGATCTGCGTTTGGCGAATGTCAGTTTTATCCAAGGTGATTTGCTGACAGTTGAGCCCGGCGGCCCGTTCGACGCCGCTATCGGCCGCTTTGTGCTGATGTATACAAAAGAGCCGCGCGAGTCGCTGCGCGCGATCGCGCGACATGTGCGCAGTGGCGGGCTGCTGGCCTTTCATGAGACTGCCTTTCGCAGCGTGAAAATCGCCGACATGCAGCCGGTGTTTGCCGCAAGTGTGCAGCTGGTGCTGGATGTGCTGGCGCGCGCCGGCGTGCACGACAACCTGGGCATGTCGTTGTTCCATGAGATGCGCGAGATTGGTCTGCAGCCCGAGCCGTGGCCCATCGTCGAGTCACCGATGAACACCACAGCGCAGTCCGCCGGCTATCACAACCTTGCCGAAGTTGTGCGCAGCTTGCTGCCGGCGGCCCAAAAATTTGAGATTGCCAGCGCTGAGACTGTGGATATCGACACGCTGGAAGCGCGTTTGCGCACTGAGCACGACGAGCGCCTGGTGCCGGCATTTTTGCCAATCGTCGGGCAGTGGGCGCGCAAGCCATGATCGCGATCGCCCCGGCATTTGTAAATCAGTACGATCAACAGGAGTTAGTCATCATGAGCAACAGCAACAAAGGCGCGGTGGATCCGCGGAGTGTCGGCACGTGGCGGCTGGTTCAACGAATCGTTGAATTTCAAGATACGGGAGAAAAAGCTCTCGCCGCTGTGGCATGGCCGCATGATCATTCAGCCGGACGGCACATTCATGTACATCATGACGCAGGCTGGCCGCACGGCGCCGGTGACCGAGGAGGACCGCGCGGCGGCCTTCAACACGGTGTTCGCCGCTTCGGGATTTATCAAGAATGAAGGCAATCGATCGATTGTCACGACTGAACTGGCATCACACCCGCGCATGATTGGTGTCGCTCATGTCACCCGCGAGTACATCGGCGAGCGCCTGCGCTCGACGGGGGATTGGGCGCCATCCCTGCTGCTGGGCAACCGGATTGCGCGCGCGATTATCGAGTGGGAGCGCGAATGACGGACGTTGGCACATAGCGCGGCAGGCACTGCCGCTGTAATTTAGGTCGAATTGAGTGGGTTTTAAGCGCGGTTGTGAGCAACAGTTGACAAGCGGTGGCTACCATCACGGCATACCATGGGAATTCTGTCAACACTGCGCGCAACCTGCCAGCGCGCACCTGCGCCGCAAGCGCCGGGGCTAACCAGCCGCGAACGTGAACGTGTGGATGACTACTTGCGCGCGAATCTTGAGCGCAATGTCACGCTGGCCGAGTTGGCCGCCACCGTCAATCTGAGCCCATCGCATTTTGCGCGGCAATTCAAGCTGAGCACCGGCTGGGCGCCGCATCAGTATCTGATCCAGCTGCGCGTGTCGCTGGCGCGCGACATGTTGCTGACGGGCGAACAGCCGCTGGCGATGGTCGCGCAGCAGGCTGGTTTTGCCGATCACAGCCATATGACGCGGCATTTTCGCGAAGTGCTCGGTGTGACGCCCAGCGACGTGCTGAAGCGCGCAAGAACGTTCCAGGGTTGAGTCGGATTGTTCAAGACAGGCGCTTGGTGTTCCGATAGATTCGCAGGAACTGTTTACAGATGAGCCATTTCGACCGGGGCGGACCAGGGCCTTGAGGGAACAGTCGACGAATGCCGCCGATGGCCGATCTTAACAAGGCTGATTCGCCTTCGGCGATTTCACGCATCTTCCGGCGCGCCAGCGCCGGGTTCGGTGAAATCGCCACCTGGATTAGAGAAACATCCTAAAGGGAACGACACATGAAAAAAGTAATTAATCGCCGCACGTTTATGAGCCGCCAAGGAAGACACGATGAAGCCATCCCTTCGCATCGCGGCATCGGCACTAAGCCAAAGCGGCATGAAAGGTCGCCTGCTGTCCTCGTGGTATGGCACGTTTAACGAGATTGTGCTGGAGACCGAATTCGACAGCGTTGTGCAAATGCAAACTATGTGGGATGAAGGGAGCGCCAGACCGTGGGTCGCAGCCTTTCCAGAAGTGGTATGAGCTGACGGAGGCAGGCGGCCGCAATGAAGTGTTTGTGGTTGAAGCTTCGAACTAGCGCGGTGTCGTGGCATCCCACAAGGAGGCCATGGACGAAATTGCGCAGGCAACGCTCTCCGAATTGCATGGCCCAGCTGTCCAACAGCGTCGGCAAGCTTCCGCGCATTTTCTCGGCTTCGCCTCGAAATGACACCGCAAAGCCTGTTCGTTGCTGAGCAGCGCAGCGAGAAATGCGAGCACCTCGCTTGAGCAGAAACATACAACAACGTTGAAATGCAAATCTCATGAACATTCACGGATACGCAGCCTACGCTGCAAAAGAAACATTGCGCCCGCTCGCATACACGCCTGCCGATCTCGGCGAGCACGATGTGCGCGTCAAAATTAGCCACTGCGGCATATGCCACACCGACTTGCATTTAATCGACAACGACTGGGGCATATCGGTTTACCCAAATGTCCCCGGCCACGAAATTATTGGCACCGTCGAGGCTGCCGGTGCGCAGTCGACACTCAAGGTTGGCCAGCGGGTGGGCATAGGGTTTCAACGCAGCGCTTGCGGGGAATGCGAATATTGCCTGGAAGGCGCTGAACACTTCTGTGCCGCGCAGCAAGCGACGTGCGTCGGGCACCATGGCGGATTTGCCGACGCGATCGTGATTGACAGCCGATTTGCATTTCCAATCCCGGACGGCATCTTGTCAGAAATAGCGGCACCGCTCTTGTGTGCTGGCATCACTGTCTATTCACCGCTGATCCGTTTTGGCGTCGCGAAAGAGACCAAAGTCGGCGTTATTGGCATTGGCGGGCTCGGTCATCTGGCTTTGCAATTCGCGCGCGCGCTTGGCGCACAGGTGACCGCGTTTTCAACCACGGCTGACAAAGAGACCGAGGCGCGGGCTTTTGGCGCGAACCACTTTGCAAACACCAACGATGTTGCGGTGCTTAACGCGTTAAGAGGCTCTTTTGATTTCGTGCTGTCTACGGTGACTGCCGACATCGACTGGAATGCGTGTATGGCGCTGCTCAAACCCCGTGGTGAGTTGTGCCTGGTGGGTGCTCCGCCAAATAGCATCAATGTGCATCCCTTTTCCTATATCGTGGGTTCTAAATCCATCAGCGGCAGCAATATTGGATCGCGCAAAGAGATGACCGACATGCTGGCACTTGCGGCCAAGCACGGCATCACGGCCAAGACCGAAATCGTGCCAATGGCGCAGGTGAACCAGGCGCTGGATAAAGTTCGAGCGAATGGGGCGCGGTATCGCATGGTGTTGAAGGCTTAGTCGGACCTTGTCAAGCGCAAACTTCCGGAGTGACTTGCCAAACCCAACCCGAACATGACGATTCCAGATGCCTTCACCCCGTTGCGCAATCGCAACTTTGCCATATTCATAAGTGCACAAACGCTATCGCTGATTGGTACTTGGGCGGCGCGAACCGCCATGGCCTACGTCGTGCTGCAGCTTACCGGCAGCGCAGCGACGCTCGGCCTGCTGGTTGCGTTGTTCGCTGTCCCGATGGTGCTCACCAGCCCGTTTGCCGGCGCCATCGCCGACCGCGGCAACCGGCGCTTGCTGCTGGTGGCCAGCAGCTTGTTTGCCGCATTGATTGCCGCCGTTACTGCGCTGTTGCTGGATGTCGGTGCGCTGCAGCAATGGCACGTGTTCGTGATGTATATCGCACTCGGCGTCATTTATGCACTGGACCAGCCGACGGCCGATGCGATCACGGTGGATATGAACGAAGGTGCGGACATTCCAAAAGCCGCCAACGTGATGATGCTGGCGCAAGCTGCCGGCCGTATCATCGGCGCGTTGCTCGCCGGATTGCTGCTCGAGATGATCAGCCCGGCAGCAGTGTTCTGGTTTAACGCGTTGAGTTTTGTCCCGGTGGCGTTGGCGATGCTGCTGCTGACAAAAATTCCGCAGGCTCGCGCGCAAAACAGTGGTGGCAGCCTGTTGCGCGACTATAGCGAGGGCATGCGCTTTGCCTATCGATCGCCGCGCCTGTTTGACATCTTGCTGTGCGGGTTTGTCTACTTTGTGTTGTCGCTGGTAAGCCCGACGCTGTATCCGGCCTTTGTCACATATGCGCTGAACGGCTCCGGCGCGGATCTTGGCCTGTTTCAGGGCGCGCTGGGTATCGGCGGTGTAGCTTCCGTACTGTTTGTATTGCCGCGCTTGCTTGGGCAGAAGCGCACCGGCTTGCTGGTGATGCTACCGATGGTCGTCAGCGGTGTATCGCTGCTGGCGATGGGTCTCTGGACGCGTAGCCTATGGCCTGCAGCAACGTTAGCGACTCTCGAAGCGGTGGCCTCGACCTGCTTTAGCGCGATATCGTTTGGTCTCATCGGCAGCCTGACCGAAGCGCATATGCGTGGGCGGATCTTCTCGCTGTTTCAACTGGTGTTGATCGGCTCGCAGATCCCTGGCGCGTTGCTCAGCGGGTATCTCGCGCAGGCGCTGGGGCCGAGCGCGGCCCTCGCCGTGTACGGCGCGGCACTACTGGTGTTTGCGATCGCGATGTTTATGCTGCGTCCTGCGCTTGCCGCTTGGCGGCATAACCCGGTCGCTGCGATTGGTTGATCTGGTTTCATTATGAGTGACTTAAAAAATCAACAACCCGGCATTGCTGGCGTATTTAGCCGCGCCGCAGCAATTTACGACCGCGTAGGCCCGCCATTTTTTGCGCACTTTGGCAAACGGCTTGTAGCGCAGGCGCAACTCACGCCCGGGAACACCGTGCTCGATGTGGCCGCCGGCCGTGGCGCAGCGTTGTTCCCGGCGGCTGAACAGGTCGGACCGAGTGGCCGGGCCATCGGCATTGACCTGGCGGAGGGGATGGTGCAGGAAACAGCGCGTCGATATTGCGCGCGCGGACTTGCCGCATGTCGAAATGCATCAGATGGATGCGGTGCAGCTCGACTTTGCCGATGCGTCGTTTGACCGGGTGCTGTGTGGTTTTGCGCTGTTTTTCTTCCCCGAACCGCAGCGCGCGCTCAACGAGTTTTTGCGGGCGCTCAAACCAGGTGGGCGCGTGGTTCTGACCACATGGGCGGCGGATGATCCATTCTTTACCTGGCTGAAGCGAGAGTTTCGGGCCGCACTTCCGCCGCAGGCACCCTCGGCCGCACAGCCTCCGGAGGCTCTGAGTTTTGATACGCCAGAGCGTCTGACGACCGCGCTTCTACAAACAGGCTTTTCCGACATTCAGGTGTCGAGCGAAGACGGCGAGTTTGTCTACGCGAACGAAGAAGAGTGGTGGTCCTCGCTATGGTCGCACGGGATACGTGGTTTTCTTGAACGCCTTGAGCCTCAGGTGCTTGACGACGTAAAGCACACGCTTTGCGACAAAGTGCAGGAATTCAAACAATCCGACGGCGTTCATATCCGCATGCGGGCCTTGTTTGCGGTGGGAAACAAATCTTAATAGAGAACACACATGAGTGAACCAACTTCTAACCCCGACGCATCGCACACCACGTCAACCGGACAGTATGCTTTCCGATGCCGGTTGGCTCGACACGCACTTTGCGTGGATGCGCCCGGAATACGAGGCGATGCTGCGCTGGGTCGGCATCAAACCGGGCTGGCGCGTGCTCGATGCCGGCAGCGGCCCGGGCAGCTTTTTGCCGCTGATGACCGCGCTGGTCGGGCCAACCGGCAGCATCGACGCGATCGATCTCGCGCCGGAGAACATCACCACGCTCAAAAAACGTCGCAGCGGGAGAAATGGCTGGCGCCGGTCACGGGCAAGGTCGGCAACGTCACGACGCTGCCATATGACGACAACACGTTTGACGCGGCTGGTGCGCGAACACCACGCAATTTCTGAGCGACGACCGAACTGCGCGCATTGCTCGGCTGAAGCAGCGCCGTGTCGTGCGGCCGGGCGGGCTGGTAGCGATCAAGGAATCGGACGCCACGCGCGGTCAAATTCATCCCGACAACGCCTGCTCTTCTTGTCGCACTTTCTCGAATCTAGCAAAGAAATGGCCCGCCCGGGATATGGACCTACCTTCAAGCAGTTGTTGCGCACGGCTGATTTACCGCGGTGGCTGCGCGAGGCGGGCTTGGTTGATTTGCGGCAGAAGCCGATGTTTATGGTGCGTAGCAGCCCATTGGACGCATATGGGCGCGCCTTTCTCACGGATTTGATCAAGAGATGCGCCGCGCCGTGCTTCGAACATTGCCGTTGCCAGCGGTGGAGCACAGATGTTTGGCGGCAAGCTTGCCGGACTTTGACTCGCCAAACCATCTCTTCAAGCACCCGGATTATCAGTGCCGCGTCAGTGCAAACGGTGTTTGCCGGCGTGGTGCCGGATTGAGGACACATGAGTCACACTCCCAATTCACAAGATCACAAACTGTCCTTCTCGCAAAACTCCGCCGGATCGTCCGCGTCGCAGGCGCATCAGCTGGACAGCCACTACCTGCTGGCCAAAGCCGAATATGACGCGTGCATCGCAAGTGTCGGTATTCAACCGGGCTGGCGTGTGCTCGATGCAGGCTGCGGCAACGGCGTGTTTCTGCCGCATCTGGCCGAGTTGGTTGGCGCTACAGGCAGCGTGGCCGCGCTCGATCATGCCGCGGAGTCGATCGACGGCGTGCGCAAATGGATCGACGCTGCTCGGCCAGCGGCAAAATTCGAAACGCACGTCTGTAGCATTCTCAAACTGCCGTTCGAGGATGCGGCGTTTGATTGCGTCTGGTGTGCGAACACGGTGCAGTATCTGTCGGCGGGCGATTTTGATTCAGTATTGGCCGAGTTCATCCGTGTGCTCAAACCCGGCGGGTTGCTTGCGATCAAGGAAATGGACTTTGATTGCCTCAGCCTGTATCCCGTCAATTCACAGCTGCGCTGGCGCCTGTTTCAAGGGGGCACCGCGTTAAGACCTCTACTTGTTATGTCCAAGGGGACGCCGGTGATAGGCGCGCGCATGCGCGCGTTTGGATTGACACTGTTGCAAAGCCGCACTGTCTTTGTCGAGCGTGCCGCGCCATTTGACCGCACAGGGCTGCCATATCTTGCGGACCTGCACCGCCTTTACGCGCGCGTCTCGCTCGACTATGAACTGTCACCAAGCGACCGCGAGGCCTGGGCCGAGATTGACAGGAATATCGAGTTGATTCTTGCCGATCCGGATGCGCGCTATCGTGAACTGTTTATGCTGTTTGTCGGGCGCAAGGCCGCCGCGAGCCTATGAAAGACTTCAAAAACAAAACCGCCGTCGTCACTGGCGCGGCCAGCGGCATTGGTCGCGCGATCGCGGAACGCTGTGTGCGCGAAGGTGCGCATGTCGTGCTGGCTGATATCGAAGTGCCTGCTTTGCAGGAGACCGAGCGCGCATTGACTGCGCTGGGCGGGCAGGTGCTGGCCGTGCAAACCGATGTCGCGGACAACCAGGCCATCGCGCGTTTGGCGGACGCCGCCTATGCCCGTTTTGGGGCGGTGCATCTGTTGTTCAACAATGCCGGTGTCGGCGCCGGAACAACGGTCTGGGAAAGCACACTCGCGGATTGGGCGTGGGTGATCGGCATCAACCTGAGCGGCGTGTTCTACGGAATCCACACATTTGTGCCGCGCATGCTGGCGCAGAATAGTGAGTGCCACATCGTCAACACCGCGTCGATTGCCGGGCTTATCTCTGGCACCGGGCTAGGTGTTTACAAAGCCACAAAACATGCTGTCGTGTCCCTTTCCGAGACGCTCTGTTGTGAGCTTGCGGAACGTGGCTCGAAAATTCAAGTCTCGGTGCTGTGCCCGGCCTGGGTCAACACGCAAATCATGACGTCCGAGCGCAATCGCAGCCCGGCGCTGCAAAATCCGCCCTCGGACAACGTGCCATCGGCGAACGATCTGGCCTTGCAACAGATGGTTGCAACGGGGATGGCTCCGCAAGAACTGGCCGGGCATGTGTTCGACGCAATCCGCAACGAGCAGTTTTATATCCTGCCGCATCCGGATTGGAAAGCGCTAATCGAACAACGGATGCAAAATATCCTGCAGGGCAGGACGCCGAGTTGATGCGGCTGTAATCGCATTCGTCGCCTTCTGGCAAATTCGGGCCAGCGTCATTGCACGGAGGCAGTCCAGTATTGCGCGAGACAGGTGGCACCTACCGCACCCATTTCTTCGCACTTGGCTGGAACACCTACGCTGCAAATGACGTAGGCGCGTGAACCGCCCTTGCAAAAGTCCCGCGCAGCCGCGGTCGAGCATAGTTGCCTTAATTCAGCGTGGGAGAAAATGTCAGATTCAAACCCAATATCCGTCAGTCATAGTTATTACAATAGCAGATCGGGTTTGCGCATACCGTGCTTGAAGGCACAGTTAACGATGTCACAGTTGAAATTGCAGAACATAGGCCGGCAGGTACGCCCGCTCGATAGGCAGTTACTACGCGCACATCCTGATCGTGGAAGATTTGGCGGTCAATGGACTGATACGCGCGCAAGCCCCGGCTTTCCGCCTCAAGTCCTGGCGCGGCAAATGGTCATCGACTCATCGCCCCCTCGGGATCCATCGCAGTGGCCGGGTTGGTCCAGCTCGACGCAGCGACGTCAGCTCAAGCCGTGACTATGCAAAAGCAGTGCATGAAAATACCGCGCGTTTTTGAATAGCGCGACTGATGTCGATCTGGCAAAGCTGGTAAATCTGGAAGCGATCGGATTTGGACAGTAAACAGTGGGCTGGGTGCTGTCTGTGTTTGTTTACAAACTGCAACTGGCACACCGGAGAGATTTCGTGTTTGAAGGGCGGACATGGGCTGAAAGGTTATCCTTTCTAAAGTTGACGAAATACATGGCGGGGTTTGACGCCAGAAAATTTTCGAATGCTTGCCAGGCAGGCATTTGTAGAGACGATGAACATGCTTAACCTTTCCGCGCTGGACCTGCTGACAACCACACGCTCGGTGCGCCAGCGTCTTGATCTGACGCGCGCCGTGCCGCCGGCTTTGATCCGCCAGTGCATCGAGATCGCGCTGCAGGCGCCGTCCGGCAGCAACGCCCAGGGCTGGCACTTTGTTGTCCTGACCGATGCCGCAAAAAAGCGCGCGATTGCCGATTTGTATCGCAAGGCCTGGCACGCCTATGCCGGCTTTGAAGCGGGCGCGGTCCAGGGCAACGAGGGTGCGTCGCGCGTCGCGCGCTCGGCCGACTATCTGGCGTTGCATCTGCACGAGGTGCCGGCCTGGGTGCTGCCGTGCATCGAAGGCCGCGCGGAGTCCGCGAGCAGCGGACACATGGCCGGGCTGTATGGCAGCATCCTGCCGGCGGCGTGGAGTTTTATGCTGGCCGCGCGTTTGCATGGGCTGGCATCGTGCTGGACCACGCTGCACCTCGGCTATGAACGCGAGGCGGCGCAGATCCTGGGGATTCCGTATGACACTGTCACACAGGCCGCCCTGATCCCGGTTGCGTATCCGATCGGCGCCGATTTCAAACCCGGCGCGCGCAAGTCGCTCGACGGCATCGTGCACGAAGAGGCCTGGTAATCCAACCATGCGTGACAACGGCGCGGTCGAACACTCTGATGTGATCATCGTCGGCGCGGGCGTGTCCGGCATCGGCGCGGCCTGTCATTTGCAGCGCGAGTGCCCGGGCAAGACCTACGTGATTCTCGAAGCGCGCGAGGCGATTGGCGGCACCTGGGATCTGTTCAAATACCCCGGCATTCGCTCGGATAGCGATCTGCATACGTATGGCTATGACTTCAAGCCATGGGAAGGCACCCCGATTGCAACCGGGGACGCGATTCTGCGCTACATGCACGAAGTCGTCGACGAGCACAAACTCGCGCCGCAGATTCGATTTGGACATCGCGTTGGCGCAGCGACATGGTCGTCGCCGGATGCGCTCTGGACAATCGACGCGACAAACGCCACCGGCGAAACACGCCGCTTTAGCGCGCGCTTTTTGTTGATGTGCCAGGGCTACTACAGCTATCAGGCCGGTTATCGCCCGCGCTTTGCGGGAGAAGAAAATTTTGCCGGGATGATCATTCATCCGCAGCAGTGGCCCGAAGACCTGGACTATGCCGGCAAGCGCATGGTCGTGATCGGTTCCGGCGCGACCGCGGCGACACTTGTGCCTGCGCTGGCGCAGCGCGCGGCGCATGTGACGCAGCTGCAGCGTTCGCCCAGCTACTATCTGCCGTTTGACAACCGCGAGGAGAGCGATCTGATCAAATCGCTGCGCGCGCTGGATCTGCCGCCCGCGTGGATCCACGAGATCAAACGCCGCAAATCGCTTGTGGAAGGACAGCTCTTCACCGAGCGCGCGTTGAACGAGCCCGAAGCGGTGCGTGAGGAACTGCTCGCGCTGACCGCCTCCTATCTGCCGCCGGATTACGACCTGTCGACGCACTTCAGCCCGCGCTATGGGCCGTGGCGCGAGCGGTTGTGCCTGCTGCCGGACGGCGACTTGCTCAAGGCCATCGCAGCCGGCAGCGCCTCGGTGGTGACCGGCGAGATCGCGCATTTTGCTGCCGAGGGCATCGTGCTCGCATCGGGCCAGTTCGTGCCGGCCGACATCATCGTGACTGCGACTGGCATCGAGCTGTCTGCGCTGGGCGGGATTGCGTTTAGCGTCGATGGCCGCCCGTTTTCGATTGCCGACGCCTGGACATATAAAGGCATCCTGCTGTCTGACCTGCCTAATCTGGCCTGGATCTTTGGCTATATCCGCGCGTCGTGGACGCTGCGTTCCGACCTGATCGCGCGCTATGTCTGCCGGCTGCTCAAGCACATGGACGCGATCGGCGCGCGCCAGTGCACGCCGGTGCTGCGGCCAGAAGATCGCACGATGACGGCCAAGCCATTTATTGATCCGGCCGATTTTGCGCCGGGCTATATGCAACGCGGGGCCGGGCGGCTGCCAAAACAGGGCGACCACGAACCGTGGGTCAACCTGCAGGATTACGGTCGCGAGAAAGACGCGCTGCCTAACGCTGGTTTTGACGATGGTGTGCTGCAGTTTTGAGCGCACTAAACTTTTAGGGAGTATCTATTCGAGAACGCGCTAGCCACTCACGCGGAGCGTGAGTGGCTAGCGCGTTCTCGGGCAAACCTCTGTGGGCTTGTGCGCGAAACGCCGCCAATTGATCAAAGCGGTATCATGCCAATTACCATGCAACCGAACCCCAAGGCCGATTTCTATTTCCGAAAGAATAAGCAATGGCAGAAAGAAATCGAGACCTTGCGGCGCATCATCCTTGAATGCGGGCTTGCCGAGGAGGTGAAGTGGGGCGTCCCCACCTACACCTTGCAGGGCAACAATGTTGTCCTGATCCATGTCTTCAAACACTATTGTGCAATTTTGTTTGGCAAGGGCGCGCTGTTAAAAGATACCGAAGGCATCCTGATCCAGCAGACGCAAAATGTGCAATCCGCGCGCCAGATCCGATTTACGTCCATCGGGCAAATCGTTGAGATGGAATCGATTGTGAAAGCCTACGTAAACGAGGCCATTGAACTCGAGAAATCCGGCGCGCAGGTTGCGTTTAAAAAAACCTCCGAATTTGCGATGCCCGAGGAATTCAAAACCCAACTCGATGAGCTCCCCGAGTTGAAGGCGGCGTTTGAAGCGTTGACACCGGGCCGCCAGCGCGGCTACCTGCTGTTTTTCTCCGCAGCGAAACAATCCAAAACCCGGTCGGCGCGTGTTGAGAAATACATGCAGCACATTCTTGACGGCAAAGGCTTGGACGACGACTAAGAGCCTATCCCAATTGAGTCCATACGTTTTCCGCCGATTTGCGACGTCTCGCGCGCGAGGTCACAGAGATTAGCCCGAGAACGCGCTAGCCACTCACGCGGAGCGTGAGTGGCTAGCGCGTTCTCGGATAGATACTCTCCTATTGGGATAGCCTCTAAGCGAGGGTAGTTGCAGATCAGACGACGGCCCACGCTTCGGCCACGCGCAACATGGCGCGGCCTTCAGAGGTCAATCCGAGTTTCAACAGATACAACCCGGTTGACATGCGCTCAAGAAAGCCCCACTGCCAAATGGGTTGCGCAGGCGTGTCCGTGAGCGCGCTCAACAGGTCGCAGCGCGCCAACCCCAGCGCTATGGTGTCGCCATCTAGCAGTTCCTGACTCCAGTCGCGCATGGGCACCGCAAGATCGCAGGCTGGCTCGGCAAACAGACCGTCAGGGTCCACAAATCGAAAGACAAGCGGCGCGCCGCCTTGTGTGGCAAGCAGCGTATTGGCGCTGTGCGCATCGCCATGCACCAAGACGGCCGAGACCGCATTGTGCGCTGTCGCGCGCTCCTGCGAAAACTGAAGCGCCCGCAGCATCGCGTTTTCCGAACAGGGCCGTTCCAGCGCTGCCCAGCTGCTCGCGATAAAGTCGCCGAGCCAGCGCGCCTTCTCATCGCCGGATGTCAATGAAAGTGACCCCGGCGGAACCTGCCAAGCGATGCGCAGCGTCTCGCAAATATGTTCAATCTGGGCTCGGACAGGGAGATCGAGCTGTTCCAACTGCGGGCCGAGCCGCTCCAACAACACCGCGCGGTGTTCAATATCTACGGCCAGCACGCGCGCATAGCCGCGGCCGTTTGCGGCAAGCAGGGTTTGAACTTCGCGTTCAAAGCCGGTCTCGCCGGGGATGCCGAGCTTTAAAACCGCCGGGCCAGCGTTGGCCGATGCTGTTTCAATGACAAGCGCTTCCGAACCGCCGCTCAAGATGCGACCCTGCGCAACGCCCCACCGGTGTTCGATGTCATCGAGCAGCGCAGGCAGAGACAGGCGCCATTGCGTACCTGCGTCGCCCAGGGCGGCGAGTTTTGCGTAGACTTTTTCAGGTAGTTCCAAAATAGCGTCAGCAGAAGAGAGCGTGCTATCGCCGTGTCAGTGGCAAGTAAAGCCGGCGTTGCAATGTGCCAGGCCCAGGTGTCTGGGTCGCAGTTGGCAGCGCAGGCGTGACACTGGGCGTGCCGGGGCCAGGCGTTGGCGTAGGCAGAGATGGCGTCGCCGTGGGCGGCACCGGGGTCGCGGTCGGCAATTCCACCGTCTGGCGCTCGAACGCGCCGATATCGAGCGCACCCACCGGCGGCAGGTTGCGCTGGTCGTTGCAGCTGCCGATACAGGCGCCGCCGCCTGCATTGATGGCCGGGCTGCCGGTGTTTAGCGCGTGTGTGCGGGTGCGCCCGCCGTTTTGGGCCAGCGGCGCCAGCAACGGATCGCCTATGCCCACGTTGCCGCAGCTGATATCACCGACCAGATTTGCGCTCGTTCCAATGGGGAACTCACCGCCGCTGCCCATTGAACACTGCGTCGGCGTGTTGCCGGACACGATGGTATTGCTGAAGAAGACATAGCCGGACAATCCGCCGCCATACTCGCACTCAAACGCATTCTGGCTGCACGAATCCCCCGCGCGGTTGTTCACGATTGTCGAGCGCCATATGTTGATCACACTCCCGCCGTTCGAATCGCCGCTGACCCCGCCCCCGAACACACCAGCCAAGTTGCCGGTCACAGTGCTGGCAAGAATCCTATGCTCACCGAGTTTGACCAGCGAGACCGCGCCGCCGGATTGACTGGCGACGTTGCCCTGAAACAGGCTGCGTGTGGCGCTAAACGCTGTGTTGTTGCTCTTGCTCTCGACCGCGCCGCCGCTGCCATTGACGGCGGTGTTGCCGCTGAACTCGGATTGATCCACGTTGACGTTGCCATTGACGAGCGCGATTGCGCCACCGCCAACACCGTCGTAGCTGCCGGCCGGGATTGACGAGGCAGTGTTGCTCAAAAACAGGCTGGATGTGATGTTGACGGTTGCGGATGCATTGTTGACGCACAACGCACCGCCGCCATCCGCCGCGTTATTGCCAATGAGACGCACACCCTCCAGCGTCAAACTAGCGCCTGCGAAGAGAATTGCACCGCCGCAACTGCTCGAATTGCCGCCTGTCAGCGTGATGTCCTTGAGCGCCAGGGCTGCGCCTGCGTTTGCAGTCAGCAACCGTTCGCCGGCGGCCGCCACAAGCGTGACTTTGTTTCCGCCATTTATCGTTTTCACCCCGCTACCCACGGCGATAAAGCCGCTGGATAGCAGGATCGTGGCCGGCGCTGCGCCGCAGTCAAAGGTGATGTTGCGCGAGCCACTGAGCTGAAGCTCGGAGCGCAATGCGGCGTCGCTGCAACTTGCGGCAGTGCCATTGCCTATCACGCCAAACGACTTGGTGGTGAATGATTGCACTGGGCTGAGATACGTGGTGCTGTTCGAACCCACAAACCGGATGCGCCAGTAATAGGGGGTGTTGGGTTGAAAGTTATCGCTAGGATCCCAATCGATGAAGACCTTATAGTTTCCGGCAGCGACGTTTCCCAGGGCCAGCGTCGATGGCAGCGCGCCTGGCGATGTGCCCCAGTCAATAAAAATGTTTCCGCTCAATGCCGTGCTGTATAAAAATCCCTCGCCATGCGCCGTGTTGGTGGTGACCTGGGTGGTCGATGGCGTGGCGAAGTCAAACGTCGGCGCTGTGCCGGTTGCGCTGAATACAAATACGCCGATCTCAGGTGTCAACTCCGGGCTGGCGTTGCCGTCCAGCACTTTTACGCGCGCGCGCGCTGGCTGATTGGTAAGCGGGGCGGTGGAGACCACCGGGATCTGCACTTCCAGAAAAACACCCTGCGGCAACGGCCAGGTATTTGCGTTTGGGCTGTCGCCCGAGGGCGCCCAGATGCGGCCATTTCCCAGCATCTGCAACGGCGGGCACTGAGCGGCGGGCGAGTTGCTATACAAACAATACGCCGGCTGCCCGGGATTGATTGCGGTGTTCGGTGGCAACTCGAATTCGAAATTGACGCGCGTGCCGGAACACGGCTGCCCCAACCCGGCGACGACGACTGAGAGGTAGTAGCCGTCATTCGGCCGAGGCAGGTTTGCAGGCAGATCCATCAGCTGGTTCATATAGGCGCCTACGCCATTTTCGTTGTAGGGTGAGCCAAAGATCACGCTGGCGCAGTTGATGATGGTCGAATACTGCACGCTGCCGGCGCGCCAGGTCGGGGCCAGCATGACACCCGGACCCGCCGGCGCCAGCGGCTGACGTAGTGCCTGGGTGCTTTGCACCGGCGCGAGCGACAGTAACAGCGCGCCGATCAGCACGATGTGCCGCGCGGCGCGCGAGGTGGCAAGTTTGCTTCCTGACTGTGTCATGTGCTTTGTCTCCTGCAGGGGGCTCAAGACACAGCGCTACAAACACGCTGCATCTGACGCAAAGGATAGTCGCGTGCGGGCACCAACGCTGCAGCGATGTCAAAGCAGGCGCACGCGTGGTTCCCAACAACTGGCGCGCGACGATTGCCAGGCCGCTGGACTTACAGGCTAGGCAAAGGCGGTTTCGATGTCATGCGCGTGCTCTTCGTAGTGCTCATATATTCCGAATACAAGCTCTGCAACAGACCGGCCAATCACGGCAGATCTGCCGGCTGGATCAAACACATCGGACTCGGTCAATTGCGCTGCAACGCGAGCCGAGGCGCTGTGGGCTTGTGCAAACTGCGCGCGTATGTCGGCCAGGCTGCGCGTTTTGTTAAACCGGAACACATGCTCATTGAGCGCATCCAATGCCATCTTTGCGCTTTTAATCTCATCGATCAGCGGCGGAGGATTTGCCGCGATCGTCGCATCGTCCGGAAAGAGGGTGTATACGAGCCAGTGATCCCACCAGCCCAGATGACCGAGCACATCCTTGATCGACCAACCCATTGGAAGGCGCGGCTCACTCAATTCAGCTTCGGTTCGCGCAACAATCGCGACGAGGAAGCGCGCATGCGCTGCGGAATTTCGGAGTTTTAATTGTTCAAGCGTGCCTGGTTTGTCGTGCATAAACGACCTTATACCTTCAAGCCGCCGATCTGCCAAATGATTGGCCCCGCTGCGGGGTGCGCCACAAAATTCTGTAAAGTGGCATTAAGCGGCTCGCACCTGTCCACTAGGCGGCGAAGGCCGCCTTTGCGATGGTTAGCCCGGGACCTCGGTCCCGGGGAGCCACGCGCAAATGTCGCGGCACCCCACGTCGCACTGGATTGGTCGATTGGTAGTAAGCTCCGCCCATGACGATCCCAACCCTAAAACTGAATGACGGCCACACCATGCCACAGATCGGCTTGGGCACTGCGTCTCTCAACGATGAAGCAATCGCGCCGGTCATTGTCACCGCCCTCGAGCTGGGCTACCGGCATATCGACACCGCATTCCGCTATGGCAATCAACGCGGCGTAGGCAAAGGTGTGCGCGACAGCGGCATCAAACGCGAAGATCTATTTGTCACCACCAAGCTGGATGGCGAGTTTCAGGGTGACGAGCGCGCGGTCGCCGGGCTCGATGAGTGTCTGCGCCAGCTGGACATGGACTATGTCGATCTGCTGCTGATTCACTGGCCGCTGCCGCAACGCAACCAGTATCTTTCCACTTGGAAGACATTTGAGCGGTTGCGTGCAAGCGGAAAGGCACGCTCGATCGGCGTGTCAAATTTCAAACCGGCCCACTTGGAGTCGCTGCTGGCCGCGGCGTCGATCCGACCGGTCGCCAATCAAATCCAGCTCAGCCCGCGCATCACGCGCACCGATCACGTGACCTATGATCGCGCGCATGACATCATCACCGTCGCCTGGAGCCCGCTTGGGCAGGGCAAAGAGCTGTTGGGTGAACCTGTGCTGGCGGCGATCAGCGCAAAATATGGCAAGTCACCGGCGCAGATTGTGCTGCGCTGGAACATCGCGCTGGGGCTGGCGACCATCCCGCGCTCGTCGAACCGCGAGCGATTGGCGCGCAACATCGACATCTTCGATTTCGCCCTGACGCTGGATGAAATCGCGGCGATCTCCGCGCTCGACACTGGCGCCGAGCCACGGGCTGACTCCGATGTCACCGGGCATTGAGCTGCGCCATTCGCACAGATGATGCCCGCCATGACTAATCCCCGCCTCGGTGTGCTAACCCTGGGTCAAACACCGCGTGATGATGTGCTGCCGACGCTGCGCGCGTTTCTCGGCGACGCTGTCCAACTGATCGAGCGCGGGGCGCTCGACGGGCTGGATGCCGCTGGTCTCGACGCCTATCGCGCTCGCCCGGGCGAGCCGGTGCTCGAAACGCGGCTGCGCGGCGGCGCGCCGATCGGGTTGTCCAAAGCGCTGCTGACACCGCGCCTGATCGCCATCGCCGCACAGCTCGCCAGCGAGTGCGATGCCCTGCTGTTGCTGTGTTCGGGCGAATTCCCGGCGCTGGCCGCGGCTTGCCCGGGCGTCATCGAGCCGGTCCGCATTCTGCGCGGCGCGGTCAACGCAGCGGCGGCGCATCGCAGGCTTGGGTTAATTGGCCCGGCTTCGGATCTGGCGGATGCGCCGGCCCAGTGGCGGCCCTATGCACCCGACGTAATCTGCGCCCCAGCATCGCCGTATGACCCGCCAGGCTCGGTCGCACAGGCGGCGCGCGCGCTGGTTGCCTCAGGCGCGCACGTGCTGTATCTCGATGACATGGGGTTTAACGAAAGTCATCGGCTGGAGGCCGCGCGCGCGGTTTCGCTGCCCGTGTTATGCGCGACGACACTGGTCGCGCGGGTATTGCCGGAGCTGCTCGGTGTTGCGCGGTCCGGTCGCGTCCTGTCGGTTCATTTGAGCGTCGACCACGCGTTCTCGAAATTCGCGCGCCCGGTGATCCATCTGCTGGCCGGTTTGGGCGTCGAGGGTGATGCGCACTGCGGACGCACGGTCAAACATCGCTCGCGCGTTGCCGTCGATCCCACGCAGCCAAACCTGCGGCAGGTGCATCTTATCCACGCCGAGTTATTTGATGAGCTTGCAGCGCGTGGGTTTGCCGTTCAGCCGGGTGACATGGGCGAGAACATCACCACCCACGGCGTTGATCTGCTCGGCTTACCTGTCGGCACGCTCCTGCATCTTGGCGCGTCCGCCATCGTGGAGGTCACCGGCCTGCGCAACCCCTGCGCCCAGCTAGACGCGTTTCAATCCGGATTAACCGCCGCGGTGCTTGATCGCGATGGCGATGGCGCGATTGTCCGGAAAGCCGGCATTATGGGCATCGTGCGGCAGGGCGGCCCGGTCGCGCCAGACGACGCCATTCGCATCACGCTCCCAGCACTTCCGCATCGCCCGCTTGAGCGCGTTTGACAGCATCCGCATAGAAACCGCGCCATGCAACTTAGTGTTTCGCGGAAATCGCACGTGCGGACAGTCGCTGTTACGCAATGCGGCAAACATAGAAAACATCCTGAAATCTCCGCGTAATTCAAATTGCGCAAAAGCACAGCGAATTGTAATTATTTGCCATTGTGCTGCGACGAACGCACAACACCGTTGCAGAATTGACAGCATCTGCTACACTTTGGATTCGATTATAAAAACTTGCGAGTTCAATCAGGAGGTGCACAAATGTCTTTTGCTATTTTTGAGCATTTATTTCATTCGGTAATTGATTCAGTGAAAGTGCGGCTGTCTCCGGCTCCGGCAATTGCTGGTTTGTCGCTCGTTTTTATGTCGATAGGGGTGGTCGCACTACCTGCGACGTCCAACATTGCCGCTCTTACCGCAATCGAGTGCACAAATGACTCCGCCGGTGCAAACGATGAGCCTGGGCAAAAAGACCTGACGCGCATGTGCGTCGACTATGCAGGCGCTCCGAGTACCATCGCAGTTTCGTGGAACTGGGATGAATTAAGCGTCTCAGGCGCCAACACGCTTGATGCATGCAGCCTGTATGACACGGATGGTGACGGCAATGCGAACTACTCGTTGTGCGTCTCGTCGAACGACGGCGTGACATCGACGACCATTTTGTATTCCTGCGGTGACGATAGTGCAGATCGATGCACGTCACCGGTCAATGAGGTCACACCATTCGCGTCGACGTGTTCGGTTTCCGTCCAACCAACTGATCCGTTCAGCGCCGGCAACGCGTTTCCGCAGGATCTCGCGGCGAGTTGGACTGTTGATCTGGACGACGTCGGCGGCGGGGCAGCCGAGTTGATCGACGTGTGTTCGTATCCATCTGGCTCACCAAACTCCGACCCCTCAGACTGCGTCGTGTTAAGAGACAACAGCGGCAAGCTCGAAGTGCAAAAGAATCTGGTGCCAAGCACTGATCCTGGCATGTTTAATTTGCGCATCGACGGCATCACTTACGCAACTGGCGGCGATGGCGCTACGACAAACGAGATTGTTGTCAGCGGCAGCAACACCGGTGTTGCGCATACTGTGAGTGAGGCAGGCGCGGGCAGCACTTTGCTTGGATCGTATGCAACATCAACCGAATGCCGTGATCTGAACGGCACTGGAGCTGTAATCGCTAGCAGCAACACATCGTCAGTGGTTGTCTCGATTGTGACCGGCGCCGATATCGTTTGCGTGATCACCAATACCGCGCCGCCAACACCAACACCGACCAACACACCAACCTCGACACCGACTGACACGCCAACGCCAACGCCGACCAACACGCCAACCTCGACACCGACTGACACGCCAACGCCAACGCCGACCAACACGCCAACACTCGACGCCGACCGACACGCCAACACCAACACCGACCAACACGCCAACATCAACGCCGACCGACACGCCAACACCAACGCCGACCAACACACCAACCTCAACGCCGACCGACACGCCAACACCAACGCCGACCAACACGCCAACCTCAACGCCGACCGACACCGCCGACACGCCAACCAACACGACCAACGCCAACGCCGACCGACACCAACCTCAACGCCGACCGACACGCCAACGCCGACCAACACGCCAACCTCGACACCGACCAACACGCCAACGCCTACACCAACCAACACACCGACGCCTAGCCTGTTCAGCGGTTGCACGCCGGGCTATTGGAAGCAGTCGCAACATTTTGACTCATGGCCAGCGCCCTATGTGCCGAGCATCCTGGTGCGGCAGACATTCAACGTGACGCCGTATCTTTCGAATAGCGGCATGCTCGATCTCAACGGCGATGGCAGGGACGACACGCTGCTGGATGCGCTCAACTATTCGGGGGGCAATAATGCCAAAGGCGGCGTGCGGATTCTGCTGCGCGCGGCGGTGGCGGCGTTGCTCAATGCGTCCCAGCCCGCTTACGATTTCCCGTTGTCAGACTCGCAAGTGATGACGCAGGTCAACAACGTTTTGCGTGCCGGTAACCGCAACGCCATACTCAACCTTGCCACCAAGTTGGATGGCTATAACAATTACGGCTGCCCGCTAAATTAGCACAGACCACACGCATGCGCCGTATTCGACACCGTTCGAATACGGCGCATGCATTTTTCATGACTCTCCAAGGCTGCACGAAACGATGCTCGTGCATGCCATGGCTGCACACGTGAACGCTACAGGCGACTGTGTTTGTTCCACGAGGTGACTGACGGCGATGCAGTATGCGATGCAACGACTAATTTGGATCACAACGTTTTGTGCATTTATGCTGGTAGTGCGTGGCATGCCCACGGCGGCAAAGTCAACGGCGTCTGCGGCGGATGTTTCAAACTGTCTGCAACTGCCGCTGGGCGGCATCTCCGGCGTGCTGCGCGACATTGCAAGCAATCTGCCAGTCAAGGGTGGCAATGTGCAGGTTTGGTCGTATCGGACGAACGGATTTCAATTCGCTGGTGTTGCCAACACGGATGACACCGGTGCTTTTTCGATCGGCGCAATCAAGCCTGGGGTATATCGCCTGCTGATCTCTAAATATCAAGCCTATGCAGGGCAATGGCACCCTGGCAAATCTGCCTACGACGAAGGCGCCGACATCACCGTGAGCGCAGGCGTGACTACGACCGGCGTCGCCGCCGGGGTTCGTAATGGCTTCAATGTTTCGGGCCGCATTACCTATGACAATCCAGACTTCCAGTCGCTTCAAGGATCTGGCGGTATCGACGTGTCGCTGGTGGATCTGCGCGGGATGGATTTGGCTGTTGCCCGAACGGACGCGACAGGACTTTTCACGCTAAACCAAGCCGTTCCGGGCCGGTATCGCATCATCGCCAGACCCTCACGCAACGCGATTGAGTACGAAGGGTATGTCTCTGGCTATTACCCCGGTGTGTCTGAACCCGCCCAGGCCAAGATCATTGATGTTGGCGGCACGGTGAGCAGCATCGACTTTCAGCTGACAAAGGGCGGCACCATTTTAGGGCTATCCGTCACTGCCGATACAGGTAAACCGATAGCCATGGGGGGTTTCTATGCACTTGCGGCGACAAATGTGCAGGGCCACTCGTTTAACTTCTCGGGTGCTCAAACGCTCAATTCCGGAGAAGGCAGCTACATCATTCATGCCCGGCCCGGCACCTACCGTCTGCGTGCAGGCACGCTGTCCTACACGCTAGAAGATGGGCGCATGTACGCTGGCGAGGCGTTTAACGACAAAGTGACATGGTTGTTTGACGATTTCCAGACCGACGTGATCACCGTGACCAAGGGCGGCGCTATCACCGCGGACTTTCGCTTTGATCCGGCCGCAGTGATCACAGGTGCAATTTCGGGCATCACAGACGCGTTGCCGCTGCAGCCGTATTTCGCCTCGCTGCAATCCTTTGTCTATGTCGACGCGAACACCCGCTTTCCAATTTCGATCAATCCGCAAGGCAACGGCTACAAAAGTGCCCCGATACGCGCCGGCACATACAAGCTCAAATTCGAGGCGAAGGACTATGCCGGCGCCTGGTATGGAGCGGGCGCAACATCGTATGAAACTGCGCAAAGCATTACGCTGGGGCCGCATCAGACGCTGCGCGACATCAATATCAGCATGACGCCGTGCAGCGAGGTGATCTTCAAGCGCATCTGGCTGCCGTCTACGGCGCGGAACTAAGCATGCAGCGGAATCCGTCCGGCGAACGCGCAATCTCCGCGTGGCGCATCGTCAATCGGGCCACCGTATTGCTTTGACTGATTCTCCGCCCGAGCACTACAATGTTACGCACAATGCGGAAACGAAAGCTTGGCAGTGGCGGATTGGAGATCTCGGTGACTGGGGTTGACTGCATGGCGATGAGCCGCGCGTTGGCTTCGATCCCGGACCCGCAGGAGATGATCGCGCTGATCCGCAACGCGGTCGCGCGCGACCATGAAGATCTGGATCGCATGACTGGGCTGTAGATGATGCCATCATGTCAAATCTGAACGCATTCGTTCCGCAGGACCGTTTGCGCGCTTTGGTGAGCGGCGAATCCATGCCGGATCGCACTTTTGGAGCCGCGCTTTTTGCCGACATCTCCGGCTTTGTGCCACTCACTGAATCGCTGCGCGAAACGTTGGGAGCGCGGCGTGGCGCTGAAGCGTTGACGCGCCACCTCGATGATGTCTATTCGGCCCTCATTGCAGAGGTTGAGCGCTATGGCGGCAGCGTGATTGACTTTGCAGGCGATGCGATGCTGTGCTGGTTTGAAGGACACGCCGCGGCATCGCGCGCAACCGCGAGCGCCGTTGCCATGCAGCAGGCCATGCACGCCAGGCTCCAAGCTGCGGCCGACGAGGGTGGCGCAACTGCATTGGCGCTCAAAGTCGTTGTGGCATCTGGATCCGCGCGGCGTTTCAGGCTGGGCATTCCAGCCATCCGCTATCTGGATGTGCTCGCAGGCGCAACGGTGACGCGCGCCGCCGCAGGCGATCATCTTGCGCAACGGGGCGAGGTGTTGTTGGATCTGGATACGGCGACGGTGCTGCAACTGCCGCCGGAAGCAGTGCGCGAGTGGCGTGTTGATCCAGATAGCGGCGAGCGCTTTGCTGTGATCACCGGCGCCATCGAAGCTGTCGCTTACCCGGCGCCGATTCCGGTTTCTCCGGTGCCCGTCGCGCAACTTGCGTGATTGGCTGCACAAACCGCAGCTTGATCCCGAGCAGTCCTTTTTGACCGAGTTTCGGCCCTGTGCCGCACTGTTTGTGCGTTTTGCCGGCATCGACTATGACGCTGACGCTGCGGAAAACCAGCTGGATGCGTTTGTCACAAGTGTCCAGACCGTGGCGGATCGCCATGACGGCGCCCTGATTCAGCTCACGGTTGGCGACAAGGGCAGTTATGCCTACATCAACTGCGGCGCGTTGCGCGCGCATGAGGATGTGGCGCGCCGTGCCGCGCGCATCGCGCTTGAACTGCGCAGTGCTGCGCTGGCCATGCCGTTCCTCGAACCCCTGCAGATGGGCATCACCGGCGGAACCATGCGTGCCGGCGCGTATGGCGGACAGACGCGGCGCGCATTTGGCGCGCTGGGCGACGATGTCAACACGTGCGCCCGCCTGATGCAGATGGCTGCGCCTGGCGAGCTTCTCATCAGCGGACAGATCAACAAAGCAATCGAGCACTACTTCAATTCCGAACCGCGCCCGCCCTTGCCGATGAAGGGCAAGGCTGAACCGATGCTGGTGTTTGCGGTGACGGATGAAAGACGACAACGCCCGGTTCGGTTGCAGGAGCCAACGCATTCGTTGCCGATGGTCGGGCGAACGGTCGCGTTGCGAACGGTGGCGGACAAACTCGACCAAGCGGCGCAAGGGCAGGCGCAAGTGCTGCACATTGAAGCGGACGCGGGCATGGGCAAATCGCGGCTGGTTTCCGAGGCCATTCGCATTGCGCGCAAAAAGGGATTTATCTGCTATGGCGGCGTCTGTCAGTCGGACGCGCTGTATACGCCGTATCAGCCATGGAAGACAATCTGCGGGGCATTTTTCAACATCGATCCTGAGGCCTCGGCGAAGCGACAGATGCGCGCACTTGAAGGCGAGATTGAAGATTTCGCGCCTGATCGCGCGCAGAGCGCTCCGCTCCTGGGCAGCCTGCTGAATCTCGATATTCCCGACAATTCATTTACACGCACGCTTGAACCGCAGTTTCGCAAAAGCGCATTGACAGCATTGATCGAGGATTGCCTGCGCTCGGCGGCAAAGCAGAACCCACTCTTGATCGTGGTCGAAGATGTGCATTGGGTCGACGGCATTTCACTCGAGCTGCTCGACGCCCTCTCGAAAGTGCTGGTGGATTGCCGGGTATGTTTCGTGTTGACACAGCGCCCTGCCCAGGGGGCGCATGGCGTCAAGCAGCGGTTGGCAGCGCTCCCCAACACAACTGAGATTGCGTTGCAGGAACTGACGCATGCTGAAGCCGGAGACGCGATTCGCGCCAAACTTGCGCAGTTGTATCCGATGCGGACGGGCGCGGTGCCCGCGGCGCTGGTTGAGAAGCTCATGGTGCGCGCGCAGGGCAATCCTTTCTTTCTCGAAGAGCTGCTGAATTACCTGCATGATCGCGGGCTTGATCCCCGCGATGTCGCGCGGCTCGACGATATCGAGCTGCCCGACAGCCTGCACGCGCTTGTGCTCAGTCTGATCGACCAGCTGAGTGAGCGGGAACGGACAACCTTGCATGTCGCGAGCATCATCGGCCGGCGATTGAGCGCCAAATGGCTGGCGGGCTACTATGCGGGTCTGGGCGATCTTCATGCGATCGAGCCGACGCTGGACAGTCTGCGCGCGCGCGAAATCATGTTGCTCGATGACGCGGAACCCGAGCTGGTCTATCTGTTCAAGCACACGGTCACGCACGAGGTGGTCTACGAGAGCATGTCGTTTGCCCTGCGCGCACGGCTGCACGGGCAATTGGCGCAGTATTTGGAGGCGCAGGTGGCTGCCGGAGGCATGTCTGAGGCGCATTTGCTGGACACGCTTGCGCATCACTATAGTCATAGCGGCAACCCCGAAAAACAGCGCGTCTATCTGGCAAAGGCGGGCGATGCCGCGCTGGAAGTCAGCGCGTTTGGCACGGCCCTGGCTTATCTGACGCGCTTGCTGGCGTTGACACCCCGCGAAGACCCAACGCGCGCCGGTCTGGCGCTAAAGCTGGCGGAGGCGCACTATCGCATGAGCGACTTTGCCGGCGCAACCGCAGTGATCAGGCAGGTGCAGGCAGGCGCCGTGTCGGAGGCCGATCGCGCCGCGGCGCTGACGCTGTTGGGCGAAGTGACAAGCGATGTGGGTGATCACGTCGGGGCGCAGGCGCTATTGACGGAGGCCATCCCGCTGGCACGCGCAAGCGCCAACAGCCTGACCCTGTGCCGCGCACTCTATGTTCTGGGAGACGCGCACTGGCGCGCAGGCAGACACAGTGATGCGCATGCTGCGCTGAACGAAAGCCTGGCACTTGCGCGCGCGCGTGGCGATGTGACGCGGCAGGTGTTTGCACTCGGCCGGCTGGCGTCGGTCATCCAGGATCAGGGCGATTTTGAAGGCGCCAAGGCTGTCTTTGCCGATATGCGCGCACGGGCTGAAGCGGCGGGAAACCGCGAACGGACCATGAATGCGTTGATGAATCTGGGCCAGATCGCCGACAAACAAAAGGACTTTGCGCTCGGCCAGTCTTATGGCCATCAGGCGTTGGCGCTGGCGCGCGAAATTGGCGCGCAACAGACCGTCGCGCTGTGTCTGATCGGACAGGCTTCAACCTTTATTCATTTGGGCGATCTGCGCGCCGCGCGCGAAAAATTGCGTGAAGGATTGCCGCTGGCGCAGCGGCTTGGGGTGTGGCCGTGGGTCGTTTGGGCGGTGACGGTCTTTGCCGATCTCGCATACTACGACGGGCAAATCGACCGGGCGCTGGCGCTCTATGGCCTGGCACAAATGCAGCCCGCATTTATTCGCAGCTTTCAATATGACCTTGACACGCGTCTTGCTGAATGGGGCATCGATGCGGATGCGGCCTCCGCCGGCCTGGCTCGGGGTCGGATGCTGGACTGGGATGCGACGATCAAGACGCTGCAGCAGTAATAACCGGTGGCGTGCATTTTTGCTGTGCGTCGTTTTTGCGCACAGTGATAAACTCGCCCGCACCCTCGCAGCTCAATCTAATTTTCAACTATGTCCACTATTGCCGCACACAAGCGGCGCGGAATCGTGCTGAGTATCGGCGCTGGCGCTTTGGCCGGTGTTGTGGAGCTCGTCTTTTCAATTTCGATTGCGGTGTTGCTCTATAAAGATCAAAGCGCAGAGCATTTGGCAAACGGCATCGGTTTGATATTGCTTGGCGCAATTCCAGCGCTGCTGCTGATTCCGTTGCTTGGTTCATACAAAGGCTATATTTCCGCGCCGCAGGATGCGCCGGCGGTGGTGATGGCGCTGGTGACAGCGTCGCTCGTGCCGCAAATTGCAGCGGCGACCGCGCGCGGGCAATTTGTCACGGTAGCCGCCGCAATCGCGCTCACGACGGTGCTGACCGGGCTGCTCTTTATCGTGATGGGGCACTTCAAGCTCGGCTCGTTGGTGCGCTTTTTGCCGTATCCCGTGATCGGTGGATTTTTGGCCGGGACGGGCTGGCTCCTGCTGATCGGCGGCATCGAGTTCATGGCGGATATGCCAGTTGCGATAGCCAGTTTGGGCGGTTTGTTCCAGCCCGATGTCCTGCTGCATTGGCTGCCCGGATTTCTGGCCGGCGCCGGAATGCTGTGGCTTCTGAATCGCAACAACAATTTCTTCCTGCTGCCCGGCATGCTGCTTGCGCTCATCCTGCACTGTTCTATGCCGTTGCGTTGGTGAATCAAACACCAGTGTCGATGCTGAGCGCGCAGGGCTGGCTGATGGGGCCTTTTACGAACGATCAGTTGCTGCGGTCGATGTCCGCCGCGGATGTGTGGCTGATTGACTGGGGATTGATCCGGGCAAGCGCGATCAGCCTTGCCAGCGTCATGTTGATCAGCCTGGCGGCATTGCTGCTGAATATCAGCGGGATTGAGCTTGCCGTCGGAAAGGACATCGACTTGAATCGTGAGTTGCGCACTGTGGGGTTGGGCAATGTTCTGGCCGGATCTCTTGGCGGCGCCGTGACCTATCCCTCGATATCCACCACCACGTTAAATCACAAGATCAGCGGCGGGAGCCGGCTGGTCCCGCTTGTTGCCGCGGGTATCTTTGTCGCTGCCATTGTTGTTTGGCGTGGCGCTGTTGTCGTATGTTCCAAAACTGATGATTGGCGCGCTGTTGATCATCTTTGGCCTGTCATTCCTGTTTGAATGGATTTACCGCGGCCTGGTGGAAATTCTCAAAACTGGAATACGCCATCATCGTGCTGATCGTCGGGAGCATCGCCACCCTGGGCTTTCTGCCGGGCGTGGGTGTCGGGCTGGCCGCGGCGGTGGCGCTGTTTGTCATCAACTACAGCCGCGTCAGCGTGACCCGGCATGCCTTGTCTGGCATGGAGGTAAAGCAGCCGTTTTGCGCGCAGCCCGGGCCAGCGCGCGGCGCTGCTGGCGCTGGGGCATCAAACGCACGTGTTAAAGCTGCAGGGATATATCTTTTTTGGCACTGCCCACACCTTGCTGGAAAATGTGCGCAAGCGGGTAGAAGATGACACGCAACCCGCGCTGCGCTTTCTCATCCTGGATTTTGAAAAAGTGAGCGGTTTGGATTCAAGCGCGATGTTGAGCCTGGGCAAGATGAAGCAAGTGCTGGATGCCCGCGCGATCGCATTGCTTGTCACCGGGCCGCCCGCGCAGATACAGCGGCAGTTGACACGCGAGGCTTTTGCCGGAGCCGGTCCGGAGAGCGCCGGCATATTCCCCGATGTGGACCACGGCATGGAGTGGGTGGAGAACATTCTGCTCAACGCGGATGCGCAACCGGCCGCCCGGCAGCACTCTTTGCATGAAACCTTTTCGCAGCTGGCGCATGAAGGTGCGCCGCTGGATGCGTTGTTCACGTTTTTGGAGCGGCGCCAGGTTGCTGCGGGCGGCTATCTGATGCGGCAGGGGGAGCCATCCGATGGCGTGTATTTTGTTGAAAGCGGCCAGGTCACCGCACAGCTGGAATCCCCCGTCAGACAGCCGGTGCGCCTAGAAACCATGGGTCCCGGCCATGTGATTGGCGAGCTGGGCTTCTATCTCGGACAGCAGCGCACCGCGGCTGTCATCGCGGACGTGCCCAGCGTTGTGTATGCGCTGTCGGCGGCCAGCCTGGCGCGGATGGAGGAGGCGGCGCCCGAGGTTGCGTCCTGCTTTCACCGGCTGATCATTCAGTTGCTGGCGGCCCGTACAACACACCTCATTCGCGTCGTCGAAGCGTTGGAGAAATAGGGCGCAGCGTCACATCGGCGGCACGGAGTTGCTGACAAAGGCCAGTCGCCTGGCCGTCAGGTGACCAGGAGGGCACGTTCATCGTGCCCTGTCCGCCATACAAATACGCGATCACCTTTATCGCACCGCCGTGCAATGGCATCATGCGCAGATAGCAGCGTTTTGCCGCCGGATGGTCACCCGGCTCGGCCTCGCCCGGCAGATATGACACAAATGCAACACGCTTGCCATCGGGCGAGACGTGCGCAAACCAGTTGTTGTATTCATCAACGGTCAGCTGCTGCTGATCGCTGCCATCCGCCAGCATGCGCCAGATCTGCATGCCGCCGCTGCGCACCGAGTTGAAGTAGATAAACCGGCCATCCGGCGTGTATTCCGGCCCATCGTCCAGCCCAGGCGCGTCCGTCAGTCGCACTTCCTCGCCACCCTCAACCGGGATGCGATACACATCAAAATCGCCGTTGCGAGCGCGGCATAGACCAGATGGTTGCCGTCTGGCGACCAGCCGTGGAGAAATGAGGGGCTGAGCGGTGTGACCAGTTTGGGAGCGCCGCCGCCAATCGGCACCGTATAGATGCGCGACTGCGTCATCTCGGCGTTCATGTCGCTGATCGCCAGCATTTTGCCGTCGAACGAAATCACATGGTCGTTGTTGTTGTGCACGCATTCGCCGGTATCTATCGGCGTGCTGGTGCCGCTGGCAAGATCGAACCGGACCAGCCGGCCGCCGGCGTTGTAAATCAGCGCCTGACCGTCATGGGTCCAGTTTGGCGCCTCAAACACGTCGTCGCGGCTATAGACAATGGTGCGCTTGCCGGTTTCGACATCCAGCACTTCTAAATTCGCTGCTGAACGGATCTTTAAAGCGCACAAACCCTGGGCCGACCGGCGTGACGATGCGCACATCCTCGACGTGCAGTTGCTCGACATGATTTGCCGCATGAGAGCACACAAATATCCCGAGATGCAAATCGTCAGCCAGCGTTACGCCATCGATGCGCACGCTGGTGAATGGCTGGCCGAATTGCGCGGCCGACATGATCCAGCTGTCTGCGGCGCGTTCAAGCTGGAACACATCCGCACCGATCAGCGGCATGCGCACTTCTTCGAGCATTGCGCCTTTGGCGCGGCGAAATTGCAGCCCGAGGATGCCGTTGCCATGCACAACCGCAGCCACAAATGCATCGTCGAGCGCAAGACCGGCGCGCGCCATCCAGCCAAATTTGCGGCGGATATGCACTGCGTCGCCGGTGAACGACGCGCGCGCGGTGGCGATGACGTTGCCATGCTGGCGTCGCCAAACGAAGGTGCAATCGTCATGCGCAAACCACATGTCCTCGCCAGCGCCGGAGATGGTGTAGCTCTGGCTGGCCGCGTCATAGTGGCAAGCGCCAGCATGCAGGATATCGCCAATGTCGGTCTGATCGGTAAACTGGCTAAACGTGTGCATGCGGCGATTATGACATCACGCCGCGATGTGGTTTGCCGTGCACGGTCTGCCACTGGCACGGCAAACCGGGCAGCAGCTTATTTTTCCGATGTTCTCAAGAAAGCGCTCGAATTGATCGTCCTTGATGTTGATGGTGTGCTGCGGGGCTGGATATGCGCCGCTCTCGACATCGTTGCGATAGCGCGTCAACGCCTGTATGGCTGTATCCAATAGCCGCGCATAGGTAATCGAATGACGCGGATAGTGACCGGTGTTTGTGCCCAGCAAGTCGCTTGAAAACAGAAACTGGCCGTCGCAATCGGCACCGCTGCCCATCGAGAACGTCAGCAGCTTGACCCGCTTGGTGATCTCTTCGGCAACCTTGGCTGGCACGCATTCCATTTCCACGGCGATGCAGCCCGCTTTTTCCAGCGCCACGGTGTCGTTGTAAACCTGCACGGCCTCCTCCCAGGTCTTGCCGACCGCACGCGGGCCACCAAACCAGGTGTTCTGCACCGGCAAATAACCGACATGCCCGACGCAGGGATACTTTTGCCTGGCGAGCGGGGCGAATTTCTCCGGGACGAGGCCGGAACAGTAAAGGATGTCGGCTCCCGCGCTCTGTATCTCGCCAGCCAGGCGCAGCGCCTCGGCTTCGCTGGAGTAGGCACCCGCGCTTGGCAACCCGGTGCCGATCAGTGTATTGGGCGCACCCGAACGCACCGAATCAATGATCCACTTGCTGTGTTCCAGGTTGCTGCCCCAGGCCAGGATCATGTCCACCCCGGCAGTTTCGGCGGCACGGGCAGTCCATGCATCAAAGGCTGTGGTCAGCACCAGCTTGCGCTTGCCTTTGGCCTGAATCAAATCGCGAACGGTTAGTTTGCTCATGTAATTTCTCAACTGATCGGATAAGCTGAACGGGCGCTATGCCCATACACCTGCCCGACACATTGGGATTGTATCGAAAGGTAGTCCGCTGCCCACAAATGGGTGAAGGGTCACCCGATCCCTGTGCGACGATTTCGCCGCATGTTTACCGGAGAAAGCACCATCTCCCCGCGCGGAGCGCGGGGAGATGGTGCTTTCTCCGGACGAATCTTTGTGCGCTCGTGCGCGAAACGCCATCAATCGGCGGGAAATTTGCGGTTAATGGATAGCGCGGAGCGGGGGGAATACGATTCTGCCAATCAATCTTTTGTGACAACCGACTTTAGTTTCTGATGTTCGCGGTCGAGATGATGGCACGACGCTGTTTGAAAACGCTTTCTAAGCAAAGTCATCCGGGCCATGGAACGGGCGCAGGTCAACATCGCCTTTTGTGAACGGGCTGCGCTTGATCCAGTCAACGGCTTCGGCCATGGATTTGACCTCCCAGATCCAGAAGCCGACGACCAGTTCCTCGGTCTCGGCAAATGGGCCATCGACAAGGTTTTCTGGATGCCATCGAAATGGACGCGGACGCACCTGTTGTTGTTGTGCAACCCATGAGCGGCGAGCCTGACGCCGGCTTTTTCGAGCGCGTCGTTGAAGGCATCCATTTCGATGGCTTCTTTCTTTGCTGCGGCCATATCGGAATGGGCCGCTGCGGTTGCCTTTACCATCACCAAAACTTTCATCGTATTTTCTCCTTGATCGACCTGTTGTCCCAGCGCTCTATCTTATATGGCACACGGGGCGGGTCAATATGGGTGCATCCGTCGATTGGGGCGACGCTGGATCGACGCGTGACACGCCTATCTTTTTGCCAAACACGGGTCATCTCGAGCCGTAAGGCGAGAGATCTCGTAGCGCGAAAGCGTCTGCATGCTTCCGCATACGAGATTTCTCAGCTTCGCTTCGAAATGACCCGCGTATCGAGGCGCCTCATTCAAAAAGGTACGAACCGCATCCACCCGCGCTGTGTGCCCCAAACGGCAGATGAACCCGTCAATATCGGCGGCACTGCGCATAAAATGCTGCCATGTCACACATCTCCATCCCGCCCGAAACGCGCATCGGGCATGTTCACCTTAAGGTCGCCGACCTCGAGCGCGCAGTGCAGTTTTATCGCGATCTGATGGGCTTTGACGTGCTCGCCAACTTTGGCACCGCAGCCTTTTTGTCCGCAGGCGGGTATCACCATCACATCGGGCTCAACACATGGGAGAGCAAAGACGGATCCCCCGCGCCGCAGGGCACGACGGGCCTGTATCACTTTGCGATTAACTACCCAACGCGCCGCGATCTTGCGGTGGCGCTGGCGCGCTTGCTGGATGGCGGGTGGGGCATCGACGGCGCTTCTGATCACGGCACGCACGAAGCCCTGTATCTGCACGACCCGGACTTCAACGGCATGGAACTTGCGTGGGACCGCCCGCGCGAGCGCTGGCTCAACCCGGACGGCACGGTCATGTTCGACCGCAAGCCGCTCGACTTTCCGGGCCTGCTTGCCGAACTTGACCGGCCAGAAACGAGCCAATACCTGCCGGGTCTGGCGCGTTATACCTGAGTCGGTAGCACGTCATGGGCTTGTCAATGTCGCCGCGGGTGAGCGCACAGAGGTTTTACCGAAGAAAACACTATCTCTCCACACGAGCGTGGGGAGGTAGTGCTTTCTTCGGTAAAACCTCTGTGCGCTCACCCGCGAAACGCCGCTAATCGGTGGAAAGCCGGGTCTATATAGAGTACTTCCCACATGTGGCCAGCAAGATCCATAAACCCATGCTGGAGCATGAAGCCGTAACGCTGCTCAGGCATCGGCGCGCTCCCGCCCGCAGCCAGCGCATTCGCAACCTTGGCGCGCACGGTATAAATTGTGACGCTAATTACCATGCACGCGGCTATGTCGTGGGTGAACTGCGGGTTGACGTGATATCGCGTGCACCCGGCGATTGGGGCAAATATCGGCTCATGGCACGCGCCGATGTTTTGCCAAACACCGCCATTTCTCCGCTTTGCGTCGAAATGACCGCATGTAGGGAAGCGCCTCGCGCAGCAGCATACGGCTTTCGACGAAGTCAGCCGAACCACACCCACCCGTGCAGCCCCTGATGCCGGATGTGCCTCTGACGACTTGCCCTGCGCATCAAGTACTATCTAGCGTATGTCCATACCCCCCGATGCCCGTGTGCCCCTCACAGAAAACGAAGTCGTCAGCGCGCGCGTCTTCGCGGCCCCGCGCGCGAGGCTGGTTGCCGTTTTCGTCGACCCGGCGCAACTGGCGCAATGGTGGGGACCGGCAGGGTTCACAAACACCATCCATGAGTTCGACCTTTGCCCGGGCGGCAACTGGCGCATGACCATGCATGGCCCGGATGGCACGAACTATCCCAATCACAAGATTTTTGACGCGGTCTCCCTGGACCAGCGCGTGGTCTTTGATCAACAGGGCGATTCGCACCGTTTTCGGATGACGATCACCTGGGATGAGCCTGCTGGTGATAGCACCCTTATGACCTGGCGCATGCGGTTTGAATCGGCAGCCGAGCTGGCGCAGATTAAAGCTATGATCATCGGCGCCAACGAACAAAACTTTGACCGGCTCGCGCAGTTTCTGGGACGGCTTGATTGAACGTGCGCGGCCGATTGCAGTCCTCACACATCCCGAAACCTCGCTGGAGAAACATGACATGCGGAAATTAATCGTCAGCAACTTTATCACCGTGGACGGGCTGTATGACGGACCGGGCAAAAACATCGGCCCGCTTTTTAAATACTTCCACGAGGACTATCACAAGGATGACAGCTACGATTTTTACAATGCCGAGCGCCTGCGCGCGGCGGACTTTCTGCTGCTCAGCCGCGCCTCGTTTCTGAGCAACAAAGAAGTACTGGGAAGGCGTGGCGATTGATCCAAACGCCACCGCGATCCGGCGTGAAATTGCTGGCTTGTTCGCCGGGATTCAGAAACTGGTGATTACCGATACTCTCGGCTCGGCGGATCTGCCGCCGTGGAGCAATACCCGTGTTATCCCGCGTGCCGAGGCTTACACCACGATCGCGGCGCTAAAGCAGGAGGGCGACCGGGATATCCTGGTGTTGCTCAGCCGGCTGGTGTGGACGGATTTGATGGCGCACGATTTGGTTGATGAGCTGCACATCATGATCTTCCCCTTGATCGGCGGGGACGGTGTCCCAATGTTCGAGCAACGGCCAAACATATCGCTCAAACTGCTGCACAGCCAGACATTTCCTGGTTCGGGCAATATCCTGGCCCGCTATGCGGTCTGCCGGCCAGCGGCGTAGACCGAAAAGCAAGACATCACGGCGAGTGATGGCGTTTCGCGCACGAGCTCACCGAGATTCTTCCGGAGAAAGCACCATCTCCCTGCGCGGAGCGCAGGGAGATGGTGCTTTCTCCGGTAAAAGTGCCCCAAATACGCGGCGAAATCGTCGCAAAGGGTCACGCCCCGGAGGCTGCCCGGAGGTCCCCCCTATACTCATCCACCTATCTTGGCAACATCAACACTCAGCATGGACGCTAACCGCCCTGCTGTCGAACCTCCGCTCAACGATGGCACACTCAACCGCACCATCGTCCGGCTGGCTATCCCGGCCATTCTCGAAAACTTGCTCAACACTGCGGTGTTTTTTGTCGACGCGCTGTTGCTGGGGTGGTTGGGGGATCCAGTCGCGCTGGCGGCTGTTGGGTTGAGCAGCGCCTTCTTTCATATCGCCCAGGGCATCTTTGTGGCGCTCGGTGTGGCCGCGCTGGCCATCGTGGCGCGCGCCTGGGGCGCGGGCAATTACGCCGAAGCCCGGCACGCAGCGGGGCAGGCGCTTTCGCTGACGCTCGTGGCCGCGCTTGGGGTAACCGTGCTGATGGCGCTGCTGACCGGGCCGTTTCTTAACCTGCTCGTGCGCGATCCCAACCCGCTCACACGCGCCGCGGTGATCGAGCAGGGCTCGCTCTACCTTGGGATGCTGCTGATCACCGCCCCGCTCGCGCTCGCGCGTCTGGTGGGGGCCATGATCATGCGCGCGGCGGGCAACATGCGCACGCCGATGCTCATCACGCTGCTGGTGAATGTGATCAATATCGCGCTGGCGTCGCTGCTGATCTTTGGCGGCGGGCCAGTGCCGGCCATGGGCATCCGCGGCGCCGGGATCGGCACCGCCATCGCACAAGGCATCGGGGGGTTGCTGGTCTTTGGCGCGCTGGTCAGCGGTCGGTCGCAGCCGTCGCTCACGCCAAAGCAGTTGTTTGTCTGGAACACGCCCGATGTGCTCCGGCTGCTGCGGCTGGCGCTGCCCAGCATCGTCGAGAGTGGCATCCAACAGGCTGGGTTTATCACGTTTGCGGGCATGGTCAGCAGCCTGGGTGCGGCCGCCATGGCCGCGCATCAGATCGCCGACCGGGTGGAGGCGCTCTCGTTTATGCCGGCGCATGGCCTGGCTACCGCAGTGGCCACGATCGTGGGGCAGGCGCTGGGCGCGCGCAACACAACCATGGCAAAGCTGGCGGTCCGGCGCACGGCGCTGTTTGGGGCCATGATCATGTTGGCCGTCGGCGCGCTTTATGTGATTTTCGGGACACGCATGGTGGCGGTGTTTGGCGCGCGCAACGATGTGCAGGATCTGGCCGGAATTGCAGTGCGGCTGGCTGCGTTGGAACTGCCCACCATGACGCTCTATCTGGTCTACAGCTCGGCGCTGCGTGGCGCGGGCGATACCCGCTCGCCCATGATTGTTTCGCTGATCGGCGCGGTGTTCTTCCGGGTGTCTGTTGTATATCTGCTGGTCAATGTGTTTAAACTCGGACTGGCCGGTGTCTGGCTGGGCACCGCGATCGACTGGACTGGCCGCGCGCTCGTGGTGATGCTGCTCTATCGCCGCGGCCGATGGCAGACACTAAAAGTGTGATGGAATGCCCCCGTCGCAGGCGAAAAAACGCCATGTATAAATTGGCGTCAACGCGCTGCCCACAATTCGATGTCTGGCAGATTTTCGCCCAACTCAATGGCATTGCGAAACGAGCGGAGTGTTGTGACAACCACCGGCAAAGGTTCAGGCCATATTTCTGGCAAGGTTGCCTCACCTTTTCCAGTCAGCTTAAACGCCAACTTTTCTTCCGGCGGTATGAATTGCGCATCCACGCCGTCTTTGTTGCCACGCGCGTCCATGCGAAACCACCCTATGGCCGGGAAATATGCGGCGTTCAAACCATGCAAGCAATATTTCCGATTGTCGTCATCGATGCTCAGCCGCTGATAGCACAGTCCAGCTGCGATGCCATTGGCGCGCAACAACGCTGCAAGCAGGTGACTCTTTGCATAGCAATATCCACTTCCAGCCAACAGTACCTCGGATGCGCTGCACGTGACCGTCTCCAATTGATGGTCACCCGAATGTTTTATTTCGTCTCGCACCCATTCAAAGCAGCGCCGCGAAATCTCAAATGGATCTGTTGTCGTTGCTTTCAGCATTTGCGCCCGATTCATAACCGCCGGATGTTCATAATCAATCAGTTGTGTTGAACGTAGATATAACTCCATTTGATTTCCTTAGCGAGCCTGTACGCAGATGTTTGGGTGACTTTACTCTACCCGAGAAAGCACTACCGTCCCGCGCGGAGCGCGGGACGGTAGTGCTTTCTCGGGAAATAATCGCTTAAACGCGCGGCGAATCCACCGAACTATTTACAGACAGGCTCGAAATAGAATATCGCAATGACACGCATCGCTTTGCTGGCCGATATCCACGGCAACCTGCCGGCGCTTGAAGCCGTTGTCGCAGATATGGCACGGCGTCGCGTTGACGTCGTTGTTAATCTGGGCGACCATGTTTCTGGGCCCCTGTGGCCGCGCGAAACCATCGCGTTTCTCATGACAACGGACTGGCTGCATATTCGCGGTAATCAAGATCGAACGCTGTCGACGCTGGCGCGCGCTGATCTTGGCGCATCGGACCGATTTGCATTTGACGTGCTGCAGCCCGAACACTTCGCGTGGCTGCGCGGGCTTGCACCGACGCTGCGTTTGGCGAAAACCGCTGTTGGCTGTGCATGGCACACCCACGAGCGACACCACCTATTTGCTGGAAGACGTTGTCAATGGGCTCGGACAGACGGCAGCACGCGACGCGATCGAGGCGCGGCTGAGTTCAGTCGATGTGTCGACCGTCGCATGCGCGCACAGCCATATTCCGCGAACGATTCAGGCGCGCGAGGGTCTCACGCTCGTCAACCCGGGCAGCGTCGGGTTGCCGCCTATGACCATGATGAACCCGAGCCGCACCTGATGCAATCTGGATCGCCCCATGCGCGCTATGCGCTGTTGATAGAGTCGCGCGTGGAGCAGATTGCGCTTGCGTATGACCATGGGTCTGCTGCGCGCCGTGCCCGGGACAATGGCCGAGAGGACTGGGCGACCGCGCTCGACAGCGGGTTTGCAATCCCGCTCAAAGCGGGCCCGGGATATGCACCGGTCACCGCCAGCTGAACACATAGCTGTCGTCTTTAAGCAGCGATCATTTTGTTGCGATAGTTAAGATCGGTTCGCGTTTCGAAGCCCAGTTTCTCCCAAAAACGATTGCCGGCTTCGTTCGTCGTGAACACCACACAGGCTACTTTTCGGATGCCCTCGGTTTTGAGCGCGCCTAATGCCGCGTCAACCAGCGCCTGGCCAACGCCCTGTTGACGCACTGTTTCTGACACAGCCGCATGATGGATGTAGCCTCGTCTTCCGTCATGTCCGCTCAGAATCACCCCGATCAGCGTACCCGCTTTCTCGGCCACAAAACAGGTTGCAGGATTTCGCCGCAGGTACTTTTCGATGCCGTCCCGTGAATCATCCACCGGATTTAGCCCGATCCCGGCCGTGTTTACCCAGAGTGCGAGGACGTTGTCGTAGTCGTCTGAAGTCATCAACCGGATCGTGACCTCGCGATTCCGTGACGGACGGGGTGGTTTTTGTTTCATGAAGGAATTGTCGCTTTTCCTGAATGCCTGTGTGCGTCTGATCGGCATCAGTGGTCAGCTCTCAATGCTCAATGCATGCACCCTGTCAGAGTGCGCGGCGTTTTACCAAACTCGGGTCATTTCGAGTTGCCCATGGCCTGCGGCCAAGTCCATCGCACATGACACTATGGCAGATTGAGCGGCGATTTCCCTCCCCCCGCCGAAGGCGGGGGGAGGGAAATCGCCCTAAACCAACCACACGTCATGTGCAGCCGAAGGCGAGAAGATGTTCGTTTGCGGAAGCCTACAGACGCTTTCGCGCTACGAGATTTCTCGCATTACGGCTCGAAATGACTGGCGTATCGAGGCGTCTCACTCAAAAAATTTGAACCGCACCCGCCTGCGTTGTGTGCCCCCACACGCCGGATGTACCGAATGCGCCACAGATTTTTGTGGCGCCGTTGCGATGCCGCGACATTTGCGCGGGCCGCCCCGGGACCGAGGTCCCGGGCTAGCCATCGCAAAGGCGGCGGGCCGCCCGGCGGCCTTCGCCGCCTGGCGAACCCGCAGGCCAAGCGGGCTGGCGCGGCAAATAGCCGCCGAATAGCGCTTTACAAAACTCTGTGGCGCACCCGATGTTCCCGTCAACCACACACGGCCGATACACTACGCGCTTCATGAACATGCAACCACCCTCCTGCGCCAATATCGCCGAAGCCGGCGCCATCGTCCGGCAACATCTGACGCGCACGCCGTTGATTCATTCGCCTGCCTTGAGTGCGGCCAGCGGCGCGGACGTGTGGCTTAAATGCGAGTGCCTTTCCGTCATCGGCTCTTTCAAGGCGCGCGGCGCGCTGATGGGCGTGCACAAGCTTGACGCTGCGCAGCGCGCGCGCGGCCTGATCTGCGCCACCACCGGGAATCACGGCGCCGCCATGGCCTGGGCCGCGCGGCGTTTTGGCGCGCAGTGCGCCGTGGTCTCACCCGTCGACACGCCGGAAATCAAAGTCAACAACATGATCGGCGCCGGCGCGCGCTTGATTCTCGATGGGGCGGATTGGAGCGACTGCTGCCGCATCGCCCGCGACATTGCGGTGCGCGAGGGCATGCACTACCTCGAAGATGGTGAGGACCCGTGGATCATGGCGGGCGCCGGCAGCGTCGCGCTGGAGATCCTCGAAGAGTTGCCCGATGCGCAGGCGTTGCTGGTCCCGGTGGGCGGTGGCAATCTTATTGCCGGGTGCGCGCTTGCAGCCGCATGCGTGAGCGCTTCGCCGCCGCAGTTGATTGGCGTGCAGTCCGAAGCTGCGCCAGCTGCGACCCTGTCGATGCGCGCGGGCGTCATCCAACGCGCGCCAACGAGGACGTTTGCCGGCGGGATCGCGACGACGGAGCCGGTGCCGATGGCCTTCGAGGTGATGCGCGCGCATGTGGCGGACATGCTGCTGGTCAGCGAAGCGGAATTATTTGGCGCGATCGGGCAACTTGTGCGCGCGCATGCGATCGTGGCAGAGGGGGCGGGCGCGGCGCCGGTGGCGGCACTGCTGCGCTATGCCGCGCAGTTTCATGGGAAACGCGTGGTGCTGGTGCTGTCTGGTCGAAACCTGGATCCGGCGTCGCTGCAAAAGGCATTGTCGGCGTAAACGGATCTGCGGGCATAACGTGACAGCACCCCTTTTGCGCCATGCGCAAAGGGGTGCTGTCCTTTCGATGAAAACGCCTGAACGTATTTCAGCGAGCTGTCCGCGCCAGCTACTTGCGCGCGAGCGGCAGAAAGACCTTGTTCACCTGAGTCATGCTCGCCGCGGCTGGCAACAACTGCACGGCGACCTCGTCGGCTGCGCTGTTGACTGCGCCGTCGCTGGCAATCAGCTGAAATCGCAACTCAGTCGGCGCGCCAACTGGGTTCGCCGTAAAGCGGATCGTGGTCGTTGTGGGTTCCCCCAACGTTACAGATGGGCCGGCGACTTGCGTCCACTGAAAGCTGATCGGATCGAGATCCGGATCGTAGCTGCCGATGGCATCGAGCGCGATGACGGTCTGCTTCGATAGCGAGCGCTGTTGGTCTGCGCCGGCATTGGCCACGGGCGGCCGGTTCGGCAGCACACCAGCGCCGCCGCCGAATTGCGCCGCCGTCCACGAGGCCGGTTTGCGATAGTCCGCGCCAGCCGGCCAATCCGCGGCCTCATCATCGTGCGTGAGCGCGTCGTGGTGAAGCATGATGCCGGCCGCGTGATTCCAACCGCCAACCAGGCTCTCTTCGATGCGCAGCTCCGCGCTCCAGCGGTCGTCGGCAAGATGCTGCACGAATGCGCTGAAGCCCGGCGCCGGCGCCGTCGTCACCGGCATGGTAGCGCCATTGCCCACCGTCTGTGAGGGAAAGCCATCCTCATCTACAAAGAAGCCGCGATCGCTGCTTTGCGCGAACGGATCGCGGCTGTTGTCGGCGTCGATGCGCAACCCGGCCAGATGCGTGGCCGCGCCTGGCGCAAATGTCATGCGGCTAAAGCATACGTAAAGCGCACCGCTGGCATGCAGCATGCGCGCCTCGGTATCGCCATCCAGCGGCAGTGCGCTGGCTTGCGCATACGATGCGTCGCTGCACGAACCGTCGAGCTGTGGCGTGGTGGCGTCGGTTACCGGAATCGGCAGCACTTCAAACTGACGGGCGGCGCTTCCGGTCATGCCATCGGCATCGGTCGCGGTCAGCGTCAGCGTGTATGCGCCGGGCGCCAGCCCGGCCAGCGTGATCTGCGATCCCACGAAGTTCGCTGGGGTCGGGCCGGTCAGTTGCCAGCTCATCGCATCGGCATCCAGGCTGCCTTCGTCCGCGTCCAGCGCCATGCCAAAGAGCTGCGTCGTCGCCGTATACGGCAGGCGTTGCTGCTGTATTACGCCGTCGATCACCGGCGCCGGCGCGTGTTTGGCGACGACGAAGGCGTCGCTGGTTGCCACGGTGGCATGAAAGCCATCGCTCAAAATCACGCGCAGTCGCGCTTGCGTTCCCGCAGCCAGCCCGAGCAGGCTGTATTTCACGCCATAGGTGGTGATGTTTTTGTCCATTGGCAGCCAGTGCGCGCCATTGTCATTGCTATACAGCACCATGGCCTCAAGCGAATCACCATCCGCGTCGTTGGCCTGCCAGCTCAATGCAATGGTCTGCGCGGCGGTATCCATGACCGGCGCAGTCAACGTCAGCGCGGGTGGCTGTGTGCTGGCGCGGCGTTCCGCGACCACTTGGCCGCCATGCACAAGCTGCACCTTGCGCGTTTGCGCATTGAGCGGGGTGTACTGGCTAAAGTTATAGCGATGCTGTCCGCCCAGATGGATGCCCATCTCTTTTGTGATCGCGGGTGTTTCGGAGAGCACTGCGTCCGCCGCGTCGAGTTGGCGGATGAGGGCAATACCGCTATGGGCCGCGCTGAGCGTGTGATCGCGGTTGTTTGAATCTGACGTGGCGCCGACAGCCCGTGCCTGCTGCCAGTGCGACAGCGCGGCTTTGGCCGGCGGTGCGACGCCATCGGGCAGTTGATAGACCGTGTTGAAGGCTCCGGTGTGCGCGTCAAAGTTGATCTGCCCGCTCACATACAACTGCGCTGCCGAAGCAGCTGAGGCTGCCGTGATCGACGCTGAGCGCGGGGCGTTACTGGACTGACTTGTCGCAAGCAATTCGCCGCCGTCGAAATTCGGAATATCCGACATCAGCTGCAACCAGAATGCATGCGACGGCCATTTGGGGCTCGAGTAGGACATCAAGTCCGCGCGGTCTTTCGGATCAATCGGCGTTTTGTCAATCGTGTCAAACCCAAAGAAGGTGTCCTCCAACGGCAAGTTTGTGAAGTACAGATGGCATGGGTTGTAGGGCAGCTCGTCGAAGTTATCCTGTCCGTCCGGGAAGCTGCCGCACTCGATATGCTTGCGGCCAAAGTTGTGCGCCAGCTCATGCGCGATGATTCGGCCAGCGCCGTCGCTCATCTTGGAGAGCAGCACGTTGTCGTCGCGCGACGCGATACCGCCGAACCAAACCGGCGTGTCCGGATGGAGCATGCCCACCCAGTGCAGGCTGCTGCAGCCCTGCCATGCATCGCTCCAGGCATCCAGGTCGTCCAGATCGCCGAGCGCGCCATCGTCATCATCGTCTTCTGTGTCGCTAGGCGTGCTGTTGTTCATGTCGTAGTCATCACCGCCATCGCTCAGTATCCAGTTGTCCTCCAGGTCGGTGCTTGAGTAGTTGGTAAAGACCTTGAAATTTTTGACTGGCATCAGCGAACGCGCGCGCGCGATTTTTTCAGCCAGCCCGGGTGGGTTGCGACCGAGCACCGGCTGATGGTCTGCGCGCACCGGAATCATCATCAGGCAAGGGCGCCGGCTGTTGCGGACGAAGGCGTTCGCGATGAGCTTGTTGTTGGCATAGGGCTGCGCACCGACGGTTTCCGGCGGGTCGGCGGACGGATTGACGTTCAGCTCCAATGTCAGTAGATCTAGCACGTTTGGTTGCTGGTGTTTGACCCATGCTTCTGGCAACTCAAACAGAAATGACTTTTCGACAGTGGCGCGCATCGAGGCCTTGGAAGTTGTTTTGTCCACCACAACGGACTCGAACGGCGACAAGGGTCCGCCTGGCAGCGGCACCCCATTGAGTTTTCCAGTGAGCGTTGCGCCAATGTTGTAGGCCTCCGCTTCTGTGCCAACGCTCAGGCGCGCATAGCCGCGCACTACCGTCGGATGTCCGGCCACCAGCGGCATGCTTTCCTTCATGTCCTGAATAGCCTGTGTGACTTCGAGGTCAATCGCTTCGATGTCGATTTGCACAGGTTCGGCGTCTGTGCTGACTTTGCGGATGCGATTCGCTGGCGCGGAGTCCGCGCCATTGTCGATGAAATAGAGCGTCTGCCCGTCGCTGCGCAAGTTGCCGCCGCCGACATCCGTCACGATCAAATCCCACGGCGCGTTGCTGGCAGCGCTGAGCGCGCGGCGGCGGATCGACGTGCCGATCGCTACTGGAAATCCGCCCGTGCTAAACGCCTGTTCAGAGACGTATGCGTTCTGCGCGTCCGTGGTGACGCTGGTGATCTCGCTGTCGGCTGTCTGCGCGCTGAAAAGCGTGGTTTCGACGCCGCTTGTGGTGACGCGGCGCACCGTGTCGGCCCCGGCAATCGGTGTTGATGCAGCATAGAACGCGACCGACGGGCACAAAGCGATACCGCCGCTCCGATGGGCATGGATCGTGCGCACGTTGCCTGCAAGCAGCAGCACGCTGCTGTCGGATTGCTGAAAGCGCCACAGCGCGCCGTTGGCGGCGACAAACGCCACACCGGTGTGCGTCTGCGGAAAACCGCCGCTGAACACGCAGTAACGGTAGGGCACGATCTGCGTCGCCAGCCCGCTGGCAAGCGTGATCTGCGTGAGTTCCTGCGGCGCGGCGCTGTTGTCGGCCAGCATCCGCCACAGCTTGAGCTGCCCGCCGGAGCGCGCGCTCCAGTAGAGATACCCGCCCGCATCGATGGCGATGGCCGGCGCTTCGCCGGCGATGGTCGGTGACTGCGTCAGGATGGTCGGCGCGTCGTTGACACTGGCGTTGAGCGCCTTGCGGACCAGCCGCTGATTGCGCATGTAGTAGGCATACTGGCTGTCGCGCACCGCGTTGGCGGAGAAGCCCGAAAGCGACTCGCAACTTTCATCGACGAGCCGTGTAAAGCCAGCGCTAGAAAGCACCGGCTTCACTGCGACCCGCGCAAATTGCGGAAATTCGGGCGTGCACGAAAAACCATCCGTGTGGTGCCAGAAGATGCCGTTGCCATACAACTCAAAGCCGCCAATGCGTTTTGAGTCGGTCAGCAAAGTCGTTGGGATTGCGTCCGGGCTGTCCGGCGCGGCGAGCGCGACCGGCTGTGGCCACAGTGTCTGGACTATCAAGATGGCCAGCATGGCCAATATGCTGACAGGCCGGCTTGATTTGGAAATTTGCATGTGTGTCCTCCTATGGAACCCTCTGCAAATAGAGTAGACGGCGATGAATCAGCCGGTATCTCAGCAGATTGGCAATTTCTCTCACGCGGCCTTCGGTGAGCGCGCAGGGTTGCAGGTACTGCAAGCCAGCCTTTGCTGACAGCTACATAAATCGGCGGTATGACTCAGCAACGACAGCAATGTCAAATGCGTTGCCGCTGACGGCTGCGCGCGCCAGTCTGCTGCCGGCCATGGCTGGCGGTGTGCTGGTGCAGCGATGGCGCCGCAACGCTTCGCGTTAGCCGAAGAGCGCCCGGTATTTTTGGCATAGTGCATAAACATCTCGTTGGAAATCGCTAGGGTGTTTACGACTATCGGCGCAGCGCATGCTAGCCAAAACACGGACCGCGCGCACCACCCTAGACTTGTGACGGAGCCACGGACCCGATCTTGCGTCGGCTTTGTATTCACAGCGCGGCGCACCTTTGCGACCGTTCAGCGTCATCCGAATCATGGACAGTTTCGTCTGTCCTTGTTGGGCGTAAAACCTCACCCGAAGGCGCTGCGAGGTCTCCCTCAAAACAAATAGGCTCATGGCGTAATCTGATCAAACACGCTCGGAGTCATCACACATGGGTCATCACATCACAACGAAGCTATTAGGAATTCACGGCAGGACGCACGCATTTTTACGCGCGGTTCTGGTTCTTGCGCAAATTGGATCCGCCGTAGGCGTGACATCGTTTTCAAGTTCAACCCCGGCATTTGCTGCAGAACATACGCGGCCGACCGCGCTTGCCATGGAGCGCGGTCCGGCGAGCGCCGCTCAGCCAGCAGGCCAAACGGTTGAGAAACGCCGACCGAGCGCCGCGCCTAGCAGCCCTGGAACGGCCGCCAAACCGAATATCGAAATTTATCTGTCGGTGGCTCAAGACGGCACGGCCGAGTTTACGCCGACCGTTCCTGGTCCCGAGGATCCGACTGGCAATAATCCAACCGGTCTGCATACACCGGGATACGACTCCGGACCCAACAACGGCGTGGTGCGCACGTTTGACCTGGTGACCTACCGTTTTGACTACAACGTCAACGAACGTGATGCGTCGGATGTCACGATCCGCATGACGTTGCCGATGAGCATTGAATGGCGTATTCCATCGCAAACCCGGCCCTTTCCGCCAAGCTGTCAGACGGGATCCAGCATGGACGGCAACAACAAGCGCGATTTGGTCTGCAAACTCGGCGCGCTGCCGGAAGGCACCAGCGGCACAATCTTTGCGCAGGCGTATGTCGCGGACAAACGCGACGGCGACAAGCTGATTGTCGATTCGACGATCACCGCTGCCGAAACCGGCGGCGACGCCAGCCCGATGCTAAGCAACCAGGTCAGCACAACGATTTCGGCGCGCCCGGCCTGGGATTGGAAGAAAGCCTACGAAGCCGGCTATCCGGTCTCGCTCGCGTCGAACCCGGCCATCACCGGCTACGTCCAAATCTGGTTCATGTATCTGCAACCGGCGGATGGTTTTGACAAGGGCTATGAGCCAATGAACGACAACGTGCCGATCCAGTTCACCGATTGGTGGCATCAGTTGACGACCAACACCGTGCGCGTGACCAACCCGGCCGATTACATTGACTATCCGACGATCCCCGGCACCAGCACGCCGCGAAATGTCTGCGGCGGCTATGACGGCAAAGGCGGCCAGCCAAACGGCACACACCTCAACGTGACCTGCACCGACGCCGGCACCTACAAGACCAGCTTTACGGTCTCCGGGCACGACTCGCTAAACATTGTGCCGCTCGCCGATGATGGCAAGACGGTGAACGCATTCAAAACGGCAGCGGCTGTGCAGATCGCGTTTTTCTCGCCATTTGACGAAATCAGCGCGCTCTCTCGCCGTGCTGGCAACCTCGAGACCACGCAGTTTCTGAATCACATCGGCAAACCCGATGGCACAAACACACCGGGCGTATTCCGCGATGCGCTGCTTGGCCCGGGCGCGTTTACGATCAATCCGATTCAGATTCATGGCACCGTTGCATCGTTTGATGAAGCCAAGATCACCAACAATCAAGCGCCTGGCGCGGTCGCCCGCGTGATCACAAAAGGGCCTAAGACTTGGATTCAATGGGTCACTTTCAACCAGAGCTTTGAAGACGGCCCGTATTCGCCGACCTATGGCGGCCGCTCGCCCTCGTATGACCCGTATGACCTGTATGGTTTCGGCCAGTGGTCGACCGGCTTCCCCGCGCGGCTCGACCAAGGCTTTCAAGGTTCGCAGTCAACCTACGGCGGCAGCTTTACAAACCCGGCCGGCACTTACAGCGGCCGCGGACCGGTCTCGCGCGGTCAACGAGTCAACATCGTTGCGACAAACGCTGTGTTGCAGAATTACTTGCCGGCAGAAGAGACTTACATCCATCAGTGCGTCTGGGTCGACACGCGCAACCTAGATTTGATCCCATATCAGCGTAATCTGGCTGTGCCGTGGTACAGCAAGTATCCGGCGCTGCCGAGCTATGTCGGTCTGGCGCCGTATAACGTCGAGGTCAAAGGCGTCTACACATTGACGACGCATCCTGACAGCAATGACGCGGCGTATGTGTTGTATGGACACAGCCTGACCAACGACTTGCACGTCAACTATTTCAGCGACGATGTCAGCCACTTCGAGAAGAGCCGAGTGATCAGCTATTCGCTCGAGTTTGGCTACAATCCGGCCGCCAGCCGCGCCACGGTCCCACAAAACGGTGTGACCTGCGACAACCTGGATTCAACCACCGGCTGGATCACAAATCCGCCGCTGAACGGCAACGGCACGTATTCGTTCAACATGGTGCGCATTCGCGCCAACGAGCCAATGCCGACGCGCTGGAAAGAAGGCCCGGCCAACTCAGGTCCGCAGAACTGGGGAGGCGGCTTTCAGATCTATCTGCATGGCCGTGTCAAGGACGATCTGATCGCGCAGCCGAAACTGACGCCGATCTATGTGCACTCGAGCTTTAGCTATGACGCGCCTTGGAACGCCAACGCGGGCGTGACAAACACCTGGGAGAACAGCCTGTATACGCAGGCTCAGGAAGAGTTACTGAACGGCCCGGCGTATATCAACCACAACACGCCTGGTGCAGCAATGCCGAGCCTGATCAACCCGACACCTGATCCGGCCGACTGCGACACCGAAACGTTCAACCCCGGAACAGGCGGATACGACTTGGCCGTTCAGCCGGGCAACTGTGGTCTGGATATTCTGTCGGCCGAACAGCGGCCGGGCGGCATTACAGCGGTAGACGTTGTCAACTGGCCGGGCGCGGTGCGTCGTATTCGCTTTCACAGCGACAAGATTACGATCGTCGACCCGGATATCTATATCTACAAGACGAAACTGGGCACGGCCGGCGAGGTCGTCGATGTCGGCGATCTGCTGACATATACGATTAAGTACGGCATCATCGGCGGCCCGACGGACTACTTCAACAGCTTCCGCGCTTATGAAACCCTGCCGGCTTGGGCCGAGGTTGTCTCAATCACGAATCGCTCGGATCTGAACAGCTATCCAAACTTCACACACGGCAACTACAACGCGACATACAACGGCTATATCTACAACGGCGTGCGCGCCGGCGGCTGGTCGGACGGCTTTACGGTGACGCTGCGCGTTAAGGACCGTATCGCCGCGAATAGCTACTACGCAAACAATTCGCTGGCACAGGGCTATTACGTCACCAGCACGACCGACACCGGCAACTACAAAAACTATTTCGCCAAAACCAGCCCGGCCTACGCGTACTCGCCGCCGCCAGCGAACCAGCTGCAGGTGCAGAAGTTTATTCAGAAGAGCCCGCTCGGGACATGTTCCAAACCATTTAGCGATTGGGGCAACGACGACGGCGGCGTCAATCCAAAGGCTGCTGGACCGGAAGCCGAGATCTGGAGCACGCGCTGTCAGCAGCTTGACGCGGCAGGCGATGTCACGTTTACGCTGCATCTGACTAATAGTGGCAGCACGTTGCTGACCAATACGCAACTGATTGACATCCTGCCATACACCGGCGACAAGATTGAACAAAACACGATCTATTCCGGCACGACACCAGCCGACACGAGCAAACTTGGCGATGGCCGCCAGCCGTATTCGGATTTCAACGGCAGTGTGTTGCTGCGCAAACTCGATATTCGCACGTCGGGCACGTATACGGTCTACTACACGACTGACGCGCCGGCCAGCATGACGCGCGACCAGCTTACTACGACGGCTAACTGGACGTCCGCGAGCTGCGCCGGCACGATTACCGGCTCCTGTTTAAGCATCCCGGCGAATGCGACCGCGTATCGCGTCGACTTCGGCACAACCAAGGTTGGCACGGCGTCTATCGTTACGATGACGATGGGCACCGACGGCGCGATCGACCAGGACTTCTACACAAACAACTTTGGTGTGCGCAACGCCGACGTCACGTCGTATGGCGGCGTGCGCCTGCCTGCGCGTTCAAACGATGTCTCGGCGTCGCTCGAACGTGTCAGCGTCGGCAACAAGTTGTGGTTCGACACAAACAATGATGGCATCGCGCAGACAACGGAGAAACCGATCGTTGGCGTCACAGTCGAGTTGTTCCAGGATTCGAACGGTGACGGCGTCTACACGCCCGGCGTCGACACGCTGGTCGCGACGACAACGACGGACGCCAACGGCAATTATCTGTTTGACGATCTGCTCGCATCGACTGACGCCAAGTCGGCCTACATGGTCGTGATCCCAGCCAGCAACTTCCAGCCCGGCGCGCCGCTGGCGGACTATCGCAGCAGCACACCGACCACGGCGTCGGACACACTGGCCGCGAGCAACGACAAAGACCACGGCAATGAAATTGGTTTGCTCGGCAGCGCGACAGGCGCTGTTGCCAGCGCACCGATCCAGATCAAAGCTGGCGCGCAGCCGATCGGCGAGCCAAACGAATTGGGCGACACGACCAGCGACGCCAACAGCAACCAGACGCTCGACTTTGGCTTCTACAAGCTGACGCTCGGCGACCGCATCTGGGAGGATATTAACAACAACGGTGTGGTCGATCCGGGCGAAGCGCCCATTTCGGGTGTGACAGTCGTCCTCTACGATGTCGGCGGCTCGCCCGTCGCGACAACGACGACGGACGCCAGCGGTCTGTATACATTTACAAACCTAGCCGCGGGCACATACGAGGTCGTATTGCCGGCCAGCAACTTCCTGCCAGGCGGTGTGCTCGAAGGCCAAACCTCGTCGAGCGGCACAAATAATGCTTACGAGGCCGGGTTGCCGGAGAGCAACAACATCTCGGACAACGACAAGGATCACGGCACTGTGCAGGGCGTGCTTGGCACGTCAACGGGCGTCATTAAGAGCGGCCCGGTGGTGTTGAGCCCGGGCAGCGAGCCGACCGTCGTCAATGACACCGGCTCAAGCACGCAACGCACGCTCGACTTCGGCATCTTTGAGCCGGCCGAGGTCGGCAACCGCGTTTGGTATGACCGCGATCATGATGGTGTGCAAGACGCCACACCGGACGAGTCCGGCGTGCCCGGCGTGACCGTGACGCTGCTCTTGAACGGCGTTCCGATGAGCGCCACGATCACTGGCGCGACGGGTAACTACTCGTTTACGAATCTTGTCGCGGGCTCGGGTTATTCGGTCAAGTTCGAACTGCCCGGAACGCTGACGCTGACCGTCGGTTCGACGGCCGATCCTGAAGGCAGCCTGGACAACAGTGATGTTCCGGGTGGCGGCCAGATCGGCGAGACGATTCCGTTTACGCTGAGTTACGGCGAAAAACAACCAAACATTGATGCGGGGGTGTTCCAGCCGGCTTCGCTCGGCGACACGATCTGGATCGATATGAACGGCAACGGCGTGCAAGATCTCGGCGAGCGCGGGCTCGGCGGTGTTGGCACAGTGCTGATGCAAAATATCGGCGGCGTGTGGACGCCAGTCTCGACGACAACCACAACCGCGTCGGGTTATTACGAATTCCAAAACCTGACGCCCGGCGATTACTATGTCAGCTTCACGCTGCCTGCCGGCAACGCTTACACGTGGACGTTGCCGCTGGTCGGCGATACGGCAGCCGACAGCAATGTGACTCCCGGCACCGGCACGACCGCGCCTATCACGCTTGGCTTTGGCGAACGTAACCCGACGCTGGACGGCGGTGTGACGCCGTATGCCAGCCTTGGCAACTATGTCTGGGCTGACGTCGACAAGGACGGCATCCAGGAAACGGGTGAAGCGCCAATCGCCGGCGTCATTGTCACGCTGACAAACAGCACAACAGGCGCGGTGCTGACGACGACGACCGATGCCAACGGGCTGTATACGTTTACACAGCTGGTCAGCGCGACCTACACGGTCGAATTCAGCAAGCCGGCCGGTTATGAGTTCACAGTGCAGTCTCCGAGCAGCAGCGGCACATCTGTGGCGGGCTCGGATATCGACAACAACGCCGACGCAGCCGGCAAGACCGCGCCGATTGTCCTGAACTGGGGCGAGGCCAACAAGACGATCGACGCGGGTCTGTATCGTCCGGCTTCGCTCGGCAACTACGTCTGGGAGGACATCGACCACGATGGCCTTCAAGATGCGGGCGAGCCTGGCATCAAAGATGTCGTTGTCTCGTTGCTGGACAGCGCCGGCAACGTGGTTATGACCACGACGACCGACGCCAACGGCGGGTATCTATTTACCAATTTGGCGCCCGGCGTGTATTCGGTCAGCTTTGACAAGCCGGCCGGATATGAGCCGACACTCGTCAGCGGCGCGCTTAACGACGCCGCGAACAGCGATGCTGACCCGGTCACCGGTGACACGGTGCAGGTGACGCTCGCGCCAGGTGAGAACAACCCTAATCTGGACGCTGGTTTCTGGCGCCCGGCTTCATTAGGCAATACTGTCTGGTTCGACGTCAACAAAGACGGCCAGCAGTCGCCGGGCGAGCCCGGGACGCCGGGTGTGACGGTCGTTCTGTTTGACGCGACTGGCACCCCAGTCATGACGACGACGACCGGCGTCGGTGGACACTACTCGTTTACAAACCTGATTTCAGGCACCTATAGCGTGCAAGTGCTGCCGCCGACCGGCTACCAGTTCACGCAACAGGGCGTGACGCCGTCGTCCGACACAGACAGCAATGTCAATGTCGACTCGGGCAAGAGCGCGCCCGTGACGCTGTTCCCCGGTGAGAACAACCCCACGATCGACGCTGGTCTGGTTACCACGCTTGCGCTGGGTGACAAGATCTTCCTTGATCCTAACAACGATGGCTTGGACGAAGGCGCCGGCGGTTTCAGCGGTGTGCTGGTTGAACTGTATACCGACAGCAACAATGATGGCGTGTTTACGCCGGGCGTTGACCAGCTGATCAGCAGCACGGTCAGCTCTGGTGGCGTCTATGCGTTCACCCATCTGACGCCGACGGCGATGATGCCAGGTGGTTATCTGGTCGTTCTGCCGGCGTCGAACTTTGCGCCGGATGGCCCACTTGATGGTTTTAGCTCGAGCACGCCAACGACCGAAGATCCGAACACCGATATCAACGAAGACGACAACGGCATCGCGTATCCGGACGGTTATGTGGCGTCGAAGGCGATCGAGTTGATCCCAGGCACGGAACCAGCCAACCTGTTTGACGCGGACAATCAACCCGAGACGCGCGCGAGCGAGGACATCAACTCGAACTACTCGATCGACTTCGGCTTCAACAAGCCGAGCGCTAGCATCGGCAACTATGTCTGGTTCGACGAGGATGCCGATGGCCAGCAGGACGCCGGCGAGCAGGGCATCCCGAACGTCATCGTCAATATGGTCGACGGTGAGGGCAACGTCTACACAACGACGACTGATGCAAACGGCCAGTATCTGTTCACCGATTTGAAGGCAGGCGCATACACCGTCAGCATTTCGCCGCTGAACTACGGGCCAGATGGCGCGCTTGAAGATCTGGCGCAGACGCCATTGAACACGATCCTTGGCGCCGACTTTGGCAACCAGGATGCGGACGGATACACGATTTCGGTAGCGGACGGCGAAACCAACCTGAGCGGCGACTTTGGCTTCGCGCCAAATCCAGAGGATGTCAACGCCAACAGCGGGTTGGCCGCATTGGGTAACCGCGTCTGGATCGACAGCGACGGCGATGGCAAACAGGACCCCGAGGAAGTTGGTGTGTCCGGGGCCGTCGTCACGCTCTACGACGCGAGCGGCAACATGGTCGCGACGCAAACGACCGATGCAAATGGCCAGTATCTGTTTACGGATCTGCCGCCCGGGGCCTACAGCGTCGCGGTGACGGACTCGTCGGACGCCAGCCACGATATCCTCGGCACGAGCTTTGACCAAAGCGGCGACCCAGATCACTTTGGTACGACAGGCGCGAGTAACGACAACAAGACAACATCGCCGATCGTGCTTGGACCAGGCGATGTGTTCCTGAACGCAGACTTTGGCTATAAACCCGGCATTGAGACGCCATTGGGCAGCATCGGTGACACGGTCTGGTTCGATGTCAACGCATCGGGCACGCCGACGGCTGACGCGGGTGAAAACGGCATCGCGGGCGTGACTGTCTCGCTGATCAAAGACAGCAACGGCGACGGCATCTGGACGCCGCTCGGCGCGGATGGCGTGCCCGGCACGGCCGATGACGAGCCGGTCATCGCAACCGACACAACCGACAGCGACGGTACATATCTGTTCACGGGGTTATCGCTTGACGATGGCAGCGGTCAGGCCAGCTACTTTGTGCGCGTCACCGACACGAACGATGTGCTAAACGGCCTCAAGCCGACTTATGACGAAACCGGCGAGGCCAACGGCGAAAGCGCCAGCGTGCTGACGCCAACCGCACCGGACGACATGACGCAGGACTTCAGCTATACGCCAGAGTTGATGCGTCCGGGACTTGGCGCGATTGGCGACACGATCTGGTTCGACAAAGATGGCGATGGCGTCCAAGATCCAGATGAAAACGGCATCCCCGGCGTGGTCGTGGTTGTGGTCGACGGTCAAGGCAACGGCTGGTCGGTCACAACCGACGAAAACGGTCATTACCTGATCCCAGGCCTGCCGCTGGACCGCACCTACACGGTGACCGTACCGAGCACCAACTTCGAACCCGGCGCGCCGCTTGAGGGCATGGAGAACACGTTTGACGATGACGGCGGCACGAACAACACCAGCTCGGTGATGTTGACGGCTGAAAATCCGATTGATCTGAACCAGGACTTCGGATACGTCGGCGAGACGCCCGGCCAGATCGGCAATTTGGTCTGGCTTGACAGCAACGCCGACGGCAAGTTCGACGGCGTCAACGGTCCGGACGGCATTGCCGGCACTGACGATGATGAGTCAATCATTCCAGGTGTGACGATCGACCTGATTCGCGATCTGAACGGCAACGGTTTGGCCGATCCGGGCGAGCCAGTGTTCGCCACAACGGTGACGACTGACGCGCTCAGCGCGCAGGACGGCAATTATCTATTCGATGGGTTGCCAACCAGCTTGAGCGGCATCCCGTATATCGTTGTGGTCAGCGATCGCGAGGGCGTGCTGAACGGCTACTGGAAGTCGGACGGCCCAGTGTACGGAACGAACAATAACAGCCAGATACCTGAGTATCCGGTGGTGCTGAAGTCGGAAATGCCCGTAAACCTGACGGCGGACTTTGGCTACTATGTCGAAGCGGCGTCTGTCGGCAACTACGTCTGGAACGATATAGATCACGATGGTGTGCAAGACGGGGGTGAAGCGGCAATCGCTGGTGTGACCGTGACGTTGTCAATTGTCTACCCTGACGGCACTGTTACTGTCATTACAACGACGACCGACGCGCAAGGCCACTATGAGTTCAGCAACTTGTTGTTGGATGAGGACTACAACGGCGACAACAGCGGATCTGAGCCAGTCTTCACGGTGTCGGTGCTGCCGCCTGAAGGCTTTGTTTCGACGCTGTTGAACTCTGGTGACAATGACAAAGTGGATTCCGAGAATCCGGCCGGCACGATTGTGCTGCCGGTGCAGGGCATCACAAACGTCGTGGCCAAGCCGGACGCGAATAACGAGGCCGTCCAGGCCAGCTATGACTTCGGTTTCTGGCAACCAGCCAGCATCGGAGACAAAGTATGGCGTGACGACGACCGCGATGGCGCGCAGGATGCAAATGAGCCCGGCGTGGCCGGTGTGACGGTTAACTTGCTTGATGCGCAAGGCAACGTGGTTTCGACCACTGTGACAGACGCAGACGGGGCGTATCTGTTTGTCAACCTGACGCCAGGCAACTACATGGTCGAGTTTGTCGCGAAGCCGGGCTATCCGTTTACGCAGTCAAACACCGGAAACGACGACGCTGCCGACAGCGACGCCGATCCGATCACTGGCCGAACAGGCGTGATCACGCTGGAGCCGGGCGAGGACAATCGCACGGTAGATGCGGGTGTAACTACGCAAACTGGCTTGGGCGACAAAGTCTGGATGGATCTGAACAAGGACGGCAAGCAAGACCCAAGCGAGCCGGGTGTGCCGGGTGTAACCGTAACACTGATGCAGAACGGTCAGGTCGTCAGCACAACGGTGACCGATGCAAACGGCAACTATGCCTTCGTCAATCTGACACCGGGATTGCCGTTCGTCGTTGCGTTTACGACGCCAGATGGCTTGAGTTGGACGGCACCCGGCACGGCGCCGGGCGCGACGGACGACAGCAACGCGTCAGCCGACGGCCAGACATCGCCGGTTACGTTGACTCCGAACGAGTTCAATAGCGGCATCGATGGCGGATTGATCTCGCCGATCGTGCTCGACAAGATCGGCGCGGGCGCGGGCCGCAACGGGGCGGTTGGATCCGACGCGACAGTTACTTACACGCTGTTGGTGACGAACACATCGGCCAATACCGTGCGCAATGTCACGATCAACGACCCGTTGACGACGTCGCTGACCTATGTGGCCGATAGCGCGTCGCCGCCGCCGGTTGGCACAGCGCCGTTGTCGTGGATGATTACCGAGATCGGTCCTAACGCGACTGTGCATATCATGTTCCGTGTCAAAGTGGGGAGCGGACAGGCCGTGCAGGTAGTGAATACGGCGCACGCGATGCAAAGCGGCGTGATGGTCGCGGCTGATACGGTGGCGTTGCCGTTTAGCCCGACCGCGATCGCGCTCGATTCGTTTTACGCCGAGCGTTCGGCGTCGATCGATGGTCAATCGTCGATCCTCGTGACGTGGAAAACGGCGCTCGAGTTGAACACGCTGGGCTATCACGTCTATCGCAGCGCCGACGGCGCGCGCGCGAACGCGGTCAAGATCACCGACAGGATGATCCCGGCCAAGATCGGCGGCGGCGTTTACAGCATCGTCGACGCGAAGGCCGAGCCCGGTGTGAACTACACCTATTGGCTGCAGGAGTCTGAACTTGGTGGCGCGATCAACGAGTATGGCCCGGCGACGCTTGGCGCGTCGGCGCAGGTTGCCGGAACACCGACCAACCCGGTCGTGGCGCTTGATCCGTTGATCGTCACCGTCGCGAATGGTCAGGCTGCAACGACGCTTGCTGTCGACGATGCGCGCGTCATCGATGCACAACGCGTGGTCGCGGGTGGCGAGACACCGGTGATCGTGGCTGCGAATGCCGTGGAGGTGTCCAGCGTGGATGTACGCGGCGGTGTGTCTGCAGAGACGCGCCGTCTCGGACTCCCCTCTGATAACGGCGTCGCGACAATACCTGGCAACGATCGTGTGGCGACCCGCGATGGCGCGGTGGCCAACGATGCAACGGCATCCGGTGATGACGGCGTTACTTCGACCGACGGCGCGGTTACCGGTGAAGCCAGCGCAGGCAACGTTGCGGCGTCGACCAACGGCGATGTGACGGCATTTGGTGACGCGCAAACGGCGCAGGTTGCCAGCGCGCCAAGCCGCGTCTCTGGCGGGGTGCCGAATGCGGCCGGGCTGGCTGCGTTTGGCGCGCTGTTCGGGATGCTGGGATTGGCGGGTGCAGGTGCCTGGATCTGGCGCCGCCGCCGCTAAACTTCGTTAATCATTCGGCTTAGGCCCAACGGCCTCCGTGCACACGCGGAGGCCGTTGTTTGTTTTTCACATCGCGCCCCAACCCTGAACTTAAATCGCAGCACGCGTCGGGCCTTTGATCGCAACGCCTCAAGACTTGGTTTGCCAAAGACCTTTGGAGAGTCAGCTGGCCTCTTGTATAGCCCAAGCTCGACACGAAGAATGAGGCTTGCACGGTCCTTTATGAACGAGCATAGATAGACACATTGTAGAGACCGCCTTTGCGTATGTTCTGCAATCATGGCTGCGGACATTCCTGTCTTTAGTAGCGCTATTGCTTCGCCCCCAGTTACGGAAAATCTCTATGCACAACACTCATCGACGCTCAACTCATATCGCCACCCGCGTATTTCTTGCGATCTCACAGGTGGTCGGCGCGCTTAGCGGCGCAGTCGTCGGGATGACGCAGCCAACATTGCCTGGCGCGCTCTCGTCGCTACAGCCGCTTATTGGATCGCCGGCAGCCGCGTCAGCATCTGCAGGACTACCAGCGGCCAGGACCGTGAGCGCAGCGCAGGCATTGCCGGCGATCAATGGCGGTATCAGCTTTGCTGGCGGTTTTTTGACGGCACCGCCTGCCGGCAGCTCGCTTGTGTCTGATTTGAATGTCTTTGATCTTGACAGCGCGGCACTTGCAGTGGGTGGGACCGGCAATTTCGGCACTTCTAACGGGTTGGCTACCGCTTCAAGCTTTGATGTCAACGGCGGTCCGGGAAGTCGGGTGCTATTCAGCAAAAACGGCTATGACTTTTATATTACAAATGTCATCTCGGTAGTGCGTACAGCGCTCCATGCTCAAGGAGTAGGTGTCGTTGACGATATCGCAATTACCTTCGATGGATATGTGACCCATGCTGGCAACTCGCCTACCCAAGGACGCATACTATTTACAGCGCAAGGGAGCTCGTTACCGGACGGCACCGGTGGTGCTCAAGCGGGCGGCACAGCCAGCTGGAGCGCTTCAATTTCAGTACAAGGAGTTGCGTACACCAGCCCCAGCATAACCAGCAACGGTGTCTTGACCCTGACCAAACAATCCGTCAGCGCCGGCCCCGGTCCGTTCACCATCACTGTGACGGGCGCGTCGGGCGTCATCACGACGACGACCATCATGGCCGGCCAGCCATTGACGATGACGCTGCCATCCGGCGTCTACACCGTCACCGAGACGGCCGCAAACGGCGTGCAGACAAGCTTTACGGCCAGCAGCAGCGGCGCACCAACACCGGTGACCAGCGCAGCTCAGGGCGTGGTAAACATGCTGAACGAATCGCCCTATCCGGCGTTCGGCCCGACGCTTATTGCGGGTCGCACGTTTAACGATTTCAACAGCAACGGTGAATTTTCGGCCAACGGCATGGTGACCGACACGGTCATGCCTGGCATCACAGTGACCGTATTCAGCACCTCGGGTGAGGTAGTTGGAACAGCTGTCACCGATGCAAGCGGCAACTACGCGTTGACGCCGACAGCGCCCGGCCCGTATCGGGTTGAATTCTCCGGTCTGCCGGACGGTTACGAGCCGTCCCGCAGCGGCGCTGCCAACGGCACCAGCGTGCAGTTTGTCAACACCGCCGCTGATGCAACCGGTGTCGATTTTGCCGCGAGCAAACCGTGTGATTTTTGTCAGGAACTGCCCGGCTTATTTTTGAATTTCTACGTCGGCGGCGATCAGATCAGCGGACCCAACAGCGCGAAAACCGTATTGGGCATGCTGCCATATTCAGCGGGATCGACGGCATTGCCCGCAGCTTCGCAGCCAGTGACAACATCGCTCGCGCGCGCCAGTCAGATCGGCGCGACGTGGGGATTGGGCTACCAGCGCGCGACCAAAACGATTTTTGCCGGCACCTACTTCAAATACCGCACCGGCTTTGGCCCAGGCGGCCAGGGGCAGATTTATTCGGTCAATGCCGGCCCTGATGGCGTGCTCGGCACGGCCGAAGATATCGTGGGCAGCTTTGTCAACCTGAATACGCTGTTTGGCGCCGGCACCACCGGCACCAATCCATTTACAGCCACGGGCTCATTTGGCGACTCGTCGCTGGTTGGCAAAGTCGAATTTGGCGATGTCGATGTCTCCAACGACGACCAGACGCTCTACGCCGTCAACCTGGCTGATCGCAAGGTTTATCAAATCCCATTGACGGGCAACCCGCCGGTCGCACCGGCATCGGCGGCGGCCGTCACTGTCAGCCCGGCAGTACCAACGACCGCGGACTGCCTGGTCGCAACCGACATGCGCCCATTTGCGGTAGAAGAGCACAATGGCCTGATCTATATCGGCAGTATATGTACGTTTGAGTCGGCTGGCCCATTTACGGCAAAAAAGCCGATCCTGTATGTATGGGCGCTTGACCCTGCCACCAACACCTTTGGCAGCACGCCTGTGCTCAGCGCACCGTTGACCTACACCAATGCCACAGTGGGTGGCTGGTTAACGTGGAGTGCCACCTCCTCATACGCACGCATTCCGATGCTGACGGATATCGAGTTCGACGCACATGGCGACATGATTCTGGCGCTCCGCAATCGCGGATCGGATATGAACAAGGCTGTTACCGGTACCGGCGACATGCTTCTGGCGTGCGCGAATGGCGCCGGTGGGTGGACGCTCGAAAGCAGCGGCGACTGCGGTACGCGTTCGACCAACTGGGGCCTGGCCAACGGCCCGGGCGGTGATGAATATTTCAACGATGCAAACGCCGAATTTAACGAAATGTCCAACGGCGGTCTGGCGATGTTGCCCGGCAGCAACACCGTCTTCAATACGACCTACGATCAGTTCGTCTTGTATTCCGGCAGTGTGACCTGGTTCAGCACTGAGACCGGTGGGCAGGTAAAGGGTTGGTCTACAAAACTCTCGCCGTTTGACGTTACGACAATTGACGGCAAGCAAAACGCGCTCGCCGATATCGAAATGCTGTGCGACCCTGCGCCGATCGAAATTGGAAACCGCGTCTGGCAAGATCTGGACAGCGATGGCATCCAGGACGCCGGCGAACCCGGCATCGGCGGACAGACGGTCACGCTGACGGGGCCGGGCGGGGTGATCTCAACCACCGTGACGGATCCAGATGGCAACTACTACTTCCGCGGCGAAGCGGCGACGGGTTTGTATTCGTCGACGCTGCGCGCGAACACGGCCTACACGCTGTCGCTGACGCCTCCCGCCGGATCCGCACTGACGCTGCTGAACGGCGATGCCGACACCAGCAACGACAGCATCAGTGATGTGCGCGACAGCGATGCGTCGTTGGTCGGCGGCACACCGACGATCTACTACACAACCGGCGACATTGGTCAGAACAATCATGGCCTCGACTTCGGTTTCATCAAATCGCTGACCGCGACCGTTGATATTACCAACACGGGCATCGCGCAGTTCGGCGACCGCGTCTGGCTTGAAAGCGACAAAGATGGCCTCGCGAGCACCGGGGTGGTGACGCCCATCGCGGGCATGCTGATCACCGCAACAGGTCCGGCGGGTCTGGTCTATACAACGACGACAGACGCGAATGGCTACTATTCATTCACCGTGCTGGCGTCCACGTACACGGTAACCCATGGTGCGGTTCCTGCGACCTACGGCCTGGTGGAACCCAGCGCAACACCCGGCGGCGCGTCCGAGAGCGGCAATGCTGGCGTCTATGCCGAAAGCGGCAACCCGGATCAGTCGCATGTCAACAACACAATCGTGACCGTCGCAGCCGGCGAGGCGAACTGGGAGGTCGACTTTGCGTTCACACCGGTCCTATACGATCTTGGCAACAAGATTTGGTTCGATACGAACAATAACGGCATCGCCGACGCTAGTGAACAGCCAGCACCCGGTGTGCTCATTCAGCTCAAGAACGCCAGTGGCGCAGTCGTCGCAACGACGACCGATGCGTCTGGCTACTACTCGTTTACCAGCCTGCTCCCAGGCGTATACACCGTCACTGTAGCCGGCAGCAACTTTGCCGCCGGCGGCGCACTTTCCGGATATCGCAACAGCGATGCCACGACGTCGTCGTCCAGCACCGCTACCGACAATGACAAAGACCATGGCATCAATCCAGCCACAGCCGCAGCGTATCTGAGCGATGGCGTCAGCAGCAGCCCGATCACGCTCGGCGCTGGGCTGCCGACCGGCGAAGATGCCGTCGGCCCGGCCACGCCAAACGGCGACGCCAAGAATAACCAGACGATCGACTTCGGCTTCTACAAGCTCGAGCTTGGTAATCTGATCTGGGAAGACTACAACAACAACGGCACGGTCGATGCGGGTGAACCCGGCATCAGCGGTGTGACAGTCGAGCTGCGCGACGGCAACGGCACGCTGATCTCGACCACCACGACCAATGCCGCTGGCTACTACACGTTTACTAACCTGCTGTCCGGCACGTATCAAATCGCGCTACCGGCAGCAAACTTTGCCACCGGCGGCGCGCTGGCTGGCTTGACCTCCAGCACCGGCGCGAACGGCCAGGCGACAGGTCCCTTTGAACCCGGCGTCGGCGAGAGCAACACGCTGAGCGGCGAGAACCAGGACCACGGCAGCGTGGCCGGCACGCTCGGCCTGGCCGGCGGCGAGGTGCGCAGCAGCACGTTTGCGTTGACACCCGGCAGTGAGCCCGTCGTCAACAACGTGACGGGCGCGACGCAGCAGCCGACGATTGACTTCGGTCTGTTCAAACCGGCGCAGGTCGGCAACTATGTCTGGTATGACACAAACCACGACGGTATCCAGAACAACGGCACGGGCGAGATCGGCGTCGCCGGCGTGACGGTTACGCTGCTGCTGAACGGCAACCCGGTCAGCACGACGACGACGGCGGCCAATGGCAGCTACTCGTTCACAAACCTGATTTCGGGCACCGGCTACGCAGTCAAATTCGACGTGCCCGGCACGTTGACGCTGACACTCGGTAGCACCGCAAACCCGGATGACAGCGCGACGAACAGCGATGTGACCGGCGGCGGCCAAACCGGCACCACCGATCCGTTTGTGCTTGGCTATGGCGAAGCCGAACCCGATATTGATGCCGGTGTATATCAGCCCGCGTCGTTGGGCGACACGGTCTGGTTTGACATGAACGGCAACGGCCAGCAGGATGACGGCGAACAGGGTGTGCCTGGTGTCACTGCCACGCTGATGATCTCGACGCCGGATGGTTTTGTGCCGCTTGGCACGACCGTGACCGGCGAATCCGGTTACTACGAGTTCAATGAACTCGATCCCAATACATACTATGTTTCGTTTACGCTGCCGTCCGGCCTGCCTTACACGTGGACCGTGCCGTTGGTCGGTAACACAGCGACGGACAGCAATGTCGATCCGGCGACAAGCGCGACGGCTCCCATTACGCTTGTTTCAGGTGAACGCAACCCAACGATCGACGGCGGCATCACGCCTTACGCCAGCCTCGGCAACCGCATGTGGGACGACATCGATCACGATGGCTTCCAAGATCCGGAGGAAGCGGGGGTGGTTGGCGTCACCGTCACGCTTTACAAAGACGGCGCGCCGATCTCGACGACGACGACCGGCGCAAACGGCCTGTATTCGTTCACGCAGCTGGTCAGCGGCACCTATGAAGTGCAGTTCGATCTGCCCGCGGGTTACGAGTTCACGACGCCGACGGCCGGCAGCGGCCAGACTGGCATGAGCAGCCCGGACAACGACAGCAATGTCAACCCGGCTGGACGTTCGACACCGATCGTGTTGAACTGGGGTGAGGCCAACCCGACCATCGATGCTGGCATCTGGCACCCGATGGAACTGGGCAACCGCGTCTGGTTCGACACCAACAACGATGGCATCGACAACGACGGGGTGGAGGGTTCGGCGGGCGCACCTGTCACCGGCGCGGCGATGCAACTTTTCGAAGACACCAACAACGATGGCGTGTTGACTGTGGGCATCGACCAGCTCATCTCGACGACCGTGACCAATGCTGGTGGCTACTACACCTTCACGCGTCTGGTTAGCGAGACCTACTTTGTCGTGATGCCGGCTGCCAACTTTGCCGACGGCGCAGTGCTGGACGGATATCTGAACAGCGATCCGACAGTGACCGGAGACAGCGACCAGAACGCGTTTGATCATGGCTTTGCCACCGAGACCGGCGCAATCGCGTCCGGCCCGATCACGCTGGTCTATGGCCAGGAACCGACGAGCGACGGCGATGCGGATGCGTTTACAAACTACTCAATCGACTTCGGCTACTACAAGCTGTCGCTGGGCGATGTGGTCTGGAACGACTACGACAACGACGGCATCAAAGACACCAATGAGCCGGGCATTGCCGGGCTCGCGGTGAGTTTGTATGACATCACCGGCACGCTGGTCGCCACGACAACGACCGATGGCAACGGCAACTACATGTTCATGGGCATGGCGCCGGGCGACTATGTCGTTGGCGTGACGCCGTCAGCCGGCTTTGTCTCAAGCACCGGCGCAGGTGAAGAGAGCGATCCGGATACGGACGCCGATCAGAACGACAACGGCGTCACAACCGTCGGCGGCGAGATCCGTTCGAACCCGGTCACGCTGACGCCAGACGACGAGCCGGTTACCGATGCCGCCAAGGGCCTCTCGATAAACTCAACCGTCGACTTCGGCATCTGGCAGCCGGCCAGCCTGGGCAACTATGTCTGGCTGGATACCGATCGCGACGGCGTGCAGGACGAGCCGACGGCGAATGGCGTCAACAGTGTGACCGTCACGCTGTATCTGGACGGCCAGCCCGTTTCTACGACGGTGACCGCAAACAATCCGGTAACTGCTCAGCCTGGCTACTACACGTTTACGAACCTGATCTCGGGCTCGTATCAGGTCCAGTTCGACGTGCCTGCTGGCATGACGTTTACGCTCAAGAGCGGCGCGGTGACCGATCCGGCCAACAGCGACGCCGACATGATCACTGGTCTCAGCGACCCGATCGCGGTGATGCCGAACACGCATTCGCCAAACGTCGATGCTGGTTTGACGCCGATCAAGATGTCGCTGGGCAACCAGGTCTGGTTCGATACCAACAACGACGGCCTGATTGACGACAGCGAGCAAGGCGCTGCAGGGATCGCCGTGCAGCTGTTCAAAGACACGGACGGAAATGGCGCGTATACGCCGGGCACGGACACGTTGATCTCGACGACGACGACGATCGCGGGCGGCTGGTATACGTTTACAAATCTGTCAGAGGGCGACTACAGCGTTGTGCTGCCCGCGGCGAACTTTGCGCAAGGCGTGGGTGCCACGCCAGGTGGCCCACTGGCTGGTTACCGCTCAAGCACGCCAACGACACTGGATGTCAATGGCGATGTCAACAAAGATGACAACGGCATTGAAGCCAACGGCGTCGTTGCGAGCGCAGCCGTGAAGTTGCGCTACAACAACGAGCCAACGACAGATGGCGCGCCCGTCGAAGACGCGGCCGCCGATGGCGATGTCAACTCGAACTACTCGGTCGACTTTGGCTTCTTCAAGCTGGAAGTGGGCGACCTGGTCTGGATCGATAGCGACGGCGACGGCAAGTTTGAACCTGAAGCCGGTGAACTGCCGATCGCCGGATTGCATGTTGAGTTGATCGATGCGGTCACTGGAGACACCATTGGCGCCACACAGACCGATGCGAATGGTCTGTATACGTTCACTGCGCTGTTGCCCGGCACGTATGTCATCTCGATCCCGACGCCGGAAGGCTACGCAAGCAGCCCGGGCCAGACGCTGGATGACAGCGGCGACAACACTGATCACGGCAAGCCGAGCGGCGCCAACATCGTGACTGAGCCGTTTGTATTGACGCCCGGCGCCGAGCCGATCGTCGACACTGCGACGGCGACGACGCGCAACCCGAATCTGGATCTGGGTGTCTATCAGCCGGCCAGCCTGGGCAACTACGTCTGGAACGACGAAAACAGCAACGGCAAGCAGGACGAACCCGTCTAGCACTGGCATCAACGGTGTTGCGGTCAATCTGCTGGACGGGAAGGGCAACGTGGTCTCCACGACTGTGACAGCCAACGATCCGGAGGGCAATCCTGGTTACTACACGTTCACAAATCTTGTATCGCGGCACGTATCAGGTCCAGTTCGACCTGGCCACGCTGCCGGTCGGGGCGCAGAGTCACGACGCAGGATGATGCAGCGGCTGGCGACGACGCGGATAGCGACGCCGATCCGAGCGGCATGAGCGCGCCGGTGGTGTTGTTCCCCGGCGATGCCAACCCGACGCTGGATATGGGCGTCGTGGTCCCAGCCGGCCTCGGCGACTACGTCTGGCTCGATGTCAATAACGACGGCCAGCAGACCGTCGGCGAGCCGCCGGTTGCGGGTGTGCTTGTGACGCTGTTCTCGAATGGAGAACCGGTTAGCACAACGACAACAGATGCGACCGGTTTGTATCGCTTCAGCGGGCTAAACCCCGGCGTGCCCTACACCGTCAGCTTCACGCTGCCGGATGGCTACACGTGGACGACGCAGGGTACTGACCCGGCCAGCAACACCGACAGCAATGTCGATGGCGCGGGCGCGACACAGCCCGTCGTGCTGCGGCCGGGCGAGTTCAACGGCACGATCGATGCGGGCCTGTGGCGGCCGTCGGTTGTGACGATTGCCAAGACGAATCTGAACCTGGGCGTGGCCCGCGCAGGGCAGGAGATCGGTTATCAGATCGTGATCAAGAACACGGGTGTGACGCTGGCCAAGAACGTCATCGTCAGCGACCCGGTCCCGGGCAGCACGACCTATGTGACCAGCAGCGCGGTCCCGGCGGCGACGCTGGCAGGCGGTGTGCTGACGTGGCCAGCCGTCGATCTGATGCCCGGCGCGTCGTTTACGGTGACGTTCAAGGTGCTCGTTAACACGAACATCGGAACGGTGACGGCAATCACCAACGTTGCAACGGTCAACACAGTTGATCAGAGCATCGTGTTGAACTCAAACGAGGTGCAGAACCCGCTTGGCGCGACAGCGGTGGCGCTCGACCGCTTTGAAGCGGTTGCCAGCCCGTCGGCCGTCATCGTCAAGTGGACCACGGCGCTGGAGCTCAATACGCTCGGCTTTACGCTGCTGCGGAGCGAGACGGCGAATCGCGCGGATGCGGTCAAAGTCAATGAGACGCTGATCGCAGCCCGGGGCGCCGCAGGCGGCAGCTATGCGTTTGTCGACGCGGGCGGCACGGCGACAGCGCGCTACTGGCTCGAGGAAACCGAGCTCAGCGGCGGGAAACTCTGGTATGGACCGGTGTTGGTCGGTTCGCCGATCGTGCTGCCGAGCACGGTTGAGGCCCAACCCGCGACGATGGTGATCGATGCGCTAGGCATGGTCAAGATCGCGCAGCAACCGCTCGTCGCGGCCGAGCCAAAGATCGCGATTGACGTTCGAAACGGCCAGGCCGTCGTCGCTGGCAGCGCGATTGTGATCGCGCCGGCCGCCGACGCAGCACCGGTCAGCGGTGCAGTTCCGGCCGGTGCCGAAGCTGTGACAGCGGGCGCAACGAGCGCAGGCGCAAACCGTGTGACGTCAGGTGTTGACGGGGTCGCTGTTGCAGACGCGCAACAAGCTGTCGCTGAAGCGGTGACAGCAAGCGACTCGCCGGCAGTGGTTGAGGACGCAATCACGCGCCGCGACGAAGTGACGGCACAGGTTGCCAGCGCGCCACGACGCGTCTCTGGCGGGGTGTCGAATGCGGCCGGGCTGGCTGCGTTTGGCGCGCTGTTCGGGATGCTGGGATTGGCGGGTGCAGGCGTTTGGATCTGGCGCCGCCGCCGCTAGGCATAACGGTTAACCAAGCGCGTAAGCCGAACGACGTGTTCAGGCCCTGCATCGGCAGGGCTCGAACACGTCGTTCGGCTTACGCATTTTCCAGAGTGTTTGGAGGTGATTCAGCACGTGTGGCCTGTATCAACATGTAATCTCAACTTTTGACTTACCGACTGTGCTGTTTTGCTGCGCGTTGGGATGATGTTGAGACCGAAATCGATCTGCGGCGAATGTTCCAGACAGAGATCCACACAACGCACAACGCCACAGCCTAGATTCTTGCCATCATGTAGCAGCAGCTACATCGTTTTCCGCACATTCGCAGCACATTCAAAGCCATCACCATGAAACTTCACAGCGCACCGGCAACACACACGCTCGCACGCACCCTGCTTGCTGCGATTCAAATTGTTGGCTCTCTGAGCGGCGTCGTCGTTGCGATCACGCAACCGACATTGCCCGGCGCGCTATCGGGGCTGCAACCATTGATCGGCTCGCCAAACACGGCTGCGGCGTTGGCGGTCACGGATACACATCTACTGTTCGATCTGGGCAACCAAGTTTGGTTTGACACAAATAATAACGGCGTGGCGGACAACAGCGAGGCCGGTGTAAACGGCGTGACCGTGGCGATCCAAACTGCGACCGGCATGTTGACAACGACGACCAACGCAGATGGTTATTACACCTTTACAAATTTGCTGACTGGCGCCTATACGCCGACGATTGTCGGGCCAAACTTTGCGCCGGGCGGCGCGCTTGTCGGCTATCTGTCGAGCACGGGGGCGACCAGCACCTACACCACGACCGACAACAGCCGCGACCATGGCATCGACCCGGCAACAGCCGCCGCGTATCTGTCGGCCGGCGTTTCCGGCGCGCCAGTGACGCTGGACGCAGGGCTGCAACCGAGCGGCGAAGATGTCGGCACAACACCGAACGGCGACGCGAGCAACAACCTGACCGCCGACTTTGGCTTCTATCGCCAGGTGGTTGGCAACACCATCTGGGTCGATCTCAATGACAACGGCCTGATCGACGGCGCCGAAACGCCGTATACCGGGACAATCAACGTCGCGTTGGTGGACAACACGACCGGACTTGTGGTCGCGACGACGACGAGCAACGGCCTGTATACGTTTACCGCGGTGCCATCCGGCACGTTTGTGGTGAGCATTACAGTGCCGGCTGGCTATCGCAGCAGCACACTGACGACGCCGATCGCGGGTATTGACACCAACGACAACGGCGCCCCGGATGGCGCGTTTATCGTCAGCGCACCCTTTACGGCCACGCCGGGCACAAACGTCGGCAGTATTGTTGCGACGACCGCAAATGGCACCACGGTCAATCCGTCGATCGACTTTGGCCTGGTTCCGATGGCGCAATTAACAGTGGACAAAATCGCGCCGTTTGGCGTGCTGAACAACAACGATCTGATTTATACCGTGACGGTTTACAACAGCGGTCCGGCTGCGGCGCAGTTTGTGACCATGACCGACCCATTGCCGACGATTTCGCCCGCTGGCACGATTCGTTGGATCGGTATCAGCGCAAGCCAGGGCAGCTGTTCATCGCCAGCCAGCTTTCCAAGCACAGCCGGGGTGACCTGCGCGCTCGGCACGCTCAACGTGGGCGTCACCGCGACGCTGGTGCTGACGATCTCATCACAACAGCTGCCGAATAACACCGACTATCTGGTCACAAACACAGTGCGGATTTCGGCGACCAATTCGCTGTCCGTCACAGACGTGGTGCAAACGAAGATCTTCAAGCGCAACGTGGTGCTTTATGGCACGGGCAATCGCGTTTGGTTCGACACAAACAACGACGGTTTGCTCAATGCTGGTGAACAGCCGGTCGTCGGCGTAGCGATGACGATCCGCGATGCATCGGGCGTGGTCGGCACGACGACGACGGATGCCAGCGGCTATTACCTGTTTGATGGATTGGCAGCTGGCACCTATTCCGTGACTGTCGCCGGAAGCAACTTTGCACCCGGCGGGCCGCTCTCCGGCTACTGGAACAGCACACCGACCAGGGCGTTTAGCAATGCGCTCGCGGACGATAGCCGAGACCACGGCACCAATCCGACAACCTACGCGCAATATCTCGCCAACGGTGTCTCAAGCGGCCAAATTACGCTCGGCCCGAATATGGTGACCGGCGAGCAGATCAACGGCGCCTCAAACGGCATCAACAGCGTGTATGGCGATCTGAATGACAACCTGACGATAGATTTTGGCTTCTACAAACTTGAGGTTGGCAATCAGGTCTGGTATGACCTGAACAACAACGGCGCCATCGATGGCGGTGAAGCCAGCGCAAGCGATGTGCCCGTGACGTTGCTGGATGGTTCCGGCGCTGTCGTCAGCACAACAGCGACCAACGCATCGGGCTTCTACACATTTACGAATCTTGTCAGTGGCACGTATCAAACCGTGATCACGGCGCCGGTCAACTATCTGAGCAGCAGCCCGAACAGCGCTGCGCCGCTCACCGCGGACAGCGTTGACGACGGCATTACCCAGACGGGCCGCGTGATTTCAAGCGCCTTGTTCAGCCTGCTCCCTGTCAGCGGCACGGTTGGCACAAGCACCGGCACGCTGAATGATGGGACGACGCGCACCCCCGCTGTCGACTTCGGCATTGTGCCGCTCAGCCAGTTTGGCGACCGGGTCTGGATCGAAAGCGATTCCGACGGCGATGCGGGCACGGGCGTGCTCACGCCGGTGTCCGGCATGCTGATCACCGCGACGGACAGCGCCGGGGCAGTGTTTACGACAACGACCAATGGCTCGGGGTATTACTCATTTACCGTGTCCGGCGGCACCTATACCGTGACCTACGGTGCTGTGCCGTCCATCTACGGTGTGGTTCTGCCAAGCGCCACGCCCGGTGGCGCCACTGAATCTGGCAACGCTGGCGTCTATCAAGAGTCAGGCAACCTGGATCAGTCGCATCCCAATAACACAGTCGTGACGGTAGCAGCGGGCGAGGCCAACTGGCACGTGGACTTCGCGTTCTATCTGTTTGTCCCGACGCCAACGCCAACCGCAACGGCTACAGAAACACCAACGCCAACTGCGACGGCAACCGAAACACCGACGCCAACTGCGACGCAACCGACACCGACGCCAACCGCGACAGCGACCGAAACACCAACGCCGACCGCGACGGCAACCGAAACACCGACGCCAACCGCGACGGCAACCGAAACACCGACGCCAACCGCAACGGCAACCGAAACACCGACGCCAACCGCGACGGCGACCGAAACACCAACGCCAACCGCGACGGCAACCGAAACACCGACGCCAACTGCGACGGCAACCGAAACACCGACGCCAACCGCGACGGCGACCGAAACACCGACACCAACCGCGACGGCAACCGAGACACCGACACCAACCGCGACGGCAACCGAGACACCGACACCAACCGCGACGGCGACCGAAACACCGACGCCAACCGCGACGGCGACCGAAACGCCAACACCAACCGCGACGGCGACCGAGACACCGACGCCAACTGCGACGGCAACCGAAACACCGACGCCAACTGCGACGGCGACCGAGACACCGACGCCAACTGCGACGGCAACCGAAACACCGACGCCAACTGCGACGGCGACCGAGACACCGACACCAACCGCGACGGCAACCGAGACACCGACGCCCACTGCGACGGCAACCGAAACACCGACACCAACCGCGACGGCGACCGAGACACCGACGCCAACCGCGACGGCAACCGAGACACCGACACCAACCGCGACGGCAACCGAAACACCGACGCCAACTGCGACGGCAACCGAAACACCGACGCCAACTGCAACGGCCACTGAGACACCGACGACCAACCGCGACGGCCACCGAGACACCGACGCCGACTGCAACGGCAACCGAAACACCGACGCCGACCGCGACGGCAACCGAGACACCGACGCCAACCGCAACGGCAACCGAGACACCAACACCAACTGCGACGGCGACCGAAACACCGACGCCAACCGCAACGGCAACCGAGACACCAACACCAACTGCAACGGCGACAGAAACGCCGATACCCACTGCGACAGCAACAGAAACTCCGACGCCGACTGCGACGGCGACCGAAACACCGACGCCAACTGCGACGGCCACTGAGACGCCGACGGCCACTGAGACACCGACGGCCACTGAGACACCGACGCCAACCGAGACGCCAACACCAATCGACACCCCGGCACCCTCTGTGACACCGGAGCCGACTCTGGTCTTGCCAAAGCTTGAGCTCAAGAAATACACAAATGGCTTCGATGCTGACACACTGCCCGGTCCGACGATCGGCTACGGCAGCGTTGTCACCTGGACCTATGTGTTCACCAACACCGGTAACGTGCCGCTCAGTAACATCACGCTCAACGATGACAAAGAGGGCGCCGTGACGACCTGCGAACCTGCCAATCTGCCAGCGACATTGGCCGTTGGCGCGAGCATGACCTGCGTCAAGACTGGCATCGCGCTGTTGGGTCAATACACGAATACTGCGGTGGTAACCGGAACGCCGGTCGTAGCTGTCAACCTACCTCCGGCGCAGTTGGGCTTGCTATCGGCGCAGCCGTCAGCGTCGCCGGTGATGGGCGTCGATCTATCGCATTACACCGGTGCTGCCGCCTCGTTGGGTGACTACACTTGGATGGACACCAACCACAACGGCGTGCAAGACCCGGGCGAACCGCCTTTTGCGGGCGTACTCGTTACGCTGGTCACACCGACCGGCACCGTGACGACGACCACCAGCGCTGCCGGGTACTATCGCTTCGATACGCTCGTGCCGGGCGCGCCCTACAGCGTGATATTTACGCCGCCGTCGGGTTACAGCGTCACCGTCAACATCGGTGACGTCAACAACTCGGTGAACAGCGACGCCGATCCAGCAACGGGTGCGACGCAGCCTGTCGTGCTGACGCCTGGCGAGTTCAACCCGAACCTCGACGCGGGCATCTGGAAGCCTGCCGAACTGACGATCACCAAGAAGAACCTGTCGACAGGCCAGGTGAAACCCATGCAGGCGCTTATCTATGAGATCACGGTGAGCAACGTCGGCCCAACGCTGGCGACAAACATCGTGATCACTGATCCGATTCCCGCAAATACGACCTATGTTGCGGACAGTGCTGCTCCGGCCGCTGCCTTTGATGGCACGCGGCTGGTCTGGACGATCGCATCGATGGCGCCGCAGACATCGATCACGGTGCGCTTTACGACCCAGGTCAACACGACCACGACCGCGTCGATGATCAACAATATCGCGGTGTTGGGTTACGAAAATACAATTGTGCTTGAGTCCAATCAGGTGCAGAACCCGTTAGTCCCGACGGCAGTCACGCTTGATCGCTTTGAGGCGGTGATGCAGCCGACGGCGCGCAGCCCGTCGCAGTTATTGTGCGCTGGACGACCGCGCTCGAGCTCGATGCGCTGGGCTTCAACATCTGGCGCAGCGAGACGGACAAGCGCGCCGATGCGGTCAGGGTCAACAGTGCGTTGATCGCGGCCAAGGGCGTGGCGGGTGGCAGCTATGCGTTCAGCGATCCGAACGGCGTGGCGCAGTCGCGCTACTGGATCGAGGAAATCGAGTTGTCCGGCCAGAAGATCGACTACGGCCCGGCGTTGGTCGGAGCGCAAGCGACGGTCGACAGCAAACCACAGACGATCGCCATCGAGCCAGCAGTGGGGGAGATCGCGCAGGTGCAGACCGGCATCGCGGGCCGCCAGCAGACAGCTGCGGCAAATGGCCAGGCGGTGGTCAATGGCAGCGCGATTGTGATCGCGCCCGCCCTTGAGACAGCAACGATGACGACGGCCGGCGGGCCGCAGACAGCTGCGCCGGTTTCGGCTGCGAACACCGTTGTGGGCACAGACGCTTCATCCGCCAATGTTGCCCCGGATGAACCCGCCACGGTGGCGAACGCCGACGTGCGCGTCAGCATGTCATCCGCGAACGTCACCCCGGTTGAGACCCGCGAAGGTGTCGCGCAGGTAGAGGGCAGCGCGGTCAATACTGTGCGCGGCTCACGTGAACCAAGCGCGTTAACGTTGCCAGCGGCTGCATCGAAAGGCGGTGCGACGAAAGCAGCACAAACAAGCGCGACCACGAACGCGCTGCCGTTGGCAGCTGCGAGCGCGCTGCTTGCAGCTGTTGGTGGCGCAGCACTCGTGCGACGCCGGCGCAGCCGAAGTTAGTCGCACAGCACTTCAAACGTTCGAAACGAGAAGCGCCTCCGCATACGCGGAGGCGCTTCTCATCTTTTTCGCACAGCACACGCCAGTCACTATTTGGTGCTGTTCATCATCACATCGCCTGTATGCGCGGCTGTGAACTCAATACTTGCACGACCTCTGCATTAGGGGCTGTCGGCACTTATACGGTCGAGCCAGCACTTGCGTATGGGAGTCCTCCTCTACATGCGAATTGCTGAGGCGTAATGATGACCATTGCCTAGCACTTCAAGCACACGTGCATCTATACAGTAGTGACCGAGTGCCTCCCCCACATTTCCCGATGCCTCAAAGATCGAACGCCTCAGAATGTTCTGCGTCACCTTTGTTGCAAGATTTCATCAATAGCGCAGAGGATGTGAAGGGAGCGCTTAGAAAATTTCTAGCGTATCTCCTGCACGCGAATTCTTTCTGACTCAAGTTTCTGGAGACACTGATGTCGACACCGCACAATTACCACAGCACGCGCCGATTTACCGCGACACGCATCACATTGGCTGCCATGCAGCTCGTGTCGTTGCTGAGCGCAACCGTGATATCGACGCTTCGTGTGCCGCAGACGGATGCATTGTTGGGCGCGCCAAAAACGGCCGCAGCGGCGGGGTCGCCCTCGGCGCCGGCTGCCGCATCAGCCGCGTCTACGATTTCCGCTGCCCCGGTAAATGCGCTGCCTGCTTCTGTGGGTCAACCCGCTCCCGAGATACTTGGCATATCCTCCATCACGTTGACAAAAAACGTGATTGGCAGCGCGCAATCGAATTACGCGATCAACATCAGCGGACCGTCCTACCCGTCAGGGGCTGTCATACCGATCGTGAGCGGATCACAGGTGATCACCGGCCTGGTCAACGGCACGTACACAATCACCGAGATCAGCCCAGGCCCGGGTTGGACCACTGTCTACACTGTCGGCGGCGTGAGCACCAGCACAAATGCCATAGTGACATTGACCGGTGTGAGTACGGCGCCAAGCATTGCGGCGGCGCCGATTTCCGGCCTTGTGTTCAACGATTACAACAGCGATGGCCTGATCACTGCCAACGGCACAATTACCGATACGGGCGTGCAAAGTGTGACTGTGACGGCCTATGACCGCAATGGCGTCGCAGTGGGCAGCACGGCAACAGGTGCCAGCGGTTTATATTCGTTCACGCCAACTGCAGCTGGCCCGTGGCGACTTGAGTTTACGACATTGCCTGAGGGGTATGAGCCGAGCCGTGTCACCTCTGGCACACAAAACGGCACGAGCGCGCAGTTTGTCAACAGCGCGCCAGCAACCAATGTGAACTTTGGCATCAACCATCCGAGTGATTACAGCCAGGCAAATCCACCTGTGGTAGTGGATTGGTTTGTTGGAGGCGATAACGACAACGGCGCCACTCCGACGGGTGGCGTTGTCAGCTTCCCCTATACAGCCAGTATTGCAACGCCGGCGTATACGACCCTGTCAACCCGTGCGCAGGTTGGCAGTGTGTGGGGCTTGGCGTGGGCGCGCCAGACGCGCAAGCTCTATGCGGCGGCTTTTCTCAAACGCCACTCGGGGTTGTATGAGGTGGGCGGAGTGCCATTGCCTGGCGCGATCTTCGAGATTGACCCTGACACAGGCGCAGAAAGTCTATGGGCGGATTTGGCGAGCGCGCCTTACAACGTGAACGTGGGTGCAGTGGCATCCAATGCCACGCGTGGCCTTGGTGCGCCTACTTCCCCGAATCAAGACGGTTCGGTTTACTATGACATTGGCGCCAAGAGCCTGGGCGACATCGATCTCAGTGAAGATGAACAGACGATGTTTGTCATGAGCCTAAACGATAAGACCATCTATGCCCTCGATGTTGCCAGCAAGGCGCTGCTGGATTCTTATCCGATGACGGGCATTACCTGCACCGGAGGGCAATTTCGCCCCTTTGGTCTTAAGTACCTACCGGGGTCAACTCTATGCCGGCGGTGTCTGCGATGCGTCCACATCGGGATTGGTAACTGATTTGCGCGGGCGCGCTTATCGTCTGGAAAGCGGCACCTTTAACCAGGTTTTGGATTTCTCGCTTAATTACACCAATGGCTCACTGTATCTCAACAGCGGCACCTGCGGCAGCACAAGCAATTGGCATGCGTGGATTTCTTCACCCACCATTCCTGCAACCTGTGTATCGACCGGTGAACGAGTCTATCCGCAGCCGGTGTTTTCGGATATCGAGTTTGACACCAATGGAGACATGATCCTGGGTTTCCTGGATCGCTTTGGACATCAGACCGGGGTAGATACCTATTTGCCGACGAGCAATACAAACGAAAGATCAATTGCAGCTGGCGAGGTGTTCCGGGCTTGTCGCACAGCCAGTGGCTGGGCCTTAGAGAGTGCGGGCGATTCTGTGGCGGGCTGTTTGAACGCGTTTAGCAGCGGCACCATTGGCAATAATAACCAGGGTCTTGGCGGTGGCGAATTCTATTGGGGGCTGTGTTTTGGCGGAACCAACTGCACGAACAATGGATCGCATGCCGAGTCCGCGAACGGTGGTCTGGCGCTCCAACCGGGGCGCAACGAGTTGTTGGCAACATCCATGAACCCTGCGGGGAATGCCTGGGCGGGTGGCGTGATGTGGCTGAGCAATAGCACAGGCGCGAAGAATCGTGGCTATCACATCTACTCAAACCCTTTAACGGGACCTGCTTATCTGCATAAGTCGCACGGGGTGGGCGATGTGGAGTTGCTCGTTGACTCAGCCCCCATCGAAATTGGCAACCGGGTCTGGCACGACCTGAACGAGAACGGTGTGCAAGATCCAGGCGAACCGCCGATCAGCGGTGTCACTGTCAGTTTGCAAACGCCGACGACGACCCTGACAACAAACACAAATGCTAATGGCAACTACTATTTGCTGTCGCATCGGGCACCGCATATACACTTACAATCAACCCCGTCACAAGCTGTGCTGAACGGACAACACCCTCACTACAGCCAAATGCTGACGCGATTAGCGGCAGCCCAACCAGTAACGACCCGATTAGCGATACTCGCGATAGTGATGCAATCCTGATTGGCGGCATCCCGACGATTTATTAAAAACGAAACGGTCGCATAATCAGGACGAGATGGAAGCGCTGACAAGGGAAGAAGCCGAAGCGATATACGACAAGGGCAAGGATGCCGTTGTGGAAGTGCTGATGAAGATGTCGGCCACGATTGCGCGGCTGGAAGCGCGAGTGACAGAATTGGAGCGGCAAGTCGGATCAAACAGCCAAAATTCAAACAAGCCACCATCAAGCGATGGATATCGCAAACCGCCGCCAAAGAGTCTGCGCAAAAAAAGCGGACGGCGCAGCGGCGGGCAGGAAGGCCATCCTGGCAACACACTGGCGATGGTCGAGGTGCCGGATGACATTGTCGAACATTGGCCAGCGCAGTGCGCTGGCTGCGGCAAGTTTCTGAGCCAAGATCGGCAAGCAAGGATTTGATGCGCATCAAGTGCATGATCTGCCGCCACAAGTGATCGAAGTCATCGAGCACCGCGCGATGAAGGTGTGCTGCGAAGGCTGCGGCAAAGTCACACGAGGCGACTTCCCGGAATATGCGACATCGAGCGTGCAATACGGGCCTGGGCTGAATGGGTTCGTGCTGTATTTGCAGACCTACCAACTGCTTCCGCTAGAACGAACACAAGAGCTGCTGAGTGACACGTTCAAATGCGGAATGAGCGAAGGCACACTGGTGAATGTGAGAAACCGAGCGGTGAAGATACTGGCGCCGATCACGGAACAGATCAAAATCGCGATTGGCAAGGCGAAAGTGGTCAATTTTGATGAGACAGGAATGCGGGCGCTGGGCAAACTGTGGTGGTTACACAGCGCGAGCACCGAGACATTGACGCACTACGCCGCCGATCCCAAACGCGGTTGCGACGCGATGGATCGCATCAACATCCTGCCGGATTTCGCAGGTATCGCAGTGCACGATGCATACAGCAGCTACGGCACATACGATGGCAAGCATGCGCTGTGCAACGCACATCTGTTGCGTGAGATTACGGGACTGCAAGAGATCTATCCGACCCAATCGTGGCTGCACCGGTTGAAAGATCTACTGGTAAAAATGAAGGCTGCTGTAGACAGAACAAAAGCCAGCGGCGCGACAGAAATTGACTCTGGATTGCGCACAAAATATGAAGCCAAATACAGCGGACTTTTAAACCAAGGATTGCTCTTCCACAAACCGCCAGACCGAAAGCCAGGGCAACGCGGTCGCCTGAAAGCCTCGCCGGCTCACAATCTGATACACCGAATGCTCGAACAAAAAGACAGCGTGCTGCGCTTCTTCCGTGATTTCAGCGTGCCTTTCGACAACAATCTGGCCGAACGCGATTTACGCATGATGAAAGTCAAGCAAAAAATATCGGGCACATTTCGCAGCGAGGAAGGCGCGCATGCATTTGCCATCATTCGCGGATATGTATCAACCCTGCGCAAGCAGGGACATAGCCCGCTCGCGGCGTTACGCGCGCTTTTTGCTGGAAATCCGGTGCAGATTCAGGTGGCCTGAGTACATGACAGGTGCGGCCGGGCAGAACAATCACGGTCTGGATTTTGGCTTTGTGCCGCCTGCTGCGGTGGCGATGACTATCACTAACACTGCGCCGCCCTCTTTGAGTGTGGTGAAGGAAATTGTAGGTGGCAGCAGCAGCGTGGCGTTTCCGGTTACCGTGAACGGCCCGAGCGGCTATGTAAGCACGACGACAGTGGTCCCTGGCGTACCCGCGTTATTCGGAAAACATCGCGCCGGGCGCCTATACCGTGACTGAAGGAGCGCTGCCTGTCGCGCCGGCAGGCTATGTGTGGCTAGGACAGCCCATTTATGCGCCGATCGGCGGCGTGATCGAAGTCGCTGGCGGCACACTGGCGCAGGTCAAGATCACGAATATTCTGGGACAGATGACGCAACCAACGGCCACACTGGTATTGACCAAGAACGTGGTGGGCAGCAGTCAGAGCAACTACGAAGTGACGCTGACGGGACCGTCATATCCGGCGGGCCAGGCGTTTGCGATCATCAGCGGCACGAACACTGATCACGAACCTAATCCCGGGTGTCTACACGGTGACGGAGACATCGCCGGGCGCGGGCTGGGTGACGACTTACACTGTTGGCGCGATCAATAGCACGGCGAATGCAGTGGTGACAGTGTCCAACCCGATTACGGCAACACGATTTACACCATCAGGGCCAATTACTGGCACGGTCTACAGAGACTACAACAGCGACGGCAACATTTCTGCCAACGGAACAGTTACCGATACCGGTGTGCAAAGCGTTACCGTATCCATCTATGACATCAATGGAGAGCTGCGCGAGACAACTGTGAGCGACGCCTCTGGGCGCTACACATTTACCGTGGCCTCGTTGGACACTGTGCAAGGGCCGTATCGCGTGGAATTCAGCAACCTGCCGGCGGGCTATGAGCCGTCGCGTAGCGGTTTGCAGAACGGGACGAGTGTGCAGTTTATCAATGCCGACTCAGTGGCGGCCCGCACGTTGAACCTTGGCGTGCTGGAGCCTTGTGACTACTGTCAATCGAACCCGGATTTTGCGGTCGCCTTTGCCCGCTCAACCACAAGTTTTATGAGCGGTTTTTCATCGCCTGAAGGCATTCGGCGCTACAGTATTAGTTCGCTGGGCACAACGCGAAATGAATTTCCACCTGCGACGGCTTCGATCATGCCAAGCTCGGAGATCGTCGCGGGCGCGGCGGTTGGCAATATAAATGGAATGGCGTGGCGGCGCTCGTCTCGGACCCTCTTTGCATCTGCCTATGGACGCGCCAACGACATAACCATGGGCGCCAGTGATGGCATCGGCCCGAGTGGGCTTGGTGGCATCTACAAAGTGTCGAACGGCGTCGCCTCGCCCTTTGTTACCGTGGCGAATGTGGGCTCGTTTACCGGAGCGATGTCCGAGGTAGGCACGGTTGGTATTGGTGGTATTGCGTTGTCGAGCGATGAAAGCACTTTGTATGCCATCAATATGAATGCAGAAACATTGGTGGTCGTGCCAATCATCGATTCATCAGTGTCGGCAGGTGCGCAAACGCAAATTACTTTGCCACAGCCCGCCAACTGTTCGGCGAATGAAACACATCCATTTGGAATTGGAACCCATAAAAACAAGGTTTATGTCGGTATGGTTTGTGGTGGACCGGTTCTGACCGATTTGCGGGCATATGTCTATTCATATGATGGCGCAGTCTTTGTTTCAGAACTGGATTTCTCTATGAACTATGTTCGAACAGACCATCCAGACGACAATAATACAAACGATGTGTTGGAAAACATTGATCACCGTGCAATTGTTTGGGAAAACAATCCACCCTTGGCTGAATATGTCAACCATGCCACAGATAACAATTTGAATGCTCGGCGCGAGCGTTTTGCGCCGATGCTTGTTGACATTTTGTTCCACGGCGATGACATGGTCCTGGGCTTTCGCTCACGCTTGTCTGATCAAATCGTTAATGCGGAGTGGGTCATCGGTGGAGAATTGCTGCGCGCGTGTGCAAGCACATCTGGTGCAACGACTACCTGGCAGATTGAAAACAACGGCATTTGCAATGGCAAGACAACGATCAATCCGCCGCCAATCGCTGACAGTTGGGTGGGAAGAAACACTGCTCAAGCAACAAGCAAAGGACCAGGTGGCTACGAATACTATTGGGGTGACAATGGTTTTGAAGGAGAGATGACCCAAGGGGCCCTAACAATGATACCTGGGGGCGATGCTCTTTATGTTACTCAAATCGATGCATTGGGGCACCGATCGCAGCATGGTATCGCTGCAATAAGCCATAGTACAGGACAGACAGTCGCCGCGGGCAATACTGCCCATGCTCGATTCAGTCTGGCGGGCGTATCGCGGGCGATGAAGTCGAATCAGATGGGTGACATCGAGGCCCTATGCGACGCCACCCCGATTGAAATCGGCAACCGAGTGTGGAACGACGTGAATGCAAACGGCGTGCAAGACCCGGGTGAACTCGCGTTGGCGGGCGTGATCGTCAGCCTGCAGACGCCCTCAGGCACTATTACGACGACGACGAACGTGAGCGGCACGTATGTATTCACACGTGAGGCGATAAGTGGCGCCTACACCCAAACATTGCGCCCGAACACGGCGTATGTCATCACGATCAACCCTGCGCAAACAGCACTCAGCGGCTTTGGCCTGACCACGCCAAACGCGCAGGCAATTAGCGACAGCCCGACCAGCAACCATGCGATCAGCGACACGCGCGACAGTGATGCGTATCTGGTCAATGGCACGCCAAGCATCTATTACACAACCGGCACGGCTGGGCAGAACAATCACGGGTTGGACTTTGGCTTTGTCCGCCCGGCGACGGTGCCGATGGCAATCACAAACGTGGCCCCGCCGACCCTGGAGGTCGTCAAGACGATCGTGGGCGGCAGCAGCGCCGCGGCCTTCCCAATCACGGTGACCGGCCCGGACGGCTTTATCAGCAATACGACAGTGAGCGCTGGGACACCCGCGGTGTTCGAGAATATCGCTCCCGGCGTTTACACCGTGACCGAAGGCAGCTTGCCTGCGGCTCCGACTGGTTACACCTGGATCGCTTCACCGATATATGCACCCAGCGGGGGTGCGGTGAGTGTGGCCCCTGGCACGCTGGCGCAGGTCAAGATCACCAACCTCCTGGGCCAGAGCGTCGCTCCTACAGCGACGCTGATCCTGACCAAGAGCGTTGTGGGCAGCAGCCAATCCAATTATGAGATCACGCTGACCGGACCCTCATATCCAGCTGGCGAGACGTTCGGCATTATCAGCGGGACAAACACGATCACCAATTTGATCCCTGGCGTGTATACCGTGACCGAGACTTCGCCTGGCGCGGGCTGGGTGACAACCTACACGGTTGGCGCTGTGAGTACCACAACCAGCGCGGTGGTGACCACGACGAATCAAATTACCGCGGCGGCCACGGCGGCTGGCCAAATCACGGGTGTGGTCTACAACGATTACAACAACAACGGTGTGCGCGACACCACCGGCGTCGCGCCAAACTTTGCGGTGGATGCGGGCGTGGCGGGTGTGCTTGTGACCGCATACGACCGAAATGGCGCGATTGCTGGGACGGCGACAACGACGGCTACCGGCGCTTATACGCTTAGCACGACGGCATCAGGCTTGACCGGGCCATACCGCCTGGAGTTCACGAACTTGCCTGCTGATTACAGACCGAGTGGCAATGGCACGGGCAATGGCACCAGCACTCAGTTTGTCTCTGCACCAGCGACTAGCGTGAACTTTGGTATCTTGAAACCTTCGAATTACTGTCAGAATAACCCATGGGTGTGCTCGCCGATTGCCGTAAATGGCGATGGAAGCAACGGGACAATATCTATTGCCGCCATGAGTTACGACAGTTTGAGTAACAAAACTGTTGCGATACAAAGCCAAACTGGCGCGACCTGGGGTTTGGCGTACAAGAAAAATACATCTCAACTGTTTGCTTCTGCGCTTGTTAAGCGGCATACCGGGCTTGGGTCGTTAGGCCTGGGTGGAATCTACGTGGTTAATGCGACTAGCGCAACACCGGCCGCGACTAGCTTTATCGACCTGGAAGCTGCACCCTACAACATCAATTTTGGCAACCTGCCTGGTAACGGCCCTACGGGCAGAAACCTACCCGCAGTCGTGACTACGCCGAACCTAGATCCGCTTGCATTTGCTGCGGCGGGGACCCAGGGCATCGGCGATATTGATCTGAGCGACGATGGCAATACGTTGTGGGTGGTCAATCTGTACACGGCAACGGCCAACCTTGGCTCGCTGATCAAAATCGATGTTGCCAATGGCACTGCGCCGACTTCGGTCACGCAATATCCATTGGGCGCCATGAGCGGTGTGCCAACCTGTATCGATGGCGTGCTGCGTCCGTGGGCCTTGAAAATTCATAACGGCGTTGGCTATTTGGGTGCGGTGTGTTCTGGTGAGTACAAGGTTGAATCTGGTATTGCCACTGCGACGAATACTGATTTGCATGCGTATGTGCTTTCATTCGACCTAAACAACCCAACGACGCTGACAAGTGTTCTCGATTTCCCACTCGATTATGCGAAGGGTCGCGCTGGTGCCAATGCAACGACTACCCCCACCGGGGCTGACACACTTTGGCATTCGTGGCGTCCGATCTATGCAAAAACCGACTATGCAACAATTGGCAACACATACCAATTGATTCGTGCCGTGCCAATTCTGTCTGATATTGAGTTTGATGAAACAGGTGCAATGATTCTCGGCTTCATTGACCGTGGCTCATTGCAGTTTGGCGACCAGAACTATTCACCAACCGATGCAACTGCAAGCTATCGCTACTTCTCAAGTGGCGAACTGTTGCGCGCCTGTTCAAATGCATCTGGCGTGCTGGAGCTTGAAAGCAATGGTGTCTGTGGTGATAGAACAACCACATGGACTGGTGGCACGGGCGAAACAGGCCCTGGGGGTGGCGAATTCTATATGGACAACACAGAGTTCGCGAATTGCGCCCCCTATTGCGGCCCAACAATCTATGATGTTCATCAAGAATTGGCAAATGGCGGCGTAGCTGTGCTGCAGGGCAGTCAGGAGGTTGTTTGGAGCACGATCGACCCTGATTATTTCAACTCGGGTGGATTGGCGTGGGATAGCAATGTGAATGGCACACGCCTGCGTGATGGGCAGTTGTACGCTGGCATCAACACCAATCCCGCCATTGGAGGCAACGGCTTCATGGGGAAAGCTGGTGGTATGGGCGATGTTGAACTGCTGTGCGATCTGGCCCCCATCGAGATCGGTAACCGCGTCTGGAACGACGTGAACGGCAACGGCGTGCAAGACCCGGGTGAACCGGCGCTCTCCGGTGTCGCCGTGCAACTGATTCACCCGACGACGGGTGCGGTATTGCAGACGGTGACGACCAACATCAGCGGCACGTACTACTTTACGCGCGAAGCCACGACAGGTGCGTATTCACAAACCTTGCGGCCAAATACGCCGTATGTCATCACGATTGCCCCGACGCAGACTGCGTTGAGCGGTTACAGCCTGACGCAAGCCAACGCGCAAGCCATCAGCGGCAGCGCGACGAGCAACGACGCGATCAGCGACACGCGCGACAGCGACGCGTATCTGGTCAACGGCACGCCAAGCATCTATTACACGACCGGCACGGCTGGTCAGAACAATCATGGCCTGGACTTTGGCTTCAGCAAGCCGCCGCCGATGGCCGGCCTGATGATCACCAACACGGCTCCGGCCTACATTCCGGCGCTGTTTGGCGATCGGGTGTGGATCGAGAGTGACAACGATGGCCTGGTGAGCACCGGCAGCATCACGCCGGTGGCGGGTATGGTGATTTCGGCCACAGATGGCGCTGTTACCTACACCGTCACGACCAACGCGCAGGGCTACTACAGCTTTAGCGTGCCAGCTGGCACGTATACCGTGACCTACGGCGCGATGCCATTGGCCTACGGCCTGGTGTTGCCCAGCGCAACACCCGGCAGCGGCACGCTGAGCGGCAACAGCGGCAGCTACGCCGAAGGCGGCAACCCCGACCAAAGCCACCCGCAAGGCACGGTGGTGACGGTGGACGAGACCGAAGCCAACTGGCAAGTGGACTTTGCCTTCACGCCGCGCAAGTTTGACCTGGGTAACCGCGTGTGGTTTGACACGGACAACGACGGCCTGTTGAACAATGGCGAACTGCCGGTGGGTGGTGTGACGGTGCAACTGCGCGACAGCACCGGCGCGGTGATTAGCACCACAACAACGAATGCGTCGGGCTACTATGCCTTTGCCAATCTGTATGCGGGCACGTATACCGTGACCGTGGCGGCGAGCAACTTTGCGCGATGGCGGTGTATTGGCCGGCTACTGGAACAGTAGCCCGACCGTTGCCTCATCCAACATCGCCGGCGACAACGACCGCGACCACGGCGTGAACCCGGCGACATACGCCGCGTACCTGAGCGATGGGGTGAGCAGCGGCCCAATCACGCTAGGCTTGGGCCTGCCGACCAGTGAGGACAGCAGCGCGCCCAGCACGCCCAATGGCGATGCCAGCAACAATCTGACGATTGACTTTGGCTTCTACACGCAGTCGATCGGCAACGTGATCTGGGTGGACAAAAACGATAACGGCGTGATCGACGGCGCCGAAGCGCCCTACACGGCTGGGCCGATCACGGTGACGCTGCTGAATAGCGGCGGCAATGTGATCAGCACGACCGTGACCGAGAGTGGCGTGTATACGTTTAGCAGTGTGCCGAGCGGGACGTTTGTGATCAGCATCACAGTGCCGGCAACGCTTCCGCAGCAGCACGCCGACGACAAACACGGCGGGCGTCGACGACAACGACAACGGATCTGCCAGCGGGGCGTTTATCGTAAGCGCGCCGTTTACAAGCACGCCGGGCACAAACCTGGGCAGCATCGCAAGCGACAACATCGATGGCACGACGGTGAACCCAAGCATTGACTTTGGCCTGGTGCCGCCGCCGGCGCAATTCGGCGATCGGGTGTGGATTGAAAACGACGGTGATGGGCTGGCCAGCTCTGGCACGATCACGCCGGTTGCAGGCATGGTGATTACTGCAACCGATGGCACGAGCGTCTTACACTCAGACAACGAACGCGCAAGGCTACTACTCGTTTAGCGTGCCAGGGGCACGTATACCGTGACGTATGGCACGGTGCCCGACAGTTACGGCATCGTGCAACCGAGCATCGCGCCGGGCAGCGGCACGCTCAGCGGTTCAATAGCGGCACCTACGCGGAATCCGGCAACCCGGATTCAGAATCACCCGCAGAACACCGTGGTGACGGTCGCGGCGGGTGAGGCCAACTGGCAGGTGGACTTTGGGTTCAACCCAAGTCGCCGGGCTTGGTCATCAAGAAATACACAAACGGCTATGACGCGGACGCCGATGAGCGGACCTATATCGCGATCCAGGCGATGTCGTCACTTGGACATATGTCGCTGACAACAACGGCAATCAGCTGTGAGCAACCTGACGTTGATGGACGACAAAATTGGCGAGATTACGTTGTCCCGTCACATCGCTCGCCACCGGCGAAAGCACCACATGCGACGGCGACGGGCATTGCGACGTTGGGTCAATACACCAACACAGCGACCGTGTCCGGCACAGTCGCCGGGTGGGCCATGCTGACCAAGCACCAATCCTTCACACTACTTCGGCTTTGCGCCAGGCATTGTCGTGCGGAAGTGGACGAATGGGCTTCGACGCGACTACGCTGGCTGACCCGCGGCCTGTGCTCGCGCCCGGCGCAGCGGTGACGTGGACGCTACCGCGTGACAAACACCGGCAACGTGCCGTTGACGGTCGAGCTTAGCGATGACCGCATCGCGCTGACCGGCGCGACTTGTGCGCCCATCGCCAATGGCGCGACATTGGCAGCCGGCGCATCGACAACGTGCACGCTGACGAGCACCGCGCAAGCCACGCAGACAGACAACGGCGTGTATACCAACACTGCAACTGTGACGGGCACGCCTGTGCTCCCCGCCGCTGTGGCGCCTGAACTGCCGGGCTTCCCGACACCGCCAGTGACGGCGCCGCCCGTGACGGGCACGGACCCCGTCGCACTATGAGCTGCATGGCGCAGTTCGGAGATCGCGTCTGGATTGAAAACGACGGCGACGGCAATGCGGCGGGCGGTGCAAACACGCCGGTCGAGGGCATGGTGATCAGCGCCACCGATGGCACGAACACCTACACAACAACGACCAACGCGCAGCGGCTATTACTCGTTTAGCTGTGCCAGCGGGCACCTATACCGTGACCTATGGCGCTATGCCTTTGGTCTACGGCCCGGTTGCACCCAGCGCGACGCCAGGCAGTGGCACGCTCAGCGGCAACAGCGGCGTCTATCAGGAAGCCGGGCACCCCGACCAGAGCCATCCACAAGGCACGGTTGTGACAGTGGGCAGCGGCGAGGCCAACTGGCAAGTTGACTTTGCGTTTATGCCTAGCATGTTCGATCTGGGCAACCGCGTCTGGTTCGATACAAACAACAACGGCGTGCTCGACGCGGGCGAACAGCCAGTCGAAGGCGTGACGGTGACGTTGCAGACGCCAAGCGGTGTCATCACAACGGTGACCGACGCCAACGGCTACTACGTATTCACAAACCTGCCCTCGGGCAGCTATGCGCCGGTCATCGCTGGCGTGAACTTTGCGCCAGGCGGCCCGTTGGCGGACTACTGGTCCAGCAGCACGACTGGGTCCGGCAACAACGCTGACCATGGCATTGATCCCGCCAACCGCGCGGCATATCTGGCGAACGGCGTGCAAAGCACAGCGATTCTGCTCGGGCACGGCTTGCAGCCGTTGAACGAGGACCCAAGCGCGCCAGCGCTGCCAAATGGCGATGCGCGCGGCAACCAGACGGTTGACTTTGGCTTTTACAAGCAGACGATCGGCAACGTGATCTGGGTGGACAGCAACGACAACGGCGTGATCGATGGCGCGGAGACGCCATACACGAGCGGACCGATCACGGTGACGCTGCTGGACAACGCTGGCAACATCGTTGACGAAGTCGTGACGACCGATGGCGTCTACACGTTCACCAGCGTGCCGTCAGGCACATTTGTGGTGAGCGCGACGTTGCCGGCGGGCTTTATCTCATCGACGCCGACGACGAACACGGTCGGCGTGGACGGCGACGACAGCGGCACGCAGAATGGCCAGTTTGTGGTCAGCGCGCCGTTCACGGCGACGCCGGGCACAAACGACGGCGCGATCGTCAACGACGACACAACTGGCACGACGGCCAACCCGAGCATCGACTTCGGCATCGTCGCGGACCTGTATGACCTGGGCAACCGGGTCTGGTTCGACACGAACAACAACGGTGTGCTCGATGCGAGGCGAACAGCCGGTCGAAGGCGTGACGGTGACGTTGCAGACGCCGAACGGCGTGCTGACCTCGGTCACAGACGCGAATGGCTACTACGCATTCACAAACCTGGCCCCCGGCACCTACACACCGACGATCGCTGCTGCGAACTTCGGGCCGGGTGGCAAACTCGAGAACTATGTGTCCAGCACAGGCGATACGGCGACGTATGGCGGTGCAGACAACAACACAGACCACGGCATCGATCCGGCAAACGCAGCGGCGTATCTGATCGATGGCGTCTCTGGCGCGCCGGTCACACTCGGCCTCGGCTTGCAGCCGACGGGCGAAGACACGACGGCGCCAGTGCTGCCAAATATCGATGCGCGCGGAAATCAGACGGCCGACTTCGGCTTCTACACACAGATGATCGGCAACGTGATCTGGGTGGACAGCAACGACAACGGCGTGATCGACGGCGCGGAGACGCCATATACAAGCGGCCCGATCACGGTGACGCTGCTGGACAACAGCGGCAACATCGTTGACGAAGTTGTCACGACGAACGGCATCTACATGTTCACAGGCGTTCCATCAGGCACGTTTGTGATCAGCGCCAGCCTGCCGACGGGCTTTGTCTCATCGACGCCGACGACGAACACAGTCGGCGTGGACGGTGATGACAGCGGCACGCAGAATGGCCAGTTTGTGGTCAGCGCGCCATTCACGGCGACGCCGGGCACAAACGATGGCAGCATCGCGTCGAGCGACACAACCGGCACGACGGCCAACCCAAGCATCGACTTCGGCATCGTCGCGGACCTGTATGACCTGGGCAACCGCGTCTGGTTCGACACGAACAACAACGGCGCGCTCGATGCGGGCGAACAGCCGGTTGAAGGTGTGACGGTGACGCTGCAGACACCAAGCGGTGTGCTGACCTCGGTCACAGACGCAAACGGATATTACAGCTTTACGAACCTTGCTCCAGGCAGCTACGCGCCGGTCATCGCGGCGGAGAACTTTGCGCCGGGCGGAGCGCTGGCGGACTATTGGTCGAGCACTGGAACGAAATCGGCCAACGATGACGACCACGGCATTGATCCAGCCAACCGCGCGGCATATCTGGCTGATGGTGTCAAGAGCACTGCGGTCACGCTCGGGCAGGGCTTGCAGCCGCTGAACGAGGACCCGACAGCACCGGCGTTGCCAAATGGCGACACCCATGGCAACCAATCGGCCGACTTTGGCTTTTACACGCAGACGATCGGCAACGTGATCTGGGTGGACAGCAACGACAACGGCGTGATCGACGGCGCGGAGACGCCGTATACAAGCGGTCCGATCACGGTGACGCTGCTGGACAACGCTGGCAATATCGTTGACGAAGTCGTCACGACAAACGGCATCTACACGTTCACAGGCGTGCCGTCGGGCACATTCGTGGTGAGCGCGACGTTGCCGACGGGCTTTGTCTCATCGACACCGACGACGAACACGGTCGGCGTGGACGGCGACGACAGTGGCACACAGAATGGCCAGTTTGTGGTCAGCGCGCCATTCACGGCGACGCCGGGCACGAACGACGGCGCGATCGTCAGTGACGACACAACCGGCACGACGGCCAACCCGAGCATCGACTTCGGCATCGTCGCGGATCTGTATGACCTGGGCAACCGCGTCTGGTTCGACACGAACAACAACGGCGCGCTCGATGCGGGCGAAATGCCGGTCGAAGGCGTGACGGTGACGCTGCAGACGCCGAGCGGCGTGCTGACCTCGGTCACAGATGCGAACGGCTACTACGCGTTCACGAACCTGACTCCTGGCACCTATACACCGACGATCGCTGCTGCGAACTTCGGGCCTGGTGGCAAACTGGAAAACTATCTGTCCAGCACAGGCGATACGGCGACGTATGCGGCGCGGACAACAACACAGACCACGGCATCGATCCGGCCAACGCGAGCCGCATATCTGACCGATGGCGTCTCTGGTACGCCGGTCACGCTCGGCCTCGGCTTGCAGCCGACGACTGAAGATGCTTCGGCGCCGACGTTGCCAAACGGCGACGCGCGCGGTAATCAGACGGCTGATTTCGGCTTCTATACGCAGACGATCGGCAACGTGATCTGGGTGGACAGCAACGACAACGGCGTGATCGACGGCGTGGAGACGCCATACACGAGCGGACCAATCACGGTGACGCTGCTGGACAACGCTGGCAACATCGTCGACGAAGTTGTGACGACCGATCGGCATCTACACGTTCACAGGCGTGCCGTCAGGCACGTTTGTGATCAGCGCCAGCCTGCCGACGGGCTTTGTCTCATCGACACCGACGACCAACACGGTCGGCGTGGACGGCGACGACAGCGGCACGCCAGAATGGCCAGTTTGTGGTCAGCGCGCCGTTCACGGCGACGCCGGGCACAAACGATGGCAGCATCGCGTCAAGCGACACAACCGGCACGACGGTCAACCCGAGCATCGACTTCGGCATCGTCGCGGACCTGTATGACCTGGGCAACCGCGTGTGGTTCGACACGAACAACAACGGTGTGCTGGATGCGAACGAGCAGCCGGTCGAAGGCGTGACGGTGACGTTGCAGACGCCGAACGGCGTGCTGACCTCGGTCACAGACGCGAATGGCTACTACGCGTTCACGAACCTGGTCGCAGGCACGTATACGCCGGTGATTGCAGCTGCGAACTTCGGGCCCGGTGGCGAACTTGAGAACTATGTGTCCAGCACAGGCGATACGGCGACGTATGCCGGCGCGGACAACAACACAGACCACGGCATCGATCCGGCCAACGCAGCGGCGTATCTGACCGATGGCGTCTCTGGTGCGCCGGTCACGCTCGGCCTCGGCTTGCAGCCGACGGGCGAGGACACGACGGCGCCAGTGCTGCCAAATATCGATGCGCGCGGAAATCAGACGGCTGACTTCGGCTTCTACACACAGACGATCGGCAATGTGATCTGGGTGGACAGCAACGACAACGGCGTGATCGACGGCGTGGAGACGCCATATACAAGTGGACCGATCACCGTGACGCTGCTGGACAACGCCGGCAACATCGTTGACGAAGTTGTGACAACCGATGGCGTGTTTACGTTCACCGCGGTGCCATCGGGCACCTATGTGGTGAGCGCGACGCTGCCGACGGGCTTTGTCAGCTCGGCTCCGACGACAACCACGGCCGGCATCGACAACAACGACAACGGTTCGCAGAGCGGTGCGTTCATCGTGACTGCGCCGTTTGCAGCAACACCGGGCACGAACGACGGCGTGATCGTCAGCGACGACACAACCGGCGCGACAATCAACCCGGCTGTCGACCTGGGCATGGTGTCTGATCTCTACGACCTGGGCAACCGGGTCTGGTTCGACACGAACAACAACGGCGCGCTCGATGCGGGCGAAATGCCGGTTGAAGGCGTGACGGTCACGTTGCAGACGCCGAACGGTGTGCTGACCTCAGTCACAGACGCAAACGGGTACTACAGCTTTACAAATCTCCCAGCGGGAAGTTACGCGCCGGTCATCGCGGCGGAGAACTTTGCGCCGGGCGGAGTGCTCGAGAACTATCTGTCGAGCACTGGAACGAAATCGGCCAACGATGACGACCATGGCATTGACCCGGCAAACGCAGCCGCATATCTGACCGATGGCGTCAAGAGCACAGCGGTTACGCTCGGGCAGGGCTTGCAGCCGCTGAACGAGGACCCGACAGCACCGGCGTTGCCAAACAGCGATGCGCGTGGTAATCAGATGGTCGACTTCGGCTTCTACACGCAGTCGATCGGCAACGTGATCTGGGTGGACAGCAACGACAACGGCGTGATCGACGGCGTGGAGACGCCGTATACAAGCGGACCGATCACGGTGACGCTGCTGGACAACGCTGGCAACATCGTCGACGAAGTCGTGACAACCGATGGCATGTTCACGTTCACCGCAGTCCCGTCAGGGACCTATGTGGTGAGCGCGACGCTGCCGACGGGCTTTGTCAGCTCGGCTCCGACGACGACCACGGCCGGCATCGACAACAACGACAACGGTTCGCAGAGCGGTGTGTTCATCGTGACTGCGCCGTTTGCAGCAACACCGGGCACGAACGACGGCGTAATCGTCAGCGATGACGCAACCGGCGCGACGGCCAACCCGGCCATCGACTTCGGCGTCGTCGTCGGATCTGTATGACCTGGGCAACCGGGTCTGGTTCGACACGAACAACAACGGCGCGCTCGATGCTGGCGAAATGCCGGTTGCAGGCGTGACGGTCACGTTGCAGACACCGAACGGTGTGCTGACCTCGGTCACAGACGCAAACGGGTATTACAGCTTTACTAACCTGGCACCAGGCAGCTACGCGCCGGTGATCGCAGCGGAGAACTTTGCGCCGGGCGGAGCGCTCGAGAACTATCTGTCGAGCACTGGAACGAAATCGGCCAATGACGACGACCACGGCATTGACCCGGCAAACGCAGCCGCGTATCTGACCGATGGCGTCAAGAGCACCACGGTCACGCTCGGGCAGGGCTTGCAGCCGCTGAACGAGGACCCGACAGCACCGGCGTTGCCAAACGGCGACGCGCGCGGTAATCAGATGGCCGACTTTGGCTTCTATGCGCAGACGATCGGCAACGTGATCTGGGTGGACAGCAACGACAACGGCGTGATCGACGGCGCGGAGACGCCATACACGAGCGGACCGATCACGGTGACGCTGCTGGACAACGCTGGCAACATCGTTGACACAGTCGTCACGACGAACGGCATCTACACGTTCACAGGCGTGCCATCAGGCACGTTTGTGATCAGCGCCAGCCTGCCGACGGGCTTTGTCTCATCGACACCGACGACCAACACGGTCGGCGTGGACGGCGACGACAGCGGCACGCCAGAATGGCCAGTTCGTGGTCAGCGCGCCGTTCACGGCGACGCCGGGCACAAACGATGGCAGCATCGCGTCAAGCGACACAACCGGCACGACGGTCAACCCGAGCATCGACTTCGGCATCGTCGCGGACCTGTATGACCTGGGCAACCGCGTGTGGTTCGACACGAACAACAACGGTGTGCTGGATGCGAACGAGCAGCCGGTCGAAGGGGTGACGGTGACGTTGCAGACGCCGAACGGCGTGCTGACCTCTGTGACAGATGCAAACGGCTACTACGCGTTCACGAACCTGGTGGCAGGCACGTATACGCCGGTGATTGCAGCTGCGAACTTCGGGCCCGGTGGCGAACTTGAGAACTATGTGTCCAGCACAGGCGATACGGCGACGTATGCGGGCGCGGACAACAACACAGACCACGGTATCGATCCGGCCAACGCAGCGGCGTATCTGACCGATGGCGTCGCTGGCGCGCCGGTCACGCTCGGCCTCGGCTTGCAGCCGACGGGCGAGGACACGACGGCGCCAGTGCTGCCAAATATCGATGCGCGCGGAAATCAGACGGCTGACTTCGGCTTCTACACACAGACGATCGGCAATGTGATCTGGGTGGACAGCAACGACAACGGCGTGATCGACGGCGTGGAGACGCCATATACAAGCGGACCGATCACGGTGACGCTGCTGGACAACAGCCGGCAACATCGTCGACGAAGTCGTGACAACCGATGGCGTGTTCACGTTCACCGCGGTGCCATCGGGCACGTATGTGGTGAGCGCGACGCTGCCGACGGGCTTTGTCAGCTCGGCTCCGACGACAAACACGGCCGGCATCGACAACAACGACAATGGCAGCAAGGCTGGCCCGTTTGTCATCAGTGCGCCATTCACGGCGACGCCGGGCACGAACGACGGCGTGATCGTCAGCGATGACACGGCCGGCGCGACAGTTAACCCAGCCATCGACTTCGGCATCGTGTCGAACGCGTATGACCTGGGCAACCGCGTGTGGTTCGATACGAACAACAATGGCGTGATGGACACAAACGAGCAGCCGGTCGAAGGCGTGACGGTGACGTTGCAGACGCCGGGTGGCGAACTGACCGATGTTACCGACGCGGACGGCTACTACAGCTTTGAGGGTCTCGAACCCGGTGTGTATACGCCGGTGATTGCAGCGGCGAACTTCGCCCCAGGCGTGGGTTCCACGCCAGGTGGCGCGCTGGAGGAGTACTGGTCCAGCACAGGTGCGTCGACTGACGCGACGGCGACTGGCAGCGGCAAAGACCATGGCGTCGACCCCTCTGATCGCTCTGCCTACCTGGTTGACGGCGTGGCGGGTGTGCCAGTCACGCTTGGACAGGGCCTGCAGCCGGTTGGTGAAGACTCGACTTCACCGGCTTTGGCCAATGGTGATGCGCGTGGCAACCAGACAGCTGACTTTGGCTTCTACACACAGTCGATCGGCAACGTGGTCTGGAACGATCTGGACAACGATGGCCGCCGCGACGCGGGCGAGGATGGCTTGCCTGGCATCACTGTGACGCTGTATGCCGCCACTGGCGGGACAGAGACCGTGGTTGACACAACCACGACAGATGCCAATGGCGCCTACCTGTTCACACAAGTCCCGTCAGGGACCTTCAGCATCGGCATCGTGCCGCCGTCGAACGGCACAAGCAGCATTGGCGCGGGTGGTGAGGCCGACCCGGCCAGCAACATCGATGATTCAAGCGCGCAAGTTAGCGACAACGGTGTTGTGATCAGCGCGGGTGAGATTCGCTCGGCGCCGTTCGCGGCCACGCCAGGCGATGCTGGCGCGCTCAGCAACAACACGGTCGACGATACCGCCGGCAGCACGAACAACCCGACACTGGACTTCGGTGTGTTCGCGCCGGCGCAGCTCGGCAACAAGGTCTGGGAAGACCTCGATCACGACGGCGTGCAGGATCCGAACGAACCTGGCGTCCCGAACGTGACCGTGGTGCTGACCGGTCCGAACGGCCCGGTCACGACGACGACTGACTCAAACGGCGGCTATCTGTTTACAGACTTGATCAGCGGCACGTATCAGGTCACGTTCCTGCCGCCAAATGGCTACACGTTCACGCTGCCAGGCGGCACGCCAGGCAACGACACTGACTCGAATGCTGATCCGGTGACGGGCGTGACCACGCCAGTCGTGATCAACGCCGGCGACGCAAACCTGACGATTGACGCCGGTCTGTGGCGCCCGGCCAGCCTCGGTAACACGGTCTGGCTGGATCGCGACCGCGACGGTCTGCAAGACGCGGGTGAGACGGGCATGAATGGCGTGGAAGTCACGCTGCTGGATAAGGCTGGCAATGTGGTCTCGACCACAACGACGGCCAGCATCGGCGGTGTGGATGGCATCTACACATTTACAAATCTGATCAGCGATACCTATCATGTCAGCTTTGCACTGCCGGCCGGGTTTACGGCGACAACGCCGAACACCGCGACAAATACATTCGATCTGACCGACTCTGACGGCATCGCGCAGGGCGATCCGGCCGCGGTGACTGGCGACGTGCCACTGTTCCCCGGTGATGTAAATCCGACGGTCGATCAGGGCTTGTGGAAGCCACTTTCGCTGGGTAATCTCGTCTGGGAAGACGTGAATAACAACGGCGTGGTAGACGGTGTCGAAGCCGGCATCGACGGCGTGCAAGTGCAGCTGTTTGCCGATGCTGACAAGAACGGCATCCCGGATGGCGCGGCGCTGGCGACGCAGACAACGACAAACGGCGGGCGGTATCTGTTCACAGATCTGCCGGAAGGCAACTACGTTGTGCGGGTGACACTGCCAGCGGGCTATGCCGGCAGCACCGGTCAGAACGGCAACGCGAGTGGCCCGGTCGAGCCAGGCATCGCTGAAAGCAATGCCGCAGGTGACGACAGCCGCGACCACGGTTCGAACGTCGGTGCGATTGTGTCATCCGGCACGGTCACGTTGACGAACGATATCGAACCGACAACCGAAAGCGACACGACGCTGCCGACAGGCATCACGAACGGTGCGGATGACGCGAACACGCAGTTGACCGTCGACTTCGGTCTGTTTAAACCGGCGTCGCTGGGCGACACGGTTTGGTATGACAACGACTATGACGGGGCGCAAGATTCGGGAGAGGCGGGCGTGCCAAACGCGACGGTTGTGCTGTATGACGCGCTGACAAACGCGCCAGTCGCCACAACGACAACCGATGGCAACGGCATCTACACGTTCACGAACCTGATCAGCGGCACTTACGCGGTGCAGTTCGTCACGAGCACGCTGCCAAGCGGCTACATCATCTCGCCGCTGGACAACCCAACTGCGGGTGATGCCTCTGACAGCGATGCCGATCCGGTGACGGGTCAGGCTGCTGCGGTGACGCTGGGCTATGGCGAGACGAACACGACCATCGACGCCGGCATCTACCGGCCGGACGCCGGTCTGGGTGACCGCGTCTGGGAAGACCTCGACCATGATGGCTTCCAAGACCCGAATGAGCCGGGCATCGCGGACGTGCCGGTAACGCTGTATCAGAACGGCGTGCCGGTCTCGACCACGCAGACCAACGCATCAGGCTACTATTCGTTCACGGATCTGGTGCCGGGCACATATTCGGTCACGTTTGGGACGCCGGCGGGCTATCTGCCGACGATCAACGCTGGCGCGATCGGCGATCCTGGCAACAGCGACGCTGATCCGGTGACGGGTGGCACAGGCGACGTGGTGTTGCCAGCCAACCAGTTCAATCCGAATATCGATGCCGGCTTCTGGCGCCCGGCCAGCCTGGGCGACACCGTCTGGGAAGACTTCAACCATGACGGCGCGCAGAATGACGGCCCGACCGGTGTGGCCGGTGTGTTGGTGACGCTGTTCAACGATGCGGGAGATGTGGTCTCGACCACGGTGACCGGCCCGAACGGCGACTACATGTTTACAAATCTGATCAGCGACACGTATTACGTCAGCTTCACGCTGCCGGTCAGCTACACGTTCACGACGAACGATGCTGCCGGCGACGGTGTTGACAGTGATGCAAACACGCTGACGGGTGTGACTGGTTTGTATGTGCTCAACGCCGGCGAGTCGATCCCGACTGTCGACGCGGGCATCTGGCGGCCAGCCGCGCTGGGCAACTACGTTTGGGTTGATGTCAATCACGACGGCGTGCAAGATCCGAACGAGCCGCCAGTGGCGGGCGTGACGGTCGAACTGCTCGACGCGAATGGCATCGTGACCGCGACGCAGCAGACCAACACGGCCGGACAGTATCTGTTCACCGATCTGATCAGCGCGACGTATCAAGTGCGCTTTGTCACCACAACACTGCCCGCCGGCTTTGCGCCGACAGTTCAGGGTAGCGTGGGGTTCAAAGACGCGCCGGATAACGATCCTGACGCGAACGGCATGACCGAACAGATCGGCCTGGTTGCCGGCGAGACTCGACACGACATGGGATCTCGGCATCTGGGCGCCGGCGGCGCTGGGCGACAAGGTCTGGCTGGACGACGATGGCGACGGTCAGCAAGACCCGAATGAACCGGGGCTGCCGGGTGTGCTGGTCACGCTGCTGACACCGACAGGCACGCTGACGACCACGACTGACGCGAACGGCAACTACATGTTCACTGGCTTGATCAGTGGCACGTATCAAGTTCAGTTCACGCCGCCGGCTGGCTACACATTCACGCTGCCAGGCACGACGCCGACAAGCGGCACCGACAGCAACGTGAATACGTTTGAAGGCGTCACACCGCCAGTCACGATCAATGTGGGCGAGACGAACCCGACGATCGACGCGGGTCTGTGGCTGCCGGCATCGCTGGGCGATACGGTCTGGTTCGACATCGACAAAGATGGCAAGCAAGACCCGAGCGAACCTGGTCTGCCGGGTGTTGTGGTGAGTTTGATCGTGAACGGTCAGGTAGTTGCCACGACGACGACAAATATCAGTGGCACGTATGGCTTCACGGGTCTGACACCGGGGCTGCCGTATGTGCTCGAGTTTAGTGCGCCAAACGGCTACGCGCCGACGGTGGCGACGGGCGGTTTGGACGATGTGGACAACAGCGACGTCGATCCGGGCACGCTGCGCACACAGCCGGTGGTGTTGACATCGGGTCAGCACAACCCCAAGATCGACGCCGGGTTTATCACGACGGTTGGGCTTGGCAACTTTGTCTGGCTTGATGTCGATCGCGACGGCGTGCAAGATCCGGGCGAGCCGGGTATACCGGGTGTGCCGGTGATGCTGTTTGAAAACGGCGTGCCGCTGAGCACGACGGTCACCGGCCCGACTGGCGGCTATCAGTTCATCGAGCTGCTGCCGGGTGTGCCGTATACGGTCAGCTTCGGCCTGCCGAGTGGCTACACCTGGACGGTGGAGACGGGCAGCCTGCTCGATCCGGCGAACTCGGATGCGCGCCCGGATGGCAGCACGCCGCCGAAGACGTTGGTGCCGGGTGAGTTTGACGGCAACATCGACGCCGGTGTGTGGATCACGCCGAACGTGACGCTTGTGAAATCTGCGCTGAATCAGGGTGCAGTGAAGTCGGGAACGCAAATCCGCTATCAGCTGACCGTGCGCAACGCCGGTCCGACCCTCTCGCGCAACGTGGTGCTGACGGATCCGATCCCGACGGGCACGACGTATGTGGCCGGTTCGGTGACATCGAACGGCGTGCTGATCGACAACAAACTCGAGTGGCGCATCGGCGACATGCAGCCAGGCGATGCAGTGACGGTGACGTTCGCGGTCAAGGTTGACGAGAATCTGACAGCGACCACGATCAGGAACACAGCCGTGCTGATGACAGATGAGCGCACGATCGTGCTTGACTCGAACGAAGTTCAGAATCCGACGTCGCCGACAGCGGTGACACTCGACAAGTTTGAGGCGGTGCTGGATGCAGTCGTCGGTCGTCAGTCGTCGGTCGTCGTCAAATGGGCGACGGCGCTGGAATTGAACACGCTTGGCTTTGATCTGTATCGCAGCGAGACGGCGAACCGCGCCGACGCGGTCAAGGTCAACGCAGCGATGTTCGCGGCGAAGGGCACTTCGGGCGGGACGTATGAGTTTGTCGATGCTGCCGGCAGTGCGCAATCGCGCTACTGGCTCGTGGAGACCGAACTCAGCGGCAACACGGTCGAGTATGGCCCGGCGCTGGTTGGGGCTCCAGGGGCCACGGTTGGCAACGGAGCACAGACAACTGTGGCGAGCGTGGCGCTGGTGCCAGCGATCGAGAACCGCGGATTGACGACAGTCGCGGAAGCGCGCGCAGGCTTCGTGCCGCAGACGCAGGCAGTGGTGGCGGGCAATGCCGTGGCGATCGTGCCGGCGGCACCTGCAATCGGTGCCGGCAGCGCCTGCGATGGCGGCTGTGGTCGAGGGGCGGCAGCCAGGTGCGAACGTTAACGCAGTCAAGCCTGCGGTGGTGTCTGCGGTTGAGGAACGGCAGCCAGTTGTCGGCGGCAATGCCGCTGTGCCTGCGGCTGGCGCAGTCGAACAATCGGGCGGTAGCGCGATTGTTCGTGGCGCGAGCGAACCGGTGGAAGTGCCTGGCTTGGGCGCGAGTGATTCGGCACGCGGTGCGTCCGAACAATCGCAACCGGCAACACGTGCAAGCAAATCGCCGGCACTCGCGATCGGTCTGGCTGGACTTGGTGCCATGAGCATGGTGCTGGTCGGCGCGGCGGTGCTGTTCGGTGGTCTGTGGGTCGCGCGCCGACGCCGCCAACGTTAACAAGGCGAGGGTGCATCGCACCGGCCAAGCCGGGCGATGCATCGGCTAGGCTTTCGTCAAGCCGGAATACGTGGATGGGTGCGGCAAACGCCGCACCCATCCATGTATTCCGGCTTGACGCGTTTTTCCAAACCATGCAAACATTTTTGTCAAAACGCAAGTGCGACATCTGAACGTCGCGCAGACCTTGGCATAACCGGCTCTGGCGTTTATCGTAGCTTGGTGTGGACTAGCGGCGTTCAGAATGATCGCGCCACAACCAGCGCAGCGTATCCGGCAGGATCGCGCCGCCATGCTTGAGCGAGTGCCGCCCCTCGCCAAACACAAACTGGTGGTCATAGTCGCGATAGGCCAACGCCGCCGCCACATCGCGGTTTGCAATGGGCCAGTTGCCAAAAATGACATCAAGATCGCCAGCGCCGGATTGCAGAAAGATGCGCAACGGTTTGCGCTCATGCATGCGAATCATCGCCGCCACAGCGTGCCCGCCGCGAATGTTTGTAAAACTGCCGCAATGCGCGATCACCTTGCCAAACGCATCCGGGCGCTCCCAGGCCGCAGTGAACGCGCATATGCCGCCGGAACTTATCCCGCAAATCGCACGGCTAGCCTGGTCGGCACTGATCGCAAAACGCGCGCTGATATCCGGTAACAATTCTTCGAGCAGAAAACGCGCATAGCGATCGCCCAGTGCGTCGTATTCCGCGCTGCGGTTGTCGCTTCCGCCATAGATGGGCATCCCAGGTCCGATGTCGCCGGCATTTACAAACACGCCAATCGTGATTGGCATCTCACCCGCATGAATCAGGTTGTCAAAGACGGTGGTTGTGTTGCAGTCTGGACCGAGGTATAGCTCACCGTCCTGAAACACCATCAGACTGGCCGGCCGCGCCGGGTCGTACTGCGCGGGTTGATACACCCAGTAGTCGCGCGTTGTTCCTGGATAGATGCGCTCGCTGACCCACCGATGCTGCGTCAGGGTGCCGCGTGGCACGCCTTCCTGCGCTTGCGAATCCAGGCCCAGAGCATAGGGCTCGATGCCCGGTGCGAAGGCTGCAAAGTCCTTTTGTGGAATGCCTGCAGCAGGTGAGTCTGATTCTGACATCGTGTGTTCTCCTAAGGTGTACTTTGTCCATCAGGATGAATAGCAAAGTGCGAAAGCAAACGAGTTAAAGATAGCTGCGGGTATTTTAGCGATTTGCAGGTTAAAGCGGGATATGTGAACAAAGCACCAGGCGCATCACATCCGTCAGCTTGCGGTGCCTCCGACTGCGCTTCTCAAAGTAGCGCTCCGATGGAGCCAGCACCGTCATGAACGGCAACGCCCAGATCCTTTCTGCAAACGGAATATGCGTCAACATCATGACGGTTACCCAACGCAGGCCACTGGTTTTGACCATATGGCTTTTGCTCGAACGCACCGGATCGCGATAGATGCCTTTGGCTCGAATCTGGTCGCCTCGACGCCGCTCGATTGTTTCATCTCCGCCGATCACAATCTCGCCGCTTGGCGCAAATATCTGCACCAACACTCGCAGCAATATTCGGCTCAGCGCCATCATCGAATACACCGCTAATGAGCAACGCCCGTAGAGGCGGCAGTAGCTCGGTCGCCTTAGCCGCGTCGCTGTTCGTTCAAAACGCGGTGTTTGGGGCCACTAATGCGCCTAGCTACAGCGACCCTATTGGTGAGGTGTTCACTTACCACGCCGAGAACCGGGGCGCCCTGGCCATCACTTCGGGTCTGGAGGCCGTGGCGGCGCAGGGGCGGACTGGTCGCGGCTCGCGGTGGCGGCCGGAGCGGCATGCTCGACGTTATTCGCCCTTTTTATTGCCACGCACATCGCGGTCGTGCTCGCCGCGGGTAGCCTGGCCGAGTCGAACTCAGCCTTCGCGCTGATGTGGCAGCTCCATGCCGCGATCTTGCCACTCGCGCAGCTCGGGGCGACCTTTATCGCCGGTCTACGGCTCATCCGTGGACAGGGCTGACGTCGCTCTATGGTGGCGCTCGTTGAAGCGAAAGAAAGGTGATTGCAATTGAGGCTGGAGTAAAGGCAGCGGCGGCAGCACAAGACAGGGAGGACACCCCGCATCTAGGTGAGAGATATCCGGGCACCCATGAGAGCAATGCGTGTGTTTTTGCGCCAGAATAGCCACATGACTCCGCATACGTTCGCCTGCCCACGCTGCGCCGCCCCAATCAACATCGACACTAATTCAGCTGCGCTTGCGGTCAAATGCGCGCACTGCGGCATTAGCGCCCCGGTCCCGGCCGCATTTCGGCCGACGTCGAAACTCAGCGACGATGTGATGTCCGAGGTGAATACGTTGCTGCGTGACAAGCGTGCAATCGATGCCATCAAGTTGGTCCGGGCGCGAACCGGGCTCGGGCTCAAAGAAGCGAAAGACTTTGTCGAGGCGCTCGAATCGGGCGATATTGACCAGCTCAACACACTATGGTCCGCACACGGCCAAGAGCCGCAGGTGGCCACTGTTGTTGTTACGGGCCGCAGACAGAACGTCGCGCGTGGCGGCGGTTGCGGGGTCACTGCCATGATCCTGGTGATGATCGCAATTCCGCTCACATTCGCGGCAGTCATGAGCGGCGCGGTCAATTCGGCGTTGACCGCACTGCAACCTGCGGCGACACGCATCGCCAATGACTTAGGCGTTGACGTGCCATTGCCCAAACCCCGACCGCCGGCCTATTCGCCGAGCGGCGACAGCCAAATTCTGTTCACAGAGGCCGAGCCGTCGCCATTGCTGCTGTCAGTCGGCACTAAGATCGAAAACGGCCGCGGCACGCGCGCGCTTGCGCTCGAAGATCCGAAGATTGGCAGCACACGCTGGACCGCAGCCGGCGACGACATCCTTGAAGCGCGCATCGACGCGCAGGGCATCATCGTGGCGGCCAAGCGCCGGCTGCGCATGATTGACCCGGCCAGCGGCGAGACACGTTGGGAGGCGCTGCTAAGCGACGAACTCGCGCCATCATGCGTAGCGTGCTTGGTATTGACGGAAAAGCGCGTCTTTGCACTGTCTGCCGACGATGAGTTGCAGGCCTTTGACCGCGCCGATGGCCGCAAGTTAAACGCGATTGCCGTGCCAAGAGCACACAACCGGCTGCATGTCTTGGCCGATGGCGTGGTCGTCGTGCATAGGGCCTCGACGGATAAGAATCAGTCGGTTGTTGCAACGGTCTATGCCGGTGGTGAGTCGGAGACGAAACAGATCCAACTCAGCTGCGACGAAGCACCTTCGGATAGTGGAGCCGATATTCCGGTAATTGTCGATGCGCAGCAGCGTGCGCTGTTTGTTTGGCTCAGCCATCGCACGACATGCATCGCGCGCTTCGATCTGTCGAGCGGCGCCCGCACATGGATGTCGCAGGTCGATGTCACTGCAACACCGAACTTCTATCGTGCCAGCGCGTTAATTAGCGACGGCGGTGTGCTCTATGGACTGTCCGATCAGGCGATATTGCGATTGCGCAGCGACGGGGGTGCGGCGCTGACGCCCATCGCGTTTGATCCAGAATACAGCCCGATGCGGGTGTTTGGCCAGCGCAATGGCGCGCTGATCGCGTCCGTGCAGCGCTTGCGCGGCACCCCGCGCACGGAGTTGTGGGCAATCGATGTCGAAACCGGCGCGCGATTGTGGGCGCTTCCGCTTGATGACGGCTCACCGATGGACAACGACAGGTTTTTCGGGTTGATCAACAAAGATGATAGCCGCTACGGCTGGGCCGCGCAGCTCACGCCCGAGGGCGTGCGGTTACTGCGCGTCAAAGCTGGCGGCGGCTTTAAGATTTCGCTTGAGACGCTCAACACCCGCAGCGGCGTCAGCAGCGGCGAAATGTCGCAAGAATTTGCATCAAAGACGATACTGCTCAAACCCGCATTGCTGGCGTGGCGCGCGGATAGCATCTGGCTGTATAGCGGTGGTGAGCACATCGGACTTGACGCAGCCACATTGAAAGTGTTGTATCAGACGCCGTAGCGAGATGTTTGCACCGTAGCACGCAGCCTGACCGACAAGGCCACTCAGCGACGAACAGTTGACGATGGGTCGTTTGCAGTCCAGACACGTGTGCGTTTTTTGTCGCCGCGAATACAGGCTGTGAGTTCGTCGAATAGTCCGACCTGTTTGACGACGATTGGCGAGTGCGGGGATTTATCCCACGCATCCGGCGGCACGACACACAGCCGAATTCTCCGCAACAACGAGACGATAGCAAGGCGATCAGCCAATGTCATGCGGGAAGGTAGGCCGCGCTAGTATCCATGCGCCGGCCAGTGACACCGTCCCGGCGGCATTTTCGTAAGGGGAGCGGCAATTGGCGTGGCCCCAGTGCGCGCCTGCCGGGACCGCAGGCCGTAAACGGCCATGCTCAGATACGAAGCCCTGGGCTGTATGCCAGCGCTCACAGGATTGGCGTCGTTGTGTGACTGCCGGCTAGAACGCCCGCCACGTGCGCAAGTTGTTGCCATCAGCCCAGGGCTTCGTATCTGAGCATGGCCGTTTACGGCCTGCGGTCCCGGCAGGCCTAAGCATTGGCTTCGCCGTGACGTTCCCCTTTAGAAAAATGCACCCCCTGTCCCTTGCGCCCGGGACATCGGGCGGCCTACCCTAACTCCATCCGATGCCGAATCAGAAACGTGATGTTTGGCGCGGACATGCAAGCACCTCTCCAAAGAGAAAGCAAAAGGTAGGCAGTTGTGAAAATTCGATACTTACTCCCCCTCCCGGCGGTGCTCATCGCCTGCGCCGCTTGTATTTCACCTGCGCCATCAAGCGGCAGCAGCTCGATGCGTGTTACCAGCCCGCCTGGCAACACGACGATCAAATCCGGCAAAGTCAAGTTCGACGTCGAAGTCATTGGGATCAGCCTCGTGGCGGCCAACATTCCAGTGAAAGGCGGCGAAGGGCATTTGCACTTTTTTATCAATGTGTCGGCATCGTCAGTGCCGCCCGGGCAGTCGATCCCGCTCGATCAGCCGGCACGTTATGTGCATGCCGGCAAAGCGCCTTTTACATCGCGCGAGATTGAGCTCGCACCCGGCCGCCACACGATCACCGTCGTGATGGCCGACGCTGCACATGTCGTAATGGCGGAACCGGCGCCGGTCAGCGTTGATGTCGTTGTGGAGTAACCCAATGGAAACGTCTTCTCACCCGCTTGCGCAGCCGAGCCGCACAGTCGAGGCTCGCCTGTCACGCCGCGATGTCATTCGATACGCTGTTGCCGGGCTCGTCATGCCCCTGTCGCTGGCACCCGCCATTGGACTCATGTCCGCCATCGTGTCCATCGTCGGCGAGAACCGTGAACTCAACGAGCGGATCGGGCCGCCGTTGAGTTTCGCCATCATCGCCGCAGCTACCATGCTCGGCGGCACACTCTGGTGGAAGTTGATCGAGCGCCAGACCGGCGCCGGGCCGAGCCGCGGCCCGCGCGACAGCCACAGTTGCTCATCCGCTGCTGCTGCTTTCAGCCATTTTGACGCTCGGCAGGCTCGAAGAGCGTTTCGTGGCCGACGGCAACTCGCCGATTCCAGTGCACAATTTGTTCACGATATTGTTTGTCCCGGCGACGTTCATCGTCGCCGCGTTGTTCGCGCTAGCCATCGGTCTAGCTCTGCGCGACCGCGCGCTGGCTGTGCGTATGGCGTTGCGCGGCGGGCTGGCCGCGGCGCTAACCTTCCTGACCTTGAACATTGCACAGGACCTGCTGGGTCGCCGAGTCGGCGGGCCAAACGCCGCCGACTCGGCAACCATGATCACGGTCGCACTGATTGGCATGCTCGGTGCATCGATGGCACTGAGCGCGATGATCGGCCGGGAGATCACGCAGCGAGCTGATCAGCGGCTTGTGAGCGTGACAATTAGCGTATAAAGCAACAAAGCTCTATCCTTGCCATCACACGAACGGAACTACGATGCTAGCGCGCTCCATCGCTCGTCCTATCTCATGGGCCGCCGCCGCGCTCGTCGCCGCCGCATGGTGCGGATCGCTCTATCGCAACGTCTTTGGGCCGTCGGCTGCGCCACTAAGTCTCGCACCGGAATCCGTCATGCAAACAGGAATGTGGGTTGTCGTGCTCCCTGCTTCGTGGATGGCGTTCAGCCTGATTGGCGGCATGATCGTGCGGGCGCGACCTCGCAACACGGTTGGCTGGTTGTGCATCTGTTTTGGCGTTTTAGGCGCGCTGGAGGACATACAGTGGCAGATCGCCCGCTTGATCGCAGAACCTGTGCCGCAATGGATTCTGGCCGGTCTGGCGCAGCTCGTCCTTGCGCTGTATTTGCCAACAACGCTGACATTGCTGCTGTTGCGTTTCCGGACGGCCGGCATAGCGCGCCGCAGTGGCGTTATGTTGAACGCCTGGTATGGATCGTTGCGCTGCTGCAGGCGGGTATCTGGATCGTTGCCCCACGTCTATGGGTTGGCAATGAACACGCTGTTCAGAATGCGCTGATTACCTATCCAGTCGTCGTGGCCGAAACAGTCGGGACCTTTGTCAGCACGATACAGGGTGCTTCAAGCGCGATCGGCCTGATTCTGCTCGTGGCTGGCGTGGTTTCACTCGGACAACGCTGGCGGCGGGCCAACGAGACGCAGCGTCGTCAGCTGAAATGGTTGTTGCTCGTCTGCCTTGTCGGCAGCCTGTGTCTGATCGTAGGCCTGGCGCTCGCACCGTGGCCCATGGCCGCAGTGGCGCTTGAGTTAGTGGGACTGGCTGCGTTTGGCATCGGCGCGCCGTTGGTGATCGGCATCGCAATTCTGAAGCATCGGCTCTTTGAAATTGATCATGTGTTCAACCGCGCGGTCTTATACGGTTTGCTAACGGCGCTTGTCCTCGGAGTGTATGCCCTTCTTGTGGGCGGCTCCGTTGCGTTGTTGCGTGCCGATCAAACACAAAGCCGCGTTGCAGCGCTCGTGCCAGCACTAGTGCTTGCGGCAGTGTTTGCACAGCCCGTGCGCCGACTGGCACAGCGCATAGCGCCGGTCGACGTATCGCCGCCCAATGCAGATCACACCAAGGCCAGTCCGCCACGTCGCTGGCAAGCATGCCTCGGATATGGCATCGGTGTACCCGCGCTGATCGACGCAGTCCTAACCGCTCCGTTGATGCTCGCAGAGCCCTTTTACAACGATCCGCTGCTGGCGCTGGCGCGCGTGGCGGAACGCGCCGGGTTGTCGCACATCGCGGCCGTCTACACCCACCTGCTCACGCTGCTGTGCTATGCCGTATTTGCTGCAGCTGGAATGCTTGTTCTGTCGCGCCGCCGCTTCGACAATATGGCCGTCCTGTGCGCATCGTGTATGTTCACCGCGCCGGCCCTGTTCTTTGCGGGCGGAATTGAGCAAGATCCAAATTGGACGCGCGTATTCGGCGCACAGGGCATCGCCCTAGCATCGTTTAATCATGTGTTACGCATCATTGGGATGGCGCTTTTTTGCCTATTGCTCTATCTTTTTCCCAATGGTCGGCTGGTGTCTCGCTGGGCCTTGCCAGGATTTGTGCTGGGTCTTACGCTTGCTGGCGCGGCATTAGTCGTGCATGTTGAGCTGCAGCCCGCAACCTACCCGCCACATGTCAGCGGCGACTATGTTCTGGACGTGCTTGCACCCTTGCTCATCGTCCTTGTCTGGGGCGCCGCCGCGCAGATTATGCGCTATCAGCGCAGCGAAAACGAACTCGAACGTCAACAACTCAAATGGGTTGCCGCCGCGCTTTCGCTGCAGACGATGGTCTTGCTCGTCAGCGGGGCAACTCATGCATCCGACAACGGCGCGAACCCAGCGCTTTTCGATGCTGTTGCAGCAATTGCGTTTCATGCAGAACGGCTTGCACAAATGCTGCTGCCCATCGCTTTGAGCATCGCCGTGCTACGCCACCACCTGTGGAACGCTGAGCCGCTGCTAATGCGTTCGCTGCTCTACGGCGGAACGATGTTCCTCGTCGTCGGTCTGTATGCGGTGTTGGTCGGTGGGATGGGCGCTTTGATTAATCAGCAGGAGCTATCACCGCTGTTTGCTTTGTTGGCGACCGGCATCGTCGCCGCAATGTTCAATCCGCTGCGCACACGAATGCAGCGCGGCGTCAATCGCCTGTTTTACGGCATGCGCGAAGAGCCATATGCCGTGGTTGAAGGCTGGTCGGCGACTTGAAAACGGCGCGGAGATCGACTCGGCTTTGCATGACGCGGCCGAGACAATCGGCCGCGCGCTCAAACTTCCATATGTTCTCCTCACGGCGGGCGAGCTGAACCAGTCTTACGGCCGCATACCTGCAGAAGCGAGTGGGAGTGCGCGCTTTCCACTGCTCTACCAGGGCGAATCGCTGGGCGAGCTGTGCGTCACCGCGCGCGACGGCGAAAGCATAGACGAGCGCGACCGCGTTTTGCTGGAAGCTTTGTCCCGACAGGCTGGAGCCGCATTGCATACAGCCAAGGCAACAGCCGATGTGCGACGCTCGCGCGAGCGCATCGTCACCGCGCGCGAGGAAGAACGCCGCCGCATCCGCCGCGATCTGCACGACGGACTTGGTCCGAGACTGGCCAGTCTGTATCAACGCATCGATGCTGCGCGTGGGGGAATTGACACAGATCCGCAGTCAAGCGTGCGCATGCTCGAAGACGCCGCCGCGCAGATGAAATTCGTTATCGCCGATATCCGCACGCTGGTGTACCTGCTGCGGCCGCTGGCGCTGGACGCGTTGTCTTGTTGGCGCGCTGAACGAAGAGGCGCGCAGACTGTGCGCCGGGCGCGCGCTGCGCATCAACATCCGCGTGGACGAGCTGCCGCCGCTTCCGGCCGCGATTGAAGTTGCCGCATACCGCATCGTCAGCGAGGCGATGACCAATGTTGTGAAACACGCCAACGCCGCGCTGTGTGATGTCACGTTGAAGGTATGCGAAGGCGCGCTGCGCGTCGGCGTCGAGGACGATGGCGCCGGACTGCCCGAGGGCTATCGCAGCGGCGTCGGTCTTCAGTCAATGCGCGAACGGGCGGAAGAACTGGGCGGCCGCTTCGAAGTTCGCCTGCGTGACGGCGGCGGAACGCGCGTCAGCGCCACGTTGCGGCTGTAAACTGTTTGAACGCGAAAGCACATGGAAAACATCCGCCTGTTGGTGGCCGACGATCACGCGTTCTATCGCGAAGGCGTCAAAAGCATGTTGAACGGCAAGGCCGGTGTGACAGTAATCGGCGAAGCGGCCAGCGGCGACGAGGCCGTGGCGGCCGCGCTAAGTGTGCGGCCCGATGTCGTTCTGATGGATTTGAATATGCCCGGCTTGAACGGCATCGAGGCCACGCGCAAGATCCTGGCGCGAGAGCCGCAAGCACGAATTTTGGTGCTGACAATGTTTGACGACGAGTCTGTGTTCGCCGCTATCCGCGCCGGTGCACGCGGCCACTTGCTCGAGGATGCCACGGTCGACGACCTGCTCCGGGCGGTCACGGCCGTGCACCGCGGGGAGGCCATATTCAGCCCGGCCAGCGCTGAAAAGCTGATGCGCTATTTCGCGCAGACACGGGTGAATACGACGGCATTTCCGGCACTGACCGAACGCGAACACGATGTGCTTCTGCTGATCGCGCAGGGCCACAGCAACACCGAAATCGCCGAACTGCTGAGCCTGACGCACAAGACGGTGCGCAATTATGTCTCGAACATTTTTGACAAATTACAGGTCGCCGACAGAGCGCACGCTATTGTGAAGGCTCGCGATGCCGGGTTTCCGTAGACGCGAGGCTGCGGTGCTGCTGCTTGCGAATTTGTGCCGAGATGGGTCACGCTGCGTCGCTGCTGGCCGAGATTTGTGAGCGCGTAAATGGATT
>CAVXUI010000007.1:0-136836 GCA_963764985.1 uncultured Chloroflexia bacterium | reverse complement strand
AATGTATTGCTAATACCACGCTGTCAAATGCTTGTTTGTGTTGAAGCGACGGGTAAATTCGAGCAACATCAGGAGCAGTCGTTGCACCCACTGGTACAGCAAGGCGCTTCATCGCTTCATCAAGGACTGAAAGCGGGTAGTCGCCAGACCAACTATTGTGTTGGTTCGTAGAAATTGTTTTCGAGTGCGCTAGGGTACTTTTCAGGTACAGTCAAGAGCTGGCTCAATTGCGTGATTTATGTCCCGATTGTGTCGTGCACGCGCAACAGCGTTCCACACATCGCGCCCGGCTTTCTCACCCTTGCCATGAGTTAGGTTGACGATCTTGTCAACGACCGTGGCATCCTTCGGGCCAAAGATTGTGCACGGCACCTTGTCATTTGCAGATTTCCAGGACGGTGAAAGTTGTGCAATACGAGTAAGAATGTGATAGGGTACGTCCTGACTCCGAAAATTTGGACACACGGCTAAGGGAGAAAACGACGTCGTGGAACGCGAAGGCAAAAAGGCCGGTGTGACGACCTGTTTGTGAAAGTGTGAATCAGCTGTTGGACGAGTCAAGGGCCGCTGCGCTCTACGCACGGCGCCAAAGCGCACCGTGCTCCGCCCTTGACACATCCAACAGACATTGATACAAGCTCCGCAATCAGGTCGTCGCGCAAGCAAGCCGCATACCGCGTAATGTTGCGACGTCACCCCAAAGCAGTGTGAGACATGAAGCGACGAAAGCACAGCGCAGAATACAAGACGAAACTGGTGCTGGATTTGTTGACCGGTCGACGAACAGCCGCTGAGATTGCACGCAAAGAACAGATCAAAGACAGCATGCTGTATCACTGGCGCGATCAATTTCTGCAGAACGCCGCGTCGGTGTTCAGGGACAAACAACCGGATAGGCAGCACCAAGACCAAGTGGCGGAGCTGGAGCAAGTCATCGGGCAACTAACCGTGGAGAACGCGCTTCTAAAAAAAGCTTCGCGTTGGCTGGGTGCGATCTCGCAACGAAACGAGCGATAGCCTGGAAGTTGGCCGGCGAGTTCTGTGTTCGTTTGATCTGTGTATTGCTTGGGCTGGCACGGAGCAGCTTTTACACAAAGACTGGCGACAACAGATCACAGGCCGCCTTCCAGTCAATTGTTCAGAAAATGGCTGGAAAACATCCAACTGAGGGGTATCGGCACCTAACAGCACGGATACGACGACTTAAAAACTGGGAACAAGTCAGTCGAGGGCGGGTCCAACGTTGCATGCAAAAACTGGGTCTGCAACGCAAGAAACGGCGCAAACCCAAACGCACGACAAACTCGAACCATGGCTTTGGGCGTTACAAAAATCTGGTCAAAGACATCGAGATCGTGCGGCCAAATCAAGTCTGGGTATGCGATATCACCTGGATCAAATTGGCCAACGGCGAAGATGTGTATCTGGCGATCGTCATGGATGTGTATACCCGCAAGATTCTCGGCTGGGAACTCGGCCGCGATCTGACTCAGAATCTGACACAAGCTGCGCTCAAACGAGCGTTGCGGCGCGGCGCACCCGAGATTCATCATTCCGACCAAGGTGTTCAATATGCAGCAGACGATTACGTCCAGATGCTCGTCGACAAAGATGTCCAAATCAGCATGGCGGCTGTCGGCAAAGCATGGGAAAACGGTTATGCCGAGCGCGTCATCGGCACAATCAAATCCGCGGAGGTGGAACTTTCAGAGTATCAAGACTACGCCGATGCCCGGCGTCAACTTGGCAAGTTTATTGACGACATCTACAATACGAAACGCATTCACTCATCGTTAGGCTATCTGACGCCGGATGAGTTTAAAGCACAGTGGCTTGCGCGCCAAGCCTGAACTTCCCCCTTAGCACGCGCGTTTTTGTGTCCAATGTTTCGGGGTCAGTACAGTAATCCAACTTTCTGAGGATTGATCTGCCCATATATGAGCTTTAAGGCGCCGACTCTACGATTTCCTTCCTTGACGACATACGATCCAAGCTCACAAGATCCAGGAAGAAGAGCTGTTCTGCCAGAAATCGCAGTCCTGGTAATCATCAACAAAGATGTGGGTGTACCTGGCTTTAATGTAACGCTGGCAAGAAAATGAGCCTCGCAGTGTGATTAAAGCAATCTGACCCAGTGCCTCGAGAGGGACAAAACCCAGTCTATAAGCCTCTTTTAAAGCACTAAGTGTAGTGCGCCCCAAAGATTGGAGCGATGAGAGCAGTTGCTAAGGGAGTGAATTTTGGCTACTGCATGGCCCGCCATTGCGCCTCGAATTTTTCGGGGCTAAGATCGCCAAGAGCACTGTGAATGCGGTGTTTGTTGTAGACCCTGTCAATGAAACGCCCGATGTTCTTCAAGGCGTCTGCAAAGTCTTCGTAGTCGGTGAGATAAACCTCCTCTTCTTTTAGGGTACGCATCCAGCGCTCACACAGACCATTTTCCCACGCCTTGCCGACGGCGGCCATGCTGATCTGGATAGCGCGAGCCTCGAGTGCTTGCGTGTATTTGGGCGTGGCATATTGCACGCCTTGGTCGGAGTGATGGATCTTGCAGACACCGTGTTTGAATGCGCGTTGCAGAGCAGTCAAACACAGCTCGTGGGTGCATTCTTCACCGAGCTGCCAACCGCGGATCATGCGTGTGAATACGTCCATGACGATGGCCAGATACACAATCTGACCGGTTGCCAGGATGATGTAAGTCAAATCTACGACCCAGACTTCGTCGGGCATGGTAATGTCCAACCAAGCCTTGATCAGATTTGGGTAACGCTTGAACCCGTGTCTGGAGTCGGTCGTGATTACCGCCCGCCGCGGCTTTTTGGCCTGAATTCCAGCCATTTTGAGCAATCGGCGCACCCGCTTGCCGTTTACCTTGGCAAAGCGCTTTCTCTTGCGCAGCAGCTTTGTCAGCCGCCGATAGCCGTAGGTTGGATGCTTGCCTGAAAGCTTGACCAGCGCACCAAGAACGTCCAGATCATCGATCATATCGACGCGGCCTGGACCCTCATGGTAGTAACTGCTTTCAGACAGATCAATCAGCCGGCACATCGGGGCAACGCCGCCGTGCGTCTGAGCCAACTGTTTCACGATGGCTCGCTTGGCTTCGATGCTCGGCTCAGCCATCGTGAAGCTTTTTTTAGCGCATCGTTCTCAACCGTCAGCTGACCAATGATGCGCTCCAGTTCGGCGATACGTTCGTTGCCTTCTTGGTCTGGCGCCTTCATCTCGTAGAGCAGCGGCAAGCGCTCAAGCGCTTGCGTTCGCCACTCATAGATCGCGCCATCTTTGATTTTGTATTTGCTGGCTGCCTGCGCCACTGTCAACTTGCCGGTGAGCACTTCCAGCACAATCTGCGCTCGAAACTCCGCTGAAAACTTGCGCCGTTTTTTACTAACCATTTCTGTCCTCGCTTGGGCTATTTTCTCCCTTAGCTAGGACTCCAATTTCAGGGGCGCATTACAGACTCTTCTATTGCACGAAGGGCTTCAGAATCTTGGGCGATCTCACTTTCTGAGCGGCGGGTTCGAGCTTCCTGGAGCAGGTTCTTTCTTTCTTGCCGTATGTACGTCGCTAGATCACGACGGCTACCCATATATCGCAAGTTTAGAACCCTCAGATATATTCGACTTTCTGAAGGTGTGAGTTCAAATTCGCTCTCTCCTATCCAAAACTGATAAGTCACTTTTTTTGCTTGGGCATTGCGCTCAGCAATATAACGGATTACTAGACATCCATCATCACTTACATGTTCACGCATCTTCGACAGAATACAACCTTCACTAATCTCGCAGATGTAAGCAGTTATTTGTATTCGATTACTTTCAGCATAGGCAAAAAAATCTGATTCGCGCAATTCGAGATCGTTCTCAGAGATGCTGCGATCAAACAGTATTCGCAAAGCATAGAGCAAATTTGACTTTCCAATATCGTTGCTCCCGATCACCAGCGATTTTTGTGAAAATACGATAGTTGCATCTCGAAAATTTCTGAATCCCTGAATGTGCAATTTTGACAGAAGCATCTTGCTTTGATCATAGCTTGATTAACGTACAAGAAATTCACGCTAGGTAATTTGGGAATACGCAATTTCTATGATTTGCGAGGCTTGCTGAAAGACACGCGAAAGGCACAACAACAGCTCGTGCCGCACATAAGACTGCGCAGCTCAGCTCGACGCGCCCGCATACTTCGCGCTGCCCGTTCGCCAGACAAACGCCGAGAATATAAACAGCGCGGCGCTGACGGCGAGGAACACAAGAATCTGCCACCACGCCAGATCGCCGCGCAGCGCCTGCAACGGCACCGTCGTCGCGATCGCGATCGGAATCACAAACGTGATCAGCGCGCGCAGCCACACCGGATACACCGTCGCCGGGAAGCGGCCGGAGTCCATCAGCGCCTGCAAAATCGTCACGCTGTTGTCGAACTTGGTAAACCAGAATGTCAGCGAGATCAGCACAATCCAGACGCTGTAGATCACGACCATGCCCGACACCGACAGCACAATAAACGACAGCACGTTCACCAGCGAACCGATCCCGCTGCTCATGACCAGCCCGACCACGATCATCGCGATCGCAAATGTGGCCTCGACCAGCCGCCACAACATAAAGCGGTTGATGCTGACCATCAACTGGCTGTTGACCGGCTGCAAAAACGTGTAGTCGAGCGTGCCGTCGCGGACGCCCTGGTTGAACTTCTCGGTGCTCGGCCACAGCCAGGCAAACATCAGGCCGTTCATCAGCTTCCAGATGCCCGTCAGCGCGATGATCTCGCCGAGCCCCCACCCGCCGATCGTGCGCGTATTCGAAAAATAATGCCGATCGATGCAAGCTCGTAGAAAACCCAGAAGATCGCCATCGCCACGCCGATCATCGCTTCGCCGCGATAGGCCAGATCGTTTTGCACATTCAGCCGCACCGCGGCCTTGAAAACTTGCCAAAATCGCATGTTATGCCCCCACCGCGCTAAATTTCTTGATCGCCGCGCGCCACTGCAGCGCAAATACGACGCTCAAGATCACAATCCAGACCACCTGCATCGCAAATCCAATCGCGATCTGCCCGTCCGGAACCTTGTTCAGAATCAACTGCACCGGAAAGTAAAGCCCATATTGAAACGGCGCGACCGCCGCGAGGCCCTGCAGGAAGGCCGGCAACAACACCAACGGCACAAATTCGCCCGACAGCATGCGCCCGATCGCAAAGCGCACCAGCGCGTCGAGCGTGTAGACGCGCGTCGTCCAAAACGCAATGCACGCGATGATCGCGCCGAGCAAAAAGTTGACCGCAAAGCCGAGCACACAGGCCAGCGCGCCAAGCACGACGCTGCGGCTGTTCACATCGAACTCGGGTCGAAACACCACGATTAGCAAAATCCATGCCGGGACAAACACGATCAGCTGCAACGTCTTGAACCCCAGGTTGTTGATCAGCGCCCGCGTCAGAACCGGGTGCACCGGCAGCACCAGCTCAGACGACAACGATCCGTCCTGGATCTTGTAGGTAAAGACATGAATCGTAATGTCGGCGGTCACGATGCTGACGAGCAGCATGACCAGGTAGTAGCTCACAAAGTCATTCGTGTCGAGCCCGCCGACGCTGCCGTTGGCGGTCGCGATGCTGGCCCAGACCGCCAGAAACACAATCGGTGAAATCAGCCAGAACAGCAGATACATCAGCAGGTTGGCGCGGTATTGCCACTGCTCTGCCCACACAACCTGCCAGGTGCGTTTGTAAATGTTTAGCATGCGTTAGCTCTCGTTAAAAGCGGACTCAATCACGTCTTCGATCGGCGGGTCTTCGATGGTCAGATCGAGCACTTCGTTTTCTGCCAGCACGCGCGCGGTGATCGCCGAAACTTCGCCGGCAGGCACTTCGATCTTTTGCTTGCCGGGGACATCCTGCGGCATCACTTTGCCGTAGCGGCTCATATCGCGCTCGGCACCGTCTTTGATTTGCAGCGTGATCAGCTTGAACGGCGCGATGCGTTGCGACAGCTCGGTCAGGCTGCCGTCATATTTGATCTGCCCGTGATGAATGATGATGATGCGCTCACACAGCGCAGTCACATCGGCCATGTAGTGGCTGGTCAAAATGATCGTCGCATTGCGGCGCTTGTTGTATTCGGCCAGAAACGTGCGGATGCGCTGCTGCGCTGTGATGTCGAGGCCGATCGTCGGCTCATCCAAAAACAGCACCGTTGGCGAGTGCAGCAGCGCGGAGGCCAGCTCGCACTTCATCCGTTCGCCGAGCGACAACTGCCGGACCGGTTTTTTGATGATCGTTTGCAGCTCGAGCAACTCGCTGAGCTCGTCAAAGGTGCGCTTGTACTCGGCGTCGCTGATCCGGTAAATCGCCTGGTTCAACAAAAACGAGTCGGCCGCCGGGATATCCCAGCTCAAGCGGTTGCGCTGCCCCATCACAAGCGTGATCTTTGTGAGATAGGCCGCGTCGCGCTTCCACGGCGTATAACCGGCAACCTGGGCGCTGCCGCTGGTCGGATGCAGCAAGCCCGACAACATTTTGAGCGTGGTCGTTTTGCCGGCGCCGTTTGGCCCGAGAAAGCCGACGATCTCGCCCTGCGCGATCGAAAAACTGACGTCCTTGACCGCCTGCACCGGCTTGAACTTGCGTTTGACAAAGCTCTTGAGCGCCGATCCCATGCCGCCTTCACGCTCGGCGACTTGAAACGTTTTGCTCAAATTTTCGACCGTGATCGCCGCCTTTTCGGCATGTTGAGTGACCATCCCCCAAGTATAGAACAAAAGTTCGAACCACTGGTCCCGGAATTTTCCGGGTCAGCCGCAGATGGCGCGGGCGCATTTTTCTAAAGGGGAGCGGCATGTAGCGTCGTGGCCAATGCTTGTGCCAGCCGGGTCCGCAGGCCGTAAACGGCCATGCTCAGATACGAAGCCCTGGGCTGCATGCCAGCGCTCACAGGATTGGCGTCGTTGTGTGAATGCCGGCTAAAACGGCCGCCACGGCGCAAGTTGTTGCCATCAGCCCAGGGCTTCGTATCTGAGCATGGCCGTTTACGGCCTGCGGACCCGGCTGGCACAAGCATTGGCCACGACGCTACATGCCGCTCCCCTTTAGAAAAATGCACCCGATGGCGCTCCCGATCAGTATCGAATGCGATAATTTCGCATCATCGCCGTTTAACACGCCTCCGCCATCATCTACGTCGCCACGCTCGCATCGATCGAAAGCGACACCTTGCCGCCGGCAATGTGTCTGGAGGAATCAAACCGTGTCCAAGCCGTCGTCCGTGTACGCTGCCCGCTTGCGTCCCGTGCTTATCATCGCACTGGCGCTGATTCAACTTGGCCTCAACCCTGGCGGCCCACCCGCGCGCGCGGCGAGCGACGGCGTGATCCCGGCGGCCGGCGACATCATCATCAACGAATACGTCGCCGACAACGACCCAAACAACAACGACTTCATCGAGCTGCTCACCCTCAAAGACAACCTTGATCTGCGCAGCCTGCGCATCAGCGACAACGAGTTGCTGACCGGCACGCTGAATACCAGCGAAAACGTCATGGTGTTCGCCAACGCTGCGTATCTCAACAACATCCCGGCCGGCACCACCATCGCGATCTGGACCGCGCCAATCGGCGTCACAACCGACACCGTCGTGAACGCCGCGGCAAGTGACTGGTCGATGGTCCTGGCGCGCGACAACGGCGTGACCTTTGGGAGCGACGGCCTCGGTGGCAGTGTGACCGCAGGGTTGTCAACCGCTGGCGAAGCGCTCTATCTGTATCTGCCCGGCCCAAACGGCGACAGCGCCGGCACCGACAATGTCTATCTTGATTTCGTCTCGTTTGAAGCCGATGGCGGCGATGTGCCAAGCGGGCTGACCGATTTGAATCTGCCCGCGCTGGCCGACAACGCCTATTTCACCGCCAGCAACGCGTCGGCCAACGACGTGGCGGCAAACTGGGTCACCTATGACTTTCCCGCCGTCGCGCCAAACTTGCCGACGCCGGGTCAGGCCAACCCCAGCCAGAATCTGAGCAGCCTGCGCATTGCACCGCCTGACGCCGCGCCAGCCGTGGCGTCGACCGTGCCGCTGACCAACGCGATAAATGTCGCGACAACGTCGAACCTCGAGATTGCATTTTCAGAACCGGTCACGCTGGGCTCGGACTGGCTGCGCGTGACCTGCGATGACTCCGGCACCCGCAGCACCAGCGCGCTGAGCATCACCGGTGGCCCGAGCATTTACGCGGCAAACCCCATCACCGATTTCATCAACAATGAGTTGTGCGTGGCCACGGTATTCGCCGACAGCGTGCTGGATCAGGATCTGGCGCCGACCCCCATGGCGGCCGATTACAGCTTCAATTTTATGATCGGCCCTTCACCCGCCGAGATCTGCAGCCAGCCATTCACGCGCACCTTTGAAGTGCAGGGCGCCGGCGCAACCTCGCCGCTCAGCGGCACCGCCGTCACCGTGCAAGGCGTCGTCGTGGGCGATTACGAGGTGCCCGCAGGCGGCGTGGCGAGCGATCATCTGCGCGGGTTTTATCTGCAGGACCCTACCGGCGACGGCATCACCGCAACGTCCGACGGCCTGTTCGTGTTCAACGGCAGCAACGACGCTGTCAGCGCCGGTCAGCTTGTGCGCGTGGCGGGCCAGGTGCAAGAGTTTCAGGGTCAGACGCAGCTCGGCGGCGCAACCTCGCTCACCGTGTGCGGCCCGGGCGCGGTCATCACGCCAACTGCGGTCAGCCTGCCTTTCGCCAGCACAACCGACCCGGAGCGCTTCGAGGGCATGCTGGTGCGCACCCCCCAGACGCTCTACGTGACCGAGCACTTCCAGCTTGGGCGTTTTGGCGAGCTGCTGCTCTCGGCCAACGCGCGCCAGCCGATTCCGACGCATCTGGCCGCGCCCGGCGGGCCGGCCGACGCCATCGCGCAGGCCAACGCGCTCAGCCGCATTCTGATCGACGACGCCTCGCAAAAACAAAACCCGGATCCGATTGTCTTCGGCGGCGGCGTGCTGCCATTGAGCGTGACCAACACGCTGCGCGGGGGCGATTCGGCCAGCGGCATTGTCGGCGTGCTGGGCTACACCTGGGCCGGCAACAGCGCCAGCCCAAACGCCTATCGCCTGCGCCCGACCCGGCCTGTTACCTTCACCAGCGTGAACCCACGCCCGGCAGCGCCGCAAGCGATCGCCGGCACGCTCAAGATCGCCGGCGCAAACATGTTGAATCTGTTCAATACGTTTGACGGCCGGCCGGACACAGTCGACAACTGCGCGTTTGGCGTGGGCGGCCTGCCCTCCGACTGCCGCGGCGCCGACGACGCGCCTGAGTTCACACGGCAGATCAGCAAGACCGTGGCCGTGCTGATCGGCAGCGGCGCCGATGTCATCGGCATCAACGAGATCGAAAACGACGGCTACGGCGCAGACAGCACGATCCAGGCGTTGGTCAATGCGCTCAACGACTTGAGCGCGCCAGGCACGTATGCCTTTATCGACGCCGACGCCGGCACCGGTGTGACAAATGCGCTTGGCAGCGATGCGATCAAAGTTGGGCTGATTTACAAACCGGCGCGCGTCTCGCCAGTCAGCGACACCGCGACGCTGCGCATCGGCGCGTTCGGCCCGCTGACGTTGACAGCAGGCTCGCCGCAGCAGCGAAACCGGCCAGCGCTCGCTCAAACGTTCGAAGACAAGGGCAGCGGTGAAAAGCTGACGGTCGTGGTCAACCACCTCAAATCAAAGGGATCCAGCTGCACCGATCAGGCCGCGCCCTACGGCCCGGATCCCGATCTTAACGACGGCCAGGGCAACTGCAACCTCACGCGCAAGAAAGCGGCTGAAGAGCTGGCGGCCTGGCTGGCGACAAAACCGACCGGCAGCGCCGACCCGGATGTGCTTATTATGGGCGACCTCAACGCCTACGCCAAAGAAGACCCGATCACCGCGCTCAAGACAGCGGGCTTTGTGAATCTGGTTGAAACACGGCTGGGCGCGGGCGCGTACTCGTATGTGTTTGGCGGGCAGTGGGGCTATCTCGACCATGCGTTGGCATCGGCGAGTTTGAACGCGCAAGTTGCCGGCGTCACCGAATGGCACATCAACGCAGACGAGCCGCCGGTGCTCGATTACAACACCGACTTCAAGAGCGCCGGCCAACTCGTCAGCCTGTATGCGCCGACGGCGATCCGCGCCAGCGATCACGATCCCATCATCGTTGGGGTTGCGCTGTCAAAGACGCCGTACCGCATGTTGCTGCCGCTGACGCGACGCGCGCCATAGCTGGCTGGGGAACGCGGCCCGGTACAGCGGCGCTTCGCTTATGCACCCGCACGAGAGCACAGAGGAGACCTGCGAATAGGACATAAACCCGCGCAAAGCGCGGGTTTATGTCCTATTCGCAGGTCTCCTCTGTGCTCTCGTGCGGGCAAACCCGTCACGTGGCGGTTCCTCCTATGAAAGCAGCGCGTCGATCTCGCGCGTAAGCCACACGCCGATCGCGTCGAGCGACGATTCGTTGATCGTGTGGCCCATCGGATATTCGTGAAAGTCGTGCCGTGCGCCCAGACGCGCCAGAAAGTCACGCGTGGCGCGGCCTTCCGCGACCGGGACAACAGCGTCCTGCGTGCCATGCACCACGATAAACGGCGGCAGCTGCGGCGACTTGGGCGGGTTCGCGTGCAGCAGCGCAAGCGTGCGTCCGCTCATCAGCACCGCGCCGGCGATCGCGGCCGGTTGTGTCAAGGCCAGCGCCTCCGACATCATCGCGCCCTGGCTAAACCCGGCCAGAAAGACCGGGCCGGCGTCATACAACTTGCGCGCGCCCGCGACAAAGCTCGCGATGAGATTCAGCGTGGCGGGCAGATTCGTTTCGTCTGGAATGATGGTGCCGTTTGGGCGCCAATCGAGCGGGTACCGCGCATAGGAGCCGGGTCCCATCGTGATCGGCGCGCGCGCGCTCACGATGATCAGGCGGTCGTCCAGATACGAATGCAGGCCAAACAGATCTTCTTCGTTGCTGCCATAGCCGTGCAGCAGCACGAGCAACGGTGAGGCGCCCTGCGCCACAGGTTTGAGCGCCGGGCGATGCAGATGCACCAGCGGAAGTGATTGCGTCATGCGCGCAGTGTACCGCCGCGGCGCCCCCACCGGGAAGCGCGCCCGGGTCGCGACCCGGGCGCTTCCCGGTGGGGGCGTGCAATTTGGAGGTATGTGCGTACCAGGGGTAAAGCATTGGCAGCACAGCCTTCGCCTGCAAATGCATATTGGCCAATGCTTACCCCTCTTGCGGTACACTCCGACGCTGTGGATATTCTTGAATCACACGTGCAGGCGCTGCACGCCATTGCGAACCGCGTCGTGCCGGCTGATGAGACCGTCGGCGCCGGCGACAACGAAAGCATGGCCTATGTCGCCGATGTCATGACCGGCGAGCTGTCCGACAGGCTCGAAGAGCTGCGCAAGTTTGTGGATGTGCTCAACGTCGCGGCGAAAGTCGAACATCAGCGCCGGTTTTGCGATCTCAACGCGGAACAGCAGGACGCGTTGCTGCGCAGCGTCGAAGATCAGCCAATCTTCAAGATGCTTGTCAATTTGATCCAGGAGGGCTACTGGGCCAGCGAGGCCGGCCAGGCCACGGTCGGGTTCACAGTCAGCGATGCAAATAGCGATGCAAAATAAATACGACGTCATCGTCATTGGAGCGGGCGCGGGCGGCGGCGTCGCTGCAGCCAAATTGGCCGAAGCCGGCAAACGCGTGCTGTTGCTCGAGCGCGGCAAAGCCCAGACATTCGAAGAGACCGGCCGCAACCATCTGCGCAATCAGCGCGTCAGCGCTTACGGCCACAATGCCGGGCCGGACGGCCAGCATCCGCGCGTCATCCTGAACGAAGCGGGCGAACCTAAAACGATCCTGCCCTGGCATCCGGGCTATCAGGCCAACGCAGCCACCGTTGGCGGCGGCACGCGCGTCTATGCCGGCCAGGCCTGGCGCTTTCACCCGCTCGATTTCAAGATGGCCAGCACCTATGGCGTGCCGGAAGGCTCGTCGCTTGCCGATTGGCCGATCAGCCTGGATGAGTTGGCGCCGTTTTACGATGCGGTTGAACACGAGCTCGGCGTCTCCGGCGATTGCACACACATGTCGCACCTGCCGGCTTACGCGCGCAACTATCCAATGCCGCCGCTGCCGTTAACCCGCCGCGGGACGCTTTTGCGCGCCGGCGCCGAATCGCTCGGCATGAACACCTTCCCGGTGCCCATCGCGGTCAACAGCCAGCCCTATCACGAACGGCCGGCCTGTATCAACTGTCAGCACTGCGTGGGGTTTGCCTGCCCAGTCGACGCAAAAAACGGCACGCAGAACACGTTTATCCCGCGCGCCATCGCCAGCGGCAACTGCGAGCTCGTCACGGAGGTGATGGTCGCCCAGATCGAGCACACCGATGGCCGCGCCACGGGCGTCACCTACTACACCGCCGAAAAGAAGCGGGTGCGCGCGCAGGCCGATATCATCGTCGTCGCGGCCGGTGCGGTCGAAACCGCGCGGCTGCTGTTGAATTCAAAGCTCGGCAACGATCACGTCGGACGGCACCTGCAGGGCCATGTCTATATCAGCGCATTCGGCCTGATGCCCGACGAAGTCTGGGATGGCATCGGCCCGGGCCCAACCACCGCGACCGCGCGCTGGAGCCACCACAACGACGGCATCATCGGCGGCGGCATGCTGTGCGACGACAACATCACGTTGCCGGTCGCATTTTGGCGCACCGCCTTTCCAGCCGGCAAACCGCGCTGGGGCGAAGATGCCAAGGGCTGGATGCGTGAAAGCTACCGGCGCACGCTCGAACTGAAGGGTCCGATTCAAGATATTCCGTCGCCCGACGCGCGCGTCAGCATCGACCCCAAAGTCAAAGATCGCTGGGGAATTCCGGTCGCGCGGTTGACCGGCGCCACGCACCCGGAGTCGATCAAGGCTGCGCGCTTTCTGCAGCAGCGGGCGGCCGAGTGGCTGACAGCATCCGGCGCCACTGAAGTCTGGTATGTCGCGCCGGAGAAGCCTTATCTCTCCGGTGGCCAGCACCAAGCCGGCACCTGCCGCATGGGTGACGACCCGCAGACCTCCGTCGTCGATCGCAATGGCAAGCTGCACGGTTCGCCAAATGTCTATATCGCCGACACCTCGGTGCATGTCACGAATGGCGGGTTCAATCCGTTTTTGACGGCGATGGCATTGTCGTATCGCACCGCCACGTTGATCGCGGCGTAGGGGCGAGGCATGCCTCGCCTCGCGATGCGCCATACCCACTGGGAGCGCAATTTTTGTTTGCCACAAAGGCGAGGCATGCCTCGCCCCTACGGGAAACTCGGCGTGGGCACCTTTAACTCGACGGTCACGGTCGGCAAACGCAACTGGGCCACGATGTTGTCGGGTTTGATGAGTGACAGGGGCACCTGGTGCACACCCTCGCCCAATCCGGACAGATCGATCAGCACCCGCACATCGCTGTCTTTGATCGCGTTCAAATCTGGCAGCGGGCCGGACAGCGTGATATCGACCGCATTCGGGAAAATCACCGCCTGAAAGCGATTGTCAAGGCCGATGAAGTCGGGTTCGCGCGAAACGGTGCGTGCCCCTTGCTGCGGCTCGATGCGCACGCGCACCTGCACGGAAAAGGTCGAATCGTCGCCGGCGAGTGAAATGTCGCCCGGCGGCACCTGCAACCCCACCCGTGTGTCGATCAAATCTTTAGCCGCATCGACGTTGACCGGCAGCGTCTCGATAAACCCGGGCAACGCCTGAATGTCCTCTTTTTTGCCAAATACCGTCACAACCTGCGGATCCGGCGTGATCGCCGCGATCGAATAGTCTTTCGCCGGGCTGCCCTGCAGTTTGACGCGAATGGCCAGCGTTCGGTAGTTGCTGAGCTGCTCAATCACCACCTCGACGCGCGATTCATCCGGCAACACACGCAAACCGGGGACCGGTTGCCCATTTGCGTCGTGCGGCCGCAACTTGACGCGCTGCTCGATGCTTGAGCGCAAGTCTTCGAGCGACACTTCCGCCACCACATCGGTTACGCGCGCCAACAGCGATTCTGTGCCGCTGATTTCGACCGTCGAAACATCCATGCGCTCGGTCGAGCGCTTGTAGCCCAGCGCCGGTGTGCCCACGGTGCTCAGGCGCACACTCAACGACTTCTTGGCGATGCGCTCGATTTGGACAGTTGATGTGTTGGGATAGGAGGACAGAATTGTGGCCGGTTCGATCGATAACTCCGGCTCGAGCGTCAACACATGCGTGCCAGCGCCCAACGTTGTCATGTCGACGTTGACGCGGGCCAGATCGCTTGACTGCAGCATGCCCAACACGCTTTTCGGCGCGCGCACATTGACGGTCACCGAACCCGGCACCGCCCCGGACAACACCAGGTTGGGATCCTGAATCGCGTTGATGGCAACCCGTGCCTGCACACTGCCATCCAAAATCGGGTCTTCCTGCGACGTGTTAAAGATCCAGACGACAAATGCCAGCACAAAGGCCAGCGTCATCAACCCGACATTCCCTGTGATCCAGCGCGACACCTGCGACATGAAGTCGAATTATAGGGCGCGTGACGAAGAGGAAGAAAGTGCTTAAAGTGCCAGGTGCTTAAAGTGCTTAACGTGTCGGAATCCGGCACGTTAAGCACCTCAGGCACCTTAAGCACTTTCTTCTCCCACAATCGTATAGAATATATGTTCTACCGGGGCGCAAATCACACAAGCCCGGCTTGAATTACACTCACAATCATGGGAATCGAAGCACTGTCACCTGTTTGGTCGCGCGCATTCGACATCGAACTCGATCGCGGCGAAGGCGCGTATCTGTATAGCACCGATGGCCGCAAATATCTGGATTTCACCTGCGGCATCGGCGTCACCAACACCGGTCATGCGCACCCGCGAGTGGTCAAGGCCATCCAGGAGCAAGCCGCCAAACTGATCCATGGCCAGATGGCGATGGGCTGGAGCAAAACCCTGCTCGATGTCACTGACGAGCTCAAATCGATTGTGCCGGCCGGCATCGACACGTTCTTCTTTAGCAACTCCGGCGCCGAAGCGGTTGAAGCCGCGGTCAAACTGGCGCGCCAGGCCACCGGGAAGACCAACATCATCGCGTTTGAGGGCTCGTTTCATGGCCGCACCTCGCAAACTATGGCGATGACCATGAGCAAATATTCGTATCGCGCCAAATATCAGCCGCTGCCGTCCGGCGTCTTTGCGACACCGTATGCGCACTGCTTTCATTGCCCGGTCGCCACACGCACCATGAGCAACGAAGCACGCGCCGCGCTGAGCGCCAGCTGCCCGAACGACGGCGGCGCCTGCTGCGGCTACGCACCGGAGCATCTGCGCTATTTGCTCAAGAGCCAGACATCGGCCGCCGAGACCGCCGCGATCATTCTCGAACCCGTGCTTGGCGAAGGCGGCTACGTCGCCCCGCCCCGCTCGTTTATGCAGGAACTGCGCGCGATCTGCGACGAAAACGGCATCCTGCTGATCTTCGATGAAGTGCAAACCGGCTTTGGCCGCACCGGCACGTTTTTTGCGCTTGAACACTTTGGCGTGGTGCCGGACATCCTGGTGATGGCCAAAGGCCTCGCAAGCGGCATGCCGCTCTCGTGCGTGGCGTCGCGCAAAGACATCATGGCGAAGTGGGCGCCCGGTTCGCACGGCGGCACCTATGGGCCGAACGTCGATCTCGCTGGCGGCGGCGCGCGAGACCATCCGCGTCATGAAAGACGAGAAAATGCTGGCGAACACGAACGCGCGCGGCGCCCAGTTGCTGGCCGGGCTGCGCAAGTTGCAAGGCGATTTCCCAGCGCTCGGCGATGTGCGCGGCCTCGGCCTGATGGTCGGCGACCGAGTTTGTCGACGCCGCACGGCACGCCCGACCCGGCGATCACCGCCAAGATCGTCAAATACTGCGCCGAGCATGATCTGCTCATGTTGACCTGCGGCACCTATGTCAATGTGATTCGCTGGATCCCGCCGCTGGTCGTCACCGCCGATCAAATCGACGAGGCCCTGCGCATCTTCGCAGCGGCATTGGATGCCGTAGACAACGTCCTGATCTTGCGGGGCGCGCGCGCAACGCGTCCCCGCCCGTGCACACACCATGCTGACTGAACTTCGTGTCCGTGATTTTGCGATCATCGACGCGCTCAACGTCGAGTTCACCATCCGGTTTGAACGTGCTCACCGGAGAGACTGGCGCGGGCAAGAGCATCATCGTCGATTCAATCGCGCTGCTGCTCGGCGACAAGGCAGAGGCCAACATGGTGCGCGCCGGCTGCGACAAGGCGCTGATCGAGGGCAGTTTTGCGATCGACCGCAGCCGCTACGACGAGATCGACGCCCTGCTTAAAACGCATGGGCTCGACGATGACGGCGACGACGCCAACACCATTACGCTGGCCCGCGAAGTGCGCAACAGCGGCCGCACCGTATGCCGGGTGAACGGCCGCAGCGTCAGCCAGACCGTGCTGCGCGAAGTGGGCGAGCTGTTGGTCGATGTGCACGGCCAGAGCGAGCATCTGTCGCTGTTGCGCGTTAAAGAGCATGTCAGCCTGCTGGACCGCTTTGCCGGGCTGTGGGATCTGCGCGGCAAAGTCGCAGCCAAGTACAGCGAACTGCGCGCCATGCGCAAGCAAATCGAAGAAATCGAGCGCAACACCCGCGAACGCGAACGCCGCGTCGACATGCTCAAGTTCCAGGTTGAGGAGATCGCAAACGCCAAGCTCAAACCCGGTGAAGAAGCCGCGCTGGAAGAAGAACACAAACGTCTGGCCAACGCCGAGGCGCTTGTCGGCGCATGCCGATGAAGCCTACGGCGCGCTGTATGACGGCACGCGCGATGCGCCGGCCGCGCTCGATCACATTGCCCAGGCGCTCAAGGCGCTGGACAATCTGTCGCGTTACGACGCGCAGTTTGTCGAGCATCGCAAGACGCTGGCCGAGGCCAACGCCATCGTCGACGATGTGGCGCGCACGGTGCGTGCCTACCGCGAAGCGGTCGAGTTCAACCCGCAACGGCTGCAGCAAGGTCGAGGATCGCCTGGAGTTGTTCAAAAAGCTCAAACGCAAATATGGCGAGACGATCGACGCAGTGATTGCGTTTGGCGAGCACGCTGCCGGCGAGCTGGATCAGATTGAAAACAGCGCCGAGCACATCGAAGCATTGCGCAAGCAGGAAGCGGCTGCTCAACTCGCAGCGATGCAATAAGCTGGCCAATGAGCTGAGCAAGAAGCGCAAGGCCGCCGCGGAAGTGCTGGCGCGCGGCGTCGAAAAGGAACTCAACGATCTGCGCATGGCCGGCGCCAAGTTCGAAGTAGAGCTTCGAGGCCGCAGGAACCAGATGCCACCGGCGCAGACCAGATCGAATTCATGATCGCGCCCAACCAGGGCGAAGGCTTAAAGCCGCTGATCAAAGTCGCTTCGGGCGGCGAGACTGCGCGCCTCATGCTGGCGCTCAAGGCCGTGCTCAGCCGCGAAGGCACGCATGCGCCGCCCACGCTGATCTTTGACGAGATCGACACCGGCATCGGCGGGCGGGTGGGCGGCACGGTGGGGGAAAAGCTGTGGGGCCTGACGCACACGCATCAGGTGCTGTGCATCACCCACTTGCCGCAGCTGGCGGCGTTTGGCGACGCGCACTTGAAAGTCGAAAAAGTCCTGCACGATGGCCGCACCACGACAAATGTGCGCCAGCTCAAAAAGAAAGCACGCGTCGACGAAATTGCCCAAATGCTCGGCACAACCGGCAGCACCGGCACCAAAGGCGCCGAACAGCTTATCAAAGACGCAGACGAAACAAAAAGGCGCTAAGGCCCATTCCGCAGACCAACACCGCAAGATCGCGATATTTATTTGCGCGTCAAACACGTATGCTCATTCGCATGAGCAACACAATTTCCTTTCAGTTCTCAGGCTTGCGGGCCGATGCGTTTTCGCACTTGATAGGCATGCCGGATGCCGAGTTGGCGGCGATCGGCGCGCAGCGCGTGATCGCACATGAGTCGCCGGGGTATCCCTGCCGGGTCAGTTTGGACGAGGCACAGGTTGGCGAGCGCGTGCTGTTGTTGCGCCATGTGCATCAGCCTGGCGATTCACCGTATCAAGCCTCCGGTCCGATCTTTGTGCGCGAGGCCGCGGCGCCGGCGCAGCTTGGGGTGGATGAGGTCCCGGTCGTCGTCGCCCGGCGACTGGTGTCGTTGCGCGCTTACGACGCCGCGCACATCATGATCGACGCGGATATCTGCCCGGGCCGCGAGATTGCGCCACTGATTCAGCGCATGTTCGCGCAGGCGGATGTGGCCTACATCCATGTGCACAACGCCGCGCGCGGGTGTTATTCGAGCCGCATCGATCGCGTCGCGGTGTGATGGCGCTTTAGCCGCAACATGTTGCGCGCGCAGAGCCTCTTGACAACACGCGCGCCTTTCCCATAATCACGTCAGCATGTTTCTGATTCAGGCCGTAACCGTCATTGTCATGTGTGCACAGGCTGCACACAGCGCCACGCGGCCACGCCTGAGGCAATAGTAAATTTGTTTCTACGTGTGTTTAAACGCCGGTGGCCCAAAAAGCCATCGGCGTTTTTTATTGTCGAGCCCGACACAAACGGGCTCGGCAGTTTCGGAGGCCAGCCATGGAGATTGTCGTGCGTCACGCCGAGGTCAGCGATGCAGAAGCGCTGCAGCGCATTTACACCAGCCCACGCGCGGTCTGGGGAACGCTGCAGCTGCCGTATGCGCCGGTCGAAAAGTACCCGCAAACGGATGCTAGACGCGCCAGAGGGTCAATACAGTCTGGTTGCGCTGGTCGCTGGCGAGGTCGTCGGCCAGCTTGGCCTGTTCACCAACCCGGCCAACCCGCGCCGACGGCACGCTGGGCATCTGGGCATGGCCGTGCGCGACGACTGGCAGGGCAAAGGCATCGGCAGCGCGCTCATGCGTGAAACGCTGGTGCTGGCCGACAATTGGCTCAACCTGACCCGGATCGAGCTCGAGGTCTTTGTCGACAATGCACAGGCCATCGCGCTGTATGCAAAATTTGGTTTTGAACGCGAAGGCGTGCAGCGCGCATTTGCGTTCCGGGACGGCGATTACGTCGACACCGCGCTCATGGCGCGGATCCGGCCAGCCCAGCGCACCCGCGACGACGGCGGAGGCGGCAGGGGCACTTAGAGAGAAGCCGGGGATATGCCGGGCATTTGCCCGGCATATCCCCGGCTTCTCTCTAAGTGCCCTAAATCGACGCGTAGGCCTGGTTCGCCATGTCCGCCACATCGCCAGGCCCAAAGATTCTGCGCACCGAGCTAAGCGCATCACGCTGCGATTCCGCGCTCCGCCCGGTGTCATCAAACAACTGATGCCCGTAGTCCGCGATGTCTTCAATCACCCACTCATAGCGGTAATAGGCCAGCGCAATCGTGTTCAGCGTGATGTCGCCGTAGCCAGCCAAAAAGTGCGTCTCCTGGTCGGGCGTGACCGGATCGCCGATCGAACCGCCCATGATGAACTTTAAATCGCGTTCGCGCGGCGCGATCATCGGGCCATCCCAGTCCACATAGTGCAGACCACCCTCGTCGTCGACCATGACGTTGGCGGTGTGAATATCGGCGTGACACAGCACCTGCGGCAGTTTTTGCGCGGCCAACAGCGGCCCGAGCTCGTCTGCGCGCGCGATGATGGTGCTGATCTGCTCGGCGTTGTCGCGCCAAAATCGCGCGGCGGCCGGGTTGCGCGCGGAATAGGCATCGTCACTAAGCACGCGCGCGTGAAACGGCTTTAGGGCATGCAGCGAAGCCGGCACGAACGACTCGCGCGGCAGCAGGTCCGTGAGCGCGCGGTCAAGTTCGATTGTCATGCACACGGCGCAACACGCTGCCATGTACACGCCATTGCGCTGGCGACATGCCCCGTGTCATCGCAGCGTCGCCGCTTACAAACGGATACAACAGGACGGTGTAGCCATCCAGCCTGGCGCTAAGCGCGCCGGTGCGCGTCGGCAGCGGCGCAACCACCTGCGCGATGCCGACATCACGCAACGCGCGCGGCACCGCCAGCACTGCTGGCGCTGGCGGTTCACTGCGCAGTTTTAGAAAGAATCGTTGTGCGTCTGCCGTGTCAACGCGGTAGCTAAACGAGCGCCGATCCGCGCCGAGCGGCAAAAATGTCACGCCTGTGGCGGAGATGTCAAAGGCGTCTTGCAGCGTCGCCAGCAGCAGCGCATGCGGCACATCCGGTTCGTCGAGCATCAGTTGCTTCCCACGCCCGGTGCTGTGCCAGTGTTCGCCGCGTTTGCGCCCGCCATCATGCCGATGATCAGCGCCTTATCCTGCGACGTCGGTTTGCGGCCATACATCTTTTCAAAACGCTCGATCAGCACGACTGCCGCGCCGGCCGCCTGCCCAGCGCTCTCCGGAGATTTGCCGCCGTTCATCATGCCGACCACAAAGCCAATCTGCATCTTTTCGGCCGAATTCGCATCGCGCCGCAGTTTTGTCGACGGATACAGCAGCCATCCCGTCAACAGCAAAACGCCTATGGCGACCAGGATCGCAAGAGGTTCCATGCGCTTACTTTACACAAATTTACGGCCGCGCGCCGACTCACTTACAAAAAAACAAACGCCTGGCGCAGAGCGCCAGGCGTTTGTTTTTTTGTAAGTGAGTCGGCGCTGTCTAGCGAACCGCTTTCTCGGTCTGCTTGTCGAACAGGTGCATGTTGTCCATGTTCAACGCAACGGACACCGTGTTGCCCACGCGGGCCTTGCTGCGCGGATCAACGATCGCGAGGAACGGCTTGCCTTTGTTCTCGAGATAGACAATAACTTCCTTGCCCATCAACTCGGTCACTTCAACTTTGCTCTCGACCATCGATGTGTTGATGCCGGCCGGGACAAACTCGGGGTCGTGGATGTCTTCCGGACGAACGCCGAACAGCACCTGCTTGCCGGTATATGGCTTGACAATATCCAGCTTGCTCGGCGGAACCTTCAAGCGAAAGTTGCCGGTGTCGATATACAACGCGCCATCGGTGTTTGTGACGGTCGATTCGAACAGGTTCATCGACGGCGAGCCGATAAAGCCTGCGACGAAGATGTTGTCCGGCTTGTCGTAGAGCGTCTGGGGCGTGTCAATCTGCTGCAGCACGCCGTCTTTCATGACCGCGATGCGGGTGCCCATGGTCATGGCTTCGGTCTGGTCGTGGGTCACATAGATAAACGTGGTGCCCAGCTGCTGATGCAGCTTGCTGATTTCGGCGCGCGCCTGCACGCGCAACTTGGCATCCAGGTTGGACAGGGGCTCGTCCATCAAAAACACGGCCGGGTTGCGCACGATCGCACGGCAGACCGCCACGCGCTGACGCTGGCCACCGGAGAGCTGCTTGGGCTTGCGATCGAGCAGGTGCTCGATGCCCATGCGGCGGGCGGCGTCACGGACGCGCTGATCGATCTCGGTCTTCGGCATCTTGCGGAGCTTAAGGCCGAACGCCATGTTGTCGTAAACGCTCATGTGCGGATACAACGCGTAGGACTGAAACACCATCGCGATATCGCGATCCTTCGGAGGAACATCATTGACGACGCGGTCGCCGATGTAAATCTGGCCGTCGCTGATCTCTTCAAGACCAGCCAACATGCGCAACGAAGTCGTCTTGCCGCAACCAGATGGACCAACGAACACGAGAAATTCCCGGTCAGCGATTGAGATATTTAGGTCGCTTACCGCTGTGACATCGCCGTAGCGTTTGTACACATGATCAAACGTAACACTCGCCATGAAAGTAACCTCCGTCGGACATTGCGTCCGATTGCCCTGAAAAGGGTCTTAGATGGGGGGATTCTACTTAAACCGTCTTAACGCGCAAGTTCATTCGGGTTTTACGTAATAGGCGCCAATCGTCGACGTGTGAAGCACCCAGTAGCGCGCGGTCAGACCAAACTCACGGAACACCGCGCACATCGCCTCGCCAATCTCGGCATTCCGGTCATGGCTGAACGCAATCAATCCTGGTCCGGCGCCGCTCATCGCAACCGCGTCCGCGCCGGCGTTGAGCGCCGCCTGTTTCGCCTGAATTGCGCCAGGGATGGCCGGGAGGCGATACGGTTCGTGGATGCGGTCATGCATGACGCGGCCCAGTAGCGTCAAATTGCCCTGCCGCAGCGCCTCCACGACCAGCGCCGCCCGCCCGATGTTAAACACCGCATCGGCCCGGCTGTACTGCTGCGGCAGCACCGAGCGCGCATGCGAAGTGAGAAAGTGCATGACGGGCACGCACACTGTCACGGTCATCGCAGGGATCGCGATGCGTTCGGCAATCACGTGACCGTCTTGCGAACTCACTGCGACCAGCCCGCCGAGCAGCGCCGGCGCGACGTTGTCGCCATGGCCTTCGATATCAAACGCGCGGGTGAGCACGCGCTGGCGGCTGGCCGGGCTGTCCATCTCAGCGCGATCGATGATGGCGCGTGCCAGCATCAGCCCGCCGAGCGTGGCCGTTGAGCTTGAACCCAGCCCGCTGCCGCTCGGCACCGCGTTATGGCACACGATGCGATAGCTGACGGTGCGCGGGTCAAATGGCGCATGCAGGCCAAGCTCCTCAATCATGGTGCGCACAACCAGATGGCTCTTGTCGGTTGGCAGCGCGTCAGCGCCTTCGCCATGCGTTTCGACAGAGATGCCGGCGGCGCCCGTGTCGGCGTGCAGCTCAAAGCGATTCCACAAATCCAACGCCAGGCCGAGCGCATCGAACCCCGGGCCAAGATTTGCGCTGGTCGCGGGCACGCGAACCGTAAGCAAGTGTGTCATTTTCGAACCCCGCTAACGCGTTTGAGCAACTCAACCTCGGTCACAACCGGCGCATGATCACTACCAGCCGTGTCGTCCAGGACTTTTGCAGTCAGCACGGAAAAGTGCGGACTGGCAAATACATGATCGATGCGCGTCAGCCGCACCGGAGAGTTCAGCGCGATTGTTGCCGGCCCCAGCGTCATGTAACGCATGTGGGAGGTGTTCGCTGGAAACGTAAACCCCATGCCGCTACCGGCTTCGGTTTGCACATCCTGCACAACGGCATTCAGGTGCCGGTATGCCGGTGACCCGGTCGGTGTGTTTAGATCGCCGCCAATCAGCATTGGATCAGTTGACTGGGTGACGCGGTTTGCCAGCCATGCGGTCTGATCGAGCACCGAGCGATGCTGGGATGTATCCGGGTATGCCAGAAAGTTGTCGCCGCCCAGAAAATTCTCGCGAAACGCATGCACGCTCCAAATCTGAACCGGGCCGTTCGGCGTCTCGGCGATCACGCGCAACGCGCGCACCGGGATCGACACTTCTTCAACATTGGCAAGCGCAAACCGGCTGATCACGGCGAATCCGTTCGATGTCGACGCATGCACCTGCAATTCGTCCGCGCCACGCTGCGCTTGCAGCTTGCGCACAATCACTTCAAGATTGGCCGCATTGATCTCCTGCAGGATCACGACGTCCGGTTGCTCTGCATGGATCAGATCGGCGACATGGCCGGCGCGATCCGCTTCCAACCGATTGCGATCCAGCCAGGCGTTGAATGAAAAAATTCGCAATCTGGAGGCGTCCACAGCTTCGGCCACAGCCGTGCGCTTCGGCAACAGCTGCCCGGCGAACGGCGAAGCCAGCATGGCGCAGGCGAATAGCATCAACTGCGCCGCCACCGGCCGGCGCACAAAAAGCCCGATCACACACAGCACGAGCGAAACCAGAGCGGCCCAAGGCGCGATCGCAAACCCAATCGTCACCAGCCCGCCGCCAAAGCCAAACAGGTCGGAGGCGCGCCAGAGCAGCGCACCAAGGGCGATCAGCGTGCAGGCAATTCGATACGGTAATGAAATAATGCGACGCATGTGCGGCCCCGAGTTTACCTTGTGCCGCTCGTGTTCACTGAAACCTCTGCGATCACATAGCGATGGTCGCTGCCGACCGGCCGTTCGCCCGCCCGCGCGGCATGCACGACAAACTCCGGGCTTACAAAGATATGGTCGATGCGTGTCAGCGGCACCGGCGACCAGAGCGCGTAGTTGCGTCCTCGAAAGCGTTGCGTGCGCGTGTACTCGGCGCTGTTCGGAAACGTAAATCCAAATCCGGCGCCGGCTTCAACCTGCACTTCGCGAAACACATCGTGCATGGGCTGCAACAGCGGCGACGCCATCGGCGCGTTGAAATCACCCGCCACGATCACGGGCGCGGCGCCGCCCGCCGACTGACGGGCGATCCAGGCGATTTGCGTTTTGATGTCCGGCCGACCAGCATTGGCATTCACGTCATACGACAACAGGTTGCGCCCGGGCAAAAATCCATCGCGCCAGGTATGCACACTCCAAACGTCCACCGGCCCGCCGGGCAGCAACACCACGGCATGGTTGACGCTTGTTTTGAAGACCGGCACGGCAACCTGGCGCATCGGATGGCGGCTCAAAATCGTCGTGTCGTTGAAGTTCGTGACCAGACCGTTGTAAACCTCGCCACCCGGTATTGCCCGCAACTGAGTTCGCAACGCCGGCCACTCCCATTGCGACAGCTCCTGCAGCAACACGATATCCGGTTGCTCGTCGACGATCAAGCGCGCCAGGCGGGCGGCCTCGTTCGGGCCATAGGCATCGATGCTCTGCGCGGATGTGTTGAGCGAGAGCACCTTGATCCGCGCCGCATCGCCGTTTGTAGCGTCGCTGCCGCGTGGCACCAGCGCGCGCGCAAATGGCGCAAGTGCGACCATCGCAGCCAATGCCAGCAGGACCGGCGCAATCCGACCTCGCGCGAACAGTGCGCACACGCCCAACACCAGAGCCACGACCGCCAGCCACGGCGCGGCGACATAGCCGATGACAACCCACCCTGCCAGCTCGGGCCGGCCGTGCGCGATACGCCAGACCAGCCCCGCGGCCAGCAGCGCAATCGCTGCCAACCCCAGCGCCAGCCGGATGAGCCCGAGCAATGCCTTCATGACGGAGATCGCGCCATCAGGTGATCACGCGCAACAGCGCATCGATGTTTGGTTCGATCATCTGCGGGAGCGGCAGGCCTTTTATCGCGGTATCCGGATCTTTCAGGCCGTGGCCGGTGAGCACGCACACCACGCGCTTGCCCTTCAGGTCGATTGTGCCTTCATGCATGGCTTTGGCCAATGCTGCCAGACCCGTCGCGCTGGAGGGTTCGGCGAAAATGCCTTCCGTCTTTGCGACAAGCTTGTAGTGGTGCAGAATCGAGGCATCGCTGACCGCGGTGATATGGCCATCCGACTCGTCCAGCGCCTGCGTGGCTTCGTGCCAACGCGCCGGGTTGCCGATGCGAATGGCGGTCGCGATCGTCTCCGGGTGCTCAACGACGCGGCCGAGCACGATCGGCGCCGAACCTTCAGCCTGACCGCCCATCAATTTCGGCAAGTGCGTCGACTTGCCATCGTTGTGATACTCGTTAAAGCCCAGCCAATACGCGGTGATGTTGCCCGCGTTGCCAACCGGCAGCGCGAGCCAGTCCGGCGCGTCACCGAGCGCATCGACGATTTCAAATGCCGCGGTCTTCTGGCCCTGAATGCGGGCCGGGTTGATCGAATTGACCAGCGCGATCGGCGCGCGGGTGGTGGCTTCGCGCACCATGCGCAGCCCGTCATCGAAATTGCCATTGATCGATATGACCTGCGCGCCATAGCTCAACGCGCCTGCGAGTTTGCCGGCCGCGATCTTGCCATCGGGGACAAGCACGACGCATTTCAAGCCGGCGCGCGCGGCATAGGCGGCGGCCGAAGCGGCTGTATTGCCGGTGCTGGCGCAAATCACGGTCTGCGCGCCGTCAGCGACGGCCTGTGTCATCGCCGTGGTCATGCCGCGGTCTTTGAAGGAGCCGGTTGGATTGAGCGCCTCGTATTTGATAAAGAGCTCAAATCCGCCGCCCATGGCCTGCGCCAGGCGCGGCGCGGGGATCAGCGGGGTGTTGCCTTCAAGGAGCGTGACGGGTGGCGTGCCAGGCGCAACATGCACGCGATCGCGGTAGCCCGTGATCACGCCGGGCCAGGCGCGATGTTCTGATGATGACATGGTTGGGCGATTCTATCAATTTAGATCGCTCAAGTGCCGTTGCGGACACACAAAGACTTCCACCTTTAGGCTTAAAATGCGAGACAAATTCGGCCATTTGTGGGACGACACATCGGAGTTTGGTCGCAAAATAACCCAGGCCGCGCAGTTATTGACGCGAGCGTTGATTTCTCGAACACACTATGAACCCTACTCATACCCCACCGCGCAAATTCATCATCGGACTCGTCGCAGGTTTGGCACTGGGTGGCACGCTTGCGATCAACCAGTCGGTTGTCAGCGCAGCGGACCCGGCCACACCTCGCCTTGCCGGTACAGCAACGCCAAAAGCGCCGGCTGTAAAAAAAGACCGCGCCACATTGCGGCGTGAGGCCGAAAACGCATTTGAGGCAAAAGACTACAAAACCGCGATCACCGCCTTTACACAGCTGCTGCAGGCCGGTGACAGCCTGGCGGCGACCTATGCTGGCCGCGGCGAATCGTATTATGAGATCGGTGCATATAAAGAATCGCTCGAAGACCTCAACACTGCGGTCAAAAAAGCGCCGGAGGAACCGCGCTACTACGTGCTGCGCGGCGCAACCCAAGGCAAACTTGGCAAGCGCGATCTGGCGTTCAAAGACTTTGACGCCGCGCTGAAAATCGACGCCGATTATGCGCTGGCCTATATTGAGCGCGGCGATGTCTACTACGATTTAAACGAATATGAACCGGCGCTGGCCGAATACGAAAAAGCCATCGAACTCAACCCGGAGTCGTCCAGCGCCTACAACAATCGCGGCAATGTGCACTCCGCGCTTGATGACGAAGACAAGGCGATCCAGGATTACACCAAGTCGCTCGACATCAGAGTCACTTCGGTCACGCTCGCCAATCGGTGCGCCTCATACCGCGTGATCGAGGAATACGACAAAGCCAAGGCTGATTGCGATCAGGCAGTTGAACAAGATGTCAACGAGGGATTTGCGTATGAGATGCGCGCGCGTCTGAATTACGCGCAGTTCTTTTATGAAGAGGCATTGCCCGACGCTGACAAAGCTGTTGAACTAAGCAGGCCCACCGGCTCGCTCTTCAACATGCGCGGCAACATTCACTTTGGCCTGGATGACTATGAAAAAGCCATCGAAGATTACACCGAAGCGATTGAGCTGGATCCGACCAGCAAGGTTTATTTGGACAACCGCGCCGACACCTACAACCAGGCCGGCAAGTATGACGAAGCTATTGTCGATCTAAACAAGGCCATCAAACTCGACCCGAAATACGCCCTCGCCTACCGCCATCGCGGCGAAGCGTTGATCGGCAACGGCGACAACAAAGCAGCACTCAAAGACTTGAACAAGTCGATTGAACTGGATCCCAAAGCGTATTACAGCCTGATCAGCCGCGGGGATGCGTATTACAACCTTGAAGATTATAAGAACGCCATCACCGACTATACAAAAGCCATCGACATCGACGGCACGCTGTCGACGGGCTATGCGCAGCGCGGTTCGACCTACTATCAGATCGACGACTACTCGAAGGCGCTCAAGGATCTGAACAAGGCCATCGAGCTGTCACCCAACCGCGCATCGTTTTACAACCGGCGTGGCAACGTGTATCTTTCGCAGAAGAACTACAAACGCGCAATCACGGACTACTCCAAGGCGATCGAGCTCAACCCGCAAGTGGGTGTGTATTACTTCAATCGCAGCGAAGCCTACAAAAACAACGGGCAAAAAGCGCTGGCACAGGCCGATCTCACAAAATCTGAGGAGTTGGGTTACACGCCCTAGCGCGTCTATAACACTTCTCTAGATTGCCTGGGTGTCGCACCTGCGGCAAACCAGCCGCAACGGCGCGCATCTTTGGATGCGCGTCGTTTTTTTGCGCCAGGGCGACACTTGCCGACGCGCGCGACACGCCGCACAATGACTACCATGTCAGACACACACACCCAAAGCGCGGAAATTGCGGAGAAGCTGCTGAGCGAGGGTGAACGCACCCTGGCCTATTTCGGGAGCCTGGCAGATACCGCCTGGGCCACAACCGTATATCACGACGGCGACCAATGGACGCTGTTGCAGCTGTTCGAACATCTGGTGCAAGCCGAAGCCGGGTTGCGCGAGATGTTCGAATCGGTGGCGCGCGGCGGGGTTGGCGCACCGGATGGTTTTGACATCGTCCGGTTCAACCATGAGCGCACCAGCCCGGCTGCCGCGCTAGACAAACACGCGCTGTTCAGCCAATACCGCCAGGAACGCCAGACCACTGCCGCATTCGCGCGCGCTCTCTCGCCTGAACAACTCGCGTCGCGCGGGCGTCACCCGGCGATGGGTGACGCCTCACTTGATGGCATGCTGCGCCTGCTGTATCTGCACAACACCGCGCACATCAAAGACGTGAAACGCGCCATCGCGGCGACGGCCACCTAAAGGGCCGCGATACAATCTTTGCCGCACCATGATCAAGCTCATCATCTTCTTTCGCAAGCCCAAGTCGGTCGCCGAATTTGAAACCCACTTCAGCAACACGCATGTGCCGCTGATCGCATCGATGCCAAACGTGCAGCGCACAACCGTGACGCGCGCCATTGGCGCGCCGCGCGGCGAACCGCTCTTTCATCTGATCCACGAGGTCTATTTTGACGACCTGCAGGCCTGCAATGCGGCGCTCAACTCCGACGCGGGCCGGGCCGCCGGTGCCGATCTGCTGTCTTGGTGCAAAGACACGGTGACGTTGATGTTTGCCGAAGCGTGGGAATGAGACAGAAGCATGCCTGCAAATGCGAGGTGCTTGACGTATCGGCATTCGATACGTCAAGCACGTAAAGCACTTCAGGCACCTCCGCCAGCTAGTCGGCCAGCCCGCTCACGTCCTCGTTCAACAGCGGCGTGGCGCCGAAGTCTTCGGGTTTGCGATGAACGGCGATCATGCTGGTGTATTTGTCCGCGGCGGCGCGGGTGTTTTCGACACCGAGGCGGTTAAACAGCAGGGCAAAGCGCTCTTCAAGCGCGGCGCGCAGCGTGGCGCGGGCGGCATCCGGCATGTGCCAGAAGCGATGCTTGAATTCGCCCACGGCCTTCTTGCGCGTCTTGTAGAGAAACTGTTCGTCTGTGTCGCCGGCTTTGCGCTCGTCGATGGCGTTCTTGAACAGCCAGGCATCCACTTCCTTGTTGACATCGGCCGGCAGCACTTGAAAGGCCAGCGTCTGCAACGCAGTCGCGAGATGGACTTCGATGGCCTGCGCTTCGACAAAGCGGCCAAAGGCGCTCTCCGGCAGCGTGCTGGCGCCGTGTTGCACCGCGCCGCCCATGCCGTAGTTGCGCGACTCAACCGACAGATCGTGCAACGCCTGGAAGTCGATCGACACATCGGCGATCGAGCCATCGGGCAAAACCGTGCCGCCGTGCGAGGTGCCGGTGTTGACCGAAAGTTTGCTGATGCCGTGGGGGCTCTTGACGTGCTTGCGATAGCCTTCCATAAACGCGCGCGCTTCGTGCACGTCGCTGTTTTTGTGGCCAACCTCGCCAATTTCGCCGCCCAGCGAGATGACCACGCCGGCCGGCTCTTTGCTGCGAATATAGTCGGTGAACATCGCGCATAGCTCGTAGTTCATCTGCTGCTGCTCGTCCAAATCGGTCTTTGACAGGTCGACCAGCGTGGACGTGTCGATGTCAATGTTGTAGTAACCGGCGGCGATCGCATCGTCCATCAGCTTCTTGAGCGAAGCAATTTCGCCAGCAGCATCGGCGTGATACTTTTTGGCATTGATCTGGAAGTGGTCGCCTTGAATAAACAACGGGCCGCGATAGCCCTCTTTGATCGCCGCGGCGAGCATGACCGTGGTGAACTCCTGAGGAGGCTGATGCGTGTAGGTCATCTCACTGCGCGCAATCTCAAAGATAAATGCGCCGACATTCTTCTTGATCGCCGCGCTGATGGCGGCCCGCGCGGTGTCGTAGCTGGCCATGCGGATGTTCATGGCCGGTGTTGTAAACACGTGCGGTGTGGCGCTGCGGCCGCGCGCGATATAGAGCTCGTGAATCGATGCCGGGCGGACGCCAAGCGTTTGCCCGGTCTCCCAGATCAACCAGCGCGCGGCGGACTTTTCCGGCATCCGTGCCAAACACCGCGGCAAATACCAATGTGTCGATGCCGCTTGCGCGCAGCTGCTTCTCATCACGTACGATCACTTCGCCATTTTTGACCTCAAGTGCATTGCCGATGCTGGCAAGCAGGGTCTGTACTGAGTTGGACATTAAATTCAATATCTCCAAAAGTCCGGTTCAACCGCGCACCGAGGGGATCCCAGGTTGGCTGCCGGGTAAGTTGAGCAATATGCGGGGATGGAGTATAAACGGAACTCGGCGACGTACGCCGCCTGCAGGCGGCTAGCATTGCGCCAACTAGAACACCATGGCAATACCACTCATCGTTGGAATAGGCGGAACGCTGCGCGAACAATCACTGTCGCGCGCAGCATTGGCGGCGACGCTGGATATCGCCGTGGCGCAGGGCGCGCGTGCAGCCATGCTGGATCTGCGCGAGCTTGACCTGCCGATCTTCCACCCCGCAAAAGAGCTCGACGGCTATGAGCCAGTGCAGCGCGCCTCGATCGAGCGCTTGCTCGACACCTGCGCCAGCGCCGATGCCATGATCTGGGCGAGCCCGACGTATCACGGCACGCTCAGCGGCGCGTTCAAAAACGCCCTTGACTTTCTCGAGTTCATGAGCAACGACACGCCGCCCTACCTGACCGGTAAACCGATCGGGCTCATCGCCATCAACGACTCAAAGCCGTTTAGCGCGATGGCCAGCTGTGCGCAGGAGCTGCGTGGCTGGCTCGCGCCGACACATGTGCAGATGGGCAAGACAGATTTTGGTCCGGATCAAATCGTCGTGAATCAAGACAGCATCCGCAAACTGACGCGGCTCGTGCAGGAGCTTTTGGGCTTTGTCGGCTACGAGCGCGAGGCATAACGCCCTTACAATAAGCAGTCTTAATGATCTCCATCAAAGGGCTCCGCCAGGGCCTGCTCATTAATTTCGGGACCGAAAACGAACCCTGGCTGTCAAAACTGCGTGAGCTTGAAACAAAGTTAAACGCAAACAGCGCCTTTTTCAGGGCGGCCAGGTGGCGTTTGACGTGCATGCGCTGCAGCTGTCGCCGGATGATTTAAAACGCAGCATCGATTTGTTGACGGCACACAACGTCAAGCTGTTCGCGGTGCTCACCGAGAACGCCACCACAAAACAGCATGTCGCCGCGCTTGGCATTCTCGACGTCTTGCCGACCGTGGCGCCGCGCGCAAAAACGGCAAAGGCCGCGCCAGCGCCGATCGAGACTGCTGTTGAACCTGTGGTTGCTGGGCCGGATGAAGCGGCAAGCGCAGATGCCTCGGTCGCGATCGGCGAGCTAGCGCAGGCGCGCGATGCCGGTGTTGCGCGGCCAGCTCTTGATGAGGAACAAGAGCACGGCACAGACGGCCTGCTCATCAAGAAACGGGTGCGCGGCGGCCAACTTTTCACGCATCCGGGTCACATCGTGATCGTCGGCGACGTCAACCCAGGCGCACAGATCGTGGCTGGCGGTGATATTATTGTTTGGGGCAAGCTGCAGGGAAGCGCCCACGCGGGCGCGTTTGGCGACACAAGCGCTGTTGTATGCGCGCTCGAATTAACCCCTGCAATGATCAAGATCGCCGAACTCGCTATTCGCAATCATCGCGGCAAAGCCGAAATGGCGCGCATCAAAGAGCAAGAGATCATATTTTCAAAGTGGGACAACAAAAGCTGACACAATGGGAAAAGTCGTAACAATCACCTCAGGCAAGGGCGGCGTTGGCAAAACGACCACCACGGCCAACCTCGGCGCCGCGCTGGCGATGCTGGGGCAAAAAACAGTCGTCGTGGACGGCGACATTGGGCTCCGCAATCTTGACATTGTGATGGGCCTCGAAAACCGCATTGTTTACGATGTCATCGACTATATCGAAGGGCGTTGCAAGTTGCGCCAGGCCCTCATTCGCGACAAACGCGCGGCCGACCTGTGCTTGCTCCCCACCGCGCAAACCCGCGATAAATCGGCGATGAACGCCGAGCAAATGATCCAGGTGTGCGACGAGTTGCGCAACGACTTTGACATCATCCTGATCGACTCGCCCGCCGGCATCGAAACTGGCTTCAAAAACGCGGTGGCGCCCGCTGATCGGGTGCTGGTCGTCATCAACCCGGAAGTTTCCTCTGTGCGCGACGCCGACCGCGTGATCGGGCTGGTGGAGTCGCAGGAGAAAGGCCCGGCTCAGCTCATCATCAACAGATTGGTGCCCGCGCGCGTCAGAAGGCAGGAAATGCTCAGCGCCGATGACATCGTCGAGATTCTTTCGACCGAAATCATCGGTATCGTGCCGGAGGATGAGACGATTCTTTCTTCATCCAACCGCGGCACACCCGTCGCTTTTGGCACAAAATCCCCGTCTGCCGAGGCGTATCGCGACATCGCACGGCGACTGATCGGCGAAAATGTGCCGCTCAAGGTGCCGCAGGACAATTCAACCATCTGGTCGCGCATTTTTGGTCGGAGTTAAAACATGAGCTTCTGGGACAATCTTTTCGGCTCCAAGAAAAGCGGCGGCGCGGCGGGTTCAGCAAAACAGCGTCTCAAACTGGTGCTCGTGCATGACCGCAGTGAAATTGAGCCCGGCATGCTGCAGCTCATCAAAGACGACATCATTGCAGTCATCTCCCGGCGCATCAGCATTGACCGCGACAATGTGGCCGTGCATATCAATCACGAAGCCTCGGAAGGCAAGCTGCTGGTCGACATTCCCTTGTTGCAAGACAATGCGGAAAAGCCCGGCCGCATGCAGGGCAGCCCGAAGCGTTCACTCAAGTAGGCGCACTCGAACATGATCGAAAGACGCATCTGGCGTCAATTTGACTGGCTGTTGTTTGCAACTGTCATCGCGCTCATCGTTATGGGCGTGGTCATGATTTACAGCGCGGCTGTCGGCGATCCGCCGATCAGCCGGCTGTATCTGGCGCAGGCTGGCACCGGCCTCGTCGCGGTGTTCATCCTGCTGCTCACCGCCTCCATCGACTATCAGCTGTTCAAAAACTTCGCTTTTTTGTCCTACGCCGTGGCAATTGTGTCGCTGGTGCTGGTCTTGCTGATCGGCGAAGTGCGATTTAACGCGCGCCGTTGGTTCGACCTGGGCGGCTTCGAGCTGCAGCCCGGCGAAGTCGCAAAGATCCTCTTAACCGTTACGCTCAGCAAATTCATCGCCGATCGCCAGGGGCGCCACTCGTATCTGTCCACCATCGCGTTGTCGGGGCTGCTGATTGCGCCGTGCGTGGTGCTGATCATGTTGCAGCCCAATCTCAGCACCGCGTTGACAATCCTGTTTTTGTGGATTGTGATGGTGATGGTCGGCGGGCTGGAACGCGAGCATCTGGCAATCATTGCGGCCGGGCTGGCCGCACTGCTGGTTGTGGGCTTGTTCGTATTGATCAGCCGCATCCCAGCCGATGCGGTCGAGAGCAATGAGCAGGCTTCGATCGTGGCCCAGGGCACACCGCAGGTATTGGTCGAACCCGGCCGCCAGGAGCCGGCTGGCACGCCGGTGCCCACGCCTGCTCCGCTGCCGGGGTTGATCCAAGAGTATCAAATCCGGCGCATTCAGCGGCTTTTTGAGCCGGGCGACGCGGGTGAAAACTATCAAAGTATTCAGGCCAGGATTGCGTTGGGGTCCGGCGGCATCTGGGGCAAAGGGCTGCTGCAAGGCACGCAGACGCAGGGCCGCTACTTCCCCGTCCGGCACACGGACTTTATCTTTTCGGTGATCGGCGAGGAACTCGGATTTGTCGGCTCCGCGCTGTGTTTGACGCTATTGTTTACCGTCATTTTGCGCACACTGTGGGCGGCGTTGTCAGCGGCAGACACGTTTGGGCGGCTGCTCTGCGTCGGCGTGGCAGCCACATTATTTTTGCAGACGTACATCAACGTCGGCATGCAGGTGGGCTGGGCGCCGGTGACCGGCGTCGTTCTGCCGTTTATCAGCTATGGACGCACCAATCTGATCACCGTGATGCTGGCCATCGGCATCGTACAAAGCGTGGCCATGCGCCACAAACGCAATGCATTTGCGTCGTCGTAACGGCCATCGCACATGCATACGTAGCGCACACGCACCGCATGCGTAGGGACGCGCAGCGGCGCGTCCGGCTGGCGTTCCACCACACCCGCAACCGGATTGCGGTCACACATTCGACAGCACAAACCGGACGCGCGGCGCAATCCAGACACGCCACTGCGCGTCCCTACTGCATGCGCAACAAAACAGGAGCCTGCTGCCAAAGCATCTCAAGGTTGTAGTAGTTGCGCTGGGTGGGCAGGAAGATGTGCACGATGACGTCAGTAAAGTCCATCAGCACCCAGCCTCCCCCGGAGATCCCGGAGATGCTGCGCGGTGATAGGCGATAGGTTTTCCCCATCGCGTCATCAATTCCTTCGGCAATGGCGCGCAGCTGGCGCTCACTGCCACCGCTGCAAATTACAAAGTAATCGGCCACAGTGCTCAGAGTTTTTAGATCCAAAAGCAGGATATTTTCGGCCTTTTTATCGGCGGCGGCGGCGGCTGTGGCATGGGCCAGCGTGAGGGCATCAACGGGAGCGACGTCTGTCATTGCGAATGATTATACTAATGGGATGCAATTTGAGACGGTGGGCACGGTGCTGGGAGCGGCCGGGATGTGGTTGGCCCTGTCAGAACAGGCCGCAAATCGGCTGAACTGGCGCATGGCCGCGCGGGGCATTCTGATGCTTTTGGCTGCGCTGGCCGGGTTTGCCGTGTTGGCCGCAAGCACACAGGCAGCGCCGGGCAACACCCTGATTGGCGGCACGGCCGCGATCGCAGGTGTGACCGCGGCGGCATGCTTGACCAACCGGCGCGCCTTGCCGCAAGTCGCGGCGGCGCTGATTGCCTCACTCAGTTGCGCGTGGCTGGCGCACGCTGTGGCGCACGGCTGGCTGGCCAGCATGGGCGCGACGGCAAGCCTGGGCCATGGTGCAATCGATCTGGCCGGGCTTGGGTTGATCGGCCTGACCGGCGGCGGCACCGCCCTGGGTTTCAACCTGCTCTACCGCCACGATATCGATCGCCTGACGTTGACGCTGCCAAAGCCAGCGTGGCAGCCGTTGCCAATCATCGGCGCGATTCTGTTTCTCATCGGCGGGATGGCGCTGATCGCGGCGCTTGGGACGACCGAGGCTGCGGCAGTGCGGCAGGCACACCTACTCTCACAACTGCTGATTGTTGTTGCAGCCACCGTCAGCGCAATCAGTTACTCGCTATTCACAACAACCCGGGTGCAAGCTGCGCTGGTTGGCCGCGCGTTAATCGCCGCCGCCGTGATTGGCTCATCAGCAAGTCTGCTGCCGGCGCCGATTGCGCTGGTTGTCGGCGTTCTGGCGACGGTTTGCGCAATTCCTGGCGGATTCTGGCTACAGGAACGCCTGGGCATGCAGGACACCCGTGGCGCATTGGGCGGCGTTGTGGCGCCGAGCGCGATTGGCATCCTGGCAACGGGCTTGTTTGCGCACGGCGGCTTGCTGGCCGGTTGGGGCGGCGTTGGCGTGGATCTTTACCTCAATGCGCCAAATCTTGGCGTTGTCGGTTGGGTAATCGGCGGCGACATCGGCCAGTTCAGCGCGCAAATGACGCTGCTGTTGACGGCACTGTCGATCCCGCTCGGATTCAGCCTTGTCGTTGCCGCGGCTGCCCGGCAGTTTCTACCTGGCCTGGTGCGCGAAAATTCGCAGACAACCGGCGTTGACATCATCCGCAGCCACGAGCCTGAACCAACGCCCGCGGTAATCGACGGCGACACGCTCACAAAACCCAAACGCACCCTGCCCGGCATGCGCGCATACAAAGTCGCATATCCATTCAAATCGCGCGCGCGCCGCAACGCGGCGCCAAACTTCGTCGTGCGAGAAGACACGGATCAACCTCCATCTGACAACTCGCTCTAGAACGCTGCTGCGCGGCATGCGCGGACGCTCACTATTATTTACTCATGCAAGCACAGAACACTTCCACCGCAGCTTCATCAGATGATATTGAAATCGATCTGGGAAAGTATCTGGCAGTCATCGCCAAGCGCTGGCGTTTATTGCTGACTTCAATCGTTATCGCTTCAATCCTGGGGGGGTTGTTCACGCTTGGCGTGCCGATGCCCTACGAGGCAGTGGCCAGCGTGGCGATCGTGCGCAACTCTACGCAAATCGAGCTGGCGCCGACGATCAAGACCCGCACGGAGGATGAGCTGCTGGCGCAGGCGCAGATCAACGATTCGCGCCGCACAACGCTGGTCGGTCTGGTGCAAAACACCGCGATTGCCGAGGAAGTCATCCGGCAGCTTGGCAGCAAGCCCGGGTACTTTACCGAGGACGAAATCAAACCGGCCAACTTGATCAACCGTGTCAAGAGCGAACTGCTCGGCCGTGGCGATTTGATCTTGATCAAGGTGCGCGACACCGACCCGGTCAAAGCCGCCGAGATCGCAAACGCCTGGGCTGGTCTGTATCAGTCTTACGTCAACGATCTGTTTGTCGGCGCGCCAAAGTCACTGGCGCAAAATGTCGAGAAACTCGATATCAACGCGCGCGACGAGTATCAGGCTGCGCAAAAAGCGCTTGAAACGTTTATCGCGACCAGCCAGGAAGACGATCTGGTTCGCCAGATCGGCGAGAAGCAAAAGATCCTCGATTCACTGCAACAGGGCCGCCAGAGCGCCGTGACGCTCGTAATCAGCGAACAACTGCGCGTCAACAGCGACATCATTGCGACCTACCTGAATGCGCAAAGCGCGAATCGCTTGATCGCGTTTGAGAAAGAACAACAGGGCCGCCGCGATTACGTCAGCGCCCTGCTGGACGCGCAAAACGCCGGCAATGTTGAAGCATTGCGCGAGCAGCTGAAATCGAACCTTGGGTCGTTGTCGCTGCTTTTCGCGGCGCGCGTAAAGACACGCCAGCATCTGTTGGATGCGCGCAGCATGCAGATTGCCATCGAGGCCGGCGGTGATGGCGCGGCGCGTTCAAACGCTGCGGCGCTCTCGCTGCTAAAGACTCAGGCGTTTGCGCTCAGCGTGCCTGCTTCCGGCACGATCGAGTTGCGCATTGAGCAGCCATCCGACTCCGCTGCGCCGACCGCCGCCGCGCAACTGGCCGATGTCCTCGGGTTAATCAAAGCGCTCGAAGCGCGCGAAATCACGCTGTCGGCGCAGATCCAGCTGCTGAGCACGGCGCTGCAATCCGGCACGGCCTACAGCCTGTCGCTACCGAGCAATCAAGCCACCTATATCTCAGATGCCATTTCGAACACGTATGGTTCGTTGTTTGATGTCGGACAGATCGGCCTGTTGAGCGAAAGCGTCGCGATTACAAATGCGCTGACCCTCTCCGCGCAGAAAAAGGCGGAGGAAATCGTCGGCGACCAGTTGTCTGGATTGTCCACCAACGCCGCAAATTCACCCACAAACGCGGTGTTTACCCAGCTGCAAAATGAGCTTCGGCAGGCACAGGCGCAGCTCGAGAACCAGCAGGCGCAACGCCAGCGCCTGATCAAGGAGCGCGATCTCAAACGCGAAACCTCAGAGACACTGGCGCGCAAACTGACGGAAGTCGGCCTGAGCGACACGATCGCGGGCAGCGAAGTCATTGTGGCGAGTAGCGCATTTGTGCCGACCACGCGCGCCTCGTCGCGGCTGGTGGTCATCGGCATCGCGGCGCTGATCGGGTTGCTGATCGGCGTGCTTCTTGCGTTTATCCACGAAGCAAAAGTGACGGGCGGCGGACGATTCTCGCGCGGCACAAGCGCCCCATTCGACCGTGCCACACGCTGGGTCTTCCACGAATAGCCGGCGATAACCCCGCGTCACTCTGCTGACGGCGGACAATTTGCACGCTGCAATGACGTTGCAATTGCCCGCCAAAGACTTTGATCGCAGCGCAATGTCACCCGTATATTTGATTACGGGAGGCTACGCTTTTTCTACTATGGACCAGATCGCTCGATCGCGTCCATGCGTAGACCACTTCCAGTCATCTTCAGCCTGTTGCTCGGCGCGATGCTTATCGCCCAGGTGCGGCCCTCGCTTGCCTCGAGCGCACATGCGCCAGCGACGCGCCGGTTTAGCATCTCCGACCCAACCGCCGCTCAGGATGTCGTCGCCCTCTATATCGCGCCCGCCGAGTTTCACGCGGCATTGGCCCCCCTGCTCGAGCTGCGCCAATCGCAGGGCATGACTGCGACGCTGATCGACGCCCAGCGCATCTTTGACGTCTGGTCGGATGGACAGCAATCTCCGCAGGCGATCCGGGCCTTCTTGCAGCATGCACGCAATACCTGGCCCACCCCGCCGCGCGCAGTCATCCTGGTCGGTGATGGTGTCGATCCACGCAGCACCACGACGATCGCGCGCAGCAGCGTGCGCATCCCGCCATTGATGGCCGATGTCGATCCATGGCTGGGCGAAACCGCCTGTGACTGGTGTTTCGTGCAGCTGGACGGCGAGACACCCGAGTTCGACCTACAAGCCGACATGCTGTATGGCCGGCTGCCAGCGCGTGATGTGGACGATGCGCGCGCAATCGTCGCAAAGATTCTGCTCTACGAAACACAAAACTTTGCGCCGTGGCGCAGCCGAACCGCGCTGATTGCCGACAACTATCAGGATGCCGATGGAACACCTGATGGCGCAGGCAACTTCGCCTGGCTGCTCGATCAGGCGCTGCCATTGCAGCCGGCCGGCTGGTTTTCGCGCCGTGTTTATTACGACCCGTATCAGCCGACCGCATCGCAGGACAGCTGGCGCGAGCCGAGCACCGATGCCGCCCGCGCGCAGACCCGCAGCGCATTTGAAGATGGCGCCGGCCTCGTGGTCTATTCCGGCCACGGGCTCGTCGATCGCTGGGCGAGCACGAGCCCGGCTGCCGAAGGCCAATCGTGGCTGCTGCATGCGGATGAAGTGGGCACGCTGACGAACAAACAGCGTTTGCCGGTTGTGATCGAGCTGGCCTGCCTGACCGGTTCATTTCAGACCGGTATCGGCTCGCAGCAATCGATTGATGAACGGCTGGTGACCGCACCCAACGGTGGCGCGGTCGCGGTGATCGGGTTTAGCGGCTGGAGCGTGGCCTACGTCAACGAGATCGTGCTGCACGGCATGCTCAAAAGCCTGCGCGGAGCCGATGGCGCGCCGGTCCTGCTCGGCGAGATGTTTGCAGCCGGCCAGAACGAACTGCGCGTCGAAGCGAAATGCTGCCAGGAGGCGCTGCGCACGATGGTGCTGCTGGGCGACCCGCTCACGCGCATTCGGACGCAGGCCAGCGTGCGCAGCGTGCTGCTGCCCCTCGTCGGCACGAGCGAACCCAACGTAAACTACGCCCCATGAAAGACTTACAACCCCGCGCCGTGCTGTGGGACATGGACGGCGTGCTCGTGGACAGTGCAGACTATCACTTCGAAGCCTGGCGGCTGGCGCTGGCCAGCGAGGGCTTTGCGCTGAGCGAGGACAAATTCCGCGAGACCTTTGGCCAGCGCAACGACACCGTGCTGCGCAATGTGTTTGGCGATGCCTATCCGGATGCTGAGATCAAGCGGGTTGGCGATTTGAAAGAAGCGCGCTATCGCGATCTGGTCACCGACAAGGGCATAGACCCGTTGCCGGGTGTTTATCAGTGGCTGCGCGCGCTCCACGCGGCCGGATGGCGGCAGGCGATCGCATCGGCCGCGCCGCGCGCAAATGTCGAGGCGATTGTCGACGAACTAAACATTGCGGGCTTTTTTGGCGCGCTGGTCTCCGCCGAAGACGTGACACGCGGCAAACCCGATCCGCAGGTGTATATCACCGCAGCCACGCGGCTGGGCGTGTTGCCGATGCGCTGTATCGTCATCGAAGACGCGCCGGCCGGGCTGGAAGGCGCCAAACGCGCCAACATGCGGTCGATCGGGGTGCTGACTTCGCACCCGGAGCTTACAGCCGATATCGTTGTGCAGTATCTAACCGCGCTCAACGAGCAGGCATTTGAAAAGCTGATTCCGGCGTAGCCGGTGGCCAGTGGCAGTGCGCCACGGGCTGTCCCACCTGCGATGCTGCGCCTACCCGCGCGCCGACTTCTGGCGATAAGCCGACGGGCTTTCGCCATACCAGAGCTTGAACTGGCGCGAAAACTGAAACAGCGATTGAAAACCGGCCGCCTCGGCGATCTCGGAGATGCTGCGCGTGCTCTGCGCCAGCAGGCGCACGGCGTGCTGCAAACGCAGCTTCATCTGCATCTCGATGATCGACTCACCCGTCTGCGCTTTGAACAAATGCGCCAACCGTGACGGCGACAGTGCGACCATTTTCGCTAAATCTGCGACCTTTGGCGGAGCAGCGATCGCGTTGGCAAGCGTGTCGATCACGCGTTGCACGCGCGGATCGAACGGCGCGCCGCTGGCGCGCGCCGCCAACTCCGCGATGAGCACAAGAATCTCGAGCAGCGCGCTGTGGGCCAGCGCATCGGCATGCGCGCCATGCCGCAGGTTATCCGCAAGCGCACGCGCAAACGCGTCGCTCAGCCGGTCGCGCGCGACGCCGGCGCGCACGTGCTGGCGCGGGAAACCGTCGGATTGGGAGACCCATGTCAGCCAAGGCAACCAATCGTTTTGCGGCGTAAAGTGCGCCCAGTAAAACTGCCAGCCGGCGCCTGGGTCGGGCACGCGATAGTCGTGCGGTGTGCCGGGCGCCAGCAGCACGATGTCGCCAGGATCGCAGCGCTGTTCCGCGCCGGCAAAACGGTAGGCGCCGGCGCCACGCAGCGTAAATGTCAGCAACCAATCGCGGGTGCCGCGCCGGCGTTCAATATGATAGCCAAACGCCTCGCGGAAATAGCCGACCAGCAGGCGGCCCGGCGGCGGCGCATTCATCTCCATGCGACGATCATGCCTTAGATAGCAGAAATGCACAAATTCGCAGCACATCCCGGTATTCGCAGGTCCACGCAAGGCGCGTAGACTGTGCGCATGCTCTCATCACTCCATCTAAACCAATGGGAAAACGACGGTTACACGGTCAACCGGCAATTGTTTTCCGAGTCTGAAGTGGCGACCTATCGCGAACACTTTATGGACCTGCGCGGCAAAGGATCGTATGAAGGGGACGTGGTCGGCGTCGAACCAAATTCGAATGATCCGCTCAAAAAGTTCCCGCGCATGATTCACATGCACCGCTGGGACGATGCCAGCCTGCGCTGGTTGCTAGATCAACGCCTGCGCGAAGACCTTGCGGCGCTGACCGGCGTGGGCGATCCCTATGCGGTCCAGACGATGCTTTACTTCAAGCCGGCTGGCGCGCGTGGCCAGGCGCTGCATCAGGACAATTTCTACCTGCGCGCGCAACCGAGCACCTGCGTCGCGGCGTGGCTGGCGCTGGATGACTGCGATATGGAAAACGGCTGCATGCAAATCGTGCCAGGCAGCCACAAGTGGCCTTTGCTTTGCACCATCAAAGCGGATACGAGCAAGAGCTTCACCGATGTGACGGTGCCTATCCCGGAAGGCCAGGAAGTGCGCCCGGTCCTCATGAAGGCCGGCGACGTGATGTATTTCAACGGTCAACTGGTGCATGGCAGCTTTCCAAACACATCGTCGAACCGCTTCCGGCGCGCGCTGATTGGGCACTACATTCAGGGCAACGCCGATGCCGTTCACAAGTGGTACAAGCCGGTCTTGAAGATGGACGGCTCCACGCTCGAAGTGGGCGACAGCCCCGATGGCAGCGAGTGCGGCGTTTGGACCGAATCCGACGGCCGCCGGACCATTGAGATGACCGGCATCAAGATCATGGCGCACAAGACCGAATAGCGCGTTGTATGCTTGGCGCATGCAACGCATGCAAATCGCCGTCGCGGGCATGCTCGCGGCGGCGATTTTTCTTTCCGGCTGTATCTCCGAGCGCGACCCGTTCCCGACGCTAGTCGAATCCCCCACCCCGGCGCCGGCGCTTGTCGGCGCGACCGGTGTCGAGCTGATCGTCTTCCCGGACGACGATACCAGCGTGTTGCTGGATCGCGTCTCGGCCGCGCGCAAACGTGTGTATGTCACGATCTACCTGCTGACCGACACGCGGGTGGTCGACGCCCTCAAACGCGCGGTTGCCAACGGCGCCGATGTGCGCGTGTTGATCGAAGCCGAACCGTTTGGCGCGGCTGCCACCGCCAAAGCTGCGATCGAGCGGCTCAACCGCGCCGGCATCGTCTATAAGACTGCGAATCCGATCTTCCGGCTGACCCATCAAAAGACGTTTGTGATCGACGATCAGGTCGTCATCCTGACAGCGAACATGACCAAGAGCTCGTTTACGCGCAACCGCGAGTTTGGCGTTGTGCATGCCGACGAGCGCGATGTCGAGGAGATCGCGCGCGCCTTCGACGCGGATTGGACCCGTGGCGCCTTCGAGCCGCGCAGCGCGGTGTTGGGCTGGAGCCCGGTCAACGCCCGGCAGCGCATTGACACGGTAATAAGAAGCGCGCAACGCACGCTCACGATCTACGCCGCAAGCGCAAAAGACGACGCGCAAATCGCGCTGATCGCCGCCGCCCGCAAGCGCGGCGTTGACGTGCGCGTGCTGACATCGCCACCGCGCGATGTCGATGGCGGCGAGCCCGAGTTGCCCGATCTTGATCTGCTGCAGCGCAGCGGCGTAAAGGTGCGCTATCTCAAATCGCCCTATGTGCATGCGAAGACGTTTACGGCTGATGGCAATCTGGCGTTTATCGGCTCGATCAACATGACCGCGCAGTCGCTCGATTTCAACCGCGAGCTGGGCATCCTGGTCAGCGACCCCGACGCGCTGGCGCGCCTAAACGCGACGTTTGAAGCCGATTGGGCAAAGGCGACGGATCGATAAACGCCGACGATTGATGCGGCCCGCAGGCGGTGCCTGCGGGTTACCGTTGTCACATAGGAGAAATACACATGTTCACGATCAAACAAGACCAAATCCGCCAAGCATTCGACACAGCCGGTTACGACGATGTGATGTTCGACGACGTCATCACCGCGCGGCGCAGCGATGGCAGCGAGTGGGAAATCACGCTCGACCGCGGCGGTCAAATGAAAGTGACGGTCTCCGCGCCTGATGGCAAAGCCAGCGAGCAAAAGCTGACGCTGCTCGGCCGCAGCGCGCTTGCGCTCAGCGAGCGCACAAAAGTCACCACGGTGCTGTTCAAGCTGACCGATGCGAGCGAGCTCGGACCGGCGTTGGAGGCGTTGGAGAAGGCGCTGTGATAGCGCGGTGTGGAGCAACGCAGTGCAAGGCACTTGACCCGTGTACCATTTTTGATACAATCAATTCGTGAGTTCAATAGACAGCGACGAGCCCGCACTGACGGTCGTTTTCTATCAAACTGAGGCCGGAAACGAGCCTGTTCGCATTTGGCTGACCTGCAATCGGAATAAATATGAACAAGAAACGGATCGGCGGCAAGTTTGATGATTTTCTTCGCGAAGAGGGAATGTTTGATGAAGTCGAGGCGTCGGCAATCAAACGGGTAATCGCATATCAAATCGAGAAAGAAATGGAACGCAGACACCTTTCGAAGTCTGAGATGGCAAAGCGAATGAAGACAAGTCGAGCAGCATTTGAACGATTGCTTGATCCTAGTAATACATCCGTAACACTGCACACGTTAGGCAAAGCAGCATCAGCGCTTGGCAAGACACTTCGTGTCGAACTAGCATAGATTACCGTAGCGGTAGCCTCGTCGCACCAACAAAGCTGGTGTCGTCCATGGACCGCTGATTTGGGGGCGTTAAGTCTGAGCTGACCCGGCGCAACCGCCAATTTTTGTGACTAGCGGATTTGGCTATTATTCTGAATGCATGAAGCCCGTGTCTGCCCGGTCGGCAGCAGTATTGTTGCACTCAGAAGAACCGTGATTGTCTCGCCCGCACTTCGCCTTACAACCGCGCAATCTCGTCCGCAAAGCTTGGATCGCCCTGTTTTCGCCGACCGGTGACCACGGCGAGCAACGTTTGCGTCAACCAGCCATTGACCGGCGTGGGGACGCCGAGCCGCGCGCCGTGGTCGACGATTTGCCCGTTCAGATAGCCCACTTCTGAGCGGCCGGTGACGTGCGCGGCGTCGTCAAAAAACGACGGCAGCTTGCCGCCGCGGCCGGAGCCGACCCGCCCGGCCAGCAACGGTCGCGCCAGCCATGCCGGCAACGTTGTGGCAACCCGCGCAAACGCGCGCGCCTTGTAACCCGGCGGGTCGATGAGCGGGATGCCAAGCGCCCGCATGACAGCCAGACACTCGCGCACCATGCGCATCTCCAGCGCGAAGCACGCCGGGTCGCGATAGATCTCGGCCACCGGTTTGCCAAAGATTGCCGCGCTGGCGTTGCCGACAATATTCAGCAGCATCTTCGACCACTTGAGCGCGCGCGCGTCGTCGTAGAGCGTGGCCGGCATCAGATCGGTAAACGAGGCTTGCACCAGCTTGCGGGCGAACGGCTGGTTCTGCCCCAGCGCGCTGTAGCCAACACCGCCACCCAGCCGATCCAGCGCGTATCGCCCCGGCCCAAGCACCGAGACCGGGCTGGTGAGTGTGGCGGCGATCACACGGTGCTCACCAAATTTTGCCGCGATGCGTTGCTCGGTACCCACGCCATTCTGGAAGCACACCAGCTGCCCGAGCGCGCTTTGGAAGCGCTCAAACTCCGACAACGCCTGATCGACGCTGTGCGCTTTGACGGTCAGGATGCTGGCTTCAAACGTGCCGCGCTGCATGGCATCGTGCAGCACGGTATAGGCATGCACCGGCGTCATGTGCCATTCGCCGCCCTGCGGCAGCTTGACGCGCAGGCCGTCGCGACGGACCGCATCGACAAATGCCTCGCGCCCGACAAACGTGACCTCGTTCCCCGCGCGAATCAGGTTCACACCGATATATGCGCCAATCGCGCCAGCGCCGTAGACGAGCAATTTCATGGGTTTAGCATCACTGTCACACCATCATCGGCTGGATTCCCGGATGCATCCAGGATCGGTGTTTGTTTCACCGCTGGATAAGCATAGCTGCCTATGCGAAGCGCAGCCGGACGCCCTTGCGCGGTATCGATAGGCACTTCGATATACAACACCAGCACATCGCCCACCCGCCAGTTGCTCGGATGCACGCCGCCGACATCGCGCGCGCCAAGCTGCGCGCCGGCGGCATTTTGCACGCGCACGAACCAGTGCTGATCGACCGTGGCCTGCGCTTCAACGCCGAGCAGGACGTGCACAGCCAGCCTGCCGCCGTGCTGCGTGGTGTGCACACCGATCAGCCGCGCACCGTTTTCCCAGCGGGCATTCGGCACGGTCGAGGTCAGCACGCTCGGCAAATCGAGAATCGCATACGTCACATCAGCCGCGCCCGACGCCGAACGGCCGCCGCTGATCGTTGTGCTCAGCACGCCAAACGCCCGCAATCGCTGCAACGCCATCGCCGTGCCAGGCGCAAAGACATACTGCGTCGGTTCGCCGCGCAGGATCAGCGCGTCTTCTGCCCGCACAAAGCGGCGCGGCGTGTCGGCCAGCAGCACGTCGAGCACCGTCGCAGGCTCGTCAACGGCCGGGTTGCCCCCTGGCGCAACCACGATCACATCGCGGGCGCGGCCGCCGCGAACCGCGCCGCGCGCCAGATCCGTGGCTGCCAGCGCCGTTCGCACCGGTTCACCATAGCCGCCCTGCGCGGTGTCATTCTGACTGACAAACGCGCCAAACTGCAGCGTTGTCAGGATCTGCCAAGCCACGATCGACACCAGGCTCAGCGCAACACACACGCGCGCGACGCGGGTGCGGTTCGCACTCAGCAGCCAGTCGGCTGCCAGCGCGACGGCGAGCCAGGCTCCCGGCCACAGCGGCATAAAGTAATGCATCTGCAACGGCCGCGCCGAGCGCAGCTGCAGCACTACGGGCGCAAGCTGCCAGACCAGCAACACGGCCAGCAGCGGGGCGTTTGGCTGTTCACGTTTGCTCACGCGCAGCACAAGCACAGCCAGGCTGACCAACACCAGCCCCATCTGGAACAGATCAATCGCCGCGCCCCAGGCTGGCAGCTGAGCCTGCCACACGGCAAATGCGGCGCCGCTGAGATCGCCCAGGTGCGCACCACCGCTGCCCCACAGCGCAAGTGCAACAGCCGCCCAACTCCACGCTCCCGCGGCGGCGCCAGCCCCGGCCAGCGCGCGCACGTTTGCAAAACCCTGCCCGGCATCGTGGCCGAGATACAACGCGGCCAACGCGACGATGGGCGCCAGTCCAGCCAGGGCAAACTGCCAGTTGAACGCGCGCCGCGCCAGCAGCACGACCAGCACGGTCGGCGGCACCAGATAAATCGATGTGAAGTGCGTGCCCACGCACAGCGCCAACCCTAGCCCGAGCCAGAGCCAGCCACGCGCATCTTTGCGCACCAGCAACAGACAGGCGCCCCAGAACCAGACCAGCGTGAATAGCGGCGGCGTCACGATGCCCAGTTTGCGCGTGAGTTGGATCGCCCAGGGCGCGACTGCGAAAAGCAGCGCCGCGACAAGAGCCACGCGCGCGTTAAAGAAGCGCGCGCCGAGCAGCCAGGTCAGGCCAACCGCGGCAACATCCAACAAAATGCGGAACGCGGCCACCGCAAGAAAGCTGCGCGTAAACAGATAAGGCACAGCCAGCAGATACAAATACAGCGGCGGATGATTGGCCACGCTGCCACTAAACGGCGCAACGCGCAGGAAATTGCCGTTCAGGATGCTGAGCGCCAGTTGCGGCGCCGATGCTTCATCAAAACGGACATCTATCTCGTCCAATCGGTAGAGCCGGAGCACAGCCGCGAGCGCGAGGATCAGCAACAGCGGCGCGTAGGGTTTAAATCGATTCATTCAAAGACTGTGACGCGGACCGGCGCGCTCTCAAGCTCGGTGCCATCGCGCAACGTGGCATGCGCGATAAACGTATGCTCGCCGGGCGACAGCGGCCAGAATGCCCGGCCGCCGTTTGAGGCAACCGTCGCAAGCACCTGACCCGACTGCAAACGCACTTCCAGACGCACAATCTCCAGATTATCAACGCGTACGACCAGCGGCAGCTGTTGAACCGAGCGCGGCAGGCGTTTGTCGATGCGGATGCGCGTTCCGTCATCCGGCTCCGCCAGTTGCAAGACCGGCTCGCCAGGGTTTCCAGCCGTGGCGACGCGCACACCCGCCAGCGGCCAGCCCTGCAGGGCCGCCCAGCCGCGCAGTTCAACCGGCAGGTCAAACATCAGCTGGCCCGCAGACAGGCGGTGCCAGGTATCGACACCGGCCGGCAACGACGAACTCAAAAACCACTCGCTGCGCGTCAGCGTGCAAGCGTCGCCCGGCAGCAGCCCGGAGAGCGCGCAGACTGTGACCTGCTGCAGCCCAGGCGGTTGCGCAAACGCGCGCACCGGCAGCGCGCGGTGCGCCAGCGCCATCACATCGTGCCAGATCGGGCCGGCGCCAGACACACCGCTGACGCTTTGCATCGGCTCGCCGTTGGCGTTGCCCACCCACACGCCGACCACCAGCTGCGGCGTGTAACCGACCGTCCAGTTGTCGCGGAAATCCGTCGTGGTGCCGGTCTTGACCGCCGCCGGCCGCGCCAGCCGCAGCACGCTGCCCTCGCCAAACGCCGGCGTGCGCGCCGCGTTGTCGGACAGAATGTCGCTGATCAGCCAGGCCACGCGCGGGTCCAGCACCGTTTTGGGTTTGACATCGGCAGCGCTGCGACGATAGAGCACCTCGCCGTGAATATCCGCGATCTCGGTGATTGCAAACGGCGCGACTGTTGCGCCGGAAGCGGCAAACGTGCCAAACGCCGCGGTCAGCTCGAGCAACCGCACCTCGCCGCCGCCGAGCGTGAGCGACAGCCCGTAACGATCGACATCGGCCAGGCTGTGCAGCCCCATGTCATGCGCCAGCCCAAGCATCGTCCGAATGCCCACCTTGTCGAGCACCGACACCGCTGCGACATTGCTCGAGGTCGCCAGCGCCGCGCGCGCGCTGAGCACGCCGTGAAAGCGACGGTCGTAGTTGACCGGCACATACGGCAGGCCTTCGCGCGTGCGAAAGGCGGTGCGCACATCGAAGAGCGGCGTCGCGGCGGTAAAGCCGGGCAGACGTTCCAGCGCCGCGGCATAGGTGATCGGCTTGATCGCGCTGCCGGGCTGGCGCAGCGCCACTGTTGCATTGACTGCCCCGCTAATGCTGGCGTTGAAGTAATCCGGGCTGCCAACCATCGCGCGAATCTCACCCGTCGCTGTGTCCAGCACCACGATCGCGCCGTTGTTGGCGTTGCGCGCTGGCGCGTCGGACGAGCCCTGCGCCAGGCCGCGCAGGTGCGACAGCATGATGTCCTGCGCAGCGCTGTCGAGATTGAGGTCGAGTGTGGTGGTCACGATCAGCCCGCCACGCAACAGCCGCTCGGTGCCGAAATCGCGCTCCACGCTGCGGCGCACATAGGCGACAAAGTGCGGCGCTTGAATGTGAAACGGCGATGGCGCCAACGCCAGCGGTGCAGCCGCGGCGGCGACGGCCGCGGCCTCGTCGATCAGGCCAGCCCTGCGCATGAGATCCAACACGATGGCCTGGCGTTTTTTGGCCAGCGGCAGATCGTGAAACGGGTCATACGCAATCGGTGCCTGCGGCAAACCGGCCAGAAACGCGCTTTCGTTAAGATCCAGCACCTTTGCGCTTTTGCCAAAGTAGGCGCGCGCCGCGGCGTCCACGCCGTAGGCCAGATTGCCGTAGTAGGCCTCGTTCAGATACAGCGCGAGAATTTCGTCTTTTGAGTAGCGCAGCGTGATCTGGGTCGCCAGCAACACCTCGCGCACTTTGCGCAACACCGTACGCGACTGGCGTTCTTCATCGTCGAACAGGAGTATGCGCGCGAGCTGTTGCGTGATGGTGCTGCCGCCTGCGCGCGCCTCGCCGCCGCGGATGTTGATCCACAGCGCGCGCGCAATGCCGATGACGTCGACACCCGGATTGCTGTAGAAGCTGCCATCCTCGACCGCGATTGTGGCGTTGCGCAGGTTCAGCGGGATCTCGGCCAGCGCCAATGGCGTGTTGTGGCCGGCGTTCTGATCGCGCGGGTCGATCACTTCGTAGAGCAGGCGGCCGTTGCGGTCGACGATCTTGCTGCTCGGTGCGCGCGCCCGCGTGTGCAGGGCGTCAACCGACGGCAACCCAGCCCACACCACCGCCAGCGCAAGCAGCGGCCCACCGACAAACAATGCGGCGAGGGCCAGCACGACCCGGCGACTGTCGATACGGCGCTTCATGAGAGTAATGCGCACAGCATAAACCGCGCTGCTTGCCGCCGCTCCACGCCTGCTCGGCGCGATGCCGCCCCTTGGCAGCTGCGGGGAACCCCCGCAGGCCGTCCATGTAGGATTGGTGCGTGCGGATCGTCTTTTTAGCGCCCTTTGCATTTTCACCAAAAGCGACCGTCAGCGCGCGCATGCTGCCGATGGCCACGGCGCTGGTCCGGCGCGGCCACGCAGTCACGATTCTGATCCCGCCGTATGACAACCCGACGGACACCAATCGCACCTGGACGCACGAGGGCGTCACGATCGAGAACATGTCCGTCGCCGATCGTGCGGACAGCACGCGTGGGCTGATTGATCTGTCACAACAGCTTGCCTTGCGCGCAAAAGCCCTGCAGCCGGAAATCGTGCATGTGTTCAAACCGATCGGCGTCAGCGCGCTGGCCCAGTGGCAGCTATCGGGTGCCTATGCGAAGAAAATCGTGGTGGATAACGACGACTGGGAGGGTGCCGGCGGCTGGCTCGATGTCAACCCGTATTCGCTCCCGCAAAAGCTGATGTCGACCTGGCAGGAAGGCTGGTCGTTGCGCAACGCCGGCGCGGTCACTTGCGCCAGTCATGTGCTGGTCGAACGCAGCAACAGCTTCCGAACACATGCTAACCGCACGCTGCTCTTTCCAAACGGACCTGACAACACACTCAAACTCGTGGTCGCAGCAGCTGAATCCGAACGCGCCGCGCTGCGCGAGCGGTTTGGCTGGCGCGACAAGCATGTCGTCATTTACACCGGCACCATCCCGCATGGCCACGACATGGATCTGGCCGTGCACGCGATCGCCGCGGCGCCCAATGCGCACTGGGTCATCATCGCATCCGGCGGCGGTATCCCATCGCTCAAAGCCACAATTGCCGCAGCCGGCCTCGCCGATCGCGTCGAATGGCACGGATTTATGCCACACGACGCGCTGATGGCCCGCTTGGTCGCCGCAGATATTGCGCTCTACCCGTATCGCGACACGAATATCAACCGCGCCAAGTGCAGCGGCAAAGTGATCGACTACATGGCGGCGGGCAAACCGATGGTGGTCAACGACGTCGGCATGAACCGCGCCTATCTCGAACACGAACGCAGCGCGCTACTGACGCTGCCGGGTGACGCTGCAGCGTTCAGCGCCGGTTTGCAGCGGCTGCTGGCCGACCCGGTCGCGGCCGCTGCGCTGGGGCGCGCCGCCCAGCAGCGCGTGTGGCAGGAGTTTGGCTGGGATGCGCGCATCGCCGCGCTTGAAACGCTTTATGCGGCCTCCAATGTGTAGTCCACCTCCAAGGTGGACTACACCTTGGAGCTAGCCAAACGTCTGTTTGAAGGAGACATCCAGATCAGCGATCAAATCGTCCGGGTGCTCGAGGCCGATCGACGTGCGGATCAGCCCCTCGGTCACGCCAGCGGCCTGCCGAACTTCGAGCGGCACACCGGAGTGCGTGGTCGACGCCGGGTGGCAGAGCAGCGTCTCGGTGCCGCCCAGGCTGACCGCGCTCTTGAACAGGCTCAGCGCGTTGATCACTTTGAAGGCTTTCTCGCGCCCGCCTTCAACCACAAACGAAAACGTTGAGCCCGGCCCGCTGCACTGGCGTTGATACACTTTTTGATAGGCTGGGTCCTCGATAAAGTCTGGGTGATAGACCTTGACCGGCGCATAGGGGTTGTCCAGCAACCACTGCGCCACCGTGCGGCCGGACTCGGCAGCCCGCGTCATGCGCAGCACCAGCGTCTCAAGCGAGCGTCCGATCATCCACGACGAATGCGGATCGAGTTGCGAGCCGATCGCGCTGCGAATCAGGCGAATGCGCTGCAACAGTTCTTTGCGACCGACCACGCTGCCAGCCACCAGATCGCTGTGCCCGCCGATGTATTTGGTGAGCGAGTAGACCGCCAGATCCAACCCCTGCTCCAGCGGCCGTTGAAAGACCGGCCCAAGCATGGTGTTGTCGTTGACAACCAGCGGCCGCTTGCCGTGCTTCTTCTCAAACGCATCGACTGCGCGCAACACAGCGGCGAAGTCAATCATCGAGTTGGTCGGGTTGGCCGGTGTTTCGAGATACACCATCGCCACGCGGCCTTTGGTCGCCGCAACATCAAGCGCGCGCGTGATGGCTTCTTCACTTAGCCCGTCGCGAAACTCGACTGACTGTTGGCCGAAGCCGGCCAGCACTTTGCGAATCAGTGTTTCGGTGCCGCCATAGAGCGGCGAGCTGTGCACGACGACATCGCCGTAGCTCATGAACGTAAAGAACAACGAGCTGATCGCGGCCATGCCGCTCGAGAACACCGCGCAGGCCTCTCCCGACTCGATCAACGCCAGGCGATCTTCAATAATTTCCAAGTTGGGGTGGTTGAAACGGCTGTAGACCAACCCACCCGCGTGCCCTTCCGGTGGCGGCTTGCGGCCGGCCACGATGTCGAAGAAGTCAGCGCCATCTTCAGCAGACTTAAACGCAAATGTTGACGTTAGAAAGACCGGCGGCTTGACCGCGCCCTCCGACATAAACGGATCAAAGCCATACGACATCATCTGCGTTTCAGCATGGAGTTTTTGTTGGCCGATTTGTTTAAGTTTGTATTTGCGTTCAGACATGGCGTTATTGTCGCTCAGGGTCAGGCCAAAGTGTCGCGTCTTTGGGCGGATTCTCACAATTTCCAGCGCTTCGAAGGAATTGTGCGGCGCGCTCAAAACAAACGGATGTCTGCTACGGCCATGCAAGCTGGCCACCGCGCGCGACATACTCCCCGGTGCGCAGCTCCTGTTGCCAGGCGGCAAGAAACGGCATGCCGGAAGCCTCGGCATCGGCTACGGCGCGCTCAATGTCGTAGGGCACGCGCACAATCTGAATGCCAAGCGGGCCTGGCGCCACGTCGCCATAGCGGCCCTCAAGAATGACATAGCTGGCCGACGACAGATCGAGCGGATTGCCGACGCTGCCCGCGTTGAACAGCGTTTTGCCATCCGGGTAGGCAAGAAAGGCGTCGTGGATGTCGCCGTATCCGACGACGCTCGGCGGCGCGCCAAATCCGGTGAAGTCGGTGTTTTCGAACATGGCCGCATACAGCTCGGTGCGACGACGGTGCACACGGTGGTCCACACTGCGCTGGGACGCGTGATAAAGCCGGACGGCATTGCCGCTCATCACAAAATCGCTCGAATTTGGCAAATTGCGCAGATAAGCCAGCCGCTCCGGGCCAAGTCGTGCGCAATGCCAGGCAGTGGCTGGCGACAGCGGGCCGACGGCTGCGGCGTCAGCCGCAAGACCCTGGTCCCAGTTTCCGCGAATCACGATCTCGCAGCTCGCGCGGGTCAGATCGACCGCTTCAGCCGAGCTCGGGCCCTTGCCGGCTAAATCGCCCAAGCACATGATGCGCACAATGCCGCGGCCGCGAATATCGGCCAGCACCGCTTCGAACGCCGGCAAATTGCCATGCACATCGGAGATAACCGCGATGCGATCCATCAGACAGCAAATTCGACCGTGTCGTCTTCTTCCGGCGGCGTCTGGCCCATTTCAGCCCATGGCCGCTCGGCCTCTGGAAAGTGCTCGAACCAGATCTCGCCAAATGCCTCGTCCTGATAAGCACGCACCACAAAGCGCTTGAGCAGCTCAAGCAGCGCAAGCAGCGTGATCACAATTTCGACCCGCGTGTTGACGCCAACCAGCATGTCGGTGAACAGCACGCGCGGTTGCGTTTTAACACGGCTGCGAATGCGGTCCATACAATCGTTGACGGTAAATGGCAACCGTGTCATGACGTTTTCGACTGTCGGCGGCGGCAGCCAGCGGTCCACAACGCGCTGCATCGCGCGCGCAAGCATGTCCACGGTGACGTTGTCAAGCGGCAGTGAGGTCGATTTCGGACGGGTGATATGCGGCGGCTCAATGCGGAACGAGCGAAAATTCTGTTTCTCGCGCGCCTGCAAAATCTTCGCCGCGCGTTTGTACAGTTGATAGGCTTTGAGCGCGGCGACCAGATCGTCGGCGTCATCCTCTTCCTCTTCGACTATCGCGATGGTTGGAAACAGCGCCCGGCTTTTGATCAGAATCAGTTTGGCCGCAATCTGCAAAAAGTTGCTGATGACCTGCGCCTGGCGCTTGTCCATCGATTGGATATACGTGATGAACTGCGCGGTCACGATCGTGAGCGAGACCTTTGTGATCTCGAGCTCGCGCTCTTCGATCAGCCGCAGCAACACGTCCAGCGGGCCTTCGTAAACGTTGAGCTGTGTGCGGAATTGCGGGCTGGTGTCTTCCACGCCGACCTGTGTGCGCGGCAGTTCAGCCTGCACCACGGCGTCGGTATTGACCTGCGGGATCGGGCCGACATCATCGTTAAATGGCACGTCGTCGCTGGGGTGCGATTGTGCGGCGGCGGGAATTTCCATGCGAGCGCAAGTTTAACATCCACCCTCCGAGGGTGGCTACTTCGGCAGCAACAGATAGTAGTCAAACCCATTCATCCGAATGCTGCCGACCATGGCGTAGTGCCCGCTAATCGCGGCCTTGACATCTTCCGGATAGAAAAATGCGCGAAAAATGATGGCGCCAAATTCGCGCCGCCGGATGCGCCCAATCATGTCACGTGTGTCGAGCATGTCGTTTTTAGACAGGTTGTAAAGCTGCGTCGGGTTGGTCACCACATCTTTGCCAGCCCACAGCGTCAGCATGGCTTCCTCGCTCCAAACCGGGCCGGGATGTTTTTTGAGTTCTTCCACCAGCGCCCAGCCGTTCGCAGTGTCCTGCGGGTCCAGCATGTGCCCGAGCTGGGTGTAACCGATCCGATCGTAATACGGATAGTTGCCATAGACGGATGCGTTGCGCCCGACGCCGATCGCCTCCGCGATCACGCCAAACACGCGGCCGCTGGTCGGCAGATGCAGGTTCAAAACCGCCTGCGCACCGAATATGAGCGCCACAAGTAACGGCAACCAGCGCGCCTGATTGCGCGCCGCCAGCGCCGCTCCGACGCGCGCCACAAATCCCACCGTGCACACGCACGAGGCCGCGATCGCCGCGACCAGATACGTCGGCCCGGCGCCCCACTTGCCGGTCAGCATGCCAAGCGCGGTGCCGGCGACAAAATATAGCGACCAGATCCCGATCGGCTGCAGGGAGCGCGCCCGCGCCGCATTGCGCACATCGCCAGCCACATAGGCCAGGCTGCACACAATCAGCACGCCCTGCAGGCTAAACCACTGGCCATAGGTGAGCCAGGTCTGCGCGATGTCATACTCGTTTACGTTGGCGAGCACGATGTTTAGCCAGAATTGCCCGGACGAGGCGTGATCGATCGCAAAGACGATGATCCCGGTCACCACCAGCGAGACCGCCAGCGCAACCGTGCCCCACTTAAAGCGGCGCAGCAACAGAAAGGCAAACCCGGCCGCGAGCGCATCGACGGCCTGCAGCTTTGTAAACCCGGCTGTGATCAACAACGCTACGCCGGCGCCGGTCCAGATGCGCTCGGGGCTGCCGCGCAGACCGCGTTCCAGACAATACAGGCCGGCCGCCGCAAACATCACCATCGGCAGGTGGGCGCGCGCCAGTGGCGCGACGTGATAGACATAGTTGGCAGCGAAGAACGCCAGCGCGCCGAGACATGGCGTTAGCAACGCCGCGACGCGGTTGTGTGGCATGCCGCCATCGTCCTGCACGCGCGCACGCGCGGCGGCGTAGACGATCCCTCCAAGCAGCAGCGTGCACGCAAACGCAAACGCCCGCCCCACCCACAACTTTGGCCCAAACATCCAAATCAACGGCACCAACAGCACACGGAATACCGGCGGGTAGTTCGATGAATAAAATGGAAACTGCGCGTTATCCAGATAAATATTTTCGCCGCGCGCCAGCCGGATGCCGTCGTACAACTCGAAGCCTTCACCCTGATCGTAATCAAACGGGAATGCGAGCACGGATCGCGCATACGCCAGCAGAATTACAAAATAGGCCGCAAACACCGCGACGATCAGGCCTAGTGCGACGAGGCCGGCCGCTTGCACGACCGACCTGGATGGTTTGGACTCGAACACGGCGGCCAACTCTACACCGGCTTCGACTTCGGGCGAAGGCTGGTGCAGCCGCCGTTTGGGCAATTTCGGCCCGTTATGCGCTCGACGATTTGCCAAACACGTGCAGCCAATTGATGCAGCATGAAGCCAGCTATGGTTTCCGCAGACCCTTCCAGGGCGCCTTCTTTGAGACATCGACGGCGCGGTAACCAGCTTTGCCGCGGCATGGGCTGACGACGACGAACATCTGCGCCACTGACTTGCCCGCGTTAAAGGAGGCATGCACCGTGTCCGCATCAAGAAAGACTGCGTCGCCGGGTTTGAGCATCTTCATCTCACCCTCGATCCACTGTTCGATCTTGCCCTTGAGCACGTAGATCACCTCTTCCTGGCCGGGGTGATAGTGAAAATCATGAAACCCGCCCACAGCCAAATCCACAATGATCGCCAGGATGCCCTCGGCCTTGGTCGTGCTCGGCCGGCTGATCCATTCCATCGGACCCCATTCTGCTTTGTCAATCTCGCGCGCGCCCTTCATCAGAAATTTGCCTTTCATAGGTGACTGACTGTAGTCGAACTTTGCTATCGCGGAAAATCACCCTCCCAGCGCAGTGACGAGAGCCATTTTGGGGGCATTTGGAGATCCAGCATTGGCACAGCTGTAGAATCCCGCCGATGACTGTCAAAACGGCCCAAGTTGATGGACCCTTTTGGCAGATTTTAGTTTTCCGGTTCGGAGAGCGATTATGAATACACAGATTGTCGTTGCTTTAGTTGTCGCAGTTTTGGGGTTGGTCTACGTCGCATTTACGGCCCAACGGGTGTTATCAAATCCCGAAGGCACCGACGAGATGAAGCGCATTGGCCTCGCAATTCGCGAGGGTGCGCAGGCATTTCTGGCCGCCGAATATCGCGTGCTTGTGATCTTTGCCCTGGTCGTCACGGTCCTGATCGGCGTTGGACTGCAGAATGCATGGACGGCCATCGCCTATCTCGCGGGCGCGTTTACATCGGCGCTCACCGGGTATATCGGCATGACCATTGCCACTCGCAGCAATACGCGCACGGCGGCGGCGGCGATGAAGTCGCTCGACGCCGGTTTGCGCGTGGCGTTTGGCGCTGGCAGTGTGATGGGCATGAGCGTCGTCAGCGTCGGGTTGCTCGGCCTGAGCGCTTTCGTGCTCATTCTGGGCACAGACAAAGCGATCAACGCCTTAACCGGCTTTAGCTTTGGCGCATCGTCGATCGCGCTGTTTGCGCGCGTCGGCGGCGGTATCTTCACGAAGGCGGCCGATGTCGGGGCAGACCTGGTGGGCAAGATCGAAGCGGGCATCCCGGAGGACGACCCGCGCAATCCAGCCGTCATCGCGGACAACGTTGGTGACAATGTCGGCGACGTCGCTGGCATGGGCGCGGACTTGTATGAGTCGTATGTCGGCTCAATTGTGGCGGCCTGCGCGGTTGCGGTCAGCGCGCAGACAAAAAACATCGAGTGGGAAGTGCTGCCATTTCTCGTTGCTGCAATTGGCCTGGTTGCATCGCTGATCGGCTCGTTTTTGGTGCGCACAAAAGAAGGCGCCTCGCAGGAAGATCTGCTCAAAACATTGCGTACCGCAGTGTGGAGTGCTTCCGGTCTCGCGATTCTGGGATTTGCCGCGCTGTTTTTTGTCATCCCGTCGCTGGGTTGGCCGATCTTTGGCGCGATCGTGGTAGGGTTGCTGGCTGGGATCGCGATCAGCTATTTCACCGAGTATTACACCAGTTACACCGAGAAGCCGACCAAGGGCATCGCCCTAAGCGCTGAAACTGGCCCGGCCACGGTCATCATCCAGGGCCTGGCTGTGGGCATGCAGTCGACGTTCGCGCCGGTCATCATCATCGCGGTGGCGACGGTCGTGGCCTTCATGCTTGGCGCGTCAGCCGATGCGGAAATCGGCGGGCTGTATGCGGTCGCGATCGCCGGTGTGGGCATGCTCGCAACGCTCGGCATCACACTGGCGACGGATGCCTATGGCCCGGTTGCGGACAACTCCGGCGGCGTGGCCGAGATGGCGCATTTGCCCAAAGAAGTGCGCGTGCGCACCGATGCGCTCGATTCGCTCGGCAACACAACAGCAGCAACTGGCAAGGGGTTTGCGATTGGCTCGGCTGTGCTGACCGCACTCGGGTTGCTCGCAGCCTATTCGCAAGCCGCAAAACTGCGCCCGGAACAACTGACGATTCTTGATCCAAAGCTGCTGGCCGCGGTGTTTATCGGCGCCATGCTGCCGTTTCTGTTTGGCGCAATGACGATGACGGCGGTTGGCCGCGCGGCCATGGAGATTGTGCAGGAAGTGCGCCGGCAGTTCCGCGACATCAAGGGGTTAATGGAAGGCACCGCGCAACCAGATTACGCGACCTGCGTGGCCATCTCAACAAAATCGGCGCTGCGCGAGATGATTATGCCCGGCGTCATGGCAGTGGCATCGCCGCTGATCATTGGCTTCTTGCTGGGCCCGGGCGCTCTGGCTGGCATGCTGGTCGGCGCAACCGCATGCGGTTTTGTGCTGGCGGTCATGATGGCAAACTCCGGCGGCGCCTGGGACAACGCCAAGAAATTCATCGAAACCGGTGAGCACGGCGGCAAAGGCTCACCCGCGCACAAGGCCGCTGTGGTTGGCGATACGGTTGGCGATCCATTCAAGGACACATCTGGCCCGGCGCTGAATATCCTGATCAAGTTGATGACCGTGGTGTCGCTCGTATTTGCGCCATTAATCGCGCAGGTGGGCGGGATCATCAAGTAGCGCAAGCAACTGGCGAAATGCCACGCTGCTTTTCGGCCAAAAACACAATGACCTGCCAGAGCGCAGGTCATTGTGTTTTTGGCAATCCACTTGTGAGTGACGCGTCGATTACGCAGTGGACGCGCTGATGCGGCCGGGCAATGCCGCGCTCGTGTAGATCGAGGTGTCAGCAGCAATCGCCTCGCGCACATAGACCGGCATCGCCAGCATCGCTTCGATCAGCCTGGCGTCAAGATAGCGCAACGGGCTGGTTATTTGTTCGGTTAACAACGATCCCACTCGGGTTGCGGCGAGCCGCGCTGCGATAGGCAGCGCGCTGGCAAGCGTAAAGCCCCAGCTTTGTCCAAACGACGCCACAGCACAGCTGTAACTTGCGGCATGCGCGAACACCGCACCAACGGTGCGCATCACACGGGCGTGCAGGGGGATGAGACCGGGCGCAATCGGGCCGGATTGCGTTGCCAGAATGCCATCGGGGTGCAGCACCGCGGCGATCGCGGCAAAGTATTCGCGGGTAAAACAAAAATTGCCCGGGCCGTCTTCGCTTGGGCTGGTAATGTCGGAAATCACAACGTCCCAGCGCATGCCGGTTTGCGCGGCATTCTGAACAAAATCGACAGCGTCAGCGATGACCACATGCGCGCGTGGATCGTCAAATGCGCCCTGGTGCATCATGCCCAGATGGGTCGCGCAGGCTTCGACGACTTCGCCGTCAATATCCACCATATCGACGCTGTCGACGGTGCGCCAGCGCAACACCTCGCGCAACGTGGCGCCTTCACCCCCGCCAAGCACCAACACACGCAGCGGACTGCCACGGGCAGCCAGCGCAGGATGCACCAACGATTCGTGATAGATAAACTCGTCCAGCGTGGCAGATTGCAGATCGCCGTCAAGAAAGAACTTGCGCCCGTAAAAGCCGCTGTCAATGATGCGGGCGTGCTGATAGCGCGTATGTCGGTCAAATATCACGCGCGCGACCCGGTGCAACTGTGCATCGGACGGGGTATTCTCCTCGCGTTGCCACTCTTCGGGCTCAGGCATGGGCTAGGCATCTCCACTCAACAGGATCAGGCTGAGCAGCCCGAACGCAATGCCGACGGTTTGCAGCGTGCTGAGCTTCTCTTGAAAAAGTACTACGCCGCCAATCACCACCAGCACGACATTCAGCACGCCAAGCACGATGATGCCAGATGAGACCTGTATTGATCGCAATGAGTAACCCCAAGCTACGGCGCCGATGTTATAAACGATCAACGCGAGCACAAAAATGGGCCAGCGATTTTCGACACCCCACTTGCGAAAGAGCAAATCTCCTGCAACTTCAAGCAGCACGGCGACGATCAGCAGCAAGTACAGCATCAAGCGTTTAGCGATGGTGGGACTTTGACTCATTAAACTGCGTGCCGCGTGCGACGCGGGTCAAAACGTAATCGCGCGGCCGCAGTTTATCGATAATATAGTTGCAGGCGGCCACAGGATCACAGCTATTCCCACAGGTATACATGTCTACGGTCGCACAACCGCGCTCCGGCCAGGTATGAATCGAAATATGTGATTCCGCGAGCAGGCATACGACCGACACACCTTGTGGCTGAAATTTGTGGTGTAAAACGCCCAGAACCGTCGCACCGGAGACCTTCGCCGCAGACTGTAGCAGCGATTTGATTTCGGATAGAGAATCCAAAGTCCCGGCCCCGCAATCCACTAAGTCAAGTAAACAATGCTTACCCAGCGTGGCGTCGTCGTGATCCGGAACCCGCACTTTTGTCGGTTTAAACGTAAACAAAATTCGCCTCTTACCCAGCCAAATTTGCAATATGCTTCGTGTATAGCGATGAAGAGCACAACGATTTACATTATGCTGCATTTTACAGATATACAGCAAGAATGTCATCAAACTACACTTTGGTATAGTAAATATGCCAATTACAGGAACACGCGCGCGCTTGATACTAAGTGTTTTCGCATGCAGATTGCTTTTCGATTAGACATCCTAGTACGATATCTAGGCAAATACCCAGTGTTTGCCTGACGTATCTCTCAGCGGCGTGCAATTCCAGCACTATTACTTACTCAATACCTCGAGCGGGTAAGTAAAAGGAAGGATGTGAGCCTGTTGGTTCGTGTCGTAGACCAAAACAGACAGCGTGTGTGGGCCAGCTGGCACGTTGGCGAGGCTGATCGTAGCTACCCAACCCGAGAGTTTTGCGTCATTGCGCGCCAGTGCTTTGACAACATCGGGACGATCATCACCCAATTCCGCCTGAACCGATGTCTTGCCGTCCAACACGACATCGACACGCGTCACGGGTGAGCCCAATTGCAAATCAACCGCCCAGCCGACGACCAAAATTTTGCCATCGGTCTTCAGCGTTCCCGTGATGCCGTCGATACCGCCGATGACCGGGCTGGCTGCACTGGTTTGCCCGGCGACGATTGCGACATCCTTCTCGGTTGGAATCAACGTAACCGCGGCTTGATTGTTGAGAGTCGTTGTCTGCGGCTCGGTTACGGCGGGTGTTGAGCTGCAAGCGCAAAGCGTCGTCGCGATGACCGCAGCAAGCATTAGTTTTTTCATGGATAGCTTCGATTGATTCTCACATACAAACCGGTGAAGAAGCTTCGGCCCATACACGCAGACGACCGGAACGGCGCTGCCGTTCCGGTCGTCTATCGCACGTGCTTTACTGTGCTGAAGTGTCTTTTGCGTTAACTAAGTCAGGTATCAAAAACTCGGCTTGCTCAGCACTAGTAGCACATCGCCCAGGCGCTCACTGCCCAGACACCATCGCCCGCCACAGTCTTCACTGCAACGACACGGAACACATTCGGCGCAGTGAGATGCTGCGACTGAATGGCCAAGCGGCTGTCGTTTGGCGTGGTGCTTTCGATCAGCGCACCGCCTGACAACACACGGCGACCAGCCGGGCACACCACTTCGATGGCCTTGTAAATCGCACCATCTACTGCGCTCTTGTTCGACACCGGAACGACCGTGAACGGATCATTGTCACCCGTTGTCGGCAACAATGCTGCCGGCGCCTGCGCCGCAGCCTGACCAGGAGCGCCAGCGGGGCCAGCGGGGCCCTGACAATCCATGACGTTAACCGCGCCGTCTTTGTTGCGATCTTCACTGTCATCGGCCTTGTAGTTGCCGTTTAGATCCCAGCAGCTTTGGCCCACTGGACCTGGTGCGCCATCTTTGCCTGAGGCGCCGGCCGGACCCTGCGCGCCTGGTGCGCCTGCCACACCTGCGGGGCCTTGCGGACCCACGCAATCCAAAACCGAGACCTTGCCATCGCGGTTGCGATCTTCGTCGTCGTCGGCGCGACCGTTCGCATTGAGATCCCAACAGCTCAAGCCATTCGCGCCAGCCGCGCCTGCCGCACCCTGCGGACCTGGTGCGCCGACCGGGCCTGGACCGCCATCTTTACCCGGTGCGCCAACCGCGCCCTGCGGACCTGGTGCACCGGCTGGACCCTGCGCTCCCGGTGCGCCGCCTGGGCCTTGCGGACCCACGCAATCCAAAACCGAGATCTTGCCATCGCGATTGCGATCTTCTTCCTCATCCGCGCGACCGTTTGCATTCAAATCCCAACAGCTCAACCCGCTGGCACCTGGTGCGCCTGCTGGGCCTTGCGCGCCTGGAGCACCAACGGGGCCTGGGCCGCCATCTTTACCCGGTGCGCCTGCTGGGCCTTGCGGGCCTGGAGCGCCAACGGGGCCTGGGCCGCCATCTTTGCCTGGTGCGCCGGCTGGTCCTTGCGGACCTGAAGCGCCAACGGGGCCTGGGCCGCCATCTTTACCCGGTGCGCCTGCTGGACCTTGCGGGCCTGAAGCGCCGACGGGACCTGGGCCGCCATCTTTGCCCGGTGCGCCTGCTGGGCCTTGCGGGCCTGAAGCGCCAACGGGACCTGGGCCGCCATCTTTACCCGGTGCGCCTGCTGGACCTTGCGGGCCTGAAGCGCCGACGGGACCTTGCGGACCAACGCAGTCAAGAACAGTGACTTTGCCATCACGGTTTCGATCTTCGTCATCATCAACGCGACCATTCGCGTTCAAATCCCAACAGCTGATGCCAGAAGCACCTGGTGCGCCTGCTGGACCCTGTGGGCCACTGGCGCCGTCTTTGCCTGGTGCGCCGACTGGGCCTTGCGGACCGTTTGCGCCGTCCTTGCCTGCTGGGCCTGATGCACCATCTTTACCCGGTGCGCCAGCTGGGCCTTGCGGACCGTTTGCGCCGTCTTTGCCTGCTGGACCCTGTGGGCCACTGGCACCGTCTTTGCCTGGTGCGCCGGCTGGGCCTTGCGGACCACTCGAACCCTTCTCGCCGGCCGGACCCTGTGGGCCACTTGCACCATCTTTACCTGGTGCGCCGACTGGGCCTTGCGGACCGTTTGCGCCGTCTTTGCCTGCTGGGCCGGACCCTGTGGGCCCTTGCACCATCTTTACCCGGTGCGCCGACTGGGCCTTGCGGACCGTTTGCGCCGTCTTTGCCTGCTGGACCCTGTGGGCCACTTGCGCCATCTTTGCCCGGTGCGCCGGATGGACCTTGCTGGCCGGGTTCACCGATACAGTCGAGCGCGTTAAAGGCATCGTCGCCGTTTACATCTTCGTTTGCATCGCGTGCGCCATTGCCATTGGTATCCCAACAGCTCAAGCCCGATGCGCCTGCGGGGCCTTGTGGGCCGCTGGCACCATCTTTACCTGCTGCGCCAGGCGCGCCTGCAGGACCTTGCGGACCAGTCGCGCCTTTTGGACCGGGCGCGCCAGCTGGGCCAGACGCACCATCTTTGCCATCAACGCCATCTGCTCCGTCTTTGCCCGGTGCACCGGTTGGGCCTTGTGGACCACTCGAACCCTTCTCGCCTGCAGGCCCCTGCGGACCGGATGCGCCGTCTTTGCCGTCGACGCCGTCAACACCATCTTTACCCGGTGCGCCCGCTGGGCCTTGCGGACCACTTGATCCCTTCTCGCCTGCAGGCCCCTGCGGACCGGATGCGCCATCTTTGCCATCAACGCCATCCGCACCGTCGCTGCCTGGAGCACCGGCTGGACCCTGTGGGCCACTTGCGCCGGCTGGCCCTTGCTGGCCAGGTTCACCAATACAGTCGAGCGCGTTAAACGCGTCGTCGCCGTTTACATCTTCTTTTGCGTCTTTTGAGCCGTTGTCGTTTGTGTCCCAGCAGCTCAGACCAGATGCGCCTGTCGGGCCCTGTGGACCAGATGCGCCATCCTTGCCGGAGGTGCCTGGCGCACCAGCTGGACCCTGTGGGCCAGTTGCGCCCTTCGGACCTGGTGCGCCGGCCGGGCCGGATGCGCCGTCTTTGCCATCGACGCCGTCAACGCCATCTTTGCCAGGTGCGCCAGCCGGGCCTTGTGGGCCACTTGCACCTGTGGCACCCGTGTCACCTTTCGACCCTGGTGCACCGGCCGGACCTTGCGGGCCAGAGGCACCCTGCGCGCCAGGTTCGCCAACGCAGTCGAGTGCGTCGACCTTGTCGTCGTTGTTTAGATCTTCGTCTTTGTCTTCGGCGCCATTGCCGTTTGTGTCCCAGCAGCTCAAACCATTGCTGCCGGAAGCACCCGTAGCGCCGGTATCACCCTTTGGACCCGGTGCGCCAGCGGGACCCTGTGGCCCTGTTGCGCCCTTTGGACCTGGTGCGCCTGCCGGGCCGGATGCGCCATCTTTGCCATCGACGCCGTCAGCGCCGTCTTTGCCATCTGCGCCTGCCGGCCCCTGCGGACCGGTTGCGCCCTTCAGACCTGGCGCGCCAGCCGGACCGGATGCGCCATCTTTGCCGTCGGCGCCATCAGCGCCGTCTTTGCCATCTGTGCCTGCCGGCCCCTGCGGACCGGTTGCGCCCTTCGGACCTGGTTCGCCAGCCGGGCCGGATGCGCCCGCTGGGCCTTGCGGACCGGTTGCACCGGGCTCGCCAATGCAATCAAGTCCATCTACCTTGCCGTCGTTGTTCAGATCCTCGTCTTGGTCTTCAGCGCCGTTGCCGTTCGTGTCCCAGCAGCTCTGGCCATTGCTCCCGGAAGCACCCGTTGCGCCGGTATCACCTTTTGGACCAGATGCACCAGCTGGACCGGCCGCGCCGTCTTTGCCATCGGCGCCTGTTGGACCTGGCTCGCCAACCGGGCCTTGTGGGCCGGTATCGCCTTTTGCGCCGACGGGGCCTGTGGGTCCCTGTGGGCCGGGCGCGCCCAGACAATCCAGCGCGTTGTAAACATCATCGCCGTTTGTATCTTCGTCTTTGTCGCCCGTGCCGTTGCCATTTGCGTCCCAGCAGTGAATGCCGGATGCGCCAGTTGGACCCGCAGGACCTTGTGGACCAGTCGCGCCAGTTGCACCATCGGCCCCTTTTTCACCGGCCGGGCCTGTCGCACCCGTTGCACCTGTCTCACCCTTTGGTCCGGCAGGGCCTTGTGGGCCGGGCTCGTTGGTTGGCACTGGCAGTGCTGTTGGCTCCGGGGCAGCCGTTGGTGCTGGCGCCGGGGCTTCGGTCACGATCAACGTCACTGCGCCAGTTGGGTAAATGCCCATGGTCTGGCGGCGGGCCGGGTTACGTGCATCTTCGAATCGCACGCCATATGGGATCGCGACGAGCATTTGCTCACCCGTCAGGTTGGTCATGCGCATGCGACCGGTGCCGAAATAGTCACCACGGCCGCCCGGGTTGGCTACGGCGTAGTCGTTGATCTCGACGCTAAGTTTTGCGTCGCGCACACCGTCCGCAAGTGCGATGGTGCCGTTCGGCGCAGCAAACGGTGCCACGCTGTCGCCTGCGCCAGAAACGGCCGCAACAACATCGCTGTTTGATCCACGCAGAAAATTGCGCGGATTATCGCCATTGGCAAGCTGCCAGATGCCGAGCTGAACGCTATAAAGCTCATCGGGGATAAGTCGGTTATCGACCGCATAGCTGATCGCCGCGCGAATCGCATCCGGTGCTGTTTCGACAATGCGGAGCTGTGCCCCTGGAAACGGCAAACCGCGATTCAGACAAAAACCGGCAATTGCAACCTCAACGGTTGCGTTTGGGGGCAGCCTGATCACCATGGGCGCGCGCTCGGCTAAGCGCCGCGCAGGTGGCGCACTGGCCGATGCAACAGTTGGTGTGAGCACACCAACCGCGAGGGCAATCGTTAGGATTACCCGCTGGATATACGTATTTTTTCCGCCGATGGCTATCATGTTGTGAAATTCTCCTCGCAAACTACAATGGCAACGAACTTGACAGGTAGGGGGTTTCTGCTTAGGAACAGTATAGTTCCTTGTGTTTCTTGCGTCAATTCAACACATCTTGGCGAAAATCAACCCCTACCCAGGCTGGGCCTCGGTCTTTAGTCTAATACAAATCACGTTTTCTCTCAATGTTTATGCGTAGGTACGATATGTAGTATTTACGCAGTGCGCAACCTTCTTCTCTAACTGCTTACTAATCGCATAGCAATTGTTTTTCGTTTGTTGCGATGCACTGGATCACGCTGATCACCTTGAAAACATTGATTGGAATGGCTGTTTCTCGGAGTTCTCTTTGTTATCTAATTGATTACTTCTAATTATCTAATTGCAAGACAGCTGTGACAATGACAAGTTCGAAAAAGGGCTGTTTTTCGCGGTGGATTGGTTTTGATACGCATTTAGTCTAGTATTTACAGTTTTTAAGGAAAAACAGACGCCCTCACAGATTTGTGAGGGCGTCTTGTCACCGAGTCGTCGTTGACAGGCCAAAATGACCGTCCGCCCTTCTGGGCGGGACAGTCATTTTGGCCTGTCAATATTTTGATTTACACGGCGGAGTTTAGGAGCAACCGGTTGTGCCGCCACAGGTATTGCACTTCAGGCAGGTGCCGTTTCGCACCAGCGTAAACTGACCGCAATCCGGGCATGAGTCACCGGTATAGCCTTTCAGCTTGGCGACACGACGCTTCTCTGCATCGTTTATTTCCATGACTGCGGCGCTCGTGCTGGCAGCGCCATTTTTAACGGCGCCGTTGCCGTTGCCAGCATGCACTGTTCCATGGCCGTTGCTACCGCCTTTTGTCGCTTCAGCATAGACAGAAGTAGGTCGCGCGATTTGCGGCAACGCGTCGACTTCGACTTCGTCGTCGTATTCGGGCTCGGTCGAAGCCTGCGGCGTAAAGCCGTGCGCCAGGTCTTCGCGACCCAGATAGGTGATGCCAAGCTCGCGGAAGATGTAGTCGATCACGCTGGTCGCATTCTTGATGTGACCATTGCCCTGGACGAACCCGGATGGCTCGAACTTGGTAAACGTAAACGAATCGACAAACTCTTCCAGTGGCACGCCGTACTGCAAACCGAGCGAGACCGCAATCGCAAAGCAGTTCATCAGGCTGCGAAACCCGGCGCCCTCTTTGTGCATGTCGATAAAGACTTCACCGAGCGTGCCATCGTCATACTCGCCCGTGCGCAAAAAGACGGTGTGTCCGCCAAGCTTGGCCTTCTGCGTGTAACCGCCGCGGCGGTTTGGCAATCGGCGCTGTTTGGCAAGATACCGAATGATCGTCTTCTCGATGATCTCGCGCTGCGACTCGGGCGCGGCGCCGGCGGCGACCGCGGCTTCCGCCGCGACTTCGGCGACAACTTCATCGGCCTCATCGCTCGATGTGTTCAGCGGCTGGCTTAGTTTGGAACCATCGCGATACAGCGCGTTGGCCTTGACGCCAACCTTCCACGAGAGCATGTAGGCGTCCCAGATGTCGCGCACAGTGGCTTCGTTGGGCAGGTTGATCGTTTTCGAGATCGCACCGGAGATAAACGGCTGCGCCGCCGCCATCATCAAGATGTGCCCGTCTGTGCCAATAAAGCGCTGGCCATATTTGCCGCACTTGTTGGCGCAATCAAACACCGCGTAGTGCTCGGGTTTGAGCCCGGGTGCCCCTTCCAGCGTCATCGTGCCGCTGACAAAGTCGTTGGCGGCCTGCATGTCGGTCTTTGAGAAACCCAACTCGCGCAACATGTTGAATGAGAAGTCGCCGAGTTGCGCGTCGGTGAGGCCGAGCACGGTCTTGCAGAAGTCCTCGCCGAGCGTCCACTTGTTAAACGCAAACTGGATTTCAAACGCAGACGGCAATGCAGCTTCGACCTTGGCGATGATCTCATCGGTAAAGCCGCGCGCTTTGAGCGACTCGGCGTTCAGATGCGGGCAGCCGTTCAGGGTGCCTGAACCCACCGCATATTTGATCATGCTGTCGATCTGCGCATCGTCATAGCCCATGCGTTTTAGGGCTGGCGGCACGCTCTGGTTGACGATCTTGAAGTAACCGCCGCCGGCCAGCTTCTTGAATTTCACCAGCGCGAAATCGGGCTCGATACCGGTCGTGTCGCAGTCCATCACCAGGCCGATCGTGCCGGTCGGCGCGATCACTGTGACCTGCGCGTTGCGGAAGCCGTGTTTCTCGCCCAGCGCCTGCATGCGGTCGGCATCTTCACGCGCGGCCAACAACAGATAGTCCGGGCAGTACTCGGCGTCAATGCCGTGCGGGTAGATTGTGATGCCCTCGTATTCGCTCTTCGGCAAGTTATACGCGGCGCGGCGGTGATTTCGGATCACGCGTTGCATGTGCGCGGCGTTGTTCTCGTAACCGGGGAACGGCCCCTGCTCTTTCGCCATCTCCGCGCTGGTGGCGTATGCCGTGCAGTGCATCATGGCGGTCAGCGCGCCGCAGATTGCGCGGCCTTCCGGCGAGTCATAGGGAATCCCCTGCACCATCAGCAGCGTGCCGAGGTTGGCGTAGCCCAGACCGAGTGTGCGGTATTTGTAGCTGCGCTCAGCCACAGCCTTGCTCGGGAACTGCGCCATCAACACGCTCACTTCGAGCACGATCGTCCATAGGCGCACCGCATGGCGGTAGCCTTCGACATCGAACTGGCCGGTTTCGGCGTTGTAGAACGTGACCAGGTTGAGCGACGCCAGGTTGCATGCAGTGTCGTCCAGGAACATGTATTCCGAGCAGGGGTTGCTGCCGCGAATCTCGCCATCGGCCGGGCACGTGTGCCACTCATTGACGGTGGTGTGGTACTGGAAGCCAGGGTCTGCGCTCTGCCAGGCCGCGTCACTGATCTTCTCCATCAGCTCACGCGCATTGACATTGCGGCGCGGCTTCGGCGCGCGCCCCTGCTTCCTGGCCTTTTCGAGCTCAGTTCGCCAGTACAACGGCCAGTCCGCGCCCGCTTCAACCGCTTCCATGAAGGCGTTTGTCACGCGCACAGAGTTGTTCGAGTTCTGGCCACTGACGGTGGCATAAGCCTCGCTGTTCCAATCGGTGTCGTATTCGTGGAATTTGATGCTGGTGAAGCCCTGCTGCGCGAGCTGAACCACGCGCTCGATGTAGTTCGGCGCAATCAGCGACGAGCGCGCATCGGCGATAGCCTTGGCCAGCGCCGGGTTGCGCTTGCGGTCGAACTTGGCTGCGTCATCGCTTTCCGCGTGGCAGGCCTTCATGATCGCGTTGAGATGCTTGTTGTTGAGCTTGGAGCCGGTCACCAGCGAGGCGACCTTCTGCTCTTCGACGACTTTCCAGTCGACAAATGTCTCGATATCCGGGTGATCGACATCCAGAATCACCATCTTGGCCGCGCGGCGCGTGGTGCCGCCGGATTTGATCGCGCCCGCCGCCCGGTCGCCGATCTTTAGGAAGCTCATCAGACCGCTCGATTTGCCGCCGCCTGAAAGCGGTTCGCCTTCGCCGCGGATGCTGGAGAAGTTCGACCCGGTGCCGGAGCCGTATTTGAAAATGCGGGCTTCGCGCGTCCACAAATCCATGATGCCGCCATCGATGACGAGGTCGTCGCTGACGCTCTGGATAAAGCAGGCGTGCGGCTGCGGGTGCGTGTAGGCGTCAAACGACGCCACCATTTTGCCGCTGTCCGGATCGATGTAAAAGTGCCCCTGCGACGGCCCAGTGATGCCATAGGCCCAGTTCAGACCGGTGTTGAACCACTGCGGGGAGTTTGGCGCGGCCATCTGCTTGGCCAGCATGAAGCACATCTCGTCATAGAAGGCCTGGGTGTCGGCTTCGCTGTCAAAGTAGCCGTATTTGTGACCCCAATAGGCCCAACAGCCGGCCAGACGATTAAAGACCTGCTTGCTGTCGCGCTCGCCAATGTTGAGATCGGCATCTTTTGCCGGTGTGCTGCGCTGCAGCCAGGACGGCACACCCTTCTCTTTGACGCGCGTGGTGTCGCTCGGCACGCCGGCTTTGCGAAAATACTTTTGCGCGATGATGTCTGTCGCAACCTGCGACCACGCGGCCGGGATGTCGATGTTGGTCATCTCAAACACGGTGGAGCCATCCGGGTTTTTGATGACCGAGCTGCGTTTTGCGAACTGGATATCCGCATAGGGGTTAGAACCGGCCTTTGTAAATCGTCGCGTAATTTTCATCTGTGCTGTCTCTCCTGTTGTTATCGTCTATGACTCTGATCGAATGCGTGCATTCGATTTACCGTTCGCTCAAGAGCTTTTCAATTTCGCCCTTTACGCTTTCCACATCTTTGAGGTTGAGATACACAATCGCGTAGCGAATGTATGCCACCTCGTCCAACTCACGCAATCCGCGCAAAACCATCTCGCCTATATCGCGGGCATTGACCTCACCGCGGTTCAGCGCTACCGTTTGCGCTTCCACCTGGTTTGCCAGCCGTTCGATCGATTCAGCCGAAACCGGGCGTTTTGCGCACGATATTTTTAACCCGTCCAAAACCTTCTCGCGATTGAATTGTTCACGCCGGCCGCCGCGTTTGACCACGAGTGGCATGGTTTCAATCACCCGTTCCACCGTTGTGAAACGCTTCTGACAGTCTTTGCAGGAACGACGGCGCCGGATCCCACCCGCGGATTCGCGAACGGTATCGATCACCTGGGTCTCATTGCTGCCACATGCTGGGCATTTCATCTTAGGAACCTCTTTGAACTTTCCCAGTTTTTCCCCTATATCTAGGGCTAGAACAGATATTCGACGCCATAGCTGGGGGATACGGGGGATGAGATTCTAGCCAAGCGACAGGCGCAAGTCAACCTACTACACCCTCCGCAAGGTTAAAAACTGCGCGAAATTTAAGGTGAAGATGTCAGCGGCTCAGACTAAAGGATGAGCGTTCAGCGTCGGGCCGCAACATGGAAAACGACGAAGGCTCAACTTTCGTTGAGCCTTGTCCAGAGAAGAGGTTGTGCTTTTTACCGTTCCACCAAGGAATGCTGGAACGTGAACACCTAGATTAGCGACGTCGCAAGAACGACGGCAGTTCGAGATTATCCGGATCAAGCGTCGAACTGCGCGACGGTTGAGCGGGCTGCGCAGCTTCCTCGTGATGAGGTCGCTCGTAGCGTTCTGCGGCGCTGGGAGCCGGACGCGCTGATGCTGTGCGGGTGACAGCAGGCGCAGCCGTTGTCGCGCTGCGGATGGTGCGGCGCGGAATATTGCTGTTGTGATCGAAACCCGTCGCGATCACGGTGATGCGGATCGAATCCTTCATTTTGTCGTCGATGACGGCGCCAAAAATGACGTTGCAATCCGGATGCGCGGCTTGCTTGATGATCGAAGCCGCTTCGTTGACTTCAAACAGGCTCATATCCGGGCCGCCTGTCACGTTGAACAGGATACCGCGGGCGCCATCGATGGTGACATCCAACAGATTGGATGTAATGGCCTGCTCTGCTGCGCTGCGTGCGCGTCCTTCGCCAGTGCCGGTGCCCATCGCCATCAACGCTGCGCCGCCTTCGCTCATGATTGTGCGAACATCGGCGAAGTCGAGGTTGATCATGCCGGTGTCAGTGATGACTTCGGAGATGCCCTGCACGCCCTGGCGCAGCACTTCGTCGGCCACGCGCAAGGCCTGGCTCATCGAGGCTTTCTTGTCGACCAGGTCGAGCAAGCGGTCGTTCGGGATCACAATCAGTGTATCCACGTGCTCTTTCAAGCGCTCGATGCCGGCTTCTGCCGCGCGCTGGCGCGGGGTGCCTTCGAAATTGAAGGGCCGGGTGACGACGCCGATCGTCAGCGCGCCAAGTTCTTTTGAAATACGCGCAACCACAGGGGCTGCGCCGGTGCCAGTGCCGCCACCCATGCCACAGGTCACAAAGACCATGTCCGCACCGCGCAGCAAGCTGTAAATCTCGTCGGCCGACTCTTCGGCTGCTTTCTCACCCTGATCGGGGTTGCCGCCGGCGCCAAGCCCGCGGGTTACTTTGTCGCCGATGCGCACGCGCACCGGAGCATTCGAACCCATCAGCGCCTGCTGATCGGTGTTCATCGTCAAAAACTCGACGCCCTGCACGCCGTCTTCGATCATACGGTTGACCGCGTTTTGGCCACCGCCGCCGACGCCGACTACTTTAATGATGGCCGGGGACTCGGGTGTTCCTGCCCCGCCCGTCATTCCAGTTCCTGAGTAATCTTTCTGAATGTTCATTGCACTTAACCTCTTAGTTGACCTCGCTAATGGCTCTGATCCACAGCAAGTCCACAGATTCTAAAAGCTATATCCACAAAGTCAAGGAAGTTATCCACAATTCAGTGAGATATTTCCCAACTTTTGTCTGTCTATCGACACTTTGATTTGTATCTCATCAAGTGCGACATCTCGACCATACAAAGTTGCAGCCGCGATCAAACTCTATATCGAATCTCACACGTTTTCTTAGAAACCATAAGCACTCCGGCTTACTCCGCCCTCCTTTATTGCGCAAGCACTGCAAAAACCGCACTTTAGTGATTTTGCTTCTGCATTACACAAGATCGGTCCAAAGTCTGAGATACCTAGCGCAGCAAAAATGACGTCTGTAAAGCGGCGAATTGCTATACCCCTCGCTCCGCGAGGGGTATAGCGATTTCGCCAGATCTATAAACTTGGTTTTTGTTGCATTCCGCCTTAGCTTGGCAGCAATTTGCCAAGCCAGCCTTTCAGACTGATCTTGCCAAGCCGTGCGCGGCGTTGCGGACGCGCTTGAATCTCCTGTCTGCCCCACTCCAACAGACCGACTGCGGTTGCAAATGCCGGTGTTTGAATCGAATCGACCAGCCCGGACAAATTCATCGGTTTGGCGATGCGCACCGGCCGGTGCGCGACATCGCGCGCGACATCGCGCAACCCGCCGAGCAACGCGCCGCCACCGGTGACGACGAGCCCAGCCGGCAACAGCCCGTCGTAGCCGCTGCGCTTGACTTCCTGCTCGACGATGCTGAACAGCTCCTCAGCGCGCGCGCGCAGAATCTCCGCCACCTCGCGGCGCGCCACGCGCACGTGCGGATCATCGCCAAAACCGGCCAGATCCAGCCACTGATCGCCGCCAAAATCGTTGGGGTTGACGCTGCCGTGCTCAATCTTGAGCCGCTCGGATGTCTCCAGCGGCAGACCCAGAACCTGCACCAGATCGCTGGTGAAGTGCGACGCGCCGATATCCAGCACATGCGAATGCCAGGGCGCACCCTCGATAAATACCGTGATGCTGGTGGTGCCGCCACCCAGATCGACCAGCACCGAGCCCATCTCTTTCTCGGTCGGCGTGAGCACAGCCTGGGCCGAAGCAAGCGGCGCCAGCACCAGTTCGTCAACATCGACGCTGGCGCCGCCCACGCACTTGATCAGGTTCTGCATCGATGTGGTTGCGCCCGTGATGATGTGCGCCTGCACCTCCAGCCGATAGCCCAGCATGCCGCGCGGGTCCCGCACGCCGTCGTGATCATCGACTTTGAAGTGGCGCGGGATCACGTGAATAATCTCGCGATTGCTGGGCACGGTGATCGCCTGCGAGGCCTCAAGTCCGCGGTTGATATCGTCGACCACCACACCCTGGTCGCCGCGGCCGATCGCGACCGCGCCCTGGCTGTTTTGCGAGTCGATATGCGAACCGCTGACCGACACCAGCGCGCTGGTCGACTTCACGCCCGACGATTGCTCGGCGCCGTTGAGCGAATCGCGAATGGCCGTCGGTCGCTTCCTGCACATTGACCACCTGGCCGCGGCGCATGCCTTTTGATGGCGCAATGCCAACACCGATGACGGTGTAACCGCGCTCGCTTTCTGGCGACGCTTCGCCAACCAACGTCACGACCTTGGTCGTGCCGACATCAATAACGGTGAGTGTTTTGGGATCTGCCATGATTATTTGATATAGAACGGCGCTTTAACATGCCGCACATCGATGATGCGCGGCATACGCCCTGCGCGCCAAGCTGCTCGGCCAGCGAGGACGCCAGCTGCAACTTTTCCATAAAGCGCCCTGGTGTTCGGCGTTGCCAAGGCGCATCGTTGCGCGCCGCGTTCGTTTTTGATCATCAGCCCGAACTCCTGCGAATACTCGCAGCCGTGTGAGATTGGGCTGCGAGCTGACGATATCGGTCAGCCCCTGCAGCATCGCATCGGATCAAGCGGCACGCCGATCGGCGGCGGTTCGCCTTCGATCGACTTTTATCAGCAGCTTGGCCGCCAGCTGGTCTGGCGCGCGCTGCACTTTGCCCTCGTAATCCGTCCAGACGTTGCCAGATGCCGAAGACCACATCGCGAGTGGCTTGGCTGGCTGCACCGCAATCTGACAAGACGCCGTCCATGACCACTTGCACGCGATCTTCAGCCGCTTCGACACCGGGCAATTCGTCGATGCGCTTGGCCGCCTGCAACCAGATCGACAAACTGCTGATGCTCGTTCTGCAGGCCGCTTGCACCGATTATCTTGCTCAGCCGGGATGCCCTCGTTGTTGACGACCTGGATCGTGTTGATGCGCCAGGCCGAGCCGTTAAACCACGCCACCGCGACAAAGCAACAGCAACACGCCAAGCAGCACGATAAACACCGCCGGTTTTATGCGCGGCAGCGCCGCCGCTGTGCGTTGGGCGCGTTCGGCCATCGCCACATCAAAGCGTGTGCGGTTGGCGATTCTTGCGGTGTTTTTGCGGGTTATAGCGCATGCTTATCTTCCTTCCATCGCCAGCGCAATCAGCTTGTCAAGCAGCTGCCGGATACGATAGCCCGCTGGCCTGCCACATGCGCGGATACATGCTGCGATCGGTAAAGCCCGGGAATCGTGTTGATTTCACTGATCACAATTTCGTTGTCGATGGTATCCATCAGAAAGTCAACGCGCGCCATGCCGCGCACATCGGCCAGCGTAGCCACTTCAACCGCGGTTTCGCGGATCAGCACCGACAGCGGCTCGGGAATGTTGGCTGGCACAACCAGCCCGGATTCCTGTCGCCCTGCGCAAAATATTTTGCGGTGTAGTCATAAAAACTACGGCGCGGGATGATCTCGCCCACCGCCGATGCTTCAAGCACATCGTTGCCAAGCACGCTGACTTCAAGCTCGCGCGGCGCACGCACGGCTTTTTCGATCAGCACTTTGCGGTCCCACTTGAAAGCTTCGGCAAGCCCGGCATGTAATTGTCTATAGAAGCGCATTTGCTGATGCCGACGCTGCTGCCCATGTTGGCAGGTTTTGTAAACACCGGCAACCCGAGCTCCATGATGACTTCAGCTTCGATCGCAGCCTTTTTTGCGGCATATTCGTGCCGTCGCACCACTTTATAGGCGTTACCGGCAAGTTGTGCGCGCGCATGACATCTTTAAATATTGCTTTGTCCATGCCGACCGCCGAGCCAACCACGCCAGCGCCGACATAGGGTACGCCGAGCAGTTCGAGCAGGCCTTGCACCGTGCCGTCTTCGCCGTTGGGGCCGTGCAGCACCGGAAAAACCGCATCGAAGTCGCGCAGCGATTCAACCGCGATGGGCCAGCTGCCATCCCGCGCGATAAACACCGGCGTCACCGCGTAGCGTTCATCCAAATATTCCATGACTGAGCTGGCCGAGAGCACGCTGACATCGTGCTCGCCGGAGTTGCCGCCATAGAGGACCGCGATCTTTTAGCTTTGCCATTTAGCTGTTCCGAGGCGCTCCGCCTGTGATTTCCCATTTGCCGACCAGCTCGACTTCAAGTTCTAGATCGACGCCAAACTGCTCAAACACGCGTCGCATGTGCAAGATCGATCAACGCTTTGACATCAGTCGCGCGCGCTTCGGCTGCGCGTTCATGAAAAAATTGGCATGTTTGTCCGAAATCATCGCGCCGCCGCGCCGCGCACCCTTTAGCCCGCAGGCTTCGATCAGCCGGCCGGCAAAATCGCCGGGCGGATTTTTGAACATGCTGCCAATCGTTGGCGCCCGGCGGTTGTGTGGCCTTGCGTTTGGCATTAAACTCGCCCGCCCGCTTTTCAAGATTGCCGCGATAGTCCAGCTTGAGATCGAACTGCGCAGCAAGCACGATCGGCCGGTCCTGCGGCGCATAGGCCTTGAGCGCGCTGCGGCGATATTCAAACGCGAGCTGTCGCACCGTCCACCATTCGGCCCCGCCGCCGCGTCGCATGATCTTTGCCATGTGCAAGTTTGTGCTGACGTCTGAACCATGCGCGCCCGCGTTGCCGACAACCGCACCACCAACGGTGCCAGGCACGCCGATCGCCCACTCCAGCCCGGCATAGCCGCGTTCGATGCAATCGCGCGCCAACGTGACCAAACTGACCCCGGAATCAACTTCGACACGCGCGCTGGTCGGGCGCATATTGAACCGATCTCTTTTGACTTGTTGATGATCGACATCCCTGCGACGCCGGCGTCGCTGACCAGAATATTCGCCCCGCCGCCCAGCACGCAAAATGGCATGCCCATCTCATCCGCGCGTTAACACACCGCCGGCCAGTTCGTCAGACGTGCGCACTTCGACCAGCATTTCTGCTGGCCCGCCGATGCGCGATGTGGTGTATCGCGACAACGGTTCGTTGCGCCTGGCGCGGGATTGAAGTTCAGGGAAGGTTCATGGGAGTCAGAGCCGACGAGCCGACGAGTCCCGAGTCGTCTGTTGTTCTGTGGATTCAGATCGGGAATTCATTTCAACATTTCCAACAACCGGGTACCCACGACGTTGCCGTCGCCGGCGCTAAGGGTGATGATGACGTCGCCGCCTTTGACCTGCGACATGAGCATGCCGACCGCGTCGCCAAACGTGGCGGCGCAGCGCACATGTTTGTGTTTTATCTTGCGGCCGAGCTCGATTGGATTGAGCGCGTTGCCAGCGAAGCCAAAGTCTTCGATCTTTTCGCGCGCGGCGTATATGGGCAGCACCATCACCTGATCGGCGTCCGTAAATGCGCCGATAAAGTCGTCCATCAGCGCCAGCGTGCGCGAGAACGTATGCGGCTGCCAGATCGCCCAGAGCCGCCCGACCGGGTAGCGCAGCCGCGCGCCCGCCAGTGTGGCGCGGATCTCTGTCGGGTGATGCGCATAGTCATCGATGACGCGAATACCACGGCTTTCGCCCTTGAATTCGAAGCGCCGCTCGGCGCCCCGAAACGCGCTGAGTGTGCCGACTGCATCGCTGACCGGCACGCCGCAGGCGTCGGCCACTATGAGCGCAGCCAGTGTATTGCGGACATTGTGTTCGCCGGACAGCCGGATTGTGCAGGCGCCGCCGACCGTGCCGGGCCGCTGGCGCCGGGCCGGAAGCTGAAATCCATCCCGCCGAGCGCGTTGGCGCGCACATTTGTCGCGCGCCACATGCCGCGATTGATCCCGTAATCGACATGTTCCACGGCACGAATCGGCACTTGTTGGCGCGCAGACCGGCGCGTGCCAGCACATCGACACAACCGTCGTCTTCGGCACAGGTGACGACCAGGCCGTCGTCCTGAACGCCGCCAACAAACTGTGCGAACGTGTTGAACGTGTCTTCGGCGTCGGTAAATGTGTCCGGATGATCAAACTCAACATTGGTGACAATCGCGACATTGGGCTGATAGCGCAAGAACGTCTTGTCGTACTCATCGGCTTCCAGCACAAACGGCTGGCCGGCGCCGTGGCGCGCATTTGTGCCAAGCGTGGCAGACGTGCCGCCAATAATAAAAGACGGCTCCAGCCCGGCGTCGCTCAGCATCGCAGCAATCATCGACGAGGTTGTCGTTTTGCCGTGCGTGCCTGCCACCGCGATCGAGTTTTGTCCTGCAGCAACGCGTTGAGCATGTCGCCACGGTGCCAGACCTTGATGCCGCGCTTTTTGGGCTTCGCGCAGCTCGGGTTCATCCTGCGCAATCGCGGAAGACGGGGCGAGCACATCGATGCCCTCCAGATGCAGCAACGTCATGCGATGCATGACCGGCAAGCCGTGATGCCCTCGCGATTCAACGCGTCCAGCACAGGCGAAGCGGCACGATCGTCGCCGGTGACGCGCACACCGCGCGCGTGAAACACACGCGCGATTGCGCTCATACCGGCGCCGCCGATACCCATGATGTGGATGACGAAAAGATCAGAGAGAATCTCTATTCTCATACTGGATTCGGATTTCTGATTCATATAAAAGCGATGATCACAAACAAAAACAACACAACCAGTGCGACAACGAGCGCCGGGCCAGCGAGGATCGCGATGGCAGAGCTTTCGATAAAGAAGAACTTTGACCAGCCTCCTCCGCCAGGCGGCGAAAGAGCGCTTGTCCGACCGTCGGGAACTGGCCCTGATCAGGAAGGATGCTTTGGTTATAGGCAAAGCGCGCCAGCGTGCTGAGGATCAGCCAGCCGTTGATGCCGCCGATCAGAAACCCGACGATGCCCTCTTGCACGCCCACGCGCGCCTTATCAGAGAATTTGCCCGGCTGCAATTGGCGCGTGATCGTTGGCCCGAGATAGCCAAAAAACGTGATCACCAGAAACGGGATCGCCTGCACGGCAAAGCGGTTGACTTTCACAGCGTCGACCTGCTGCTGTTGCTTGGTGACATCGAGACCATCCAACTTGGGGTCAGGCACGATGCTCGACAGCCGGGCCGAGCTGTTGAGCTGGCTACAGCGCAAACAACGCCAGCACGATGCTGGCGGTGGCAATCACCTCTTTTTGCCAGGCACGCATCAGGCCGACAAAGCCAAAGATGCTGGTGAGTGTCCAGAAGACAACGGTTGCATTAATCATGGATAACTTCCTTCAACACTTTTGCGATGCGCTGGGCGCCGTCATGGCGTCCAAGTTTGAGCGCGGCCGCGCGCATCGCTGCTAACGTCACAGTATCCTGCAACAATGATGAAACAGTGCCAACGAGCGCGCTGCTGAGTTCGGCATCAGGCAATAGCCGCGCGGCGCCTTGGTCGACCAGATACTGCGCGTTCACTTTTTGGTAGCGCCAGGCATGCGGATACGGCACCAGCACCGCCGGCAGGCCAACATAGGTCAGCTCGCCGAGTGCACTTGCGCCGGAACGGCACACCGTGAGATCGGCTGCGGTCATCGCAGCCGCCATCTCTTCATGCAGATACTGATAGATCCGCCAGCGAGTGCGCAGTGGCTCCGGCAACGCAGCGTGCGCGGCCTGCACTTCGTCCCAGCTGGCCGCGCCGGTGACCTGCACGACGATGGCGTGCCTGAGCAACTCAGGATGCCGGATATGATCGCGCGATTGATGCTCTGCGCACCCTTGCTGCCGCCAAACACCAGCAACACGTTTTCGCCGGCCGGCAGATCAAGCTGCGCGCGCGCGGATTCACGCGTCTGCGCGGCAAACGCCGCACGCACCGGGTAGCCTGTCACAACCATCTTGTTTGCGGCGATGTAGCGCGCCGAGGCTTCGGTTGTGGTGGCAACCTTTGTGCAAAAGCGCGTCATGAGTTTGAGCGCCTGGCCCGGTTCAATGTCCGGCAGATACACCACGCTCGGCACGTTGCGCAGCCGCGCGGCCAGCGCAACCGGCACGCCGACGAACCCGCCGGTCAGCAACACCGCATCGGGTTTGAACTTGCCAATCAACGAGAAGGCGCTGACGGTGCCGCGCGCCATGCGGAAAACGCCGCGCGCGGCCGTGCCAAACCGACGCCGTTCAGGGCGCCGGCCTGGATGGCCGCAAAGGGAACGTTTTCACGCATGACTAGTTCTCGTTCCATGCCTTCATTCTCGCCAACGAACAGGGCTTCGACGACGTTCGCGTTTGAGCCGCGCGACGAAGCCGACATCTTGTCCGAAACGTTTTGTGGCGCGTCCGGCGCCATCGTCCGCAGCGCTTTCAAGATCGTAAGCGCGGGCAGCACGTGGCCGGCGGTTCCGCCCGCTGACAGTAGCACTCGCATTTGCCTTCACCCCACGTTGGCGCAGCCGGCGTGTGACGTTCGGCTGCTCCAGGTCTTTTTCGCGCGCATCGACGATGTCTTCATCGACCTGGCTGCCGCGCGACACCGATATCAAAATGCCGCATGACCACAACAACGACACCAGCGATGAGCCGCCGACGCTCAAAAACGGCACCGGCACGCCAGTGAATGGAATCATCGACAACACGGACAACGTGTTCATCAGCGTCTGCAAGTCACCCAGACGGTGATGCCGATCGCGATAAACGCGCCAAAGGGCGTGTTTGCGCGCTGGCCGATCGTGATGCCGCGCCAGGCAAACAGGCCGAACAGGCCGAACGTAAACAGCAGGCCGATCAGTCCCATCTCGTCGGTCAGCACCGCCAGCACCGAATCGGTGTGCGGCGTCGGCAACAACCCGAATTTTTGATGGCTGGCGCCGATGCCATGACCGAACAACCCGGCGCCGCCCAGCGTCAGCATCAGCTGGCGAATGTGATAGTCGGCCGCGTCGCTGAGTGGATCGCGCCAGTTTTTGCTAAACGCCTCAAGCCGCTCGCTCGAGTGCGCAAACAGATTGACCGCCAGGAACGACGCCAGCCCGCCGACCACGAGCAGCACAAGAATCTGCTTGATGTCCGCGCCAGCCATAAAAAACATGGCAAACGCCACCACGGCGATGACGAACGCCGTGCTCAGGTCCGGCTGCAGCAGCACCAGCCCGGCCACCACACCGATCACCACGCCAAACGGCAGCATGCCATCGGAGAAGCTCGTGATGGTGTCGCGGCGCGAGGCCAGCCAGGCCGAGGCATACAAATCACCACGATCTTGGTGAGTTCGCTGGGCTGCACCGAGCCGTTAAAGAGCGAGCGGCGCGCGCCAAAGACGTCATCGCCAAACAAGCGGACCGCGATCAGCAGCACGATCATGCCGATCATGACCGGCAGCGCAAAGCGGCGCAGATAGCCAAAGTCGATAAATGCCAGACCCAAAAAAACCAACCAGACCCACGCCGGCCCACATTAGCTGACGAAGAAAGAGGGTGGTCGGATCGCCTTCTTTCTCATACGACCAGAAATACGTGGTGCTGTAGGCCATCAACAGGCCGAGCAACGTCAGCATCAGCACCACGGCGATCAAAATGCGATCGGCCTGGCGCGGCTGCTGCGTGAACTTTCGGTAGTAATTGCGAATGATCGCTTGTGCTTGCATGGTTAACCCCTTTCGATGTTGTCTGTAATTTGTGGCTGAACCGGTTGTGATGAGCTGCGTAAACACATCGCCGCGTTCGGCGAAGTCCTTGAATGCGTCGTAACTGGTGCCTCCGGGCGAGAGCAAAACGATGTCACCTGCGGCCGCGATTTTGCGGCTTCTGAAACTGCGTCGGCGAGCGACGTACAGAAATTAATCACTTGAGTTGCACCGGCTTGCGCCAGGTGTTCGGCCACCATCGGCCCCATTTCGCCAAACAACACCACGTGTTTGCAGCGTTCGCGCATCAACTGCGCGGCTTCGTCCCACGGCAAATGTTTGTCGCGGCCACCGCACAGCAGGATTACTTTTTGTTCGAAACAGCGCAGCGCGGCCATCAGACGCTCCGGCGCCGTGGCGATCGAATCGTCGTAGTAACGCGCGCCGCCGATCTCAGCCACCAGCTGCAGCCGATGCGAGACGCCCTTGAAGCTTGTGGCCACGGCGCGCATCGCTTCGACCGTCGCCCCGGCCGCGCCGCTCACCGCGCACGCCGCCAGCACGTTGAGCACGTTGTGCGCGCCCATCAGCAGCAACTCGCGGCGATGGCAGATGACGGTGCGGACGGCAATTGGTTTGTGCTGTCCACCGGTCGCAGGCGAATTCGCAGGTTGCCGGCTTCGTCCAGCCAGGCGCCCTCGCCCATCGGTTCCATCTTCAGGCTGAACCAGATCGTGCGCGCGTGCGTGTTGAGCGTGCTGGCGACCGGGTCATCCGCCGAGAGCACTTGAATATCGGCGGCGTCTGGAAATCCAGAATGCGCTTTTTGGCGTCGATATACGCCTGCAGGGTGCCATGCCGGTCGAGATGGTTCGGCGTGATGTTCGTCACGCATGCGATGTGCGGCGAGCGCGTGATTTGTTCGAGCTGGAACGACGACAGCTCCATCACGACAAAATCGCCGGGCTGAATCGTGCCGATATCGCTGATCAGCGGGTTGCCGATATTGCCGCCGACAAACACCGCCGGCGGCCGTCCGCTGATCTGTATTCTGCATTCTGAGTTCTATGCTCTTCTTCAGGATCTCGCCCACCAACGTCGTCGTGGTGGTCTTGCCGGCACTGCCGGTGATGCCAATAATTGGGGCCGGGCATACTTCAAAAAAGATCTGCGCGTCGTTGCTGAGCAGGATGCCGCGCCGTTTGGCTTCGAGCACGATCGGCAGGTCGATCGGCACGCCACCGCTCAGACAGAGCAAATCGCAGCCATCGAGCAGGCTGAGCGGGTGCCCGCCAAAGACCGTCGTCAGGCCGGGCCGGCCGGCCAGATCGCCCAGCACGATGCTTTCGGCGCTGCCGGCGTCGTTCAATGTCACTCGGGCGCCATGCGTGACGAGATAGCGGGCGAGGGCCTTGCCCTGCCGCGCTGCTCCCAAAATCACGATGTGTTTGCCTGTGTACATTTCGTTTTCGACTGCGCGTGCTGCAACGGACACGCCGCTGCGCATGTTGCACATTAACGGACGCGCCGCTGCGCGTCCCTACTGGTTCCCAAACAACGCCAGACCGACTCCGACCATGGCCGCGATGATGCCGATCAACCAGAACCGCATCACAATCTGCGGTTCAGACCAGCCCAACAACACGAAATGATTGTGCAACGGCGACATCTTGAACAAGCGCTTGCCTTCCCCGCTTTGCCGTTTTGTGCTCTTGAAATACGCCACCTGGATCATGACCGACAGCGCTTCGGCCACCGGCACGATGGCGATGATCGGCAGCAGCAGCCACTGACCGGACATCAGCGCAACCACGCCAAGCATGGCACCAAGCGCCTCGCTGCCGACGCCGCCCATAAACATCTTGGCCGGATGCACGTTGAACCAGAGAAAGCCGAGCAGCGCGCCGACCATCACAAAACACAGCATCGTCAAAAACGACTGCCCTTGCAGATAGGTGATCACGCCATAGCCGGCAAAGCAGATCAGGCTGATCATGGCGGCCAGACCGTCCAGGCCATCCGTCATGTTGACCGCGTTGGCCGTGCCATGAATGATAAAAACCGCAATCGGGATCCACAAAATGCCCAGCTCAATCGGCTGCGCAATACCAGGCACCGCCATGCGGTTGATGTCGAACCGCAGGTTCATCACCACCGCCGCGATCAGCGCGATAAACAACTGAATCAGGGCTTTGGTGCGCCCGCGCATGCCTTCGCCGCGCCGCACGCCCTTGACACCCATGTAGTCGTCGATCGAGCCAAAGATGCGCAAACGCGATCATGACAAAGATCGGAATCGACAACGACGTGCCGACCAGCACCACGCCGATAAACTCTTCGGTGACGCGCGCCAGGAACGCGCGAATACAGATACATCGCGCCGATGATGGCAGTGGTGCCGCCGATAAACAGGATGCCGCCCATCGTCGGCGTGCCCATCTTGGTCAGGTGGCTCTGCGGGCCGTCGATGCGGATCTGCTTGCCGAGCTTATAGCGGCGCAGCAGCGCGATCAGCGGCGGCCCAGCAAGACGGTGATGGCGAACGCGACGCCTGCGGCCAGCAGACAAACGCCCATCGCCGGGAGTGAGCGGCTACTCATCCTGGCCACCCCCGAGCGCGCTGACGATGTCTTCCATCGCCATGCCGCGCGAACCCTTCACCAGAATGATGCTCTTTTCGGTGATCAGCGTATTCAGCAATTTGCTGGCTTCCTGCGTCGTTTTGACGTAATGCACAGCCTCGCGCTTTGCACCGCACTCGATTGCAGCCTGTGCAATAAAACGCGCCCGCGTGCCGACGCAAACGATCATGTTTGCGACCAGCGCGGCGCGGCAGCCGACTTCCTCGTGACCGCTTTGTTCAGCATCGCCCAGTTCAAACATGTCGCCCAAAACGGCCACACGAGGCGTGCTGCCGTTGATCTCCTTTAACAGATTTAACGCGGCGATCGTCGATTCTGGCGACGCGTTGTAGGTGTCGTCGATGACGAGCGAACCGATGCGGGCCAGAGCCCACCACTAACCGAAGCTGCGCTGGATCAGCGCTCAGTCCTTCGACAACTTCTTCCATGTTCATGCCTTCGTTGAGCGCCACAGCGGCCGCGCGCAACGCTGTGTGCACGCTGTGCTGGCCCAGCAGCTTGAGATGCACCGGCAACGACTTTGGCCCGCGATGCAGCACGAACGACACGCCATCCAGCCCCTGCCCTTCGATGTCGCTGGCCCAAACATCGGCGCGCTGCGTCAGCCCATAGGTCACCACGCGCGCTTTCGTCACCGCGCTCATTGCGGCGACCCAGCTGTCATCATCGTTTAACACGGCCATGCCGCCGGCGGTGGACGCTGGCAAGGCGCGCACGAGCTGCGATTTTTCTTCGGCGATTGCTTCAAGCGAACCAAGCCGCTCCATGTGCACTGGCGCAACCATCGTCAGCACGCCGATTTGCGGCTGCGCCCAGCGGCAATACGCCGCAATTTCGCCTTCACGGTCCATGCCCATTTCGAGCACGGCAAATTTGTGCGAGGCATTGAGCTTTAGCAATGTCAGCGGCACGCCGAGCGCGTTGTTCTGGTTGCCTTCGCTCTTGAGCACGTTGAAGCGCACCGAGAGCACCTGCGCGATCAGCTCTTTTGTCGTGGTCTTGCCAACGCTGCCGGTCACGCCGATCACGCGCACATCAAAGCGCGCGCGCCACCAGGTTGCGATTTGCTGCAACGCGGTTTCGGTGTTTTCGACGGCGATGGCGATCGGCGCGGTCAGCGTGTCCGGGGTCAGGGCGATGGCGTCGGGTTTCACGATCGGCACGCCCATGCCGCCGATGGTCGCGATCCTGTCTGCGCTGATCAGCACAGCGCTGGCGCCGCGTTCGAGCGCCGCGCGCGCGTAGTCGTTGCCGTCGACGCGCTCACCGGCGACCGCGATAAACACATCGCCTGGCTGCAATTCGCGCGTATCGAGTGAAAACCCATGTACGTGCGCGGCGGCAAGCGATTCAAACCGCTTGCCGCTCAAGGCTTCCAGGAGATCCGCCAATGTCATCGCCATGGTCATTCTTGCGCCACCTGATCGGGTGGCACACCCAGCAGCCGCACCGCCTTTTCCGCCACGTCGTGGAAGACCGGCACGGTCGTTTCCTTCGCCCAGCGCGAGCTGCGCGGTTCGTCCAGCTTGACCAGAATCGTGATCTTGGGCGCCAGCGCCGGGACAAACCCGACATACGTCACAATCGTGGTTTCCTGTTTGATGCCACGCAGATACCAATCCGCGGTGCCAGTTTTGCCGGCCACGGTATAACCCTTTGGCGCAACTTCAGGCGTGGCGCTCATCGTGGCGTCGCGCATCATCGTGCGCATGATCAGCGAGGTTTCGGGCGAGATCGACTGCTGCAACTGCACCGGCTTTTTGTCGATCTTTGTGCCTTCGGCGTCGCGCCACTCCTGAATCACATACGGCTGCATCAGCACGCCGTCGTTTGCGATCGCGTTTACCGCGTTGAGCACCTGATAGGACGTGGTCGCCATGCCCTGGCCGTAGCTGTTTGTGGCCAGATCGATCTTCGACCAGGCTTCATCTGCAGGCGTGCGCAGGGTGCCGGCGGACTCGCCGCCAAGATCGATGCCGCTGCGATTGCCAAAGCCAAACGCGCGCATGCCGCGATAGAACTGGTCGGCGCCAACTTTTTGCGCGACCTGCACGGTAACCACGTTGAGCGATTTCGCCAGCGTCTGCGTCAGATCGACATTGCCGTGCCCGGCGAGATCGGAGTTGCGGATGGCTTTGCCTTCGACTACGATGCGCCCGCTATCGTGAAAGACCGCGTCGGGCGAGACGATGCCGGAGTCGATCGCCGCAGCGAATGTGCAGACTTTGATCACTGAACCGGGCTCATACATGTCGCTGACGGCCGGGTCTTTGAGCCACTTGGCCGCGTCCGGGTCAGCGGCAATATCGAGCACGCGGTTGGGATCGTAACCCGGCCAGGATGCCGAGGCCAGGATCTTGCCGGTGCCGACTTCCATGACCAGCACGGTGCCGCTCTTGGCGCCGCTCTTGTCGATGGCCTGCGCCAGGCGCTTCTCGACATAGGCTTGCAGATTCATGTCCAGCGTCAGCACCAGATCGGCGCCGCTCAATGTCGGTGTGATCGCCAGCAGATCGATGCGCGAGCGCTCGGTGCGGCGGCCGCGTTGTTCGGCCAGCTCGCGGTTGGCGGAGGCTTCGACGCCGGAATAGTTGTCGCCAAACAGCGTCACAAATCCGATGGTCGGGCCGGCCAATGCGCCAAACGGATAGGCGCGCGTCCAATGCTCTTCTTCCCAGACGCCGTTGCTCATCCGGTTTTCGCGCACCGCGGCGCGATAGCCTTCGATGGCGCTGGACGGCACGTTATAGGCGATGACGTTTGGCAGCGTGCGCGAGAGCGGCGCAAGGCGGCCGTCGTTGATGATGGCGTTGATGCGGCGGCCGAGCACTTCCGGCGCCTGGTTCAGGCTGGGGGCCAACACTTCAGCGTAGCGGGCGGCAGCGACGGTGTCGGTGACCACACGCGTGTTGACGCGCACGATAAAGGCGCGGTTGCTGACGGCCAGCACATTGCCGTTGCGGTCAAAAATCGTGCCGCGCGGCGCCAGCGTGTTGATCGTGGCGATCTGCTGGTTGGCGACTTCCTGCTCGTGCGCGGGAAACTTGGCCTGCACCCACAATGCGCGAAAGACCACCGATACAAAAAGCATCGTGATCAAAATTGCCATCATGGACAAGCGTCGTTTTGAAAACATGGTTATTTCACCGTCACTGTCAGGGTGGTGCTTGAACCCACCGCGGTCGAGCCCAGCACCAGATACTCGAACTTGACCGGCTTAAAGCCGAGCCGCTCGGCGCGCTCAGACATCACCACCGGGCCGCTCAAATCGCCCAACTGCCGCCAACGCTGATTGATCTGATCTTCCAGTTCCAGCCGGCGGGCATCCAACGTATCGATCTTTTTGTTCAGCACCGCGGTGCGGGTCGACATCGACAGCCATGCGAGCATGAGCGCGATTAACAGCGCAAAACTGACGCTGCCGAGCACAGCGCTCTGACGCGAATCAAGCTTTGCATTGCGTAATCGAAACAACATCCTCTTCACAGCGTGTCACCTCATCCTTCTATCGCCACAGCGCTCAGTAAAAACCGCGAATTTTCTACGAAATAAATGTACTTTGACTAGTCTTAGAAGTACTCGGGCATGGTGTTGGAACTTGTGTAGATATAAAGTCCCATCGCTTCTAAGTAACCTCGCAGATTTCGGCCCTTTTTGACGCTATTTCTCGCAATTCTTAGAGGCGGGCAGGGTGCGGACAGTGGACAGTGGAGTCCACCTTGGAGGTGGACTCCACTGTCCACTGTCCGCACCCTGCCCGCCAACTCCCCTTATAACTTCTCAGCGACGCGCAACTTCGCGCTGCGGGCGCGCGGGTTTGCCGCGACTTCCGCCTCACCCGGCACTAACGGATCCTTTGTCAGCACACGCAACGTGGCCACTTGCGCCGCCTGGTCGCCATATCCAGGCTCCGGCGTGAAGTCCTTTGCCAGATCCCGAAACACGTTTTTGACGATGCGGTCTTCCAACGAGTGAAAGCTGATGATTGCCACCCGCCCACCCGGTTTGAGCGCATCCACGAACTTCGGCAACGCCGCGCTCAACCGCCGCAGCTCATCGTTGACCACGATGCGCAACGCTTGAAACACCTGCGTCGATGGATGAATCTTGCCAGAGCGCGCCTTGACGATGCGCCCAACCAGATCGCGCAACTGCGTCGTCGTTGTGACCGGCCGCGCTGCCCAGATCGCCTCGGCCACCCGCCGCGGGTTCTGAACATCCCCGTAATCGCGCAACGCCCGCGCGATGTCCCACACATCACTCTGTTCCAGCCACGCCGAGGCTGACAGACCGCGTGATTGATCAAACCGCATGTCCAGCGGACCTTCGCGCATAAACGCAAACCCGCGCTCGGCCGTGTCCAGTTGAAACGACGACAAGCCCAGGTCCGCCAGCACGCCGTCCAACGGCAGCATGTCCGCCTCACGCGCAATCGTCACGCTCTCGTCCAGCCAGCTTTGTTCCACCCGTAGTTGCCCACCCGCAACCCACGTATTCAGTTTTTCTGTCACGCGCGCAACGGCCGCGCCATCAACATCGGTCGCGAGCACCTGCGCCCCCGACCGCAACAACGCCTCTGTGTGGCCGCCGCCGCCGGCTGTGCCATCCAAAAAACGCTTGCCCGCGCCGGGCTGCAGCGCATCGACCACTTCGGTCAGCATTACCGGTATGTGCATGTCACACACCCAGTTTTGCCAGGGCGAGCTTTGATTCGGCATCCTGCGCCTGCCGATCGATCTCGGCTTGCTGCAGGGTCCAGGTGTCTGGGCTCCAGACTTCCAACCAACGCCCGACTCCGACCAGAATCGCGGCAGCGGAGATGCCGGCGTAGTCGCGCAACGCCTGTGGCACCACGATCCGGTTCTGTTTGTCCGGTGTGGCATCGCTGGCGTTCATAAAGAGCATCCGGCGCAAAACAGCGGCCTGCGGATCCACCGTGGGCAACGCGCTGACTTTGTCGAACAGTTTCTGAAACTCATCCATCGGGTAGACCAACAGACACTTTTCCGTGCTGGACATGATGACAAGCCCGTCCGCAAGCCGTTCGCGAAAGCGCGCTGGCATGCTGAGTCGACTTTTGTCGTCGACGGCGTGTTCAAATTTGCCCAAAAACATGTTTCGTCTCAATCAGGCTTGCGCCCTGTCCTGATGTATATGTCGTCAAACGTGCGAGCGAGAAACCCACCCCGCGAAGCGCTGGGCGTGAGATCTCACTCAAGAATGGTCTGTGATGCGTGTATTGAACGAGTTATCCACAGGGCAATCGAGTTATCCACCATATTGCCCCACTTTTCCCCACTGCTCCCCAGATGATACTCACTTCGCTCCATATCGCAACCATTTTTAAGGCTGGTTTGGATATTCATTTGACAGGTTGGGAAAAAGAACGAGGCGACTCTCTCCATCAAAAGAATGAGTCGCCTGTCAGTTGCGTGTCGGGGAGGAATATATTTTCAGATAGCGTTCAAACCGCAATGCTGTTTTTGCAATTTCGTGTGTCAGAGGATTGCTGCAAGAATAGTCCGCACGTGGCTACTGTCCCGGATAATCGTGATGCTTTACAAACTGAAAGCGATCAAACGGGAAATACACGAGCAACGCCCGGCCGACAATGTTGCTGGACTGAATCGTGCCGAAAGAGCGCGAATCAGCACTTTGCGAGCGGTTGTCGCCCAACAGGAAGTATTCATTTTCGCCCAATGTCCACTGCGCCTGTTGCTTATCGCGTGGGCCGGAGTCTGCGCCGTCGGGCAGATAGGGCTCTTCCAACGCAGTGCCGTTGACATAGATGCGGTTTTCGCGCAGCTCGACCGTGTCCCCGGGCTTGCCGATCAGCCGCTTGATCAGCTCGGTATCGGCCTCGCGCGGTGAATGCGCAATAACCACATCGCCGCGATCCAGAAATCCGAGCCGGGGCGTAATACGATCGACGAGCAAGCGCTCATCTTGATAGTAATTGGGCTCCATGCTGCGCCCGAGGATCGAGTAATTGCCGATCGTCAGCCGCGCCAGCGTAAAGATAACGGCAAACAACGCCACCGTTTCGACAATTTCGCGCAACAGCTCGCGGCCATTTTCCGACATTGAGCTCGCGGTCGCGCTCGCCGGTGATCGTTTGCACAATTGGCGCCGACTCGGGCAGCTTGGAGGCATCGTCCTCGGTCAGCGTACGTGGTGATTCCATAATTTATTGTTCGAGCCAGCCACGCGACACAATGTTTTGATAACTCGCACGCATCGACTCCAACTCGCCCTTCGGACAGGTGTCCTGTTCCACAATATACCAGTCGACACCGGCGGCATCACCCGCCTTAAAGATGGCATCAAACTTGAGGATGCCCTCACCCACAATTTCAAAATCCTCTCGGCCATCGCCAGTCATATCCTTCAAATGGCACAACGGCGTGCGGCCGCTGTATTTAAAGAAGTAGTCGACCGGGTCTTGCCCGCCCTTAGTGACCCAATAGGTGTCCAGTTCCCACGACAGCGTTCTTTTTGTCGTGGCGGTCATCAGGGCGTCCAACATCAATTCGCGATTGATTCTGATCTCAAATTCAAAGGCATGCGCGTGATAGACAAAGCGCATGGCGCACGCGCGGGCCAGCGAGCCCGCTTGCTGGAACCAAGCCACGGCCCTGGCCAGGCCGCCGCTAGTTCGATATTGCTCGCCCATCCAGGCCACACCGATGTATTTCGCGCCCAGCGTCTGGCAGTCATCCAGCACGCGCATCAGCTCGTCGACCGGCGCTTCCATGCCCACATACAGGCCGATTGCGGTCATGCCGAGGTCGTCCAGAACAACGCGCATCTGTTTGGCGGTCATTCCACCATATTCCGGACCCATCTCGATGCCAGCGTATCCAGCCGCAGCTACCTGTTGAATCGTGCCGAGATAATCGCTCTTGAGTGCTTCGCGCACGGTATACAGCTGCAGGCCGATTTTTCGCATGGTGGACACGATTATAGGGGCCGGCATGTGTGGCCAGTGCCGCAAAACCTAGTTTTCAAATTACGGCGAAAATGCCATATCCCTCGCTCCGCGAGGGATATGGCATTTTCGCCAGATTTAGAAACCCTGTTTTTGTGGCACTAGCCACACATGCCAAAATAGCGCGTCACATTGCGGTGGCCGGCGCGCAGCCGGTCGACGATGACTTCGCGCGAGGTGCACAGTTTGGCCGCGATTTCGTCCGCGCTCATGGCATTGACGACCTGCAGCAGCATGATGTGCCGCTCGGGTTCCTGCAGCTTGCTGACGGCAAAGAGCATGCTGTCGCGAACCGACACGACGCGATTGACCGGTTCAACATCAATAAAGACGCCCGGTGAGACGAACAACGAGGGATATTTTTGCTGAAGCGAGGCAAAGAGGGCCTCGTGCGGTGCGATGTTTGGCTGCGATGTCACACTGCGAATTGTAAATAGTTGATGATGGCGCTGCATCCGTACACTTACTTTGGCCGACACATATAATCGGCTGAGTTTCGGAGGACCAAAAGATGGAGGCCAAAGTCAGCGCACTGCCCCTTTTCCCACTGAGTGTTGTGCTCTTTCCAGGCCAAACGCTGCCGCTGCACATTTTCGAACAGCGCTATCGCATCATGATCCAGCAGTGCATTGAGAACAAAGAGCCGTTTGGCGTGGTGCTCTCGTATGAGCACGATCAGCCCGTCGATATCGGCACATCCGCCCGCGTCACCCAGGTCAAAAAGCTGCAGGATGGCCGCATGAACATCGAAACCGTGGGAGAAGAGCGGTTCAAGATTTTGAATCTGCGCCAGAGCGACCACGGCTATTTGATCGGTGATGTGCGTTTTATGCCGCTCGTGGGTGAACCGCCCGTCAGCCTGCTCGCGCAGGTGTCCAAACGGGTCCGGCGCTACATAAAACTGCTCTCCGAATTTGGCGGCGTGAAGTTTCGATTTGAAGCCATTCCCAGCGACCCAACCGAACTGGCGCTATTTTCTGCCATCGCGTTGGGCGATCTGCCACTTGAAGTGAAGCAGAATTTGCTCAGCCAGGACTCGCTCGTCGATCTGCTGAATGAAGAAGCCAATGTGCTGGCGGAGGAAAATCGCCAGATGTCAATCGCAATGACAGCGATCCGTCCCCCCGATGACGAGCACGGCTTTTGCCGGAACTAACTATGAAAATTGTCCTTGATTGCATGGGCGGCGATTTCGGCCCGAGCCCCAATGTCGAAGCCGCAGTTCAGATCGCGCGCGAGCGCGGTTATGAAATCGCGCTGGTGGGCCGGCAGGAGATCATTCGGCCCTTGCTGGTGCAACACAACACCGCGAATCTCCATCTGCCAATCGTGCACGCGACCGAGGTGATCGAGATGCACGAACACCCGGCGCAGGCCGTTAAGTCAAAGAAAGATAGCTCGATGGTGGTCGGCATCCAGATGGTCAAAAACGGCGACGCCGATGCGTTTGTGACGATGGGCAACACCGGCGGCGCGCTGGCTGGCGGGTTGTTTCACCTGGGCCGCATCAAAGGCGTGCATCGTCCGTGCCTGACTTCGGCCTTCCCCACCGCCAAGGGCTGGGTGCTGCTGGCCGACCTTGGCGCAAACGCGGATTGCAAGCCAGAGTGGCTGGCGCAGTTCGGAATCATGGCCAGCATCTACGCCGAGCGCGTGATGAACGTGCGCAACCCGCGCGTGGCGATTATTTCGAACGGCGAAGAAGAAACAAAAGGCAGCGAGCTGGTGCAAGCCGCACATCAGCTGCTCAAAACTGCCCCGATCAACTTTATCGGCAATGCCGAAGGCCGTGATTTGCCAGCCGGCAACGCCGATGTGTTTGTGACCGACGGCTTCACCGGCAATGTCATCGTAAAGCTCTCCGAAGGCATGGGCTCGTTTATAAACGGCATGCTAAAAGAAGAGATCATGCGCACGCCAAAGAGCAAAATCGGCGGGCTGCTGATAAAAGAAGCGGTCGAGCGCGTCAAAAAACGTAGCAATTACGAAGAAATTGGCGGCGCGCCACTGTTGGGTGTTGACGGTGTTGTCATCATCGGTCATGGCCGCAGCAAGGCAAAAGCCATCAGATCGGCGATGATTCGCGCGGCGGAAACCGTCGAGCGTGGCGTTGTAGACGCAATTGAAAAGGGTCTTGCGACTCAGTAACCGTATGTCAAACACAAACCAAGCCCCAACGCCGCGCAAAGCCCCGGCCGTTATCATCCGGCCGCAGCGCAAACGCGTGGTGATCACCGGCATCGGCGCGATCACCGTGTTGGGCCTGAACACGCATGAAACCTGGGCCGGCCTGTCCGCCGGTCGCAGCGGCATCACCCGCATCACGCAGTTCAATGCGGACGAATTTGCGGTGCAGATCGCGGGCGAGGTCAAAGGCTTCGACCCTTCGTTGCACGTTGAGCCAAAAGAGGCGCGACGCATGTCGCGCTGCTCGCAGTTCGCGGTTGCCGCGGCAAAAGAGGCCGCCGCAGACAGCGGGCTTGCGATCGGCGCCGATGTGCCAAATGAGCGCGTGGGCGTGGTGATGGGCACCGCGATGGGCGGCTTCGAGATGTCCGACGCCGGCATGGTCGAATTTCGCAAGCACAATTTCAAGCGCGGCAACATGTTCGCGCTGTCCGCCGCGCTGCCAAATGCGCCGGCCTTTCATATCAGCACGCAGCATGCCGCCAAAGGCCCGCTCAGCACGATCGTGGCGGCCTGCGCCAGCGGCACGCAGTCGATCGGCGACGCGGCGGACATGATCCGCTATGGCAAAGCCGACGCCATGTTCGCCGGCGGCGTCGAAGCCGCGATCCACGAGGGCGCGATCGCCTCGTTTACGCTGATGCGCGTGCTCAGCAACTCCGGCAACGACAACCCGGCCCTGGCGCAGCGTCCGTTTGACATCTCGCGCGATGGCTTTGTGCTGAGCGAGGGTTGCGTGGTCATGATGCTTGAGGATCTCGAGCTGGCCCGCGCGCGCGGCGCAAAAATCTATGCCGAAGTGCTGGGCATGGGCGTCTCGTCGGATGCGCACCACATCGCGATCCCGGATCCAAGCGGCGGCGGCGCAATCCGCTCAATGCAGTGGGCCTTGCAGGACGCCGGCGTCGATGCGGCCGCAATCGACTACATCAACGCGCACGGCAGCGCCACACCGACAAACGATGCGCTCGAAACCAGCGCGATCAAGCGTGTCTTTGGTGAACGCGCCTACGACATCCCGGTGACCTCGACAAAAAGCATGTGCGGCCACGCCATGGGCGCCAGCGGGTCGCTCGAAGCGCTCAGCACGATCATGACGATGCAGCACAGCTTGATCGCGCCGACGATCAACCTGAACACGCCTGATCCTGGCTGCGATCTCGACTATGTTCCGAACACTGCGCGCGCCAAAACGGTGGATTACGCGTTGTCCAATTCATTCGGCCTGGGCGGCCAAAACGCCTCGATCGTTTTTGGAAAGCTCTGATTTCTTAGTCAATCTATCAGGCAAAATCACATCCACCCTCGCTCCGCGAGGGTGGATGTGATTTTGCCAAGCACACTTACGTATGAAAATTGTTGTTGACGAAAAGAAGCTTGCGCGAAATGGCAAGTTGGCCCGCGGCATTGTCCTGGGCGTGGTCGCCGCCGCGATGGGTTTGATGATCGCGGTGCTGCTCGGCACCACGTCGCCGGTGTTCACCACGATAAACCCGCTGTATATCCTGCTGGGCGAGGTTGTGATCATTGTGGCGATGTTTGCAATCGCGCGCATCGGTTTCGCCTACGCCGGCAAGTATTTGTCGATGATGCGGCCGGAGAAGGTCTTTCGCGACAGCCTGAAAGGGCTCGATCGCAAATACACGCTGATGCTGTTTGAAAAGCCGACCGACTATCTGCTGGTCGAACCTGGCGGGCTGACCGTGTTGATTCCCCGGGCGCAGGACACGCGCGTGCGCTTCGCCGGCGGCAAATGGCATGGCAACCGCACGATGATGCGCACGCTGATGGGCCGTGACGAAGCCATCGGCGATCCGCACAAAGACGCCACATCAGCGCTGGCGGCCATCAAAAAGATGCTCGACGCGCATGCGCCCGACATCAAAGTGCCGCTGCGCGCGGCAATCGTCTTTGTCAACCCGTCCGTCACGCTCGACGCCGAACCCGGCCCGATCCCGGTGTTGCGCGCCGATCAGCTCAAAGATTTTCTGCGCGGACCGGGCAATCTGAAAGAGCTGCCCAAATCGATCCAGCGCAAAATGCGCGGCGCGATTGGCGCGCCCGACATCGTCAATGCCGACGAAGCCTAAAGCCAGATCCCGCGAAACCAGCGCTATAGATTTGCCGTTATCGTGGGATCTGGACGCGGCCTGGCGGGCGCTGCGCAGCTGGTTTACAAAGCACAAACGCACCCTGCCCTGGCGGCGCGAACCGCGCGACCCGTATCACGTCTGGCTCAGCGAAGTCATGTTGCAGCAGACGCAGGTGGCCACGGTCGTGCCGTATTTTGAGCGCTGGCTGCGCAACTTCCCGTCCCTCGCCGCGCTCGCGCAGGCGCCGCTCAACGATGTGCTCAAGCTCTGGGAAGGCCTTGGCTACTACGCGCGCGCGCGAAACTTTCACAGGGCTGTGCAACAGGTCGTGCGCGAACACGACGGCGTCATCCCGAGTACGGTTGACGGCCTGCAGGCGTTGCCCGGCGTCGGGCGATACACAGCAGGCGCGATCGCGTCGCTGGCCTATGGCGCGCATGCAGCCGTGCTGGACGGCAACGTCAAACGCGTGGTCTCGCGCCTGTTCGCGATCGACGATCCGGCGCGCGATCTGTGGCCAACCGTTGAGGCCATGCTGCCGCGCGGGGACGCCGGCGCGTTTAATGAAGCGATGATGGAGCTGGGCGCGCTGATCTGCACACCGCGCGCACCGGATTGCGCGGCGTGTCCGTTGCAGGCGCGCTGCGCGGCCTACGCGAGCGGCGCGCCGGAACGCTTCCCGGTCAAAATCCAAAAGGCGCGCACGCCGCATCACGATGTGTTGACGGCCGTGGTCGTCAACACGCGCGGCGAGGTCCTGCTCGGGCAGCGTCCGGCCTCCGGCCTGCTGGGCGGGCTGTGGGAATTCGTCAGCTCCGACTTTCGCGGCGCGCTCGAATTCATGCCCGGCGCGGACGCAGTGGAAGCCATGGTGCGCGAACGGACCGGGCTGGACGTGTCTGCACAGGGCGTGCTTGGCCCGATCAAACATGCGTTTACGCACTTCAAGATCACCCGGCATGTCTGGCTGTGCAAGGTGCGCGGGTCGGCCGCCAAGCTGCGCGTGTCGGGCTATGTCGAACTGCGTTGGGTGCCGCCGGAAGGCATCAGCGCGTTGGCGCTGACGCGCAGCGATCTGCGGGTGGCGGCCTTGCTGGCTTTGAGCAGGGCGCGTGTTTACTCCGGCACATAGATGATCGCAATCGACTCGACACGATTCCGACATGCCGCCGGAACCATTGCCTCGTACTCTGCCTTAAACGGCTCCGTGAAAGTGGCAACATTCAAGGAGGCCGCTGACACCGCTGAAGTGGCCAGTGAAATCCCAATTTCACCCACAGGCCTATTCTTCGCACTGACGATTTGCATACCGAGGTTTGACTCTTGAACGAGTGAGTACCCAGGTGGCCAAACTGGCAATACGAAGTTCCCAGATCCATTGGTGAGCATTACACAACCTTCCTCAACAACAGGTCTGCCATTCACCTTGGCGAGGTAGACAGCATCTGCAGTGGCTGTGTCCGAGCGACGAATCAGAGTTGATCCGTCTTGCGTCACAAATGTGTCAAAAAAGTCTCCTCCAGACGCATCGCGCGAGACAGTTTGGCGAGGCGCTGGCGGCGGGCTACAGGCAGCCAAAAAGCAACACGCAATTATTACGGTGACCTTAATCGTCATTGGTTGGTTCGGCCTGCACAGACTCAAGCGCTGATCCTAAACAGTCGTAAAGTTTAACAATGATAGAGCATAAGGTCATCAATTCGACAAAGTTGGAAATCCACCAGGTTCCTCTTCCCGACGCAAGCATTACAAAGCTCATTGAGTTTGCAATCTCGTTCGATTGGAAGGAGGAGATGGCAGCAAATGACCAAATTGACATTACGATCTTTGACGTAAATGCGACCAGTGATCTGAAGCATCTCCGAGCAGCGCTCTATAGTGAGCAGCGGGTGTGGAATCACGTGAGCCGGTCAATGCCACCTGAAGTAATGGACAGGTTTCGAGAAGTCGTAGCACTGATCCGAATTGCCCTAGAAAGGCATCAGTAACAGATTGGTTTCAGGCTGGCGCACGCCATCTATCAAGCGCAAACGATGCGATAGATCTGCTTGCTCACGTGTAGCATGTAATATCTCCACCATGACCACTCGAATCGATACCCTGCTCAAGGCGCTGGTGCTCGGCGCATCTGGTCTGATGCTCTATCAAAAGATCAGCTCGGGCACGGTTGCGTTTTATATTAACCAGCGTTTCGAGTGGCTGATCTTGGTCGGCGCGCTGATCTATCTGGCGCTGGCGCTGACGCTGATCTATACGGTTCTCAATCCCGGCTCGAAGACCCTGGCCCAAACGCTGACCAGCCAACCGCGCAGCGCGTTTGCCTCGTGGTCGGCGGTGCTGTTGCTGGCGGTGCCGGCGATCGTCGGCGCACTCGCGCCGGCGCGGCCGCTGGGCGCGAGCGCCATCGGCGCGCGCGGCATCGGTCTGCAATCCGCGCCAGCCAGTGCGGCGGGCGCCGCGCTCAAACGCCCGGTCAATGGCCCGCGCACCATCCTCGACTGGCTGCGCGAAATGAGCAGCACGCCCGACCCAGCCGCGCTCGCCGGTCAGCAGGTCGATGTTGTCGGCTTTGTCTATCGCGACGATCCGCGCTTTGAGAAAACGCAATTTATGGTGTCGCGTTTCTCAGTCAGCTGTTGTGTGGCCGATGCTGCTGCCCTCGGATTGATCGTCGAGACCGATGCGCGAGATTCGCTAAAACAGGATCAATGGGTGCGCGTTGTCGGGCGCTTCACGACCGGCAAATTTGCCAATAGTGATATCGCTATCGTCAAAGCCGAAAAGATCGAACCGACCGAACAGCCTGCGCAGCCGTACCTGTACCCATAGAAAGAAAAGAAGAATCCAGGCCACAGAGATTTTTTGCCTCTGTGATCCTCTGTGGCTTAAATTCTTCTCTATCTATTTGAGCGGCTGAGTCTGCATGATTTCAAATCGCACTAACCGAATTCGCTGTACACGCAAAGTCAACGTGTGATATTTTTATGGGTGTGCCCTGTGTTTAACGTGCAAACGTTTACGTTGGGCTCAATCCAATTTTCAAAGAACCGCGCTGCTCATGCAAAGAACAGCGTTACGTGTTCCATCCTCGCCCATCACACCCAGCGTCACCACCTTCATACCACCCAGACGCCTGGTTCGTTTTTCGGGGGACTCGTGAACACTTTTATTGCCAAGAATCAAAGCCGCGCACAACGCGCAGCTGGCGTATTTATTGCGGTGTGCCTGACCGTCATGTCCAGTATTGCCGCTCAGCGCGTTGCGCGAGCCGCACCGGCAGATTTTGTCGACGAGGCTGTGACAAACATTGGCGAAACGCCAACCGACATGACCTTCACTGCCGACGGGCGGCTACTACTTGCAGCAAAGGGAGGGAAATTGTGGCTCTTTACAAATGGATCGCTGTCGGGCGCCCCGGCACTTGATCTGTCCGGAAACATCTGCAACGAAGGCGAGCGCGGTTTGCAGAGCGTAACCACAGATCCGGATTTCGGCAGTAACCGCTACATCTATATTTACTACACATGGAATGGCGGGAACGGGCAAAACAACTGCTCAGGCAATGCTGGCGCGCGCAATCGCGTAGCCCGGTATGTGCTTTCAGGCAATAGTGCACAGTCGCCCGTCGTCATCCTCGACAACATCCCGACCCCGTGCAGCAACCACAATGGCGGCGATCTGGCTTTTGGACCGGATGGTCTGTTGTATGTCTCCAGCGGCGACGGCGGCTGCCGAGTCGACAACAACGCGCTGAGCGGCTCTGGCAATGACAACGCGCGCTTTCGGAGCCTGCTGTCTGGAAAAATTTTGCGTATTACGCGCGATGGCGACATTCCGTCCGGCAATCCATATGCGGCCAGCGCCGGCGCAGTTCGCTGCGGCGACACCGGTCCGGACAAGAACGGTGGGTTCTGCCGAGAAACATACGCCTGGGGTCTGCGCAACCCATGGAAGATTGCGTTCAAACCCGGAACCAGCCAGTTCGTTATCAACGATGTCGGGCAAAGCGCATTCGAAGAAATCAATGCCGGCGCCATAAATGCGGACTATGGCTGGAATACGCGCGAAGGATCTTGCCCTCTCGGGCAGACCAGCGGCTGCAGCGGCCCGCCCGCAGGCATGACCGATCCGCTCTACGCCTATTCGCATGTCAACGGCGAGTGTGCCATCGTCGGCGGCGCCTACAGCACCGGCGCATGGCCGGCGCCGTATAACGACAGCTACTTCTTCGCCGATTATTGCGGCGATGCGATTTATCACTTGAGCGGAACGGGCGGCAACATTCAGCGCAACGTCTTTCATACAAAATCCAGCGCCGGCCAACTGATCGACCTCATGTTCGATCCGGGCTCGGCGTCGCTTTACTATTCGCTCTCGAGCGGCGCAATCCGCCGGGTTCGCAATTTGGGACAATCGTCTGGCACGGCCAGATTCACCAGCCGCGTGCTCATCGATGGCACGCGCGCACCTCTGCCGGGCTGGACGGTCAACGCGCGCAACCTAAGCACAGGCGCAACGCGCTCCGCTTCGACAGACGGCAATGGCGCCGCGACGCTTGATATCCCGCCGGGGCCCTACACATTTTGCGCAACTGTTCAAGCTGGCTGGGCGGCGGTATCGCCAGACAGCGCGTGTTACTGGATCTCACTCAATGCCGGGCAAAGCGTTGATCTGTCGTTTACGAACCGGCAGCAGGCAGGCGCCGGAGCACGGTTCTCGACGCGCACCATCGTCGACGGCACTGGCGCTCCCATCAGTGGCTGGGCTGTGATCGCTCGGAACCTAAACAGCGGCGTTGAGAGCAGAGCCACATCGGATGCCGACGGACTCACGCGCATCGATGTGGCAGCCGGCTCATATTTGGTCTGCTCGGCTGTGCCTGCCGGCTGGGAACCAGTATCACCTGCGCTTGCGTGTTACTGGATCAGCGTCAATGCCGGGGATGACGCCAATTTGACGTTTCGCGCGCGACAGCAGGCAGGCGACGCGCGCATTGGCGCACGCGTGCTGGTCGATGGCAGCAATGCACCGCTCGCCGGGTGGTCCGTTGTTGCCGACAATTCGACCACCGGGCAAAACTTTTCCGGCACAACCGACAGCGCTGGCGCAGTATTGCTGGACGTCAGCGCTGGGTCGTACCGTATCTGCGTTACGCTGCAGGGTGGCGCGAGCGGGGCGCTGCCGGATAGCGGGTGCTACTGGATCACGCTGAGCGGCGGCAGTCTGATCAACTTGGCGTTTACCGTTCGCCAGACATCGTCGCAGGCGCGTTTCACCGGGCGCGTTCGCGCATCTGACGGCGCTGCGCTACAAGGTTGGACGCTCAGCGCGCGCAATCTGTCGAACGGCCAGACGCAGTCTAGTCAGACTGATGCGCAAGGCACGACGACGATCGACCTGGCCGCTGGCTCCTACGCGCTTTGCGAATCCGTGCAACCGGGTTGGATAGCAACCTCCCCGGGCTCTGCGTGCTACTGGATTTCATTGGGCGCCGGACAGACCATCGACCTCACGTACACAAATCAGCGCAATTAGCCACCTGTAAACCTGATGCTTGTGAACAAACGCTGCACGTCATCGCCGACGCGGTGATGCGTCGCGAGTTGAGGCAATTTCAGCCTGAAAACGCAACAAGCGTCCGCGCTCCGCGCGGACGCTTGTTGCGTTTTCAGGACTCATCGTTGCGCGCCCTTGCGCAAAACGTCGTCAATCCGTGGGAACAGCGTAGGCAAGGACGAGCGCGGGGATCGTCATTTTGACGCCCTACACATACTTCGGCAGCCAGTCGCCATGGGCTTCGATCAGGTCGTCGACGAGCGACCAGATTTGCTCCAGGCTCAGTTCGGCGGCGGTGTGCGGGTCGAGCGCGGCGGCGTGATAGATGTGCTCGCGTTTTCCGGTCAGGGCGGCTTCGACCGCCAGCGTCTGCACGTTGACGTTGGTCTGCATCAGTGCGGCCAGCTGCGGCGGCAATGCGCCGATTTTGGTCGGCTGCAGGCCTGATTTGTCGACCAGCACCGGCACTTCGACACAGCAGTTCTCCGGCAAGTTGTCGATGATGCCCTTGTTGGCGACGTTGCCATACACCACGCGCGGTGTGCCCGTTTCCAGGCTGTGAATAATCAGCGAGCCGTACTCATGGCTGCGATGCACTTCGAGATCTTTGCCGGTTTCGAGTTCGGCGCGCATCTTGTGCCAGCCCGCGATCTGCTCCTCGCAACGGCGAATGTATTCATCCAGCGGAATATTAAATTGATCGATCAGATCCGGCCGGTCGCGTTTGATAAACCACGGCGTGTATTCGCTAAAGTGCTCGCTGCTCTCGGTCACAAAATAGCCGAAGCGCTTAAGAATTTCGTAGCGCACCAGGTTCCACGAGGGCTGTTTGTTTTTTGCCAGCACCTTGCGGATCTCCGGATAGAGGTCTTTGCCATCGCGCTCGAATTTGAGATAAAACGCCACATGGTTGATGCCGGCGGCGACATAGTTGATCTCATCGATCGGCACATTGATATCGTGCGCGAGCTGTTCGGCGGTGCCCTGCACGCTGTGGCACAGACCCACGCTCTTGATCTTTGTGGCGCGCTGGATCGCCATCATGTTCATGCACATCGGGTTGACGTATTGTAGAAAAGTGACGTCCGGGCAGACTGCCTCCATGTCTTTGCACATGTCGAGCAGCACCGGGATGGTGCGCAGACCGCGCATGATGCCGCCAATGCCGAGCGTGTCGGCAATCGTCTGGCGCAGGCCGTATTTTTTGGGGATCTCAAAATCGACCACGGTGCCCGGTTTGTAACCGCCGACCTGGATCATGCTGATCGCATAATCCGCGCCGTCGAGCGCCTTCTTGCGATTGGTCGTGGTGACGATCTTTGGCTTCGCACCAAGCTTCTGCGCCACTTTGTTTGCAACGACCTTCGATGTGTCGAGCCGCTGTTTGTCGATGTCGAACAACGTGATTTCCGAACCCGCAAGCTCCGGAAAACTCAGAATATCGCCGAGCAGGTTTTTTGCAAACACGGTGCTGCCAGCGCCAATAAACGTGATTTTTGCCATGATCTGCAGAGTTTATAGCAGATCGCGCCACTTGGCTAAACGCGCGCGCCTCAAGGCGCCACAGATTTCACCGATTACACAGAAATTCTGTGAAATCTGTGGCGCTTTTGTTTTCGATTGAGAATTGCTGAACCTGGTCGCGAGCCGTGTTCCATTTCGATAGTCGTGCAATAATTCAGTTGCACGGTCTCGCTCAAAGCCGTTGTGCCCAGCCTAACCATTTGCCATGATCGCGTTTTGTCGCGCTGTGTTTGCAGCACCGCATCGTTTCTTGCTTGGCGCGCTCTTGCTCGTGAGTTCGTTGGCAATGCTCAGCCAGACCAGCCTCGCGAAACCGGATGAACCGCAAGGGCCGGCGATCGATGGCTCGGAAGTCTCGGTCGCAGACATCAGCAACAGCTATCTGCGCGTCGATGTTGACGATGATGGCCAGTTTGTCATCAGCAGCACCGGCGGCAACCCTGAGATCGCGGATGACGACAACAAGAGCTTGACCTATATCTACTTCCCGACGACCGGCGCAAATATCTGGTCGTCTGAATCATGGGTGCGCATCGTCGATGGCCAGCACAGCTCGACGCTATCGCTGGCAGGCCGCGTGCCGTCGTTTGGGCCGATCGTCGACAACGGCAAACTCAGCACCACGTGGGTCATCAGCGACGTGCAGATTCGCCAGACGCTGTCGTTCATGAACAACCCATTTAGCGGCCGCGACGATCTTGTGCGCATGGACTACGAGACGCGCAATCTGGGCACGAGCACGCGCGGCATCGGCATGCGCACCATGCTGGATGTGCTGGTCGGCAGCAACGACTCCGCGCCCTACTTTGTCGGCAGCGCCGGCCGCTACACCAGCACACAACGGTTTGCCGAGGCAGACACCATGCCGTCTTATTTTCTATCGTTTGAATCAAAGACGTTCGCGCAGGGCTCGCTCAAAGCCATGGGCCTGCTGAGCGGGTTTGGCATGACGCGGCCGGATGTCTTTTCTTTCGGTTCGCTCAGCGGCATACGCACCCGGCAGGGTGAAGCGCCTGAGTTCATGGTCAACGAACCCAACGGCGACAGCGGCTATGGTCTGGTCTGGGCGCCGCGGTTTTTGAGCCCAAAGACCAACGCGAATTTCTCTACTGCATATGGCCTCGCCGGCTCCGGCGGCGGCGGCAGCTGGCTGGTGTCACCTGCAAAAATACTGCCCGGCTCACTGTTCGAATTCGAGATCCAGGCCTGGATCAACAACGACACCGATGAGCGATATACCGGCGGCAACGCAACGTTGACGCTGCCGGACGGTCTTGAGCTGCTGGCGGGCGAATCGCAGACAAAACCAATTGTCGAAATCCTGCCCAACGATTCAGTGCAACTGACCTGGCATGTCCGCCTGCGTGATCCGGAGCGGGTCAGCGCCTACGGCTACTCGGTGCAAACGTCCTTTAACAACACGATTGTCAACTACAACGCCTCCGGCACGACCGTGGTGGGCACGCTTGAAAAGCGCGTGCTGCTGCCGTTTTTGAACCGCTAAGCGGCCGGGAGGCCTCCCGGCCGCTGTCAACTGACCCCGCGCGAAGGTAAACTCTTTCACCACGATGCCCAACTTCCACACCGGCTTCCGTTGTCTGACCTGCGGCGCAGTCTACGCGCCTGAAGCTGTGCGCTACACCTGCCCACGCGATGGCGGCAATCTCGATGCCGTCTATGACTATGGCCAGATTGCGCGCGAAGCCAATCCGGCTCGCATTTGTGGCTCGCGCGACCGCTCGATCTGGCACTATGCGCCGTTTTTGCCGTTGCGCAGCGCCGAACTCGCGCGCCACTTCGGCATCGAACGCGGCACGCCACTGCAGTCGCTCGGCTGGTCACCGCTCTATCGCGCGCCAAAGCTCGAACGCGATCTGGCGGTGCGCGAAGTCTGGCTGAAAGACGACAGCCGGCTGCCCAGCTCATCGTTCAAAGACCGCGCCAGCGCCATGGTCGTGGGGCACGCGCTGCGCATGGGCTACGACACCCTCTGTGTGGCGTCAACCGGCAACGCGGCCGGCGCGCTATCGGCGATGTGCGCGGGCACTCGGATGCGCGCCGTGGTATTTGTGCCGGAGGGCACGCCTGAGGGCAAGCTGGCCGGCATCCTCATCCATGGCGCGACGGTGTTTGTCGTGCAGGGCAGCTACAACGACGCGGTCACTCTGTCGAACGCGGCCTGCGAAAAATTTGGCTGGTACAACCGCAGCACGGGCGTGAACCCATACACGCGCGAGGGCAAAAAGACTGCCGGGTTCGAAATCTCCGAGCAGATTGGCGCGGCGCAAGGCGCACATTTTGCCGCGCCGGATGTCGTCATCGTGCCCGTCGGCGATGGCAATATCATCAGTGGCGTGCGCAAGGGATTTCACGAGCTGCGCGAAGTTGGCTGGATCGACCGCGTGCCGCGCTTTATCGGCGTGACTGCGGCACTAGCACCGTCGCTGTATCGGACCTGGCAGTCGGGCGGTGAAGCGCTGGCAGCAGCACCGTCCAGCACGATCGCCAGCGGCATCAGCGTCGATCTGCCGTGCGACGGCGTCGCCGCACTGCGCGCCGTGCGCGAGACCGGTGGCAGCCTGCTCGAAGCCACCGATGCGGCCATGCTCGCAGCTATGGGTACGCTGGCGCGCGATGCCGGCGTGTTTGGCGAACCGGCCTGCGCGGCCGCCTATGTCGGGCTGGCAGCGGGCCGCGCAAGCGGCTTGATCGGCGCGAACGACAGCGTGGTGCTGCAGCTCACCGGCAGCGGGTTCAAAGACATCAAGAGCGCCATCAGCGCCACGCAGCAGCCGCGCCGGGTCACATCGTTAAGCGATGTGGTGTTGTAGCGGGGGTGCCTCGGGACCGCGGTCCCGGGCTAGCCATGGCGAAGCCGCCCTTCGGCGGCTAACTGCAACGCCCGGGGCGCCACGCGCAAATGACGCGGCATCTCAACGCCAAACAAACCCACGTACAATCGCGTAAATCACATCATGCAATACATCGATCTCTTCAAATGGTATCTGTGCGTGCAGGCATTTGGCATTGGCGGTTCGCTCATCACACGCGCCTGGTTGCGCAATTTGCCGGATCGCGGTTACGGCCTTGGCAAAGCCGCTGGCGTGCTTTTTGGCGGCTTTTTCTATTGGATCGTCATCACACTGGGTCTGGCTTCGAACACGGTCGGTACGGCGCTGCTGGCGCTGGCCGCAGTCTGGGCAGTCGGCATCGCGATGAATGCGCAATTGGGCGATGTGCGTTTGCCAAAGCGCCTGCCGGCAGTTGTAATCGTCACCGAGCTGGTCTTTGCGCTGGCATTTGCGCTGTGGGCCTATGTGCGCGCCTACTCACCAGAGATCATCGCGGCCGGCGGCGAAAAGTATATGGAGACGATGATGATCAACAGCATCCTCCGCTCTCCGACTTTCCCCGCGTCCGACGCCTGGCTGGCCGGGCAACCGATCAGCTATTACTACTTTGGCTACGTGATCTTCGCGATGCTGATCAAGATCAGCGGCGTCGCCACCGGCATCGCTTTCAACCTCGGCGGCGCGATGATTTTTGCGCTGGCGTTTGTGAGCGCGTTTGCTGTGGGGTCGAATCTGTGGCAGGCGAGAATCCAGAATCCAGAATCCAGAGGCCAGATAGACAATGAACAATATCAGGGCTCTCGATTCTCGATTGTGGGATCTCTCACCGGCCTGCTGACCGCGATCATGCTCTGCCTGATGGGCAACGCCGGCGGGTTGATGGGCGTGTTGAAGTGCGCAAATGCGCTGCCGCAAAACGTCTGGGAGTTTCTGGACGTGCGCGACACCGCAACAAGCGCGGACACATGCGTCAACGGCGCGCCGATCGGCTGGTTCGACTGGTGGTGGGATTGGTCGCGCGTCGTCAAAGATGTCGCGCCGCAGGGTGGTGCGCACGAGATCATCTCGGAGTTCCCGATCTTTAGCTTTATCCTGGGCGACAACCATCCGCATGTGATCGCCCTGCCCTTCATCATGCTGATTATCGGGGTGGCGCTGTCACAGTTTTTGTATCGCGGCCACGCGCGCGAAGACTTCCGCCTGACGATCAGCGGCTTTGCACTCAACGCGATTGCGCTCGGCAGCGCTGGTTTTATGAACACGATCGACCTGCCGCTGGTCGCGTTGCTCTTTGTGTCCGCGCGGCTGCTCGGCCGACACGTGCGCAACGAGCCGCTGGCTTTGCCCGCGATCACTAGTCTGCTGACGCTGATTGTGGCGTATGCGCTCTATCTGCCGTTTCATGTCACGCTTAGCTCACAGGTGCAGGGCATCGTGCCGAGCATTTTGAACGCCACGCGGCTGCCGCAGTTTTTGCTGCAATTCGCGCCAATGGCGCTGGCCGCTGTCGCGCTGTTGTTCGTGGCCACGCGCGAGCTAAATCTTGCGCCGCGCGCGGTGCTCAGCAGCGGCGCGCGCCTAATCGTGATGGCGCTGCTGGCCTGCCTGTTTGTGTTCGCGCTGTTTGGCCTGGCCTCGCGCGAGGCGCGCGCGATGGCGCAGGAGTTTCAACAGGGCGGCACGATCATGAATCTGCCGCGCGAGGCGATCACCGCGCAGATTGTCGGGCGCGTTAGCAATCCGTGGACATCCGTGCTGCTCGCCGCGATTGTGGCCGGGTGCGCGGCCATCGTGCTTGCCACGCCGCGTCAGACGGCCGTGTCGGCTGAATCTGTTGCGCCGCCCGCCGCGCGCATCATCTCGCCCGACTATTTTGCGCTCCTGCTCGCAGCCATCGGCGCCGGCGTGATTCTTGCGATCGAGTTTGTCTATATCCGGGATTTGTTTGGCACGCGCATGAACAGCGTGTTCAAGTTCTGGTTTCAGGCCTGGCAGGTCTGGGCTGTCGCCGGCGCCTACACGATCACGCGCCTGCTCAGCAGCCGCGGCGTGTTCAGCAAACTCGCCGGCGCGATCCTGGCTGTGTTTGTCGGGCTTGGCTTGCTGTTCCCGTTCTTTGCAATACCGGCCAAATGGGCCTTCGCCGCGGGATATCTCAACGTACCGACATTTGACGGCAAACAAACCGTGGCGCGCAGCAACCCGCAGGACAACGCCATGATCGATTGGATCAATGCCAACGTCAGCGGCGCCCCACGTCTGGTGGAAGCGCCGACCAACGGCGGCTACAGCTACCGCGGCCGTATTGCCACGTTTACCGGCCTGCCCGCGCCGATCGGCTGGGTCGGCCACGAACAACAGTGGCGCGGCACCGCCGAAGAGGCCAGCCGCCGCAAAGCCGATATCGATCGGCTTTACAGCACCACCGATCTGCTCGATGCGCAATCGCTGCTAAAACAATACAACGTGGCCTATGTCATCGTCGGCGACACCGAGCGCGGCGAAGACGGCGGCGTTCGTTACCCGCCCGAAGGCCTCGACAAGTTCAAGACACTCTGCAAGGTTGCGCATACGGTTGGAGAGACGGTCTTGTATCGCTGCAGTTGAAGAAGGTGCATAAGGTTCTTAAAGTGCTTAAGGTGTTGATTGCCAACACGTTAAGCACTTTAAGAACCTTATGCACCTTCTTCAACTTCCCCTTTGACACTTTGCCCCTCCCCCTATATCTTCCAGTGCATGGCTTTTTTCGATCTCCCTTTAAGCGAGTTAAAAACATATAAACCGGCGCGCGTTGAAAACAAAGACTTTGATGCGTTTTGGAAGACCGCGCTGGCGAATGCGCGCAAGCACAAGCTGAACGCCGAATTTGAGGCAGTGGACTACGGCTTGCGCGCGGTAGAAACGTATGACGTGACGTTTTCGGGCGCGCAGGGTAACCGGGTCAAGGGCTGGCTGATCCTGCCTAAGCACCGCAGTGGCAAGATTCCCTGCGTGATGGAATTCATCGGCTATGGCGGCGGGCGCAAATACCCGACCGATTGGCTGCTGTGGGCATCGGCCGGCTATGCGCACTTTGTGATGGACACGCGCGGCCAGGGCTCGAGCTGGGGCAAAGGCGACACCGGGGACCCGGAGCCTGAGGGCACCAACAACCATTACCCGGGTTTTATGACGCGCGGCATTCTGAGCCGCGATACCTATTACTATGGCCGCGTGTTTACAGACGCCGTGCGCGCAGTCGAAGCCGCGCAGTCGTTTGCGGCGATCGACGCCGATCGCATCGCGGCGACAGGCGGCAGCCAGGGCGGCGGCATCACAATCGCGGCGGCTGGTTTGTCGCCAGCCATCAAGGTCGCCATGCCGGACGTGCCATTTTTGTGCCACTACCGGCGCGCCACGCAGATCTCAGCCGCACATCCGTATGAGGAGATCAGCCGCTACCTGCTCGTGCATCGCGATAAGGTCGACACCGTCTTTGACACACTCAGCTACTTTGACGGCGTCAACTTTGCGGCCCGCAGCAAGGCGCGTGCCCTGTTTTCAGCCGGTTTGATGGACGAGATCTGCCCTCCATCGACGGTCTTTGCCGCGTATAACCACTGGAAGGGCAAGAAAGAAATCCGCACCTACGAATACAACCACCACGAAGGCGGCGGCGAGTATCAAACCGTCGAGAAAGTTAAGTTTTTGACGCAGATTTGGTGATCCGCACTCAATAGAACACGGCCGGGCAGCGGCCGGGAGGCCTCCCGGCCGCTGCCCGGCCGTGTTCTATTGAGTGCCCCCGGGAGGCTTCCCGGTCTCGGACCTACGCGGCCAACACGCGCGCGACCGCTCGCACAATCAACTGGTGTTCGGCCGCATGCATGCGCTCGGCAAAGGTCTCAAGCGTGTCGCCGTCGAGGACCGGCACGCGTTCGCTGTCGATGACATCACCGGCGTCGATCTCCGGCGAGACGCGGTGCACCATGCAGCCAGTCTCGATCGCGGCGCCGCGCTGCACAGCGACAAATGTCTCGCGCAGGCTGTCTCTGCCCGCCAACACGCCGGGCAACGCCGGGTGCAGGTTGATCACGCGGCCTGCAAAATGCTCGATAAACGCCGGCGTAAACACGTGCATCCAACCGGCGCAGACGATCAGATCCGGTGCGTGCGGCCGGATGTCATCCGCGAGATCGGTGTCATACATTTCGCGCGGCCAGCCGCCCTCGGTGTATGGCTTGAGCGGCGCATACAACGTCGGAATGCCGGCGGCGGCGGCGCGCTCCAGCCCAAAGGCTGTCTTGCGGTTTGACACCACCAGCGCGATCGTGGCGTCCAGCACGCCGGATGCACAGGCATCGATCAACGCCTGCAGATTGCTGCCGGAACCGGAAATCATCACCACGAGTTTCTTTGACATAGGTGTCTACGCATCGATCACGACAGGCGCGCCATCTACCGGGCGCGGAATGATTTCACCAATCAGCGCGGCATCGGGCCCGGCGATGCGCAGTGCTGTGTCGGCCTGCTCGGACGGCACGACAACCAGCATTCCCACCCCCATGTTGAAGACGCGATACATCTCGTCGTTTTCGACCGCGCCCAGCTCCTGGATCAGCGTGAACAGCTCGGGCACCGCCCAGCGTCCGGTTTGAATGCGCGCACATGCGGATTCGGGCAACACACGCGGCACATTTTCGAGGATCCCGCCGCCAGTGATGTGCGCCAGCCCGTGAATATCGATGCCGGCCAACTGCAGGCTGCGCACATACGGCAAATACGAGCGGTGCATCATCAACAACGCATCGTCGACGCTTTTGCCCAGCGCCGGATGCGGCACAGCCGGGTCAAGGCCGGCCAGCGCTTTGCGCGCCAGCGAGTAGCCATTTGTGTGCAGCCCGGTCGATGGCAGGCTGAGCAGCACGTCGCCGCGCGCGATCCGCGCGCCGGTGATGGCGCGCTCGCGATCGACCACGCCGACGATGGTGCCGGCCACGTCGAGCTCGCCCTCGCGATACACACCCGGCATCTCAGCCGTCTCGCCGCCCAGCAGCGCCAGGCTGTTTTCGACGCAGGCCATCGCCATGCCAGCCACCACCGTGGCCACGCGTTCGGCGTCGATCTTGGCGGCCGCGATATAGTCCATAAAGAACAGCGGCGTGGCGCCCTGCACAAGAATGTCGTTGACGCAGTGGTTGACCAGATCCTGGCCAATGGTGTCCCAGCGGTTGGCGCGCGCCGCGATCATCGTTTTTGTGCCGACACCGTCGGTCGACGCGACCAGCACCGGCGCGGCCATCGACTTGAGCGCGCTGGCGTCAAACATGCCGCCGAACGCGCCAAGCCCGGCCAGCACGCGCGCGTCGTGCGTGCGCTTGACGGCAGCCTTCATCAGATCGACCGCGCGGTTGCCGGCGCTAATATCCACACCGGACGCGGCATAGGCATCGCTCATTCGCTTCGTGTTCTCCCAATATCGCGTCGGTAGTGCATGCCTTCGAACGACACGCTGCTGACGCCGCGATATGCCGCATCCAGCGCGGCCTCCAGATCCGGCCCGGTCGCGGTGATGTTCAGGACGCGCCCACCGGCGGTCACGATCACGTCGTCTTGCGCGCTCGTTCCGGCGTGAAACGCCTGCACACCGGCAGGCAACGCGCCCAGCCCATGAATCGCCGCGCCTTTTGGATAGCGCCCCGGATAGCCGGGCGCGGCCAGCACCACGGTCGCCGCGCTGCCGTCGGACCAGCGGATCGGCGTCTGCGCCAGCTTCCCGTCGATACAGGCGTCGAACACATCGAGCAGATCGCTCTCAAGCAACGGCAAAATCACCTGCGTCTCCGGGTCGCCAAAGCGGCAGTTGTATTCGAGCACGCGCACGCCGTCGGGTGTCAGCATCAGCCCGGCATACAGCACGCCGACATACGGCGTGCCGCGCGCGCGCATGCCATCGACGATTGGCTGCAGAACCGTGGCGCGCACGCCTGCGAGAAATTCGGCGCTGAAACCCGGCGCCGGCGCAAACGCACCCATGCCGCCGGTGTTGGGTCCGGTGTCGCCCTCGCCCACCCGTTTGTGGTCGCGCGCCGGCGGCATCAGCGCCACGTTAATGCCGTCGCAAAACGCCAGCACCGACAGCTCCGGCCCCTGCATGCGCTCCTCGATGATGACGCGGTTGCCGGATTCGCCAAACTCGCGCGCTGCCAGGATGCGCAGCAGCGCCTGTTCGGCTTCAAGCCGATCGGCACAGACGAACACGCCTTTGCCAGCAGCCAGGCCATCGGCTTTGATCACACAGCCGGGTGACGATGCAAACGGCGCGCTGTGGATATACCCGAGCGCTTCTTCCAGATCCTCAAAGGCCGCAAACGCCGCGGTTGGCACGCCACAGGCGCGCATGATCTCCTTGGCGAAGGCTTTCGAGGCTTCGAGTTGCGCGGCAGCCCGCGACGGGCCAAAAATGCGCAGCCCGGCGGCTTGAAAGGCATCGACGATGCCAGCGGCGAGCGGCACTTCCGGCCCGACCACCGTCAAGTCAATGCCCTGCGATTCGGCAAACGCGCGCAGACCGGCGATATCCTCGGCCGACACCGGCACGTTGAGCGCGGCCGTGCCGCCATTGCCTGGCGCAACATACAGCTGCGTGACGCGTTTTGACTGCGCCAGCCGCCATGCCAGAGCATGTTCGCGGCCGCCGCTTCCGACGATCAATACGTTCATTTTTTAGACTTCGAAGACGTGCTTGTCGCGCTCTTCTTCAAATAACCATTTCGGAATAGGGATCGGATAGTTGCCGGAGAAGCAGGCGGTGCAATAGGCGCTTTGGCCGTTCGCGAGCGTCGCCGGGCTGCCGGTCAACAACGCGCCTTCGACGCCGTGCGTGGCTTTGAGCAGGCCATCAAGGCTGAGATACGCCAGGCTGTCCGCGCCGAAGTGCTGGCGAATCTGCTCGATATCGAGCTTATGCGCGATCAGCTCTTTGTATGTTGCCATGTTGACGCCCATAAAGCACGGGTGCCGAACCGGCGGCGACGACACGCGCACATGCACTTCGCTGGCGCCGCCTTCGCGCAAGAGTTGGATCAGCGGCCCGACCGTGCTGCCGCGCACGATGCTATCGTCGACCATCACAACACGCTTGCCGCGCAGGTTGGCGGTCAGCGGGTTGTACTTCAACCGCACGCCCATCTTGCGCAGTTCTTGATCGGGTTGGATAAACGTCCGGCCGATATAGCGATTCTTGATCAAGCCTTCGGAATACGGGATGCCGGACTCCTGGCTATAGCCGATCGCAGCTGGAATCGCGCTGTCTGGCACGCCAACCACGATATCCGCCACAGCCGGCGCTTCGCGCGCAAGCTGCCGGCCGGATTGCTGGCGCGTGTCGTGGGTGACCTTGCCTTCAAGCATGGTGTCCGGCCGCGCAAAATAGACATGTTCGAACACACACAGCGCGCGCCGACCGCTGCGATTTTTTGTCGGTGTCATGATCGACGTGACACCATGCTGATCCAGCCGCACCACTTCGCCTGGCTCTACCTCGCGCACGAAGCGTGCGCCAACAGTCTGCAGCGCGCAGCTTTCGGACGCCACCACATAACCGCCATCGAGTTCACCCAGGCACAGCGGCCGCAACCCGAGCGGATCGCGCACGGCGTAGATCGCATTGCGCGTCAAAATCGCGAGCGAATAGGCGCCCTCAGCCACATTCATCATGGCCTTGATGCGCGCCACCCACCAGTCTTCGTGCGCCACATCGGAGACTTTGCTGCTGCCGTTGCCGTTGTGGCCATCTGCCCAGGTCTCGGGCGGCGCGGCCAGCATCTGCGTGAGCACCTCGCTGTCCGAACTTGACGACAACCCAACGCCGCGCTGCATCAGGCGCTGGCGAATCTGCAGCGCGTTTGTCAAATTGCCGTTGTGCGCCACGCCGAGCGGGCCATAGACCGTCTCAAACAGATACGGACCGGCATTGCGCACAATCGACGAACCGGTCGTCGAATAGCGGTTGTGGCCGATTGCGTGCGAGCCGATCAACGGCTTCAGATTGGTTTCGTTGAATACCTGCGAAACCAGCCCCATCTCCTTGTAGATATAGGCTTGGCGGCCGTCGCAGGTTGCGATGCCGGCACTCTCTTGCCCGCGGTGCTGCAGCGCGTGCAGCGCAAAATACGTGACGCGCGCCACATCGCGTTCCGGCGCATAGACGCCAAACACACCGCATTCGTCGCGCGGCTTGTCGTCATCAAAGGCAATATCCATCATGACGCCGAGCCCGTGCGGATGACGCGCTTTTTGTAGTTCAACCAACTCTCGTAAATCGTCTCTTCTTCGCTATGCCCGGCGACTTGCTGCAAAAATGGGAAGTCCGACGGGTCGACTTGCAGCTTCATGATCGGCTGCACGGGCCGTTCGCTGACCCACTCGTCAAAGTAGACCGGCGCGGTGTCGGTGCGTTTGAATGAGCTGCGCGGCAAAACATAGATCGTTCCGGCGCCCCAGGCATTTTTTGCCAGCCAGGTGCGATTGACCGAGAAAAAGTAAAAGCGCTTCTCGATCGGGCCATCCACTACAAAACAGCCATTGCGCATTGAGCCGCTAAACGATGCGCGATCCAGGATCGCAAAAAAGATCGGCCAGATCGCATCCGCGGATGCGAATATGCCGCGCACAGGCGCGCCCGAAAAATCCGTCTGCGGCTTTGGCATCAGCGCGGCGATGCGGCTCTGATTGGTGCCGTGCAACAGCATGTCGTGCTCGGTGATCAGATAACGCAAAAATTCGATCTTCGGATACGGCAGCACATAAGGTGCCGGGTATTCGCTGTTTAGCCCGCGCGCAGCGTCGAATTGCTTTTCAAAGGCCTGCCGTTTTGAAAGTGGAATGCTCCACTTCGGCGCCGGCAGAAATAGATCCTCTACAACCTGCTGAGTCAGGCCTTGAGTGAGCGCTTGTTCGAGCGCTTGTGGCGTTGTCATTGGAAATCCTTGGGAAGAATCCAGAGTCAAGAATCCAGAATCCGGACATGCGCGTGCACCGTGGAACGCGCGGGTTGTTCGATCTGGGAGATGCCATGGCGTCGATCTGAGCAGTATCGTCGGCCAGGCTGCGTGATTGACCTAAGTATCACACATCACGCGGTTAATGCGCGTAGATGCTGGCGTTTCACCGGGCTGGAATTTCTGCCCGGTCAGGCGTTCAAACGCAGCAATGTAACGCTCCGCTACATGCACGATAAATTCGTTCGTCATCGGCGGCGGCGGGCCATCGCCGCGATAGCCGCGCGCGGCATACCACTCGCGCAAAAATTCTTTGTCGAAATTGCGCGGATGCGGCGGGGTCGGCCAGATAGCTCTCCAGCGTCCAATAGCGCGACGAATCCGGCGTGTGCATCTCGTCTATCACCGCTAGCGCACCGTCGATCAGCCCGAACTCGTATTTGGTGTCCACCAGCATCAGGCCCGCCTTGCGTGCCACGGCCTGGCCCGCGCGTGAACAACGCCAGCGCCGCCTCCTCGACCTGCGCCCACAAATTCTCGGGCAACAGCCCGCTGCGAATAATCTCGTCGCGGGTCAATCGCTCATCGTGCCCGCCTGTTTCGGCCTTCGTCGTCGGCGTGATGATCGGCTCGGCAGCGCATCGTTCTTCCTCAGCCCATCGGGCAAGGCAATGCCATACGGCTTGCGGTCGCCTGCTGCATACAGATTCCACAACGATGTTTTTGTCACGCCGGTGATGTAGCCGCGCACAATCACCTCCACCGGCAACGGCTGCGCCTCGCGCACAATCATCACGTTCGGGTCGGGCACGTCAGCATGTGGTTCTGCGCACATCGTCGCGTTTTGCGAACCACCAGGCGCTCAGTTGGTTCAGCGTCTGCCCCTTAAACGGGATCACGCCCAGCACCACATCAAATGCCGAGACACGGTCAGTCGTGATCAACACCCGCTTGCCATCGGGCAGCGCATACATATCGCGCACCTTGCCGCTGTCTTGGTGCCAAGCTCGGCAGATCTACGTTGTGCAGGCGCATTCGGGATGGCAGAGAGGAATTGGGTCGTGACGTGAGCATTAGAGTCGATTTGCAATTTGACCTTACTCTTGACTAAACAGTTACAAACAACCCCAGCCCGCTCGCCGCGTTCGCCACGGTGACAGCGGGGGTGTTGCCAGTAAATATGTGGTTTTCCGGGTGGGGCATCAGGCCCAGCACATTGCCCTGCTCGTTGCAGATGCCCGCGATGTTGGCGACGCTGCCGTTGGGGTTGGCCGGGTAGCCCTCGCCCACATAGCTCAGCGCAATTAGATTGCTGCCGTTCAGCGCTTCGCAGTATCGCCATCGCTGCGCCAGAAATCGCCCTTCGCCGTGCGCCACCGGGCAGTAAATGGGTTCGCTCAGGCCTTTGGTAAATAGCGATGGTGCTGGCCGGGTTCACCTCCAAGCCACCCAGCGGCATTCAAAGTGGCCGGATTCATTATACGTCAACGTCACCTGGCGTCTTGGCCCTGCTGTGCCGCCCCCCCGGCAGAAAACCCGCCTTCACCAGTGTTTGAAAGCCATTGCAAATGCCCAGCACAGGCCGCCCGTCTGGATCAAAGCCATGAGCGCTCACCCAGCCGCTCGCGCAAATCCAGCGCCCACAACACGCCGCTGCCCAGGTCGTCGCCATAGCTAAAGCCGCCGGGGACCATCAGCATGTGATAGTCCAACAGCTGCGTTCTTTATTGAACACTTGGTTGATGTGCACAATCTCCGGCATGCCGCCCGCCAGCTCGATCGCCGCCGCCGCATCATGGTCGCGGTTGCTGCCATTGGCGTGCAGAATCAGAACGCTCTTGTTCGTTTGGCGCGCGTGGTGTAGGCAGGTCGGCTGCGGCTTGGGCGCGTTCGCCAACGCTGGCGCCACCGACCCGCGCCAGAGCCTCTTCCATCGACTTCACATCGGCCGCGACCGTTCTCGGCCTCAAGCCCGGTGATGTTGCAGCTGGATGCTGGCGACCGCACCACATGCGCGCATACGGCGCGCCGCGCATCGCCTCTTCAAATTCGCGCACATGTTCTGGCTTCACCTCAACAATAAAACGGCACATCGATTCGGTGAACAGCAGCACGAACCCTCATCGACCCTCTCCCCCGGAGAGGGGGAGCCGGCGCAGATCAACCGCACCCAACCGCCCAGCCAGACACATCTCGGCCAGCGCCACGGCCAGGCCACCTTCGCTGCAATCGTGGCAGCGCCACCAGCCCCGCCGCAATCGCTTTGTAGCACCGCACCGATATCCATTGCGCATCGGCGCACCGGTCGCGGAGATTGGCGACGCCTCGCCGCCATCAGGCGCAAAATGGCTGCCGCCCAGTTCATTGCGCGTATCGCCCACTACATACAAAAAATTGCCTTCCTGTTTCAAATCCATCGTCACGGTGCGGTTTACATCCGGCACAATGCCCACGCCGAATCAGCAGCGTGCCGGGGATGGCGTGGCGTGTGCCGTCGGCATCGGCGTATTCGTTATTCAGGCTGTCTTTGCCGCTGATGAACGGCGTGCCATACGCCACGGCTGCGTCGTAGCACCCGCGCGCGCATTCCACCAGGCTGCCCAGGCGGTCGGGCAAGGCTGGGTTGCCCCAGCAGAAGTTATCCAGAATGGCAATGCGATCCGGGTCGGCCCCCACAGCCACCGCATTGCGCACGGCCTCATCAATTGCCGCCCACGCCATCGCATACGGGTCCAGCTCTGTAAATTGCGGGCAAATGCCGTTGGAGAGCGCCATGCCCTTGACAATTGCCTCTTGGTCTGCGTAGCCAATAGATTCGAGGCACCAACACTGCCGCATCCCTCGGGCCCATGATTTGCCACACCTACGAATGGCTTTACAGCGGTCTGGCCTTTTACTTCGTGGTCATATTTGCGCACCACATCTTCTTTGCTGCGAATGTTGGGATGGGCGAGCAAAGTTCAGCAAGGGCTGGGTTAGGTTGACCGGTCGGAGATTGGCGATTGGGGTATATAGCATTGACCGCCGAATTGCCAATCTCCAATCTCCACTGACCTCCGCCCTCAGCTTGCGCTGCGGAATGCCGTCGTGCAAGAAGTCAATACGCCAGGTTGCCCACTTCGCGCTCGCCGTGCAGCAGCTTCAGGCGGCCGCTGGCCTCGAAGGTGCCCAGGACGAAGGCTTCGATATCCTGCCCGCGCAAATGGCTTTTAGCGCGGGCCAGTTGCGCGGGTGGCACGGCCAGCACCATGCGTTCCTGCGCTTCGCTCAGCCAAATTTCCCACGGCTGCAAACCGGGATATTTCAACAGAGCATCTTGCAGTTGAACCGTCGCGCCTAACCCGCTCGCCATCTCGCCCACCGCGCTGCGAAAACCGCCTGCACCACAATCGGTGATGGCGCTATACAGGCCCAACGCATGCGCCTGCAAAATGGCCTCCTGGGTTTGCTTTTCGTGGATGGGGTGGCCGATCTGCACCGCGCTACCCGCGACCGTGCTCGTTGTCGTGTCCATCTCCATGCGCTAAACGTCGCGCCGCGCAAGCCATCCCGCCCGGTGCGTCCGCCAATCACCACGATCAAATCGCCAGGCTGCACGCCCTTTCCTGGGCATGCGCGTTTTGTTCAGACGCAGGCAGCAGCCCCAGACACCCGGCAAACACCAGTGGGTTGGCGGTGTAGCCGGGTGAAACACAATGGCCCCGTTCACGGTGGGGATGCCCATCTTGTTGCCATAGTCCTCGATGCCGCGCACCACGCCGTCGTAGACGCGTTGGGGGGGAGAACGCCTGCAGAACTGGGACCGGCGAGGCGACTGCGTTCTGTGCTTGTCGAGGGTCGGAGGGCCCAAAACACAGCACATCCGTGTTGGCAATCGGCCTTGCGCTTACGCCCAACACATCGCGAATGCAGCCGCCCAGGCCGGTGTTGGCGCCGCCGAACGGCTCCAGAGCGCTGGGGTGGTTGTGCGTCTCGACCTTAAAGGCCAGATCCCATGTGCTCATCAAATTCGATGATGCCCGCGTTATCCACAAATGCCGACTCGCACCCACGGCTTGTTCAGTTTCTCGGTGGCGGCGCGAATGTAGGTTTTGAGGAGGCCGTTGATCGGAATTAGACGGCGAATGCTTCGCAGCAGACGCACGTTCATCGCTCCTGATGACCTCTCAATCAGCGCCTTAAATGTCTTGTGCACGCAATGCTCGCTCCAGGTCTGGGCCAGCATTTCCAGTTCAACATCGGTGGCGGGCGCTGTTCGCCTGGTAGTAGTCGCGAATCGCTTGCATCTCGGCCAGGTCTAACGAGAGGCGGCGGGTTTTGCTGAGCGCCAGCAAGGCGTCGTCGTCGAGCCCGGCGATGGCGATCTCCTCAACCACGCCCAACCCGACATCGGCGCTGCTCACAAACGGCGCGCTGATCTCGGTGTTGACGACAAAACGCTGAATGACTTCGTTTGCGTAGTCGCTGCGCGCGCGCGCGGACAACGTCTGCGCATCTGTATCAGCGGCGACACAGATGCGCGCGCCCGAGGCTGCGCGTTCCACTTGCGCATAGCCAGAATCGATCGCCGCGGCAAGCAAGCTCTCAGCCACGCTGTCCGTCACACCGGGCAAATAGGTGATCTCGACAAAGGCCGCAGCCGCCGGTGGCGCCGGGTCGATTGCATATCGCTCGGTGACGACATCGGCCAGCATCAGCCGGGCAATCGCGTCGACGTGTGCGTGAGCAAGCCCGGCGCCATCGAGAAAATACAGCCGTTCGTGAAGCGTGTCCTGTTCAACAGGCGTGTTTGCAGGCGTAACAATGACGCGAAATGTTGGCACGGCGGGATTATAGGGGGAAGAAGAATAAAGAATCCAGTGTCGAGAATCCAGACGTGTGTGCGGCAATGTTTGCAGCGCAAACTTGCATATCTGGATTCTCGACTCTGGATTCTTTATTCTTCTTCTACAATCTCCTCCAGTGGAATCTACGCTCACGCGACCCAAAGAAGTTCATCCGGCGATCGCCGTGTCGGCGATTGTGATCGCGCTGGCTGTGCTTTGGGAGACCTGCAAGCTGGTCTTTGCCATCTCGGACTCGACGCTGCCGCATCTGTGGTCGATCGCCTCGGCGTTTGTGGAGCCGGCGCGGCGCGACGGGCCGCCGTTGTTCACGATCCTGTTTGATGCGGCGCTCTTCACCGCGGGCAACGCGGTTTTGGGGTTTTTGATCGGCGCGTTGCTCGGATTTGTGCTCGGCGCGATTTTTGCGCATTCCCCGCTGCTTGAACGCGGGCTGGTGCCGTATCTCGTGGCGTCGCAAACGGTTCCGATTCTGGCCATCGCGCCGATGATCGTGATCTGGCTCAATCGCACCCGATCTCAGTCGCGGTGATCGCGGCGTATCTGACCTTCTTCCCGGTCACGATCAACACCCTGCGCGGACTGCGCTCGCCTGACGCGCGCGCGCTTGAGCTGATGCGCTCGTATGCCGCCAGCACCTGGGACACGATGTGGAAGCTGCGCTTTCCTGCCGCATTGCCGGCGATCTTTACCGCGCTCAAAATTTCGGCCACGTCGTCGGTCGTCGGCGCGATCATCGGCGAGCTGCCGGCCGGGCTGTCCGACGGCCTCGGGACCGCGATCCTGAACTTCAACCAGGTACTACAGCACCGGCCCGGAACGGCTCTGGGCTTCCATCGTCATGGCCGCGGCTGTTGGCATCTTGTTTTTTGCCATCATCTCGCTTGTTGAAAAGCTGGTGCTCAAAAATGTCATCAGAGAATAAAGAACACAGAATACAGAATACAGACAGGCCAATCTGTATTCTGTATTCTGAATTCTGTACTGTATTCTGTGTTCTTTATTCTTCCTATGTCCACACTCGTCTCCCTAAAAAACGTCAACAAGATCTTTGGCCAGTCCGGCGCGAATGAAACGGTCGCGTTGAAAGACGTGAATCTGGATATACAGCCGCGCGAGTTTGTCTCGCTGATTGGGCCATCGGGATGCGGCAAAAGCACGCTGCTGCGCGCCATCGGCGATCTGATTGCGCCGTCGACGGGCGAGATAACCGTGAAGGACAAATCGGCCGAAAAAGCCCGCCTGGCGCGCGATTACGGCATGTGCTTTCAGGCGCCGGTGTTGTTCGAGTGGCGCACCGTGCTCAACAACATTGAGCTGCCGCTCGAGATCATGCGCGTGAACAAAGACGAACGCCGCAAACGCGCGCAGGACATGCTGCGGCTGGTTGAGCTCGGCAAATTTGAAAAGCATTATCCCTGGCAGCTGTCCGGCGGCATGCAGCAGCGTGTGGCAATTGCGCGCGCGCTTTCGCTGCGGCCGGAGCTGCTGCTGATGGACGAGCCGTTTGGCGCGCTCGACGAAATCACGCGCGAGCGCATGAACGCCGAGCTGCTGCGCATCTGGGAGCAGACCGGCACCACTGTGGTCTTTGTCACGCACTCGATCCCGGAGGCGGTCTTTTTGTCGACGCGCGTGGTGGTCATGAGCGCGCGGCCCGGCCGCATCACGCAGATTATCAATGTCGATCTGCCCTACCCGCGCACTGTCGAAACGCGCGAGCATCCGCGCTATTACGCGCTGCTAACCGAGGTGCGCGAGGCGCTACGCCAGAGCGAGGCGATGGGCGGCGCGCACACCGAATAATGCGCACCCTCAAACACTATGCCCCGACCCTCATCATCTTCTTCGCCGTGCTGGCGTTGTGGGAAGGCCTGATTCGCATTTTCAAGATCGAGCAGTTCCTGCTGCCGGCGCCGAGCGTGATCGCGGCGGCGTTTGTTGAGACGTTCGATGTGCTGCTGGTCGCGGCCGGCACAACGTTGTATAGCGCACTGACAGGCTTTGTGCTTGGCTGCGGCAGCGGCGCGCTGGTCGCCTTTGCCGCGGCGCGCTGGACCGGCATGCGCGCAGGCTTGCTGCCGTTTGCAATCGCGGCCAACTCGGTGCCAATCGTGGCGTTTGCGCCGATCATGAACCAGTGGTTTGGCAGCACGAACCCGATGAGCAAGGCCATGATCGTGGCCGTCATCACATTCTTCCCGATGATGATCAACATGGTGCGCGGGCTGACGCTGGTGGAGCCAGCCAAACTCGAACTGATGCGCTCGCTGGCGTCAACGCCGGTCGAGGTGCTCTTCAAAGTGCGTCTGCCAAACGCGCTGCCGTATGTGTTTAACGCACTCAAGGTCTGCATCACGCTGTCGCTGATCGGCGCGATCGTGGGCGAGTTTTTTGGCGGCCCGCGCGAGGCGCTCGGCGTGTATATCCGCTCCGAAGCCGCGCTGTTCCGGTTCCCAAACGCCTGGGCCGCAATCCTCGTATGCGCGTTCGCCGGCATACTGCTTTACGTGCTGGTGCTCGGGCTGGAACGGCTTGTGATCCCATGGAAGAGGCAGGAAGACCGCTAAACCTCGTGGAACTGGCGCAGCGGCTCGAGGCGGAAGGCTGCAACCCAGGATCGTATGCGCTTGGCACACGTGGCAGCGCATCCGATGCGTTTTGTCTGATCCACGACGGCACAGCCTGGCAGGTCTTTTACACCGAACGCGGCGTAAATCAGGAGCCGTTTTACACAGCGGCAAGTGAGGCTGATGCCTGCGTGTATTTTTCGACTACATCACGCGCTTCCGTCACGATCACTGCGTGGGATTCTTTCGCACGCAACAGGCAGCGACTGATCTGCGCGAACGCCTGGCGCTTTCGGGCGTTGCGACGCATGAAGATGTGATCCCATACAGCGCGTTGCGCGACCGGCGCTACCGAGTCTTTGTCACCGGCAAGGACATTTTCGTCGCGCGCCGTCTGTTTACCAAACTGCCGCTTGGCGAATGAGGCGCTAAAATCCGGCAGCGATGCGGATCCCATGCCTGAATCCGCAGAGGCACGGGCGCGGCCCTCCGCGCGAACAATCGGTACGTCAGTAAGCAAGAAGGAGATAGAGAACGATATGAACAAATCCCACAAATTGTTGTCCCTTGTGATTGCAAGCGCATTTGTGCTCGCGTCGTGCGGCACGGCGGCGACGCCAGCGGCGTCTGCACCAAAGGTCAAGGCCACAGTCGTGCTGCAATGGGTTGTGCAGTCGCAGTTCGCCGGCTACTATGCCGCGAAAGAGAAAGGCTACTATGAGGCGGAAGGCCTTGATGTGACGATCAAACCGGGCGGACCCGATGTCGCCCCGGCCCAGGTTGTGGCGGCCAACGGCGCCGAGTTCGGCGTGGCCTGGCTCCCCGGCCGCACGCTGGCAGCCCGCGAAGGCGGCGCCAAGCTCGTCAATATCGCGCAGATCTTCCAGCGCTCCGGCACGATGCAGATCTCGTTCAAAGACAAGGGCATCACCGCGCCAGAAGGCTGGAAGGGCAAGAACGTCGGCTCCTGGCTTGGCGGCAACGAGGCCGAGTTGTTCGCGGCCATGCGCAAATCCGGTCTGGACCCGCAGAAAGACGTCAAGGTCATTCAGCAAGGCTTCGACATGGAACAGATGAAGAAGGGTGAGATCGACGCGGCGCAAGCCATGATCTACAACGAGTACGCCCAGGTGCTTGAGAGCAAAAACCCGGCCACCGGCGCGCTCTACACGCCGGCCGATCTCAACGTCATCATGATGAACGACACCGGCACATCGATGTTGCAGGACGGCGTGATGGCGCGTGAAGACTGGCTGGCCGATGCCAAGAACCAGGAGACCGCGGTCAAGTTCCTGCGCGCCACGTTCAAAGGCTGGATGTTCTGCCGCGACAACTTCGACGAGTGCGTCGAGATCGTGCTCAAGAACGGTTCGGCCCTCGGCAAGAGCCACATGCAGTGGCAGCTGAACGAAGTGAACGGCCTGATCTGGCCGTCACCGGGCGGCATTGGACAGATGGACGAGAAGGCTTATAACCAGACCGTCGACATCGCCACGACCTATGGCGTGCTCAAAGCCAAACCAGATGCCGGCGCGTATCGCACCGATCTGGCCAAAAAGGCGCTCGAAGGCCTCGATGGCGACAAGAACGGCGGCAACTTTGCCAAGAAGACTGTGACGCTGGTTGAAGGCGGCAAGTAAGCCCCACACCCTGCGCACACTGCAACGCCCGGTTGGTGAATTCCAGCCGGGCGTTGTTATTTTTCAGAAGTGCTGAAAAAAGACAACCACCCGCCTATGAGCGCGGGTGGTTGTCTTTCAGAAGGAGGTTAACGAGAACAAACCACTATGGCGACTTTCGCCGGTTGAGCGCAAACCCAACGATTCCCACACCAACCATCCCCAAAAGCACACTGCCCATCGCATAGGTAAACGTGATCGGATCAATCGCCATTGCCTGAGGGTACGGCCGCGTGTCCGCGTGCGCGTCCGCTAATCCGCCGAAATCCCACACCGGCGAAGGGTTGACGGAAATCCGTATTTTTACGACACAAAAAGGCCACACCGATTACGCCGGTGCGGCCTTTTTTGCGTAAGTTGTCCAGTGATTTGCCGCAAGCGCTTATGCGACTTAGGGACAGGTGCGCTTTTTGCCGTTAACCCAGCATCAACACGGACACCAGCAAAATTGCAAACAGCGTGGGCGTCACAAAAATCAATGTGTAAAGAATCTTCTCGTAGCGCAGATGCATGTAATACATCGCGACCAGGCTGGCTTTAACCAGCGCCATCGCGATCAAAATCGGCGTGATGGCAGCCTTTGAAAATCCAAGCTGCGGGAGCGTGATCACAATTTCGATGACAGTCAACACGGCCAATACGGCGAACACCACCCAGGGGTTGACGTGCGCCTTGTGTTCGGCATGCGCGTGCGCATCATGCGCGACGGTTGTTGTGGATGTGGAATCAGACATAGTTGATAGGTATCTCAGAAACCCATGCCGAAATGCCAGGCAAATTGCCCAAACATTTACGGACGGGCTCTACGTCAAATAGACAATCGTAAAGATCAGCACCCAGACGAGGTCGACAAAGTGCCAGAACAGGCCAAAGACTTCGACCGACATGTAGTTGCCAGCCCAAAACGCGTTCTTGCGCGCGCGGGCATACACGCCAAGCGCGATCAGCGTGCCGGCAAACACGTGCAAACCGTGAAAGCCTGTCAGGATGAAGAAGGCGCTGGCAAATGGCAGGCTCATCATGGATTCGGGCACAGGCAATCCGGCTTCTTTTAGCTCAACCAGTTTGTGCGGCAACTCATCCGTGAACAACAGCGTGTATTCGACGGCCTGTCCGCCCAAAAACACCACGCCCATCAAGATCGTCAACAGCAGCCATTTCTTCAGGCCGGCGTTGTCGTTCTTGCGAATGGACTCAATCCCAAGCACCACAAACAGCGAGCTGGCCAACAACACAAACGTGTTGAAGCTGACCAGCGCAATGCTGACCAGGTTTGGCGCCCACCAGGCAATATGAAACTGCTCCGGATCGAGGGTTTTGCTAAAAACACTGGCGCGCGTAATCACAAATGCGCCGATCAACCCTGCAAATATCAAGAATTCCGAACTCAGGAAGATCCAGAACCCCATCTTGCGGTTCGTGTTCCCCTCTTCCGCCATTTTGGTCAGGCGGCGTGTTGACGCTGTGCTTTGATTCATACAGGCCGCAATTGTACGTAAAGTCTTTGCCGGACAAAGAAGTGAAAAGCCACAGAGGGCACGGAGGTAGAAAAGAACCTCCGTGCCCTCTGTGGCTAAAACAATCCGCCTCCGATTTCTCTTTGGCGAAACTTCTCACCAGCTCAGTCGCGTTTGCTCATCCAGATTGCCCAGACAAAGGCGCCAGCCAGCGCGGCGGCAACCAACCCGGACACGACGGTAAATCCAACACCGACGACGATCGGCGCAATGATCACCGAGACCAGGTTGACGACCTTGATCATCGGATTCAGCGCCGGGCCGGCGGTGTCCTTGAGCGGGTCACCGACCGTGTCACCGACGACCGCAGCCTTGTGCCGTTCGGATCCTTTGCCAGTGTTGGCCTCTTTGTTGCGCGGCTCATCTTCGATGGTCTTCTTGGCGTTGTCCCATGCGCCGCCGGCATTCGACATGTAAACGGCCAGCAACTGACCGCTCAGAATGATGCCGGCCAGAAAGCCGCCCAGGGCTTCGACACCCAGCAGCACGCCGACGAAGATCGGCGCAGGTGACCGAGATGATCGCCAGCGTCAGCAACTCGCGCTGCGCGGCATCGGTGCAGATATTGACGGCGGCGGCGTAGTCCGGTTCCTTTGTGTAGTTCATGATCCCAGGATCTTTGAACTGGCGCCGCACTTCGTTCACGATCAGGCCAGCCGCGCGTTCGACCGCCTTGATCGCGATCGATGAGAACAGCCACGGGATCGTGCCGCCGATCAGAAAGCCGATAAACACGATCGGCTCGCTGACTCGAATGCCATTGGCCAGCGCGGTCGGGTCAATTTTGGAGACATCGGTGATAAACGAGCCAAACAATGACACTGCGGCGATCACGGCCGAACCGATCGCCACACCCTTGGTGATCGCCTTGGTCGTGTTGCCAACCGCGTCGAGGTCGGCCAGTGTCTGGCGCGCGTTGCCCTCGGTCACCCCGGCCATTTCGGCGATGCCGTTGGCGTTGTCGGTGATCGGGCCGAAGAGTCCATCGCCACGTTGTTGCCGGTCAGCGTGAGCATGCCGATGCCGGTCATCGCCACGCCATACAGCACGTAGGCGCCCTGCTGCGCCAGATTGGCGCTGCTGCCCGCCCAGATCAAAATTGCGGTCAAAATCGTCGCCGGCAATCACGAGCGTGGCCCACACCGCGCTCTCCTTGCCGACCGCCATGCCGGACAGAATCGTGCGTCGCCGGGCCGCCACTGGTGGCCTTGGCGATATTCTTAACCGGGGTGAAATGCGTGTCGGTGAAGTATTCGGTGATCCTGTCAATCACGATCGCCAGCGCCACGCCGACGCCGACGGAGAGCAGCGGACGCCATTCCACGCCGCCGCTGGCCGTGCGCATGTAGGCCATCGTGTAAAGCGCAAACGCCACCATTGAAAATGCCGCGCGACGAGTAAAAGCCGCGGTTGATGGCCTGCATCGCACCGCGCGCGGTGTCTGCTGGTGACCTTGACGAGATAGGTGCCGATGATCGAACTCAGCACGCCGATGCCGCGCACCACCAGCGGGAAGACGATCCACTGCACCGTGCCGGTAATCGCGACAATTGCGAGGCCCAGAATCAAGTCCGGAAACGATTGTGACTTCGTAGCTTTCGAAGATGTCTGCGGCCATGCCGGCGCAGTCGCCAACGTTGTCGCCGACCAGATCGGCGATCACGGCCGCGTTGCGTGTGTCGTCCTCTTCAAGCGACTGCTCGACTTTGCCGACCAGGTCGGCGCCGACGTCAGCGGCCTTTGTAAAGATGCCGCCGCCCACGCGCATGAACAGCGCCAGCAGCGTGCCGCCAAACCCGAATCCGAGCAGCGCATCTGGCGCGGCCTTGCCAAAAATAATAAAGATCATCGTGCCGCCAAAGAGACCGAGGCCGTCGGTCAGCATGCCGGTGATCGTGCCGGCGCGATAGGCGATGCGCAATGCGCCGCCAAAGCTCTTGCGCGCCTCGGCCGCCACACGCACGTTGGCCTGCACCGCCATGCGCATGCCGAGCTGGCCGACTGTCAGCGAGAACAGCGCGCCCATCACAAACGCCACTGCGCGCCCGATCGCTACGATCATGGTGACCTGGCTGTCGCTAAACCCGGCAAAGTGCTCTTTCGCCTCGATCGAGGGCGGCACGACGTAGACGCTTAAGAAAAGCGCCACCGTCAGGATGACGATCAGCGGGATGATTGTGCGCGCCTGTTTGCCGAGATACGCTTCGGCGCCGGTCTTGATGGCGTTCCACACCTGCTGCATTTCCGGCGTGCCCTTGTCTTCACGCAACACTTGCGAGCGCAAGAACAAGGCATAGGCCAGACCTGCGATTGCCCTGGGCCCCGGTCGTGGCCGTGGCCGGCCAGAAGCAGATCGTCCTGTACCACGCCGACACGGCCGAATTTTGGCGTGCTGCCGTTTCCCGAAGGCTTCCCACGTGCTCAAGTTCAGCCGCTACGGGCCTGCTGCTGGCCGGCGGCGGGAGCGCCGCCGCGGCATCGCCGCGGTGTCGACGTGAACACGGGCAAGCCGCTCTTCGAAGTCGGCGACGAGTTGGACGTCGGTCCTGGCCGCCGACATCACGCCCGACCAACTCGCGTCGCCCTGGGCGGACCCGCGAGAAGATCGTCCGCGTCTTTCGACCGCCGACGGCGGCCAGCAGTACGAGATCAGGAAGCACACCGACTGGATCTACGCCGTCGAGTTCAGCCCCGACGGGGTGCTCTTGGCCACGGCCGATCGCAGCGGCGGCCTGTTCGTCTGGGAGGCCGAGACCGCCCGCGAATTCCAGAACCTGGAGGGAACAAGGGGCCGGTCACCGCTGTGAGCTTGCGCGGCGACTCCAACGTCCTGGCCAGCGGCAGCGAGGATGCACCATCAAGCTCTGGGGAATGGACGGGCCGGCTCCTGCAGCGTTGGACGCCACGGAGCGGGCGGACTCACCTGGCTCGAGTTTGCCCACGACGGCCGGCTGGTCTCCGTGGCCGCGACCGCTTGGCGAAATCGGCCCGACGCAACAGCTTCGTACCCTGGAGCCGATTAAGCTAGCTCGTGATGCGGTCGTTTTCGGGCACGATGGCGCCGCTCGTGGCCGGCGACTGGTCGGGCGAGGTTCGCGTGTCCATTGCGGCCGACGGCAACCGGCGGCCACACTCAAAGCGAACCCGGCCCGTTCGCAGGCCCCGCCCCGCGGGCTTTCTACTAGCATGCGTCGCACGGGTGGGGCGGACGCGCGCAAGAGACACATACTGATCTGTTCTTCCTCGCCCCGGGTGGTGTGACGGGGGTTCTGTGGCTTGGGGCCGCCCGCTCCGCCCCAGGCCAACGCCGATAAGGCATTCCGCGACCAGTTCGTCGCCGTGCGCCGCCAAGGCCGAGAGCAGCGAGCCCAAGGAAAAGGGTTCCGCCACCGTGGAAAGGGCGAAGTGCAACATCTGCCACGTGGGCAGGTCTGAAGAAGAACCGCAACCGCTGACGGCAAGGCCCTGCCGAGCTCTTGAGCCGCAAGACCGACACGGAGGACAAGGGTAGTCCAGGCTGTGCTCAAGAAAGTGGCAGGCCAAGGCGCTGCGATCCCAAGGACGAGAATCGCCGACCTTCGGCGAGTGACCGTGTGGGGTTCCCCGGGCGAAGAGCCGAGGACTTTGGAGTCGCAGGCGAGTCTCCAGGAGCGCCGGTCCGATGACCATCAGCAAGCAGGCATTCGGGAGGACTCGCGACAAGGCGGAGGTCGGTATCTTGACCTTGAGCCGAACGCCGCCTGGAAAGTCAAAGTCATGACCTACGGGGCCACGCTCATCGCCGTCGAGGTCCCCACCGCGCAAAGAGCGGGACAACGTGACCTTGAGCCTGGATTCGTTCGCCGAGTACCGAGGCCGGGCATCCGGTGCCGGGCCGGTTTGTGCGGTACGCTGAAACCGGATTGCCAAGGGGAAATTCACCCTCGATGGCTCCGAATTCTCCCTGGCCACGAACAACGGCCCCAATCACCAGCCGGGGACGCGTCGGCTTCAACAAGGTTCCTTGGAAATCCGAGTGCGGTGAGAATCGCACGATCAGTGTGATGCTTGGTCACACCAGCCGCGACGAGGAAGGCTATCCCGGCACGCTCACCGCCACGGTGACCTACGCCCTCACCGCCGACAACCAGCTCAAGATGGAATACACCGCCAGAACCGACGCTCGCCATCTTGAGTTGGTTGTCGGCGGTGAGGGCGTAGGTCACCGTGGCGGTGAGCGTGCCGGGATAGCCTTCCTCGCCGTCGCGGCTGGTGTAGACCAGCGTCAGCGCCGCCGATCCGGTGCGATTCGCGCCTCTGCCTCCCAGAGGACCTTGTCGAAGCCGACGCGTCTCCGGTGCAGGTGATTGGGGCCGTTGTTCGTGGCCAGGGAGTATTCGAGGCCGTCGAGGGTGAATTTCCCCTTGGCGATCCGGTTTGCGTACCGCCCGCAAACCTGCTCAGCACGGATGCCCGGCCTCGTACTCGGCGAACGAATCCAGGCTCAAGGTCACGTTGTCCCGCTTGCCGTCGCGGTCGGGGACCTCGACGGCGATGAGCGTGGCCCCGTAGGTCATGACTTTGACTTTCAGGCCGGCGGCGTTCGTCAAGGTATAAAGATCGACCTCCGCCTTGTCGCGGATCCTCCCGAATGCCTGCTTGCTGATGGTCATCGGACCGTGGCTCCCCGGAGACTCGCCTGCGACTCCGAACTCCTCGGCTCTTCACCGGGGAGCTTGCCGGGAATGCACCAGGTCGCCGAAGGTCGCGATTTCTCGTCCTTGGGATCGCATGCTTCACTCTTGAGTGCGGCCTGATCTTCTCCTTGTCTCCGTGTCGGTCTTGCGGCTCAAGAGTTGGTGAGGGCCTTGCCGTAGCGGTTGCGGTTCTTGACCTTGCCCACGTGGCAGATGTTGCACTTGGCCTTTTCGATGGCTGGCGGAAACTCCTTTTCCTTGGGCTCGCTGCTCTTGGCCTTGACGTACACGGCGACGAACTGGTCGCGGAATGCCTTATCGGCGTTGGCCGGCGGGGCCGCCCGAGCCACAGAACCCCCGTCACACCACCCAGCGCAAGACAGATCAGTATGTGTCTCATGATATACCTCCTAATTGGTTTGCACGCATCCACCCACCGTGCGACGCATCTAGTAGAAAGCCCGCGGCGGCGTGTCAACGGGCCGGGTTCGCTTTGAGCGTGGCCGCCGGCTTTCCGTCGGCCGTGATGGAGAGGCGAACCTCGCCCGACCAGTCGCCGGCGACGACGCGGGTGCCGTCGTGGGTGAAGTCGGACCTGGTCGCGAACTCCTTCATCGGCTCGAACGTGCGGAGTTGGCCGCCGTCGGGGTTCCAGAGTTTCACCAACCGGTCGCGGCCACAGGAAACGAGGCGGCCATCGTGGGTGAACGCGAGCCAGGTGAGTCTCCTTGCCCGTGCCTCCAAAACTCTTCAAGTTTCGGCCGTTTTCCATGCCCCAGAGTTTGATCGTGCCGTCCTCGCTGCCGCTGGCCAGGACGTTTGAATCATAGCGGAAGCTGACGCCGGTGACCGCCCCTTGTGCCCTTCGAGGTTCTGGAATTCGCGCCGGTCTCCGGCCTCCCAGACCGAGAGCCCGCCGCTGCGATCGGCCGTGGCCAGAGCACCCCGTCGGGGCTGAACTCGACCTCGTAGATCCAGTCGGTGTGCTTGCGGATTTCGTACAGCTGTTATGCCGTCGACGGCGAAAAGACGCGGACGATCTTCTCCGGGCCGCCAAGGGCCATGCTGGTCTGGTCGGGCCTGATGTCGGCGGCGAGCACGACGTCCAGCTCGTCGCCGACGTCGAACAGCCGTTTGCCGGTGCGATCTCGTAGACCACGGCGACGCCGCGCTTCACGTTCTCCCCGCCGCCGCCAGCAAGAGGCCCCGGAGCGGCTGAACTTGAGCACGTAGGGGATGCCCTCGGGAAACGGCAGGATGCCCAGCAGTTGGGCCGTGTCGCTGTGGTAGAGGACGATCTGTCTCTGCCCGGCGATCGCAACCACCGGCGCCCAGGGCAATCGCAGGTCTGGCCTACGCCTTATTCTTACGGGCGCAGGTGTTGCGGGAAGACAAGGGCACCGCAGAAATGCAAAAGGTATGGCATGCCATCCGCACCGGCGCGTGGCCTACTTGAAAAACAAGCCCGCAGTATCGTCCCGCTGATCGCTATCCTGACAGTGGCGCTATTCTTAAGTGTCTATGTCGTCCCGCCCAGCGCCGAAGCGAAAGAACACTTTGCCAGGGTTTCAGCGACAACCAGGTCACCATGATCATCGCCATTGGGCGCGCGGTTGCCTTTGTGATGGGCGCGCTGTTCTCGCTGACCGTCGGCCAGATCGGCATGCGCATGGCGGTGCAGGCCAACGTGCGCGTGGCCGCCGAGGCGCGCAGCAGCTTTGGCGGCGCCTGCGCATCGCCTACCGCGCCGGCACGATCACCGGCATGCTGACCGACGGCCTGGGCCTGTTCGGCGGCACGATTATCTTCATTGTCTTCGGCAAAGCCGCGCCGGATGCGCTGCTGGGCTTCGGCTTCGGCGGCACGCTGCTGGCGCTGTTCATGCGCGTGGGCGGCGGCATCTTCACCAAAGGCGGCCGATGTCGGCGCCGACCTGGTCGGCAAAGTCGAGCAGTCGCTTGAAGAGGACGACAAACGCAACGCCGCTGTGATCGCCGACCTGGTGGGCGACAACGTCGGCGACTGCGCCGGCATGGCCGCCGACATCTTCGAGAGCTACGAAGTCACCATCGTCTCCGGCCTGATCCTGGGTCTGGCGCTGGTCGCCATCACCGGCAACCTGAGTGGATCGTGTTCCCGCTGGTCGTGCGCGGCATCGGCGTGCTCTGTTCGATCGTCGGCACCTATCTGGTGAGGGTCACCAGCAACACCGCGCGCGGTGCGATGCAGGCGATCTTCCGCGGCTTTTATTCTCGGCGCGGATCTTCGATGGTGCTGTTTGCGCTTTACACGATGGTCTACATGCGCACGGCCAGCGGCGGCGTGGATGGCGGCCGTTGCTCTCCGTCGGCGTCGGCGTGGTGCTGGCCATCGTGATCGACCAGCTGACCGAATACTTCACCGACACCCACTTCAAGCCGGTCAAGGACATCGCCAAGGCCACCAGTGGCGGCCCGGCCACGACGATCCTGTCGGGCATCGCGATCGGCAAGGAGAGCGCGGTGTGGGCGACGCTGGTGATTGCCGGCGACGATCTTGGCCGCGATTTTGATCTGGGCGGGAGCAGCGCCAATCTGGCGGAGCAGGGGGTGTATGTGCTGTATGGCGTGGCCATGACCGGCATCGGCATGCTGACGCTCACCGGCAACAACGTGGCCATGGACTCCTTTGGCCCGATCAGCGACAACGCCAACGGCATCGGCGAAATGGCCGGGGTGACCGACGGCAACGCGCGCCAGACATGGCCGATCTGGACGCGGTCGGCAACACCACCAAGGCCATCACCAAGGGCGTCGCGATCGGCTCAGCGCCGTGATTGCCGCGGTGTCGCTGTTCGGCTCGTTTATCACCGATGTCTCCAAAATTGATCCCGACCGCGCTGGCCAACTGGCATTCGACGTCAGCGAACCGCTCGTGTTCGTCGGCTTGCTGATCGGCGGCGCGATCCCGTGGCTGTTCTGCTCGATCGCGATCAAGGCGGTCGAGCGCGCGGCTGGCCTGATCGTGAAGGAAGTGCGGCGCCAGTTCAAAGATCCTGAGATCATGGACTACACAAAGGAACCGGACTACGCCAGCGCCGTCAATATCAGCACCGAGGCGGCGCAGCGCGAATTGCTGACGCTGGCCATCATCGCGGTCATCTCGCCGATCTTCGTGGGCATGATGCTGGGTGTCGAGGCCTTGGGCGGCTTTCTGGCCGGCATCATCCTGTGCGGTCAGTTGCTGGCCGTGTTTATGTCCAATGCCGGCGGCGCATGGGACAACGCCAAGAAGACCATCGAAGATGAGCCGCGCAACAAAGAGGCCAACACTGGCAAAGGCTCGAGCGGCACAAGGCCGCCGTCGTGGGCGACACCGTCGGCGACCCGCTCAAAGACACCGCCGGCCCGGCGCTGAACCCGATGATCAAGGTCGTCAACCTGGTCTCGGTCATCATCGCCCCGATCGTCGTCGGTATTGGCTACCGTCGTGTCCGGGTTGGTTGCCGCTGCGCTGGCGGGCGCCTTTGTCTGGGCAATCTGGATGAGCAAACGCGACTGAGCTGGTGAGAAGTTTCGCCAAAGAGAAATCGGAGGCGGATTGTTTTAGCCACAGAGGGCACGGAGGTTCATTTTCTACCTCCGTGCCCTCTGTGGCTTTTCACTTCTTTGTCCGGCAAAGAATTTTAGGAGAATTGCGGCCTGTATGAATCAAAGCACAGCGTCAACACGCCGCCTGACCAAAATGGCGGAAGAGGGGAACACGAACCGCAAGATGGGGTTCCGGATCTTCCTGAGTTCGGAATTCTTGATATTTGCAGGGTTGATCGGCGCATTTGTGATTACGCGCGCCAGTGTTTTTAGCAAAACCCTCGATCCGGAGCAGTTTCATATTGCCTGGTGGGCGCCAAACCTGGTCAGCATTGCGCTGGTCAGCTTCAACACGTTTGTGTTGTTGGCCAGCTCGCTGTTTGTGGTGCTTGGGATTGAGTCCATTTGCAAGAACGACAACGCCGGCCTGAAGAAATGGCTGCTGTTGACGATCTTGATGGGCGTGGTGTTTTTGGGCGGACAGGCCGTCGAATACACGCTGTTGTTCACGGATGAGTTGCCGCACAAACTGGTTGAGCTAAAAGAAGCCGGATTGCCTGTGCCCGAATCGATGATGAGCCTGCCATTTGCCAGCGCCTTCTTCATCCTGACAGGCTTTCACGGTTTGCACGTGTTTGCCGGCACGCTGATCGCGCTTGGCGTGTATGCCCGCGCACGCAAGAACGCGTTTTGGGCTGGCAACTACATGTCTGTCGAAGTTTTTGGCCTGTTCTGGCACTTTGTCGACCTCGTCTGGGTGCTGATCTTTACGATTGTCTATTTGACGTAGAGCCCGTCCGTAAATGTTTGGGCAATTTGCCTGGCATTTCGGCATGGGTTTCTGAGATACCTATCAACTATGTCTGATTCCACATCCACAACAACCGTCGCGCATGATGCGCACGCGCATGCCGAACACAAGGCGCACGTCAACCCCTGGGTGGTGTTCGCCGTATTGGCCGTGTTGACTGTCATCGAAATTGTGATCACGCTCCCGCAGCTTGGATTTCAAAGGCTGCCATCACGCCGATTTTGAATCCGCGATGGCGCTGGTTAAAGCCAGCCTGGTCGCGATGTATTACATGCATCTGCGCTACGAGAAGATTCTTTACACATTGATTTTTGTGACGCCCACGCTGTTTGCAATTTTGCTGGTGTCCGTGTTGATGCTGGGTTAACGGCAAAAAGCGCACCTGTCCCTAAGTCGCATAAGCGCTTGCGGCAAATCACTGGAGAACTCACCAAAAAAAGGCCGCACCGGCGTAATCGGTGTGGCCTTTTTGTGTCGTAAAAATACGGATTTCCGTCAACCCTTCGCCGGTGTGGGATTTCGGCGGATTAGCGGACGCGCACGCGGAACATGCGGCCGTACCCTCAGGCAATGGCGATTGATCCGATCACGTTTACCTATGCGATGGGCAGTGTGCTTTTGGGGATGGTTGGTGTGGGAATCGTTGGGTTTGCGCTCAACCGGCGAAAGTCGCCATAGTGATTTGTTCTCGTTAACCTCCTCTGCAAAGACAACCACCCGCGCTCATAGGCGGGTGGTCCGTCTTTTTCAGCACTTCTGAAAAATAACAACGCCCGGCTGGAATCCACCAGCCGGGCGTTGCAGTGTGCACAGGTTGTGGGGGTTAACTTGCCGCCTTCAACCAGCGTCACAGTCTTCTTGGCAAAGCTGCCGCTGTTCTCGTCGCCATCGAGGCCTTCGAGTGCCTTTTTTGCTAGATTAGTGCGATAGGACCTGGCATCGGGTTTGGCTTTGAACACGCCATAGGTCGTGGCGATGTCGACGGTCTGGCTATAGGCCTTTTTGTTCATCTGACCGATGCTGCCTGGTGATGGCCAGATCAGGACGTTCACTTTGTTCAGCCGCCACTGCATGTGGCTTTTGCCAAGGGCCGAACCGTTCCTGAGCAAATGTCGACGCATCGTCGAAGTTATCGCGGCAGAACATCCAGCCTTTGAACGTGGCGCGCAGGAACTCGACCGCGTCTCCTGGTTCTTGGCATCGGCCAGCCAGTCTTCACGCGCCATCACGCCGTCCTGCAACATGCATGTGCCGGTGTCGTTCATCATGATGACGTTGAGGTCGTCGGGCGTGTAGAGCGCGCCGGTGGCCGGGTTTTGCTCTCGAGCACCTGGGCGGACTCGTTGTAGATCATCGCCTGGGCGGCGTCGATCTCACCCTTCTGCATTTGCTCCATGTCGAAGCCCTGCTGACTGACCTTGACGTCTTTCTGCGGGTCGAGACGGGATTGCGCATGGCCGCGAACAACTCGGCCTCGTTGCCGCCGAGCCAGCAGCCGACTTCTTGCCCTTCCAGCCTTCTGGGCGGTGATGCCCTTGTCGTTGAACGAGATCTGCATCGTGCCGGAGCGCTGGAGATCTGGGCGATATTGACGAGTTTGGCGCCGCCTTCGTGGGCTGCGAGTGTGCGGCGAGGAAGCCAGGCCACGCCGAACTCGGCGCCGTTGGCAGCCACAACCTGGGCCGGAGCGACATCGGGTCCGCCCGGTTTGATCGTCACATCAAGGCCTTCTGCCTCGTAGTAGCCTTTCTCTTTCGCGGCATAGTAGCCGGCGAACTGCGACTGCACAACCCATTGCAGCACGACTGTGGCCTTGACCTTTGGTGCAGACGCCGCTGGCGTCGCCGCCGTGCCGCACGACGCGAGCACAAATGCGCTTGCAATCACAAGGGACAACAATTTGTGGGATTTGTTCATATCGTTCTCTATCTCCTTCTTGCTTACTGACTTACCGATTGTTCGCGCGGAGGGCCGCGCCCGTGCCTCTGCGGATTCAGGCATGGCACCCGCATCGCTGCCGAATTCGCGCGCCTACTTCGCTCAAGCGGCAGTTTGGTAAACAGACGGCGCGCGACGAAAATGTCCTTACCGGTGACAAAGACTCGGTAGCGCCGGTCGCGCAACGCGCTGTATGGGATCACATCTTCATGCGTCGCAACGCCCGAAAGCGCCAGGCGTTCGCGCAGATCAGTCGCTGCCTGTTGCGTGCGAAAGAATCCCACGCAGTGATCGTGACGGAAGCGCGTGATGTAGTCGAAAAAATACACGCAGGCATCAACCTCACTTGCCGCTGTGTAAAACGGCTCCTGATTTACGCCGCGTTCGGTGTAAAAGACCTGCCAGGCTGTGCCGTCGTGGATCAGACAAAACGCATCGGATGCGCTGCCACGTGTGCCAAGCGCATACGATCCTGGGTTGCAGCCTTCCGCCTCGAGCCGCTGCGCCAGTTCCACGAGGTTTAGCGGTCTTCCTGCCTCTTCCATGGGATCACAAGCCGTTCCAGCCCGAGCACCAGCACGTAAAGCAGTATGCCGGCGAACGCGCACACGAGGATTGCGGCCCAGGCGTTTGGGAACCGGAACAGCGCGGCTTCGAGCGGATATACACGCCGAGCGCCTCGCGCGGGCCGCCAAAAAACTCGCCCACGATCGCGCCGATCAGCGACAGCGTGATGCAGACCTTGAGTGCGTTAAACACATACGGCAGCGCGTTTGGCAGACGCACTTTGAAGAGCACCTCGACCGGCGTTGACGCCAGCGAGCGCATCAGTTCGAGTTTGGCTGGCTCCACCAGCGTCAGCCCGCGCACCATGTTGATCATCATCGGGAAGAATGTGATGACGGCCACGATCATGGCCTTGCTCATCGGGTTCGTGCTGCCAAACCACTGGTTCATGATCGGCGCAAACGCCACGATTGGCACCGAGTTGGCCGCGATTGCAAACGGCAGCAAGCCTGCGCGCATGCCGGTCCAGCGCGCCGCGGCAAAGGCGACCAGCGCGCCGCTGCCGCAGCCGAGCACAAAGCCTGTCAGTGCGCTATACAACGTTGTGCCGGCCGCGACCAGCAGCACATCGAACGTCTCGACAAACGCCGCCGCGATCACGCTCGGCGCCGGCAGCAGGAACTGCTCGATCTTGAAAATGCGAATCAGGCCTTCCCACAACGCCAGCACGGCGAAGAAGATGATGAATGGTCGGGATAGCGTTTGAGGGTGCGCATTATTCGGTGTGCGCGCCGCCCATCGCCTCGCTCTGGCGTAGCGCCTCGCGCACCTCGGTTAGCAGCGCGTAATAGCGCGGATGCTCGCGCGTTTCGACAGTGCGCGGGTAGGGCAGATCGACATTGATAATCTGCGTGATGCGGCCTGGCCGCGCGCTCATGACCACCACGCGCGTCGACAAAAAGACGGCCTCCGGGATCGAGTGCGTGACAAAGACCACAGTGGTGCCGGTCTGCTCCCAGATGCGCAGCAGCTCGGCGTTCATGCGCTCGCGCGTGATTTCGTCGAGCGCGCCAAACGGCTCGTCCATCAGCAGCAGCTCCGGCCGCAGCGAAAGCGCGCGCGCAATTGCCACACGCTGCTGCATGCCGCCGGACAGCTGCCAGGGATAATGTTTTTCAAACTTGCCGAGCTCAACCAGCCGCAGCATGTCCTGCGCGCGTTTGCGGCGTTCGTCTTTGTTCACGCGCATGATCTCGAGCGATAAC
>CAVXUI010000006.1:0-799652 GCA_963764985.1 uncultured Chloroflexia bacterium | reverse complement strand
GGATGTGTTTGTGCAGCAGGCGGACGGCATGCACCGATTTCACGCCGGGCATCTGGCGAATGGTGGCTATGCTGTCCTGAGGCACCGCCATGGCGAAGCCGTTATAAGTGATGCTGTACTGATATTGCATCGGCAATGACTTTTTGCCGCCAAATTGCTGGCGGATGCCGGCGATGGTGCTGTTCTGGCGTTGGGCCAACTGTGCTTGGTAAGTTAGCCGCTGCCGTCGAGGCAGTATTGAGTTTGTAGCCGGTGGCGGTCTTTGACGAAGTAGCATCGGCATTCGATGCGCCCGCTTACGATGTGCATGGCATATTGGGTCAGGGGTGGGTCGCTTAACTCGACGATGACACGCACCAGACCGTCTGGGGTCTTGAGAAATGATTCCTTGGGTGTCTCCGCTCTGGGTGCGGTCTGACCGGCACTGAACTGAGCACGATTATGCGCGATGATCCCGGCGTAGCGTTGCGTTTGTGGGCCAAGCGGGCTGTTGGTCACGCCCGAGATCCGCCGACACCGGCTATTGCTTGAAAAGGGGTTAGGGTGCTGGTCGCCACTGTCACGACCGTGCTGCCATTACCTGAGTAAAACGTGTGCTTTGTCATATTTCTTTCCTCCATCTGCTAAAATCATTATTCAGAGGTTTAATCCTTGAGCATCAACCTCCGGCTAGGGGACTTTGATTTTAGTCGCTTGTGGCAAATAATAACAACTGCGGATGGCGAGGCAGCAGTTCTCAATCTAAGCAATCTAAGCAAAATTGAACCGCGCAGGGGCGAAGAAGCAAAAAGATCCCGCGATTTCGCGCTCTTTGCGACTTCGGCGATTCAAACCGTTGTATGAGCTGCCCCCATGCCGCCAAAGTGCCAGGATATCGTCAATTGAGTAACTGCGGCTTAAACTTGAAAACGCTGTTTGATCGATCTGGTTAATTGTAACGTATAGTAGGCGCAGTTGTAACGGTCGACAGCTTTAGGAGGATGTGGATTATGAAACGACCCACAATCTTGGGTTGGGACTCATCGTTTTGATGTTTGTCTTTGTTGGACTGGCAGCTGTGGGGCGTGCAGATTCGGGCGCGCCAGGCCCAGGCGCAGGATGATGACCTCCAGCGTCAGATTCAGCAAGCGACCATTGTGGCGCAGGAATTGCAGGTGAAAGCCACCGTGGCGGCCTTAACCCTGACCATGACCCCGGTGCCGGTTGCGCCTATTGCGCCAGACGCCACGGCGATTCCGTGATTGAGGACGGACAACGGGAGATGCTGCATCACTATGAAATGGAAGTGCGCGACCATGAGTTGGACGCGCAGGGGATTGTGAACCATGCCCACTATCTGCATTATTTAGAGCACGCCCGCCACCGGTTCTTGAACCAGTGTGGGTTGGACTTTGTGGGGTTATCCCAGCAGGGGATTAACTTAGTCGTGGTACGGATTGAGATGGATTATTTAGCGTCGTTGCGCTCTGGTGATCGCTTTGTCGTGACGACCAGCGTCGAGCGCGTCTCGCGATTGCGCTTTGCCTTTGTGCAGCAGATTCTGCGCCTGCCAGAGCATAGGGCCATGATCCGGGCGCGGGTGGTTGGCACCTCGCTCAATGGGGCGGGTCGCCCGGTGTTGGCGGAGGCAGTGGAGCGGCTGTTAGCTGTTCTCTAAAACTGGGTGTAACGTAGAACTGTGGGGCCCAAACAATCGCCCCCACCCCAGCCCTCCCCCGCAATCAGAATTGCAGGAGAGGGAGTGGCCGTTCCCTCTCCTCCCCTAGCGCGGGGGAGGGTTAGGGTGGGGGTAAATTTACCCACGAACTTGCGCTATACCCCCTAAAACTTCACTGAGTGCTGCTGCAACTCAAATGACGTATCCTTCTCCGCAAACGCTTTTAATTCCGCACGCTTCACCACCAGATACTCCTGCGTCATCGCACTGCCGAGTGCGTCGTATAGCAGGGCATCATGCTCCAGCGCGTCCAGCGCCTCGCTTAGGCTGGCTGGCAGGCGGGTGATGCCGCGTTGGGTCCGTTCCTCATCGCTCAGTTGACCGGGTTCGCGCTCAAGCGGGGGCGGGGCTTCCAACTGCTGGTCCCAGCCCATCTATGCCAGCCGCATCGCTTGGCAGATTCTCGGGCGCCAGTACGGCATCCTCGGCATGCAGCTGATACGGCACATCGGTCACGATCACCCGATCGATGATTTGCAGTTCCTGCATGATGCCCAGCGAATTGTTGGAATGCAAGGCTTTGGCATATGGCGTGTCCATCACCAGCTGGCCCATGATCACATGCACAAACGCATCCGGGTTTTTGTCCAGCTCGGTCTGGATATATTCGCTGATCGGCTCGGTCAGCCGCCGGATAAGGCGACGGCAGCACAATCAACTCGCCTTCGCCGATGCGCTCCTGCCACTTGCGTTGACCAGATCGGTCTTGCGATCGTTGTAATCGACATGGATGGCCGTCCACGGCCGGCCCAGCGATTTGGCAAAATCAACCATGCGCACGGTGCCAATATGCACATCGTCGACCAGCACGATTGTCTTCATCGGGTGCGGCGTCGGGCGCACTTTGCGCTTGCCCAGGCTCAGAATGCGCGCCACATGTTTATAGTGACTGTTGCACGCGCAAAAACAGGAAGACCAGGCGCCGGAATCAAAATCACCGTGATCCAGGCGCCGGACGAAAACTTTGTGACGGCAAAGATCAGCATGACCAACACGGAAATTGTGCCGCCGACCAAATTGATGATCAGCTTGACTCGCCAGTCTGGATCATGCTGCAAGTGACCGTAGACCGAGGTGCGACTCTCTTCACCCGGCTTGAGCTTGGATGCGCGAAGCCAATGCACCACCATGCCCCACTGGGACAGGCTAAAGCTCATAAACACGCCGATGGCATAGAGCGGAATCAGCGCCGTCGTGCGCGCATTAAACACATGATCAATGCGCCGGCCGCTATCGCAAGCACAATGATGCCGGTCGAATACACCAGGCGCGTGCCGCGAAACGTCAACTGGCGCGGCAAAAAGCCATCGCCGGCCTGAATCGCCGCAAGCAATGGGAAGTCCGTTAAAGGCGGTGTTTGCGGCCAGGATCAAGATCAGCGTGGTGGCCACAACCAGCACCGGCACAAACGGGCCCAGCACGACTGTGCCAATCTGAAAGATCATCGTCTGCGACTCGGATGGCACCGCTTGGATCTGCCTGAGCCAACACCGATGTGCCGATAAACATCACGCCGAGCAGCTCGCCATCACCATCAGCGTCGTCGCGGCGTTTTTGCTTTTGGGTTCTTTAAACGCCTGAATGCCGTTGGACACCGCTTCAACGCCTGTCACCGCCGCGCAACCGCTGCTAAACGCGCGCAAAATCAAGAACAGACCAAGCTGCTCAGGCACATGATGGAGCGCTTCCACACCAGTGACCGTGCCCAGTGTGCCCGTCGCCCAGCGAAACAAGCCAAGCCCGAGTGTGAACAGCATTGTGCCGATAAAGAAATAAGTCAGGATCCGGCAAAAAACGAGCCTGACTCCTTTACGCCGCGCAGGTTCATCACCGTCATGAACGAAATCGCAGCCAGCGAAAGCACCACGCGATACGGTTGCAGCGCTGGAATCAGCGATGCCACTTGCTCCAAGCCAGACGAAACGCTGACTGCGACGGTCAAAATATAGTCGGTCAAAAGCGCTGCGCCGGCGATCTGCGCCGGCATTTCGCCCAGGTTGTCGCGCGCGACAATGTAGGCGCCGCCGCCGCTGGGATAGGCGATAAATTGTTTGGCGATAGCTGATCGCCAGCAGCACCAACAATCCGACAATCGCAATCGAAATCGGAATGCTGAGCGCAAACACTTCTGCTTGCGCTCGCGCCACCAACGCGGCGGCGCCGGCCAGCACCACAAGAATCTCTTGCGTCGCATAGGCGACAGACGACAGATTGTCTGAGGCAAAAACAGCCAGACCAACTTTTTTGCTGATGGCCTGATGCGCCATATCTTCGGTTCGCAACGGCTGCACCGATCACAACATTGCGAACGGATTCAGTAAATTTCTTGCCATATTTCGTCTTCGGAATTCTCGGAGCAAACGCGCGGCAGCGATACGGTAAGGTGTGGACAGTCAAACGAGATCGAGGTGCGGGTCATGCGCGGTCCAGCCGGCCTTTACATCGTCAGTGCGTGGGGTTTGCTCAAGCGGACATGTATTTACTTAAAGACGACGAAGTAATACACCCTGGATTGGAACCTGGTAGCACAATCTGACGGACCGGAAAAGTTGACATTTGGCTTAATCCTTAGATCTTTCTTTTTGCGCTGCAGGCTGGCGCGCTTGACGACGTCGCTGCCATATTGCGCTTTGAGCTGGTCCAGCGTTTTCGCGAGCTTGAGTTTTCTTCACGCACAGCCCTCGTCAAACAGGCCAAATTGCACGCCTGCGCCGAGCCCGCTCACGCCGACACCCAAGCAAGCGCACCAGCTCGCCCGCTTCCAAGTGGCCGAAACAGCTTTTCCGCGGCTTTAAACATGTCGTCGCCGAGCTGTGTGGGTTCGCGCAGCGTGCGTTTGGCGGGTCACGGTCGAGAAGTCCTGCCAGCGCAGTTTCAGCTGCACAGTGCGCGCATGCACATCGTGCTTGCGCAGCGCGCGCGGCGATCGGTCGCTCTACGAGAGCAACACTTTGTGCAGCACCTCGGTCGCGCACATCGCGCGAAAATGTGGTCTCTTCGCTGATCGATTTGACATCGCGCTCAGGATCCACCGCCGACTAGATCGATGCCGAGCGCGCGCGCGATGGCCGATCCGCGCCGTTCGGAAAGACGCCTTGTAGTCGCAGCCGGGTTTGCGCGCTGCAAATCGCCAATCGTCTTGATGCCGAGCGCTTCGAGCCGCGGCACGGTTTGCTTTGCCAATGCCCCACAGTTCGCCCACCGGCATCGGCGCAAAAAACGCGGCTTCTTCGCCCAGCGCGATGCACTCGGATGCCGTTGGGTTTGGCCGCGCCGCTGGCCATCTTGGCCACCAGCTTGTTCTGTGGCCACGCCAATGCTGGCCGGCAACCCTATCTCGGTCTGGATGCGCGTTTGTATTTCGAGCGCAAGCGCACTGCGCATCCGTCGCGAAACCCGGTCATGTCCATAAAGGCTTCGTCAACCGAAATTTGCTGCAGATCGTCGCCGTACTCGCGCAACAACGCCATGACGCGCTGGCTGTATTCGCCGTAGACGCCGTGCGAGTGCGGCACCACAATCAGGCCTGGACACAAGCGCAGCGCCTGTGAGGTGGGCATGGCGTTGCGCACGCCAAATTTTCGCGCCGGATAGGAAGCTGAAGACACGACGCCGCGCTGATCGGGCCGGCCCGCCACAATGCAAATGCTTTGCCGCTCAGCTCCGGATCGCGCAGCTCTTCAACCGCAGCAAAAAAACGCATCAAGATCCAGATGAAAGATGTGCGCGCGTCGAGCTCTCACGACGTCATAGTGTAATCAACCCGAGCCGCGCGGCTTTGCTGATCGCCTCGACTGCGGCTGGCGGCCGAGAGCTTGGTATAAACCGCCGACAGATGAAACTTGACGGTCGATTCGCTCACGCCGAGTTCGGCGGCGATCATCTTGCTGGGCAAACCGCGTCCCGCCAGTTCCAAGCACATCGCGCTCGCGCGGCGAGAGCGGCTCGACAAAGTTTCGGAGACAACCGGCGCAGCAATGGCCGGCGCCAGCCCCGCTGAGAACACACGCAGCCCGAGCGCGGCAGCGCACACCGCCGCGACGAGCGCAGGCCCAGTCACATCAACTTCCAGCAACGCATAGCCAGTCTGCGTTGCCCGGTGCGACAACGCATTTGATGCGACAGCATCGGTCAACAGAACAAGCGGTTTGTCCCCCAGCCCGGCATCCGGCGCAACGCCGTCGAGGACAAATATATCGATCTCGCCCAGATAGCGTTCGGGCTCGGCCGTCGTCGCCGATTCACCCGCCACATCGATCCGCACATCCTGCAGCAACGCGCGCAACCCGGCACGCAAAGCCGGGGTGTTTGCGATGATCCATACGCGCGTCGTCATCCCGGCATCTTGCGCGTGCCATGTTGGAATGGCATTAGTAGGGACGCGCAGCGGCGCGTCCATTCGCAGCGGCGCGTCCATTCGCAGCGGCGCGTCCATTCGCAGCGGCGCGTCCATTCGCAGCGGCGCGTCCATTCGCAGCGGCGCGTCCATTCACAGCGGCGCGTCCATTCGCAGCGGCGCGTCCATTCGCAGCGGCGCGTCCATTCGCAGCGGCGCGTCCATTCACAGCGGCGCGTCCATTCGCAGCGGCATCAGACCGCGATGTCAACATGCTTGATCGCGCCGCCTCGCCACACATTCAGGCGCGCGCGGCCCTGTTTTGCTGCGGCCAGCAAGGCATGTTGAAAGGCGCCGGCGTCCGGCGTGCGCGCATCGTCGATGCCAAGCAGCACATCGCCGATCAGCAGCGACTGCGCCGCGATGCCATCCGGTTCGACCGCAACCACCACCAGCGCCGCACCGTGTTCAGGCACAGTCACCGGCTGTACACCGATGCCCAACCGCACCGGGCGATCGGGCTGCCCCGCCACCCAGGCCACAACAATGTCGGACGGGATCGCCACGCTCAGGTCGCCGCCAAAGATCATCGCGTTGATGCCAACGACCTCGCCGGCCGCGTTTACCAGCGGCCCGCCTGAATTGCCCGGCGCCAGCTGCACATCCGAACGGATATAGCGCGCCGAGCGCCCATTGCGCAGCGCGACCGAGCCCGAGCCGCTAACCACGCCCTGCGTGACTACGCCAACCTGGCCCCACGGGTTGCCGATCGCAAACACAATCTCACCCACGCGCAATGCACCGATGAGCGCCACGTGCGCGGCGTCGACCTGCCCAAGCCCGACGCGCAACAGCGCCAGATCGAGCTGCGCATCGCTGGTGAGCACCTCGGCCGGGGCCTCGCGGCCATCCGCCAAAGTCACACGGATCTGGCCAGCGACCGCGCCGGCCACCACATGCGCGTTTGTCACAATCTCACTGGCGCTGGCCGTGCTGCGCCAAATCACACCCGTGCCGATGCCACGTTCAGCGGACTTGACCTGAACGGTGCTCTTTCTGACCACGTCGACCAGCGCCGCGGCGTGCGATGAAATTATCACGGCCGCGCTCACGACTTTTGCCCCAGCGTCACCGCCAGCGCCACAACCGCGCCGCCGCGCAACACCTGCACTGGGATAGCCTTTCCGACGCGCTCGCCCGTCAGCAGGCCGAGCAATGAGTCGGCATCTTGCACCGCCGCGCCATCGACAGAGATGAGCACATCGCCAATCATCAAGCCACCCTGCTCCGCCGGGCTGCCGTCTTCGATTTTGACGACCAGCAATGCTGCTTCGCGCGCAAGCGCCGTGCGTTGCGCGCCGCTCAATGTGACCTGCTGTGTGACGATGCCAAGATAGCCACGCTTGACATAGCCGTGGCTGGTCAGCGTTTCGGCAGTGCGAAGTGCCAGCGCCAGCGGAATAACGATGGCCACACCGCGCACGAGCCCGGTCGTGAGCACGCCATAGACCGCGCCGGCCGCGTCGACCAGCGCGCCACCCGAGAATCCGGGATACGGGATGGCGTCGGTTCGGATAAATTGATCGAGTTGCGCGCCGCGACCCATGCGCACTGGTCCGCCGATCTGGCTGATGATGCCGGCGCTGGCCTGCGCGCCCTCAGCGGATGGCCGCCCGACCGCCAGCGCGAGCTGTCCCAGCCGCGTCGATGCGGCTGCGGTCGCAGCCGGCAGGTTCAACCCGCTCACGCGCAGCACCGCCAGATCGCTTGAGCCGTCGCGGCCGACCAGCTGGGCCGGCAACGTGCGGCCGTCAGGCGCAATGATGGTGAGATTGTCATCGCGCTCAAGCACGTGATCGGCGGTCAGGATGAGGTCTGCCGCATAGACAATGCCGGTGGCCGATTGGCGGTCGCGGCCGTTCACCGTGACCAGCGAGCGGGCGGCGAGTTCCACGGCATCGGCCATTTGGGCCGACAGGGTTGAAAGTTCGTGATTCATGCGCGCAAGCTTACGGCGCGCGCTCGCGCGTGTCACCTGGTCGTTCTGGCAGGTGGCGCTGGTCGTACGTCGGCCGCGTTTCAGCTGCCCAACAGCCCGATCACCCTCTCCGTCGCGGCCATGGTCAGGCCGTCAGCCGAATCAACCGGCTCAACCACGGTCACGCCCCAGCTGCTCAGCGTGGTGATGGATTGCCGCACGATCGGGTGCGCGAACAGCGGCGCGTTGACCGAAAGCGCGACGATGACGGGTTGGCCAAAGCCGATCATCTCGGCGGTGATCGAGAGGGCCAGGTTGTCGGCAATGCCGCCGGCGAGCTTATTGAGCGAGTTGAAATTACACGGCGCAAATATGACCGGCCCCGGCACCGGGCGCGGCAGAATGCGCTCGTCGAAGTAGCTCTCGACGACGTTGTTGTGCGGGATGCGCACCAGCTCACGCGGACTGATCAGCCGCGTGGCGTTTGGCGTCTGCACAGTGATCACGCGCTTATAGCGTTCAGACAGCGCAGCCACATATTCGGATGCGCGGTAGGCGGTGGCCGCGCCGCTGATCATCAAGTAGGCAGTTGTCATGGGCGGGAGTATAGACAAATGCGTTGCGCGAATGTTTTGAAAAAACACGACACCCCCAACGCCGTGTGGCGTTGGAGGTGTCGTCGGAGGGGCGAGGCATGCCTCGCCCCTCTTTGTGGTTTTGTGCGCAAGAAAGGCGATGCAGGCCTCGCCACTACTTTGCGCGAATAATCTCCGACTCTTTGCCCGGCGCGGCATCCCAATACAGTAGCAGGATGCCATCGCCATTTGGCATGACATTGAGATACTCGGTGTCCGTTTCAAACACGTTGAGTGTGGCCGTGCCCCCTGGCGCGATGGTGGAATCGACCGTGCTCAACTCGCCGTAGTATTTCGGCTTGAGGATCTCGGATGTCATCCAGTTGCTGATCGCGTCGGTCACGGCGTAGTTGCGGAAGTAAACATCCGCGGCTTCGACGTAGAACGTAAACGTGTCGTTCAACGAGGTCAGGCCGATGTCGGCCAAGCCCACGGTGAAGATCATGTTGCCGGACTCCAGATCGGCGTCGCAGAACGCGACGTTGCCGACGGTGAGCGCCTTCAGATCGACCACCGCCACCACGCATTGACCGCTGGTGTTAAAGCCACCAAGCTCGCGGTTGTAGACCACATAGTCAAACTCGCCGTCTCGGTCGCTGTCGATGATCACATCGAATTCGGCCGGATACAGCGGATGCGCGCGGAAGCCGTTCGAGGCGATCGCGAACTGCATGCCAAACTCTGCTGGGCCTAGCGCGATCGGCCGGACGCCAACCGCCTTGATGTCGACCGTGGCCGCGTTGTCACCCGGGTTGCTGAGCAGATTTTCGTCAATCTTCGGGCTGACGCCGGTCAACGAGAAGACCTCGACCGTGGCTGAATAGGCGCCGCTGTTGGCGATCGTGGTCGAGCCAGTGCCGTCAGCATCGATCTTGACCTTGCGCGAGGCCGCCTTTGGCGCCGCCGCCTTGTGCGGGAGCACGTGCCAGGGCACATGCACCGATTCGGTCGCATCGGCCACATCGAGATAGCCGTCGAACTCCACCGTCTGGAGCCGCGGGCCATCGCCGCCGCGTGAGCCGCCGTTGAGCGTCCACTCGGGCAGCTTCGCAGCGTTGAGTTTGAGCTCTAGCTGGAATGACTTGGTGCCGTTTGCGCCGACCGAAATCGTGGCTGGCGCGCTGGGCGTAACCGCGCCGCTGGCTGCGTCGTCGGCGTAGCGGAACTTCGGCGTGATGGTGTAGGTGCGCTTTTTGTCGCTGAAGTTGCGCACCATGATGCGCTTGCGCAGGGTTTTGTCGCCGGTGATCGCGTGATACCCGAACGAGAGCACCGGGTTCTGGTCATCGGTCGACCAGACGGCGGTTTGCGCGGCGACAGCCTTGCTGGCGCGCACTTCGCCGCCGCCGATGCGGGTGATCGGCGCGAGCACACCGGGAGCAGTGGCCGGATTGGTCTGAATGTTGTCATCGGCGGTGTTCACGAGCAGCGCTTTGACGTCGCGCGGCGACAGGCCTGGGCGCGCGGAGAGCACCAGCGCGGCGGAACCGGCCACCATGGGCGCGGCGCCGGAGGTGCCGCCAAAGGCTTCTTCTTCGGTCGAAGAACCGGCGATGGCCGAAACAGACGCACCCGGGCGCGCCAATTTCTGGCTTGATCGAGGTAAAGCTCATCGACGGGCCGCGTGACGACGAGGCCACGATGCTGCCGACCAGCGCGATCGTCACGGCTGACGACACCGAGGCGGCTACGACCTTGCCGGCGGCGAGCGCCGTCTTGAGATCGACGCCATCACGCTGCGTGATGATCAACGTGGGGATGAACTGCGAGCCAAAACCAACCGAGAACGACGGCGGGTCACCCGCGGCGTTGTTGGCGAGGATTACCGCAACCGCACCGGCTTTGGCGGCGCGGTCGACTTTGGCGCTGATCGAGCAGGCACCGCGATCAATCAAAGCGACTTTGCCGGATGGGCTTGCGAGAAACGGGTCGTCCGTTGCCGCGCCTGACGTCGAGTCTGTCGCGACGCCATAGCAGCCGCGGCCGATATAGGCCACAGCGCCGCTAAAGCCGGCGCCAAGCGGCGCCCACGGCACGGTATTTGTGTTGCGGATGGTCTTTGAGACGCCATCGGTCGTGGTGACCAACGGGAACGTCACCGCGCTGGGCACCGCGGTCTGTGCCACGCTCAGCACGCCGGGCGACGCTGGAGGGCGAACCGGCGATGAACGGGCGGTCGCCGCTGTTGCCAGCTGAGGCAACCACAACCACGCCCATCTGAACGGCCTGATCGAGCGCGAAGCTGTCATCCGCTTCAACCTGGCCATAGGGTGAACCGAGCGACAGGTTGATGACGTCGACGGCGTCGGAGGTGTCGCCATCCTGGTTCGGGTCGAGCGCAAACTCAATCGCCGCGCAGGGTTGACACGCCGTTGCAGGCGGATGAAATTGCGCTGCAGACTTTGATCGCGACAAGCTTGGCGCCCGGAGCCACGCCCTTGTGGCGTGCCATCGGTGCTGGCGCCGGCGATGATGTCGGCAACGTGCGTGCCATGTCCGCCATCGCATTTCAGTGCGGGGATCGCGCCGCCGCAGTCGATCGGATCTTCATCTTCGGTGCGCACGCCGACTATGTCGTTGTTCACGACGCCCCAGGTCTCGCCGACGAAGTCAAAACCCGCGACAACTTTCGCGGTTGGGAAGAGACCATCGTTGGTGAGGTTTTTGGTGTCGGTCGTCGATGCTGCCATAGGCCAGCGCGTAGGCTTCGGCCGTGCCTGCGCCGCCCAAGATTCTTGTGCGTGTAGTCGATACCGCTGTCGAGCACGGCCACGGTCACACCGCTGCCGCTGACGCCAGCATCCTGCACCGCTTTTGCGCCGATATAGGCCACGGTCTCAGACAGATCGCGCTGGTAATGCACAACAGGTTTGACACTCAGCACGCCGGGCAATCCGCGCAGGGCATTGACCTGGCCGACTTTGATGCGCAAGACCATGCCATTGAGCGCGCGCTGAAAGCGCGCCACTTCTTGGCCACCGAGCGAAGCGACCTGGGCTTTGAATGTGTCTTGGCCAGCGCTCAGGCGCTTGACATAGGCGATCTGCGCTTCGCGGTTGATCGCTGGTGGTGCCAGCCGCGCGGGCTTGTTTGTAGCCGACGCCGCTATAGGACGCGAGCGACGGTTCGACCAGGCGAACAACCACTTCCACTTCGCGATCTTGGCGTGCGGTATAGGCTTCTCGTTCGCCGCGGTCGGCTTTTGGGATCAATAGATTCGAAGCATCGACCAGTGGTTTTGGTGATGCCGCCTGGGCAGTGGGCGTTGTAAGGCTGTGGCAGCCAGACCCAACGCCAGCAATGAGCTAAAAAATTTTCGCATTTTCTCTCCTCGGACTCGTGAGATAACTTGGCCCGTTGAGCAGCTGCCTGTCATTGGCAGCCAGCGGGCTTGCGTGCAAATAAGAGCGATAGGGTGCGGTTATCTGGTATTGAAGCGCAGACAAACAATTGGCAAGAAGTAAACCAACTCCTCCCTTGAACTTAGTCTCAGCGCATTCCCCTTCGCATGCATCGACCGGGCTCAAAAAAACCACTTTAGAGATGTGGTTTGCAAACAGATAGCGCGGCCATCTTAACCGCAGTCGCGTGATCTCGCAACCGTCAGGGAGAGCGCAACTTTCATCTCAAAAGCGCATGCAAAAACAACAAAATTACGACGCGTACAGAATCCTGCCGCAATTGGAGCACAGCGCAATGTTTTGTCCGGTATGTGCCTGTTGTGCAATGCCAGAAGACACTTCTTCACCGCAAGCGCCACACGCGCCGTTTCGAATCAACGCCACAGCCGTGCCATTGGTGTTCTTCTTTCGCAATTGTTGATAGTGTTCAAGCGCGGGTTTGGCCAGTGTATTGATCAGCGCGGTGCGTTGTTCGGCGCGGCCCAGCACGCTATTCACAATCTGCTGGCGCTCCGTCGTCATGCTCGCGCTGTCGCTTTTGAAGTTGACTTCAGCCTGGCGCAGCGCGGCGCGACAGCGCGCTTCATCGGCGCGCAGTGTATCCAGACGCTCCATTTCTTCGAGCAGCTTGTCCTCGATCACACCGCGCCGGCGCTTGAGCGACTCAAGCTCAGCCTGCACTTCGACCATCTCTTTGACATTTTTAATGCTGCCAACATAGAGGCGCTTATCTTCATGCTCGATCTTTTCAACCAGAGCCTGCAGCTCCAGCTCGGACGCCTTGTAGTGCGACGCCGCGCTCTGCGCGGCAACTTCCGCCTTTTCGAGTTCAGCACGCGTGTGAAACAACGCGGGCGAACCCTTCAGCGCCTGGTCGATCTCAAACACGCGGCGGCGGATCTGGTCGATCTCAGAATCGATCAACTGCAGCCTGTATAGATCAGCGGTGGACATGCGGAGAGTATAAGTCCAGTCAGCGTTCTATAATTTTTGGCACGGCGGCACGCACCAGGGGATGCGTCAAATTGCACTGACGGATTCCCTTCGCGCGCGGCAGTTGCGAGTTTTCAGCGAATGTGCTTTAGTTTGCGTATGTGATCGGCGGGTTAAGAAAAATTCGCCTTTCAACAGGACGCGGGAAATGAGGTGTATGCATGAGACCACGAAGTGGTGAAAATGACCGCGGCAGCGTGATTGATTTCGCGCTGATTCTGATTCTGTTCTCGATTGTGTTGGTTGTTATCGTTGTGTTGCTTGGACCGCGAATTGCGGAGTTCTTAAGCGGGCTGGTGCCGCGATAGATCTGTTTCGAACGAAGAGATTCACGACGACCTGCATGCGCCTGTGTGCATGCAGGTCGTCCTTTCGGAGGCGCCTTTGATCCGAGCGCAGTCAATACGCCAATTCGCCACATCGTTGCTGGAATTGGTTTACCCGCAGCCCTGCGGGGGCTGCGGCGCGTTTGGCAGTGGCTTGTGGTGCAGCCAGTGCAACGCTCGCCTCGTGCGATTTGATGCAGCTCAGTCGATTCGGCAGCTGCCCTCCCCGCCGCTGCCCCACCCCTGCACCGTCATCTCGGCTTGCCCTTATCTGCCGCCGGTGCGCGATGCCATCCACGCCTTCAAATATCGCGGCACGCCGCAGCTTGCCGATGTGTTTGCCGGATGGCTGTTTGAGGCCTGGCAAACGCAGGGCTGCGCAGCCGATTGCGTCGTACCGGTGCCCTTGCACCCGGCGCGTGAACGCGAGCGCGGATTTAACCAGAGCGCGGCACTTGGCCGCGCATTCGCGCGCCGCAGCAGCATGCGTTGCGTCATTGATGCGTTGCAACGCAAGCGTCGCACCCAACAGCAGGCCAGCCTGTCGGCGGCCGACCGCGCAGCCAATATTTCCGGCGCGTTCTCGGCCAACCGGCGGTTGCTCCAAGGCCTGCGCGTGGTCATCATCGACGATGTGTTCACCACTGGCGCAACCCTTTCCGAGTGCGCAGCGACCTGTCTCGCCGCTGGCGCAAAGGAGGTGATCGCGCTGTCAATCGCGCGCGCTGACGATATTTAAATGCACATCCAAGCAGGCATTCATGACTAGCGATCGGATTGGCGGCAACCGCACACCCTGCATTGCAGACAACCGATTGGTTAGAGCCGTCCGTAAATGTTAAGGAGCTTTCTATATGCAAATATCTGTTCAAGGCCACGGCATGCTCATCGATACAAAATTGAGCGATCACATCAAGCACCGATCGGGTCGATTGGATCGCTATCTCCCCGGCGCGGAAGAGTTGCGCGTGGAGTTCAAAAAAACCAATGCCAAGGAAGAAGCCCCTCGCACCGTTCAGCTCACGGTCAAACGCAAACGCGCGGTTTTGCGCGTTGAAGAACACCATGCCGACCCCAAAGAGGCATTCGACACTGCGCTCGACAAGCTATACCAGCGCATTGCCCGCTACAAAGGAAAGCGCAGCGATCTCAAGCGCCATGCCCTCAGCGTCGACGAAGAATTGATGAAGGCTGAGGCCGTCCCGGTCGAAATCGAAGCGATTTCAGACGACGACGAGAAAGTGGTGCGCGTGAAGTCATTTAGCGTGGTGCCAATGAGCGTGGAAGAAGCTGTTGAACAGATGGAGCTCGTAGGCCACGACTTTTACGTGTTTATGCACGAAGAAGACGACACGATCAAAGTCGTCTACCGCCGCAAACAGAAAAATTACGGGTTGCTGCAGCCCGAACGTTAGTAAACCCAAAAGACGGTTACTAAATCTGGCGTGGCAACACCGAGCGCACGATGGCCTCGCGGCCGAGCATGATAAAAACCCTCCCGCACTGCGTGCGGGAGGGTTTTTTGATGAACACCGAGACCTTACTCCGGTGCGGTGAAACCGTCGATGCTCAGCAGATGAAACTGCTGGACGCCAATGCCCGTCGGCACATAGCCTTTGAGATACGGCTTGACCAGGCCGTGCCCATCGATGCGCGGATAGACAAACGCCAGAGCCTGATCATGGATGCGCGACTCGGCCTTTTGATACAGCGCAATCCGCTTGGCCGGGTCCTGCTCCGAGCGCGCCGTCTCGAGCAGCGTGTCGAGTTCTTTGTCCTTCATGGCCGCCACGTTGTAACCGGCATCCGAGTGAAAGAGCACATCCAAAAAGTTTTCCGGATCCGGATAGTCTGCGCACCAGCCGAACGGCACGATATTGCCATGTTTTTTGCGCGCTTCAAGCACAAAATTCTCCGGCTCGCGATACTCCACTTCAACTTTGATGCCCAGCGCCTTCTGCCACATGCCCACCAGCGCCGGCGTCAGTGTGTCGTCGCGGTTATTGCTGTTGCGCGTGGTGTAGACAATCTTTGGCAGCTTGCCGGCGTATTTTGAACGCGCCAGCGCCGCTTTCGCCGCAGCCGGGTCGAACTTGAGCGCGCGCTCGCGCTCGATATAGCCTGGAAACCCGGCTGGCAACACGCTCCAGGTCTCGGTGTCCGGATATTCAAACTCGCGGATCTTTTCGATCTGTGAGAAATCGATCGACTGAATCAGCGCGCGGCGCACTTCGATGTCGTCGAGCGGCGCCTTTGTCACATCGAATTGCATCAGCGTGGTGCACAGGTTGGCCGAAGTGGTCAACTCCGCGTGCTGCGGATGATCCTCGGCGGAGATTGCAGCCGCTTCCTGCACGCTCAAACCGACCATATCGATGCCACCCGCCTGATACAGGCTGAGCTCAGAGCCGCCGGGCCGGATAAGAAACAAAATGTTTTTGATCTTGGCTTGCTGGTAATAGGCCGGGTTCGGCTCAAAAACGATAAAGCGATCCTCTTCGTATTGCTTGATGCGAAACGGCCCGCTTGCGTTGGGCTGAAGCGCCCACGCTTTCGGATCGCGCTTGACATCGCGTTTGTCATAGACAAACGCAGTTGGGAAGGTCAGCTTGGCCAAAAAGTAGGCTTTTGGCGCGTCCAGCGTAACCTGCAGCGTGCGCGCATCGATGACCTTGAGGCCGCTCAATGTTTTGGCCTTGCCGCTGGCAAAAGCCTTGTAGCCGTCGATGTCGCCGAGATAGGTGCTGGCCGAATCAGATTTTGTCTTCGGATCGGCCGCGTGTTCCCAGCTATAGCGCACATCTTCGGCCGTAATTTTTTGCCTGTCGGCGAATGCCACGTTGGCGCGCAGCTTAAACGTGTAGACCCGCCCGTCTGCGCTGACCTCCCAGCTCTCGGCCAGATCGGGCGCGATCTGCAGCTGTGGGGTGAGCCGCGTCAATCCGCTAAAGAGCATGCCCGGGTAGGAATCGGCGCTGCCACCGGCCTGTGTTGGATCCATAAAGCGCGGCTCCGGGCGGGCGCCGGAGAGCACCAGCGTCTTGCTGCGCTCATAGCCATGAATCGAGTCGCTCACCGCGATGCTGGCGAGGATGCTGTTTACATCAGCCTCACCGGTTTTCCAGGCAGCAACCGGGCCGCCATAGAACATGACAAACGCATTGCCGCTTTTCTGAAAGACGGCGACGCGCATCAGCAGCTTCTGCCCGCCGTTAGTAACATCGACATCGACAACACGGCCTTTGATGCCGCTGCCAATGGTCAGGGCGCGTTTCTTTGAGATTTTGCCCTTTTCAAATGCCGGGCCAGCGCCGCTCAGCACACCTTTGATCAGCGCGTCATAATTTTCATCGTCAACGCCGGGTGCGCTGCCGACGACGAAATACATGCTGGATGCCTCGTGGACCAGCAGCACTTCGACTTCTTTGTTTTCAACCGGCTCCCAGCCATCCGGCGCGGTCAGGGTCATGCTGCCGGACGTGCCGGTGACTTTTGTGCCGCTGCTTTGCCGGGCCGGCGCGACAACCGTGGTGGCGCTGACCAGGCGCGGCGAAATTGACGACAGGGTCATCGACACGACTGCGGTTGCCAGAAGCGCCTTGCGAACGGTGAGAAGTGGGTGTTTTACTTTCATGGTTTTGGTGTGGCTGTGACGTTCGGGTTAAGCAGCGCCAGGGTTGGCACCGGTGTCTTTTTTGACTTTGTTTTTGTGGCTGGTTTTGGCGTGGCAGTCGGCGCAACCTGCACCGGCGCCTTGACACCGGCTTTCTTGCGCCAGGCGGCATCGAGACCGTCGGTGTCAAAGCCATACACCTGCTTTAGCGCATCGTCGATGGTGTTTGCCTCGCGCATAAGATCAAGCAGTTGCGACAGTTTTTTGGGGCCGCCGGTTGAAACCAGATACTCGGTCACTTCGCCGCTGAAATCGTAGTGGGTGCGGGCAAGATCCGGGTCGTTTGCGAACTCGCCCTGCAACGAGCGCAGCGACAAAATCGCGCGCTTCTCAAGCGCGCGCACAACGCCGGAAACATCGCGCGTGTTGATGTCTTCGTTGATGACCGCCAGGCCTTCATTGAGCCAGGTCGGCAGCCCGCCGCCGGCGCAGTTAAACATGCGCCCGCCGATGACCAGGTGCGTGACCTCGTGCGGCACGACATCGCGCGCCCAGCTGGTTTGCCCCGGCTGAATCGCGGTCATGATGCTGTTGTAGTCGGGAATCGCCACGCCGCCGGTCCATTCCGGCGAGAAGTGCAGCGCGTCTTTCATATCGTCGGTCGTCGGATAGACCCAAAGCGCAATGGCGCCATTCGGCCGCACACCCATCCGCTTGTCAATGTTCGCGACGCCCTTTAGCGCCAGGTCCAACAGTGAGTTGCCAAATGCGCCAGAGCCCTCGACCCAGTGAATTGCGACGCCGTCCTTTTCAACACGCTTCCATGTGAAGCGGCCATCGTCGATCGCCACGGTTCGTTTTTCGGTGACCGTGGTGTTGCCGGCGCGATCCGTGATCTCCCAGCGCCACCACAATTTGGCGCCCGGTGGGATCGAACCCGTATTTTTGAGGTCCCAATCCCACGCCACCTTGAGCGCTGACCCAGCTTCGAAGTCAATGTCGTTTTTAACTTCCGCGTTTAGGCAAGACTGGCCGTTGGTGCCATACACCAGCGTGATTTCGGACACATCCTCGGCGGAAGTGATATCGATGTTGAAAGTGATTTTGATCGGGTAACGCTGTCGCACTTCATTGCGATCGATTTTGAAGTTTGTCGCGGCGCGCGCGCTTGTGTGCTTGGACGCAGCATAGACGCTACCTGCCGCAAAAATGGGCAGAAGTTGAAGAAATTGACGGCGATTTAGCATAATGATTCGACACAGCGTTTACCGGCGAACATTCGCTGCTTTATTTCATCATACGTTTTACAGATTACGATTTCTAGTAATAGGGCATGAGAATTACGATGGAGTTGTCACGGCCAATTGGCGATGACCGTGTCATGTTCCAGGTGTATGACTGCGTGCGAATGCCTATGCAAGGCCGCAGGCAATACCTGCGGCTATTCATTGATTTACAAAAAAGATAAGGCCAGCGCGATGCGCTGGCCTTGTCCTCTTTTGCTGCAAATTCAGAGCGATCGCCGGGTATCGGCGCCTATTTGCTCAGCGTCGCGGTGCTAAACACCACGCTGAACTGTTTGCAATAGATCACGACCGAATTGTATTTGGCGGCGTCAAAGTCGGCGGGCAAGGCGTATTCCTGATCGCCAGTGCCCTGCTGCAACACGCCGAGATCCAAACTGGCGCCACCGCTCATGACTTCATCGGCGCTGCGTGGCGCGGCATTGGCCGAGAGATGCACATACAGATCCGGGCCGGCGGCAGCGCTAAAGTTTGCAAAGCGCAGGACAAGTTTGCCATCGGCGGTCTTGTCAATGCTGGCCTGGCCAGATGCGAAGTGGCTTGCGTCAACCTTTGTGAACTCGCCCTTCGCCAGCATCATCGCCGCACCTTGTTTCATGGCCTCTTCCTTCGCCATGGCTTCTTTTGTGGCGTCGGCCTCAACCATGGCTTCTTTCTTCATCGCCTCTTCCTTCGCCATGGCGTCTTTTGTGGCGTCGGCAACGACCATGGCTTCTTTCTTCATGGCCTCTTCCTTCGCCATGGCGTCTTTTGTCGCGTCGGCAACGACCATGGCCTCTTTCTTCATGGCCTCTTCCTTCGCCATGGCTGCCTTGGTTGCGGCGCTATCGACAACTGGGGCCGCCGCCTGCGGTGTCGCGCCGCCGCAGGCGGACAACACGAGGGAAATGACGGCAAATGCCGCAGCAATTAACGGATTTTTATTCATAATGCTCCTGAGTGATGCGATGGGTCTAGTAGTTCGTCAAGGCATACAGCATGCGCTGCGCCCTGAACAATCATTGGTGTATCTCAGGAACAATCGTCGCTGGGCCGTGTTACACAGGTCTAAACGACCTGTTACGAAACCCTTACGACGGCCAGGCGCGCGCGTAGCCAGCGAGGATGGTGTCCCACAGCGCGTTGGCGCGGGTGTCGATCGTTTGGCGGGCCGGGTCGGCTCGGAACCAGTCGATTGAGCGGCGCACGCCGCTGCTCCAGGGCACGGTGCAGACAAACTCCGGCACAAAGCGTTTGATCTTGCTGTTGTCGTAGATATGGCTCAAGGACTTGTCTCCAAGCAGGCTGCCGCGGTCGTCGGGCGAGTATGCCGCGATCAAAGCGGATGGCACATGCACGATCTTCGGCTCGACACCCAGTGCATGCGCCGCTTCGAGATAGATGTGATTCCAGCTCAGCACTTCGTCGCTGGTGATGTGAAAGGCATGCCCAGCCAGTTGCTCGCGCCCAAGCAATCCAAGCAGGCCAACCGCAAAGTCGGCGTTCCAGGTGACCGTCCACAGCGAGGTGCCGTCTCCCGGCACGATGATGCGCTCGCCGCGCAGCATGCGATCCATCAGCGTCCATGGATGCGACCAGCTGCCGACGCAGAGCGGGATCTGTGATGGGCCATAGGTCAGCGACGGGCGCACGATGACCGCGGGAAAGCCCGTTTCGCGATAGGCGCGGATCAGCCGTTCTTCACAGGCGATTTTGTCGCGCGAGTATTGCCAGTGCGGGTTGGCGAGCGGCGTGTCTTCCGTGATAAAGGGATGCGCCGGCGGCTTTTGATACGCGCTGGCCGAACTAATAAATACAAACTGGCGTGTATTCGATGCAAACACATCCAGATCTTGTTCGATGTGATCGGGTGTAAAGGCCACCCAGTCGATCACCGCGTCAAAACGCTGCCCGGCCAGCACGGCTTTTACGCCGGCCGGGTCTTTGCGAATGTCGCCGGTCAACACTGTCGCGCCTGCAGGCGCGACATACTTTTTCGATTGACCACGGTTCAGAATAACGACATCGAACCCGCGCGCCACCGCGAGTTCGGCGCAGGCCGAGCTGATCAAACCCGTGCCACCGATAAACAGAATGCGTGTCATGCGCGCATTATTCCACTGATCGGCGGCGGCGGCTCACAACAAAGCCGCAACCAGCAACGGCAATCAGCATGACTGATATGCCCACCGCCATGATGATCAGCATTGCCGGCCACACCGCTATCTGACGGGTTGCGGGCGAGCCTTGCGCTTGTTTGACGGAAATCACAGCTGGCGAAGTGCTTCCGCGCAACACAGTCTGACCGCCCGAATGCTCAACAGTAACGGGCTCAGCAGCATCAGTCGCGGCATCCACAACCACCGCGGCGGCCGGCGGCGCAGCCGGAGCAGCGACACGTTCAGCAGGAACCGGCTGAGAGTTGGCAGTGCGGGCAGACTCGACCAATGCGGCTGGCATTTCAGGTGATGCCGGTATCACTTGTGCGACTGGCGTCACGATCATCTGCGGCGGCACACCATCAACTTGTGTTGCCGAGCCACTCACGACACGCTGGCCAGCCGCGTCGACCGGCTGCGGGTCGACGACGCTGGCTCCTGCAACCTGTTCCAGCGGAACAAATGCCAGAGCACTCTGTTGCGTTGGGGCGGGATGCGACAAGGACGGCAGGTAAGCAATCACTGGACCGTACCAATTGCGCTGCCCGCCAAGTTCTACTTCCTCCAGCCAGTATGTGTCGCCAGGCGCACCCTGCGCATCAATGAATACGTACTGGCTGCCATCAACACCTTTTCCTGCCACTTGAGCGGGATTGACCATGGCGCGATCCGTTGTCGAGCCCGATGAAGAGCGCCACAGGTTGAAGCCAAGCGTATTCCGCTCGAGAGCCGTGCGCCAGACCACCCGCATGCCACTGTCGACTGCGGTTGCCTCAAAACTATCGAGCGCAACAAGCGTCACGCCAAAGGGGTTCTTGACCAGGTTTGAGCTGATGGTCACAGTCGGCGTTTCATTTGAGCTCAAAAGGGCGACGTTGTCTACCGAAAAGACTCCGTCGACTCTGCCGACCACTTTTAGGCGCAGGCTAACGCTTATGGTTTGCCCAACGATCATTTGTGGAACAGTCCAGACCAACCGTGCGCCATCAAAGGCCGCAGCCGGCACTGCGCTGTTTTCGACATAGTCAGTGCCAAGCGGCACTACATCAGTGATCCGCACATCGGCGGCAACGGCTGGCCCCCAGTTTGTTACGGAGATGACATAGTCGATCGTGTCGCCGATTTTTACGGTGCCCTTCGTCAGGTTGTCTTTGGTGATGTGCAACCCAGTCTGACCCGGCGTGGGTGTAGCTGTCGGAGACACCGGCGTCGCGGTTGGCACATCTGGCGTGTTCGTCGGCGTAGCGGTCGGCGCGTCCGGCGTGTTCGTCGGCGTAGCGGTCGGCGCGTCCGGTGTGCTCGTCGGCGTCGCAGTCGGCGTCGCAGTCGGCGCGTCCGGCGTGTTTGTCGGCGTGGCCGTTGGTGGCACTGGCGTGTTTGTCGGTATCGCGGTAGGCGGCACTGGCGTGTTTGTCGGTGTCGCGGTAGGTGGCACCGGTGTGTTCGTCGGCGTGGCGGTAGGCGGCACTGGCGTGTTTGTCGGTGTCGCGGTCGGCGGCACCGGCGTGTTGGTCGGCGTGGCCGTTGGCGGCACTGGCGTGTTGGTCGGCGTGGCGTCGGTGGCACCGGCGTGTTGGTCGGCGTCGCGGTCGGCGGCACCGGCGTGTTTGTCGGCGTGGCTGTTGGCGGCACTGGTGTGTTCGTCGGTGTCGCGGTCGGTGGCACTGGCGTGTTCGTCGGTGTCGCGGTCGGCGGCACCGGCGTGTTGGTCGGCGTGTTTGTGGGTGTCGCGGTCGGCGGCACCGGCGTGTTGGTCGGCGTGGCCGTTGGCGGCACTGGCGTATTCGTCGGCGTGGCTGTTGGCGGCACTGGTGTGTTCGTCGGTGTCGCGGTTGGCGGCACCGGCGTGTTGGTCGGCGTGGCCGTTGGCGGCACTGGCGTGTTTGTCGGCGTGGCCGTCGGTGGCACCGGCGTGTTTGTCGGCGTGGCCGTTGGCGGCACTGGCGTGTTCGTCGGTGTCGCGGTCGGCGGCACCGGCGTGTTGGTCGGCGTGGCCGTCGGCGGCACTGGCGTGTTTGTCGGTGTCGCGGTCGGCGGCACCGGCGTGAGTCGTCGGCGTGGCCGTCGGCGGCACTGGTGTGTTCGTCGGTGTCGCGGTCGGCGGCACCGGCGTGTTGGTCGGCGTGGCCGTCGGCGGCACTGGCGTGTTTGTCGGCGTCGCGGTTGGCGGCACTGGCGTGTTCGTCGGCGTCGCGGTTGGCGGCACTGGTGTGTTCGTCGGTGTCGCGGTCGGTGGCACTGGCGTGTTCGTCGGCGTGGCGGTCGGCGGCACCGGCGTGTTTGTGGGTGTCGCGGTCGGCGGCACTGGCGTGTTTGTCGGCGTGGCCGTCGGTGTCGCGGTCGGCGGCACTGGTGTGTTCGTCGGCGTCGCCGTCGGCGGCACTGGTGTGTTCGTCGGTGTGGCCGTCGGCGGCACCGGTGTGTTCGTCGGTGTCGCGGTCGGCGGCACTGGCGTGTTCGTCGGCGTGGCCGTTGGCGGCACTGGTGTGTTCGTCGGTGTCGCGGTTGGCGGCACTGGCGTATTCGTCGGTGTCGCGGTCGGCGGCACTGGCGTGTTGGTCGGCGTCGCAGTCGGCGGCACCGGCGTGTTGGTCGGTGTCGCGGTCGGTGGCACTGGTGTGTTCGTCGGTGTCGCGGTTGGCGGCACTGGTGTGTTCGTCGGTGTCGCGGTCGGTGGCACTGGCGTGTTGGTCGGCGTCGCAGTCGGCGGCACCGGCGTGTTGGTCGGTGTCGCGGTCGGTGGCACTGGTGTGTTCGTCGGTGTCGCGGTTGGCGGCACCGGCGTGTTTGTCGGTGTCGCGGTCGGCGGCACCGGCGTGTTCGTCGGCGTGGCCGTTGGCGGCACTGGTGTGTTGGTCGGCGTGGCTGTTGGCGGCACCGGCGTGTTTGTCGGGTGTCGCGGTCGGCGGCACTGGCGTGTTTGTCGGTGTCGCAGTTGGCGGCACTGGCGTGTTCGTCGGCGTGGCCGTTGGAGGCACCGGCGTATTTGTGGGTGTCGCGGTCGGCGGCACTGGTGTGTTGGTCGGCGTGGCTGTTGGCGGCACCGGCGTGTTTGTCGGGTGTCGCGGTCGGTGGCACTGGCGTGTTTGTCGGCGTGGCCGTCGGTGTCGGGGTCGGCGGCACTGGCGTGTTGGTCGGCGTGGCCGTTGGCGGCACCGGCGTGTTTGTGGGTGTCGCGGTCGGCGGCACTGGTGTGTTGGTCGGCGTGGCCGTCGGTGGCACTGGCGTGTTTGTGGCGTGTCGCGGTCGGCGGCACTGGTGTGTTGGTCGGCGTGGCTGTTGGCGGCACCGGCGTGTTTGTCGGTGTCGCGGTCGGCGGCACTGGCGTGTTCGTCGGTGTGGCCGTCGGCGGCACTGGCGTGCTCGTCGGTGTGGCCGTCGGCGGCACTGGTGTGTTCGTCGGTGTCGCGGTCGGCGGAATCAGGCGGATACCGAAGTCAATGCCGGGGTTGCTCGTCGTACCGTTCGAATTGGTCGCAACGATAACCCCGAGATTTGCGCCAGGTGTCATCGTAAATGGCGCGCTCACCATAAATAAGCCACTCGGCGCGCCATTGTCATTGTGATCGATGCCCGCCGTATTCGTTGTTGGCGTACTGTTGAGGTACCCCACTGGAATCGTCGCACTCACAACATAGGTGCCGCTTGGCACACCGGTGAATGTGTATAGGCCGTTGGTCGTCACAAGCGTGCCAAGCACGTTGCCAGCGCTAACCAACGCCACCGTGACTGAACCAGCGTACGGCGCCTCGGTGCCATCAATCACGCCGTTGTCGTTTGTGTCCACCCAAATCGTGTTCCCCACCTGCTGTGTGTAAATACCAAAATCGACGGCCGGATTGCGCGTGGTCCCATCGACGTGTGTTCCAGTGCTTGTTCCCACGGTTCCGCTCACCGCACTCAAGTTAAACAGCGCACTGCTGATGACCCGGCCGGTCTGCAGAATTCCGTCATCGACGTTATCGTTGCTCAAAGCACCGCTGCTGTTCGGCGTGCTGCCGAAATAGCCGATTGGCGCAGTGATGATTGCCCTATATGTCGTCGACATCAATCCGGTGAATGTGTAGAACCCGGATGCGCTGGTCGTCGTTGTGCTTACGACCACGCCGGCGCCGTTCAGCAGAGTCACAGGTACGCCAGCGACTCCCGTTTCGCCGGCATTCAGCGCTCCGTCATTATTTGTGTCGTACCAGACCTGGTTGCCCAGCGCGAGCCGATAGAAGCCAAAGTCCAGAGTCCAGTTGCTATCGCCAGTGAAGACAGTGGCAGCAGGTTCCGCCCCGACCGTCAGCGTAATCACATTGCTTCGCACAAGCCCAGTTGGAGTTCCCAGGGTACCCGAAACGATACCGTTGTCGTCCAAATCAGCGTTGAGATCCGGTGTGATGTTCGTCGGGTCGCTGCTGAAATAATTTTGCAGCGGCCCGCCAGCCAGAAAATTGGTCGGGGAGACGATGACATAGTATGCGCCTGGAATCAGATTTGTAAACGTGTAGTAGCCGCTGACATTGGTCGTAGTTTGTCCGCGATAGGCGCCATCCGCGCCGTACAGCGCCATCGTCACGCCAAACACTCCGGTCGTTTCGTTGTCGATGCCATCGTCGTTGGTGTCGAACCAAACCCGGTTGCCGAGGTTGACGAGCGCGACCGCATATCCGGCGTCGAGAGAATGATTGTTTTGACCCGGCCCGCCCGTCGAAAATCTGATCTGACGAGTGCCCTGATCGACGTCGCTGTCGATAGAGTCTGTCATTATTGCGTTGCTGGTGTTGCTTGTGCTGTTGGCCTGCGTCAGGGAATAGACACTGGTGCCAGAGATCACTTGCGCCGGGAATGTAAGCGTGTAGGCTGAATACGAACGCAGTGTCATGCTGAATGCGCCGCTTGCGGCTTCGCGCGTAAACACGTAATTGCCTCGGATGTCGGTTGAGGTTGTGATCACGCCTGCGGTTGGCAACGTCAGCGAGACCACGACATTTGCCAATGGCGCTTCACCCGGATCCTGAACGCCATTTTGATTTGCATCGAGCCAGACGCGGTTCCCAATTTCGATCGGTGCCGCTCCGCAAAGCAACTCGATGTCGCCCATGCCGTTGGCCTTGCCGTAGTAGGCAGGAACGGCCACGGGTGATGGCGCCAGAGTCTGAATGCGGCGCGGGCTGGCGCCGGTTGTGTTGCTGAACCACACGATTCCGGAGTCGTAGAACTCGAGTGCGTCCATCATATTGGACGCAAGTTCTGGCGCGCCTGGAAGTTGCGCAATAGCGCCTTGTGTCGCATTACTGTGGCCAGTCAGGCCGGAACCGCCGTTCGGGCCGCCAGGCCCCTGGTCGTTCCAGTAATACTCGCCGCCGCCCGGGCCTTGCGTGACAGTTACGCCGACCGTTGCCGTTACACCGCCGCACGAGGCGTCATTTTCAAGCGTCCAGCCGCTCTCAGGGCTGCCGCAGGCGCGCAAAAGTTCGCCTTCGCCGTTTCCGCGCACGCTGTTCGGTCCGGTGACGCACGTAAGGTCTTTGGCAAAGGTCACATCGGCTGGCCCCTGGCAATATCCAGTGCGATCGCCGTTCAGGTCGCGAATGCCAAGTTGCATATTGCCGCGATCAAAATCGAGATCGGAAAGAATGGGCTGCGGATACTCAAGATAGTAGTTGCTGGCGTTGACCGGACCGGGCAGCGTCAGGCTATACACCACGCGCCAGTTTGGTTGCCAGGGAAGAAACATGGCGGCAGAGCATCCTGCACCGCTGGCGACATTGAATGCAACCGGATTGGTGCAGCCGCGCGAGAAGTTCAACGGCACAGTGAGTTTTGGAGTCGCGTTAAACGTTTGTGTCGCCGGGTCGAATGCATAAACGACCGCAGACAACTGCGTTGTGATGCCGCGTGTACCCGTAATCACCGTCGATTCCGCGCTGCACGTGACACCGACATAGATCAGACCACGAAATGCTTTTACCGCCATCGGCCGCGCGTCTGCCGGGTTCGTGCAGGCAGTGGACGGGATCGCCACCGCCGGGTTCTTAAACGTTGTGAGTGGCAGCGACGGCGCGGCTTGCGACAAAACGCTTGCGTCAAGTTGATACAACTTGCGGTCGGACATGTTGACGACATACGCAGTGGCACCATCGTCAGAGACATCGATGCCACCCAAACCGGTTTTGCCGACTTGTCCAAACACGCCTTCGTCATAGTAGTAGTCGGTCGCCGCAGTTCGGGTTATCGTTCCGGCGACGGTCGGCGAAATGGTGTTTAGGTTGGCGAAAAGGGTCTCAGCGCCGCCCGCAACGGATGGATCGACGACATAGATTGCGCCAATGCCGTTGGCGCCCAGCGCGGTGTGCCGCTTAAGAAACGCCGATACCAACACTTTTCCAGACGGTCCGTGCCCGGCCAAGCCGTAGGTCGACCCGAGCAGGCCGCGCTGTGCGACCGGGCTATACGGGGTTGTCGCTACGGTGGGCAGCCGAGGGCTGCTCCATGAATAACTGCGCAGCGTATCTGTAATTGTGGGATTTACGAGCAAGGATCCCTGCACAAAGCAGCTTGCGATCAGCAGCGGGTTGTTTTTGCAGTATTCGCCCGGGCTGTTGACGCCAAAGCTCAGGTTGCTGGTGCCTGCCGCAACAAACTGCACCGGGCTGGCGTTGCTGGGTGTGATTGTGCTGCCGCTTGCGCCAATGCTGGTTGGGTACATGCCTAACGGCAAGGCGCCAAGTTCTACACGGTGTTGCGTCGAAGGCGTCAGCCCAGTCAGTGTGTAGACACCAGTAGGATCGGTCGTGGCAGTGGCAACCGCTGTCAGAGTGCCGCTGACAAACGCTCGCACGGAAACACCCGAAACACCGACATCGATCGCCAGATTTGGGCTGATGCCGTTCGTATTCATCACGCCATTACTGTTGAAATCTTGAAACACGGTGCCGCGGATCTCTGTCGCGCCGGTTCCGCCAGGGCTGATGTCAGCACGCGCGCTGATCGACGGCGCTCCGGTGGCAAACGCCCCGATGACGGCGACGCATTGAGATACTGCGAGTAGCCAGCGAAGATTGACGTGCCTATCAGTATGGCTTTGTTTAGTGTTTTCCATGTGTGCTGCCAAGGCCTGCTGATTACACCCATCAACTGCATCGCCGCGCCCAAGGTTTGCATGAGCTGCCTAGACGATTGATGCATTCTTTTCTGCTGCGGGGCGTAGGCAGGATGACCTACTTTCCATATGAAAGCTTACGTTGTTGGACCAGCATCTCCAGCAACTTTTGGCCTAGAACAGGCTATCCGAACGGTGCACACTTCCGCTTCATGTGGTCCACCCACTGCGTGTTTTATAGTATTTCGTCCAACAATGACAAAGGCTCATGGCGCACCGATATCAATCATGGAATGGGTTTTCATAGGAACGGGAGGCTGCCTGCGCACAACGGCTCTACACTACGCAGTGTGAACATGTACGCGCGCACCGCGCATTTTTATGATCTTTTCGACAGTGACGCCCCGGCAGCACTGTGGCATGCTGATCTATTGGCGCGATTCACCCTGCCCGGTCAACACGTGCTGGACCTTGGCGCAGGCACCGGGCGCGCCGCGATGTTGCTGGCCGAGCGCGGTGTGCGCGTGACCTGTGTGGAGCCCTCCGAAAGCATGCGCATGCTGCTACTGGGCCGCATCGCCGACGACACCACGCACGACGAGGCGTTAACCGTGCTGCCGTTCCACGCCGAGACATTGCGGCTTGACGCAGAGTTTGACGTGGTCGCGGCCTGCCACATGCTGTATTTGCTCGATGACGCGCAACTGTCCGCAGGTCCTGGCGACCGTCCGCGCGCATCTCGGGCCTGGTGCAGTCTTCGTAGGCGATTTCGCGCTGAGCGCCGGCCGCAAACCCTATGCGCGCCAGCTGGCGGCGGAGCGCAGCATCGGCGGCGTGACCTACCGCAAATTCACCGCGTCCGAACGCCTTAGCGCGCAAAAGTCGCGCGCAACCTGGGCTTTCGAATGCTGGCACGACGAGACGTTGATCGAAGCCGTCGAGGAGTCGTTTGAGGTGCATGTGCGTGATAGCGCGTCGTGCCAGGCCGTGCTTGCGGCGCATGGGTTTGCGCTTACGCGGACCTTCGGCGATTACGCCGGCAACGCGTTTCAGGACGATGACAGTGCCGGACGCTTTGTATTTGTAGCGCGTCATATATAGCCTGCGCAAATCAGCAGGCTGAGCTAGACTTTGCGCTCTCATGTTCGATGTGACGCCAGCTATTGATGATTTTCAGCGCGATGTCGACGCGTTGGCCGTGCCACATCGCGCCAACGAGGCATTGCGCAGATTGATGGCAGCGGGCGAGCTGGCGAACGCGGCAGTTTGCGCCGGTTTGCATCACCCAGACCCTGCTGTGCGCGTCGGTTGCTGCAAAGTGCTTGACCATCACATGGACGTCTCCGCGCTGCCTGCGCTGATCGAGAATTTGCAGCACGAGGACGAAACGGTGCGCGCCTGGGCCATGCACGCCCTGGCCTGTGACAAGTGCAAAGAAGGCACCTGCCGGCCGGGTGAACGCGAAGTGATTCCAATCGCGGCGCGCATGCTGATTGATGATCGCAGCCGCCGCGTGCGCCAGATGGCCGCCGGGTTGGTCGGTGAAGCGGTCCATCGCAGCGCGGCGGCACTGCCGGCGCTGCAACACGCGCATCGGCACGACCCGCATCCGGTCGTTCGCAAAATCGCGAGCTGGTATTTGCCGGGTGGACCGCGCTATGTTGCGCTCGCGCCAAAAATAACACGCTTCAAACCGGCGCGGCATGAACGGCCCGCCGCTTCTTTTTCTACACAGATATGACAGACCGCATCCTCCTGACCGGCGCGAACAGCCTGCTCGGCCGCGCCCTGAGTGCCGCACTCGACCCAAATATTTATGCGGTTGATAACGACAGCGGCGATCTGCGCGACACGGCGTATGTCGAGTCGCTCGTGGCCGGCGCAGACAGCGTGATCCATCTCGCGCCGCTCTATACGCGCTACGCCACTGACAACGACACGCTCGACGCGCACATGCGCGGCACCTACCAGCTTGTTGAACACGCAGCCAAGGCCGGCGTCAAACGCCTGATTCTTGGCAGCTCGCTCAATTTGTTTCACACCGCTGACGCGCTGGCTCACCGCATCGACGAGAGCTGGCGGCCGCAGCCTGGCATCGATGTCGACGCGCTCTGCGCCTGGCTGGCTGAGGTCTGCGCGCGCGAAACCGCGCGGGTCAACGGCCTGGCCGTGCGCTGCCTGCGCTTTGGCGACATCATCGACGACGACGTTTTGGCGCGCGCGACACACCCCGACCCGCGTTGGCTGCATATCGCAGACGCCGTGCGCGCTGTGCAGTGTGCACTTGCGCTCGATACGCCAGGCTGGAGTATCACGCACATCAGCGCGGGCAACACCGCGTTGCTGCAACCCACGGCGAGCGCCGAAGCGATTGGATTTGCAGCGGCGCATCCGATGCAGGCGCAGATGCGCCTGAGCAATGTGCGCCCGCCAGCGGCGCCCAGCCCATCACAAGCGCGTCCGATTCGCTCGGTCGTGGTGTTTGGCGCAGGCGGCCCGCTCGGCGCAGCAGTGACGGCTGAGCTTCAGGAGCACTACACGCTGCGGCTGGCCGATCTCAAGAGCATCGACGCGCTGCTCGAAAGCCAGACTCCGCAGTCACAGGGCGCGCCGTTGCCGGTGCGTCCGGATGCGCGGCACAGCTGGGATGTGGTTGATGTGCGCGACCCAGCCGCGGTGCACGATGCCTGCGCGGGCATGGATGCGATCATCAATCTTTCGGTGTTGCGAAATGAAATCGCCGGCGCGTTTCAAGTGAATGCGCTTGGCGCGCGCAATGTGATGAGCGCGGCGATCGCGCATGGCATTCATCGCGTCGTGCATACCGGCCCGTTTCAGCTTGGTCAGACCGGCGCGGGTGGCTACAGCTGGGATGATGAAATCTTCGACGATGTCCCGCCGCGGCCAGGCACCGCCTGGTTGTATCTCCTGAGCAAGTTGTGCGGGCAGGAGATAGTCAAAGCCTATGCACGACGCTTTGGCATGAGTGTGCCCACGTTGACGTTTTGCGAGTTCGTGAACCCGGCGGTCATCCGCATGGCGCAGATTCACCCGTTGTCGATCTCTTGGCAGGATTCGGCGCGGGCGGTGCGCGCAGCGCTTGAAGTGCCAAGTTTGCCCTCACCGTATGAGTACATGCACATCGGCGCCGATCTGCCCCACGCGCGCTTTCCAAATGAAAAAGCCAAGCGCCTGCTGAAATGGCAACCGCGGGACAATCTCGCAGCGTTTTATGCCCGCCGGTAAGCGCACCGGGGCTTTCCCGGTGGCATCTATACACGCTGCGCAGCACACAGTTTGAACAGGTCACTATGAAACTCGGCAATTTACCGTGGACGGACGTCCCCAAGCACGCGCACAAAGTCGTGGTCGTGCCGATCGGCTCGCTTGAGCAGCACGGCCATCATTTGCCGCTGCTGACCGACAGCATGATCGGAGAGGCTATTGCGTAGCGCGCCGAAACGGCGCTTGGCGACAGTGTGGTGTTCACGCCGATGCTGTGGATCGGCGCATCCGATCACCATCTCGGTTTTCCGGGCACGGTCAGCCTGAGCATGAAGGTTTACACCACCGTATCGATCGATCTGCTTGAAAGCCTGATCAACGGCGGTTTCCGCAAGATTTTCCTGCTCAACGCGCACGCCGGCAACGTGGTGCCGGGCGAGACCGCGCTCTACGATGTGAATTTGCGCTATCACGACGCGCTGCCCGATCTGTGGCTGACCTTCGCCAGCTGGTTCGATCTGGCGCGCGAAGCGGTGGCCGGGCTGGAAGGCATGACGCAGCGCAACGTCGTGCACGCCTGCGAGTGGGAGACCAGCGTGATGCTGCGCGCGCACGGCGATCTGGTGCAGCGCAAGGCGATCAGCACCACGCGCACGCCGTTTAAATCCGCTTTCTACAGCCCAGATTTCACTGGCAGCAGCTCGCGTCAGCGTGACGCGCACGATCGATCAGCTCTCACCGGTCGGCGCGCTCGGACGGCCCGATCTTGCCACCGAGGACAAAGGCGAACGCATCATCGCCACCGCCTCTGCCGAAGTGGTCACATTTGTGCGCGAGTTCGCAACCTGGAAAGCACTCAAGCCACGCGCTGTGATCGCAAAGCCGAAGCGCTAATGCTCCCGGCTTCGATTAGACACTTGATTCGCGCACGATCAGTTCCGCAGGCAGCACGATGCGCTGAGGCTCACTGGTCCCGTTGCTGCGCCGCAAGGTGATAAACAACTCGGCAGCGCGGCGGCCCTTTTCGATGGCGGGATGTCGCACGGTTGTGAGCGCCGGATGCATCAGCTGGCTGGCGGGCAGATCGTCAAAGCCGACCACTGCCAGCTCGCCCGGGATGCGGACCTGCGCGCTGAGGGCGGCATCGATCACGCCCCAGGCAATCGCATCGCTCAAACAAATTACCGCGCTCGGACGTTCCGGCAGCGCATTGAGGCGCGCAAAGACTGCGCGGCCGCCTTCGACGCTGGCGTCACATTCAAACAGCGACACATTTGGACTGTCGAGCGCCAGGCCACAATCGTGCAATGCTGAATCAAAGCCGTCAAAGCGCTGCTTGAGAGCGCCCTGAAAGTTTTCGCGCGGGCCGCTGAGTGATTGAAATGCAGCGATTGCAATCTTGCGATGACCGCACTGCAACAGATGCGCCATCAGCAGCTGCGCGCCGCAGCAGTCGTCAATTGTGACCGAAGCGATGTGCGGCGGTGCGTCGGTGTCGATCATCACAAACGGAATCTGACGTTGCACCAACGCCATGACAACCGGGTCGTCGGCGGTCAACCCGGAAACAAGACAACCATCGACCAACGCAGCATGCGCGGCATCGATCAGCGAACCGCGCATCGGTGGCACCAGCATGAGCGACAGCCCTTCTGCCTTGCAGACCTCGCCGATGCCGCGAATCATTTCGGTATAAAACGGGTTGCTCATACTCTCGGAAATGTCTTGCGGCATTAACAAGCCGATCGCATTTGTGCGGCGCGTGTTTAAACTGCGCGCGATCGGATTGGGCATGTAGCCCATCTTTTTTGCGATCGCCAAAATATGCTCGGCCGTGTGCTTGGACAACCGACTGGGCATATTGAACGCAAATGAAACCGCGGTTTTTGATACACCGGCTTGCCGGGCAATATCGCTGATGGTGACCCGCGCATTCGGGTTGGGTTTGCCTGGGGCTGCTAGAAGATCGGGCTCATCCTGTCGCGGAACACTGGCGCTGCCTGTCGCAGCAATCCCGTTGTAAACCGCTTCACCGTGCGAATCGATAGAGCTTGGATTCATGTCCACCCCTTCCTGCCTGCAGATTGTGGTGCGCACCAATGTTAAACAGTTATGTCGCGCATCCTGCCGATTCTAGGGGGCGGCTGTAATTATGGCAAGTGGGGAGCGCAAGGGGCCTGGCGTTGGATAAACGGGGTTCGGCGGCTCGCGTGGGTCGACTGCAACGGGCGGCGTGGGATATGCGTAAACGGGTTTTGGCAGCGGGCGCGGCGCGGGCGTGCGCGTGGGCCAGGATTCCAAGCGCGGCGTCGCTGTTGCGTATGCGACTTGTTTTTGCGCACCCGGCGTGGCCGTCACGATTTCATAGACGACAACCGGCTCCTGCGGCACGGCCGCCGTCGACTGCGCGAATGCGTCCAGCGTCGGCGCGCTGATGGGTGTCGGCGTCGGCGTGGTTGCTGTGGCAGTTTCGGCGATATCCGTCGCAATCGTGCGCAGTTGCACCGTCGGTGTCACGGTCACGGCCGACGGCAGCGGCGTGCTCGCATACGGCGTTTCGACAAGCGTTTCGGCAGGCGTGGTAGCCGGCCGGAACTGGGGCAACAGGTTTGAGAGCGAAATCGGCGCCGCGCGATCGATGACCGAGGCCCCAACTGCGACAATGGCGCAGCACAAGGCAAAAAAGGTCATGCCGGTGATCAGTTGCATAACCACCGCAGGCGGCGCTCCTCCCGTGGCTGGCCGCGCAGCGGGCTGAGCATGCGCCGATGGCGCAGGCGCGCTTCGCGCCGGAGCGGCTGCTGGCCGCGGGGCCGCGCTGCGCTCGACGGCCGGGCGAACATTGGGCCGCTGCTGCACGGTCACTGGGCGCGTGCGCGGCACAGCGACGGGTGCGCTTTGTTCGACCAATGAAGGTTCGACACCTGCCACCGCATCGCGAAAGCGGCGCGCAAACTCGCCGGCGGTTTGAAAGCGCTTGTAGGTGCGCTTGCTCAGCGCCTTCATCACCACATCGCCAACATCGCGCGGAATCGTATTGTTGACATCCGAAACATGCACCGGTTGAAGTTCGATGTGCTGCTTCGCGATGGCGATCTCATTGCCGCCTTCAAATGGATGTTTGCCGGTCAGCGCCAGATAGGCAGTCACGCCCAGCGAGTAGACATCGCTGACGCGTGTGATTTCGAGGCGGCCCTCAATCTGCTCCGGCGACATGTAGTAGACCGACCCGACGCGTGCGTTGGTCGATGTAAACGCAGTGAGATCGGCAGATTTGGCCACGCCAAAGTCCGTCAGGAGCGCGCGGCCGTTGCTGCGTCGCACCATGATGTTGCCGGGCTTAACGTCGCGGTGAATGATGCCGCGGGTGTGCGCGTAGTCCAGCGCATAGCCCATGTCGATCAGAATCGGCGCCAGTCGCTTGGTTGACTGTGGGCCTTCGCGGGTGACGATCTTGTCGAGCGAATCGCCCTCGACATATTCGATCACGAGAAAAGGCGGCATCCCGCGCAAATCAGCGTCAAGCAACCGCACAATATTCGGATGCACCAGCTCGCTCAGCAGCTTGATCTCAACTTCAAACCGGCGCAGCGCGTTCGGGTCGGCCGCCAGATGAATGGCGAGCGCCTTCAGCGCCACGGTTCCGCCGTCAGGCGCAGTGGCACGATACACGGTGGACATGCCACCGCGCCCGAGTTCCGTTCGGTTGGTATATGACGAAAAGCTATGCATGCAAGCGGACGGCCTATAGTCTACACAAAGTGATTTCTTATTGTATTCAAAGAGCCACCGGCTTTAGACTGATTTTTTTGTCGGTCTGAGGACTGAATTGCGCGTCATAGAAGTGTTTTTCAGCGGAAATACGTCGCGATTCGGCACAAAATACCGTCACTAGCTGCGCATTTTGCTTAGAACCGCGTAGATTCGCGACATCCCGAAGCCGGGGATAAGCCCGGCATATGCCGGGCTTATCCCCGGCTTCCCAGACCGTAGAATTCACTCAACATGACACTCTCGCACAACACCTATACCCCTAAATCGGCCATGGTCATCGTGGCGCACCCGGATGACATTGAATTTGGCGCAGCCGGCACAATCGCAAAATGGACAAAACGAGGCTGCCAGGTCGTTTATGTCGTCACCACCAGCGGCAACGGCGGCACGCACGACGCCAAATACACGCGCGAAACGATCGGCGCGCTGCGCGAACAGGAACAAAGCGCGGCGGCCAAAATGTGCGGCGTCGAAATTGTCGAATACCTGCGCGAAAATGATGGCGAAGTCACGGCCACGCTGGCGCTGCGCAAAAAATATGTCGAACTGATCCGCAAGCACAAACCCGAGGTCGTCATCACGATGGACCCAATGATGATGTTCAGCGGCACCGACTATATCAATCACCCGGATCACCGCGCCGTGGCGACCGCCACGATGGACGCCATCGCGCCGGTTGCCGGCATGCCCCTGATGTATCCCGAACTCGGTCCCTCGCACGAGGTGCGCGAAGTTTGGGTGCAGTTCACCGAGCAGGCCAACGCCTGGATCGATATCACCGACACGCTTGAGACAAAGATCAAGGCGCTGCTGGAACACAAGAGCCAGGTCGGCGAAGACGTGGCGCCGATGGTGCGCAACTGGGCATTCGAGGCCGGCCGCGGCATGGTCGCCGCGGAAGGGTTTCGAGTCATGATGCTCAAACCCAGGCTGGTTGACGGACAACCCGACGCTACGGCCTAGCCGCCTGCTGTTTCGCACATGTCACTCCCCCTGCTCCCGCTCGCCGTCATCCTGCTCGCAACATTTGTGCTGATGCTGAGCAACCGTGTCCGGCCCGATATCGTGGCGCTGCTGGCAGCGCTGGCGCTCGGGCTCACCGGCGTGATCGGCCTGGATCAGGTCTTCGCAGGGTTTAGCAGCTCGGCGGTCAGCACCATCATCGCGATCTATGTGGTGGCGCAGGGGTTGCAGCGCACGGGTGTCACGCGCAACATCGGCGCGGTGATTGCGCGGCTCGGCGGACACAGCGAGCGCGCGCTTTCGCTCGCTGTCATGTTGAGCGGCGCCGGGTTGTCGCTATTGATGAACAATGTGGCGGCGGCCGCGATCGTGCTGCCCGCCGCGGTCTATGCTGTCAAACAGCGCGATGTCGCGCCGTCAAAAGTCATGATGCCGCTGGCCTTCGCGACAGCATTTGGCGGCATGGCGACGTATTTGACAACGGGCAACATCGTGGCCAGTGATGTGCTGGTGGCGCGCGGATTCCGAGGGTTTGGCCTACTCGACTTTGCACCGGTTGGATTGCCCCTCGTGGTTGCTGGCATCGTATTCATGCTCACACTCGGCCGGCGCTTGCTCCCACAGCGCCTGGCATTTGACGTGGTTGATCAGCACGACCGTCTGCAAACCACCTACGAGCTGGTTGAACGACTGAACCAGGTCCGCATCCCGGCTGGCTCGCCGTTTGTTGGCAAACGCATTGCAGACAGCGATATTGGCCGGCAGTTCGGTCTGAGCGTCATGGCGTTGCGGCGCGGCGCAGAAACAATCTTCGCGCCAGCGCCCCGATTTGTGCTCAACGCCGACGACACGCTTGCGCTCGTGGGCCGCGCCGAGCGCGCCGAGCAGCTGGTTGCGCAGGGCGGCGTGGTGCCGGACAGCGGCCCAAATATCGCGCTCTCGCGCGGCGCCCGCAACGCCGATGCGGCGTTGGTTGAGCTGACGCTCGCGCCGCGTTCACGCGCAGCCGGTCAATCGCTGCGGGCATTGCGATTCCGCGAGAAATATGGCGCAAATGCCATTGCCATCTGGCATGGCGGGCGCTCGGTGCGAACCGATGTTGCAAGCGTGCTTTTGTCGCCCGGCGACGCGCTGCTCATCCAGGCGTCGCAGCGCGCCATCAGCCTGATCGAGAGCGACGGCGATTTTCTGGCGCTGCAAAAGCCCTCGCTCGAAGCGCCTGTGCGCGCAGACCGGGCGATTTTTGCCGTCGTGGTTTTGGTGATTGGCTTAATCATCAATGCGCTCAACGTGCTGCCCACCGCGCATGCCATGATGCTGGCGGCGCTCGCGATGGTGCTTGGCGGTTGCCTGAGCATGGACGAAGCCTACCGGTCGATCGAATGGCGGGCGGTGTTTTTGGTAGCCGGGTTGCTGCCGGTGAGCCAGGCGCTTAACACCACCGGCGCCGCGGTGCTGGTCGCCAATGGCTTTGTCGCCGTTCTCGCGCCATTCGGCAACGCCGCAGTTGCGGCGGGGCTGTTGATCTTGGCCGCAATGTTGGCACAGCTGATGTCCGGGCAGGTCGCCGGCGCGGTGCTGGCGCCCATCGCCATCAGCGCGGCGACAGCACTCAGCAGCGATCCGCGCGCGATGGTCATGTATGTGGCGCTGGGCGCATCCCTGACCTTTATTACGCCAACCGCGCACCCGGTAAATGTGTTCGTGATGGGCGCGGGTGGCTATGCCGCCTCGGACTACCCGCGCGTGGGCATCCCGCTGACGCTCGTGCTGATTGCGGTGGTGTTGCTCCTGGCGCCGCTGGTGTGGCGGGTATGACGGCTATCCAGGCGCCAGAGTCGCTTGGGTATAATCGTCGCTCGCTCAAACGCCCGTGTGATGTCGAGTGCTGTTTGTTCAGCCTGAATCATCACAGTCACAACCGTGAGTAGGTACGGAGCATCTGCCCTGGCAGTTGCGTCCTAAGCTCGATGGGCGGTTGAATTACTGTTTTTAGGAGAACAAAAAATGTCAGATAAAGTTGAACTCTCAGCCCAGCCGCGCAACACAATCGGCACAGGCATCCGCGCACTTCGGCGCAGTGGCATCGTCCCCGGTGTGGTGTATGGACACAACATCGCCGCGACTCACATTCAAATCACCGAGCGCGAGTTGAATTCGGTGCTGCGCAAGATTGGCCGCAACACGCTGATCAACTTGAATATTGCCGATGGCTCATCCAAGATGGTGCTGACGCGCGAAATTCAGCGCGACCCAGTGACGCGCGCCTTGCTTCACATTGACCTGTACGAGGTCACGATGAGCGAGAAGATCCATGCCACCGTCCGTATCGTTGTGACGGGCGACGACAAAAACGCCGAGATCAAATCTGGCGCGGCAGTGCTGCTGCAGGAACGCAGCAACATCAACATCGAATGCTTGCCGTCAGACCTCTTTGACAGCATTACCCTCGATATCGGCGCGCTCAAGATTGGTGATGTCATTCGCGTCAGCGATTTGCAGATCCCAGAGGGCGTGACCGTGCGCGAAAGCGCAACCGAAGACATCCTGCGCATCCAGCGCTTTATCGAAGCCAAGGCCGAGGAAATCAAGACCGAAACAGCTGAAGTTGAGGTCATTGAGAAGGGCAAGAAAGACGAAGAAGCTGACGCCAAATAGCCAGCAAAGTAGCCTAATCGTCAGGGCGCGAGGCCACTCGCGCCCTGTTTGCTTTTCCGATTGCGATACACTGACGATATGACGAAGCATCACCGCCACATCGAAGCCATCCTTTTGATCGGTTTGACGCTGCTTTCAGCCTGCGCAGGCTCGCCGGACATCCGCCCGCTGCAGTCGGCGGTAGCCACGCCAACCATAGTCGGCGCAGCCACGCAAACGCCGATCATCATTTCAACAGCCACGCTCGGAGCGCCAGCGCCAACCGCCCCGGCAGCCGCGCCAACGACCGCACCGCAGGTGGAGCAGCCGCGTGTGATCATTGTCACGGCGACCAGCGATAAGCCGCTGCCACCGACGCTTACGCCACTGCCCTCGCCCACCATCGACTTGACTGCGGTCTTCGCCCCGGCCGTCACGCCCAACACAAAAGCCACCAGCTTCGCCGTGATCCTGACGATCACCGCGCTGGCTGTGCCGCCAACGCTGCCGCCAACCAGCACGATGCGCCCGCGCGTGCGGCGCGTGCCGGTGATCATCGGCGCCGGGCCGCAGGATCGCCTGCCCGCCACAACAGAGCCCCGCAAGAGTGGCATTAAGGTTCAAACCGTCTCGCCACAGGTCAGCCCGGGCGGCGCTGCGTCGCTATCGATCGTGACCGCGCCAAATACGCTATGCTCACTGCAGATTGCGCGGCCGAACAACGGCAGCGGCGTTGCGTTTGAGCCAATCGACGGCACCGCGCGCCAGAGCGCTGGGCGCGATGGCGGCATCGCCTGGATCTGGACGGTCGACTTTGACGAACAACCCGGTCAAATGAAACTTGTAATCGACTGCGGCGCGGCGGGTGTGCAACAGTTGGATATACCGGTCGTGAAATAGGCAGACGTGGAAAAGGAAAACAACCGTCAGCACATCCTGGATCATTACGAAAATCCGCGCCACAATTGCGAATTGGCAGGCGCCGACATTTCATGTGAACGCACCACGCCGTTGTGCGGGGATCGCGTGCGCGTTGACTTCAAACTGGCGGCCGATCGCAGCACGCTGGAAGACGCGTGCTTCAGCGGGGACGGCTGCATCATCAGCCAGGCCGCGGCATCGATGTTGATGGATGAAATCGCCGGCAAAGACCTGGCAACGGTTCTCGCGCTTCCGCCGCAGCGCATTCTGGATCTGGTCGGCGTTCCGCTGACCGCGCAGCGCGTCAAATGCGCATTGCTGGGCTTGCAGGCGGCCAAAGACGGCATCCGCGAGTGGCAGGAGCGCAACACATGCGTTGCTTGATCATCAGCGATCTGCACGCCAATCTCACCGCGTTCGAGGCGGTGCTGGCAGACACAAAGGCGCGCGATATCAAGTACGACATGGTGTGGTGTCTCGGCGATGTCGTGGGCTACGGACCAGACCCGAACGAGTGCATCGAACTGCTCCGCACGATGCCGCACATTTGCCTGGCCGGCAACCATGACTGGGCCGTGCTCGGCAAACTTGAACTTGAGACGTTTAACGACAACGCAAATTCCGCCATCTTGTGGACGCGCCACCAGCTGCGGCCGGAAAACATCCGCTATCTGCAAGCGCGCCCGGAGCGCGTCGACCAGGGCGAATATGTGCTGGTACATGCCAGCCCGCGCAAGCCGATCTGGGAGTATGTGCTGGACGTGCCGATTGCCGAGGAGAATTTTGCGTATCTCAACCAGCCGTTCTGCCTGGTGGGCCACACGCACGTGCCGCTGATCTTTACGAAAGACACGCGCTCGATCCGCGCGTCGCATCCGGAGCACAACCTGCCGGTGATGCTGCGACGCACCAATCAGTACATCATCAACGCCGGCAGTGTCGGTCAGCCGCGCGACGGTGATCCGCGCGCCGCTTACGCACTTTTGGACACCGATGCCATAACCTGGACGCCACATCGTGTTGCGTATGACGTCGTCAGCGTGCAGTCCCGCATGCGCGCAGCCGGATTGCCGGACAAACTCATTGCCCGTATTGAATATGGTCGCTAAAAAAATCAGGTTGGACCAGCTGCTTGTGGAACGTGGGCTGGCCGAAAGCCGCGATTGGGCGCAGCGCCTCATCCGCGCAGGCGAGGTGCGTCTGGACGATCAGGTGATCGACCAGCCAGCCAAGCTTGTGGTGAACACGCCAGCCCTGACGATCACCGTCGACACACCGCCAAAGTATGTCTCGCGCGGCGGGCTCAAGCTTGAGGGTGCGCTGGACGCGTTTCAAATCGACCCGAGCGGCCGCGTTTGCGCCGATGTCGGCAGCAGCACGGGCGGATTTACTGATTGCCTGCTGCAGCGCGGCGCGGCAAAAATCTACGCGCTCGATGTCGGCAACAATCAGCTGCACTGGAAGCTGCGCAACAATGCCCGGCTGGTTGTGCAGGAGAAAGTCAACGTGCGCTATCTCGATGCCCTGCCCGAACCAATCACGCTGGCGGTGATCGATGTGTCGTTTATCTCACTTGAACTGATTGTGCCCAAGGTGTTTGGCTGGTTCAACAGTGATGGCGGCCTGGGCGTGGTCGCGCTCATCAAGCCGCAGTTTGAGGCTGGCCGCGAAAAAGTCGGCCGCGGCGGCATCGTCCGTGATCCGCTCGTGCACACCGCAGTGATTGAGCGCATCAGCGATTACGTCGCGAAACTCGGCTGGCCTGTCGTGCAGCTGATCGAGTCGCCCATATTTGGCATGGACGGCAACAAAGAATTTCTGGCCTGGATGCGGCGGACGTAGGCGATTAGTTGAAGTCCGTCGGCACCAGCGTGGCGCAGTTCACCAGGTCCTGAGCGGCTTTGACATTGCGCATGAGTTTGGCCATGTTGCCCGTGACCTTTAACGCGCCGGTGATCAGCGCCTTGATCGGGTCCATCTCGCGATTGGCGACTTTCTCCCACTTCGACAATGTGCCACGGATCGAAAACGCCGGTGTCTTTAGCGTTTCGTCTTGAGTGACGAATGCTTCACGGCATTCACCATGCCAGAGGTCAAGATAGATCAGCTTTGGCTTCGCTTCAGGCAGTTCGGAATCGACAATAAACCAGAAGTCGCCCTCCCACGATTTGGCGGATTCTCGGTACGCGGTATTGGTGTTGATGGCAGCCTTGAACGCGTCGACCCATTCAGCCGTGGCAAATATATACATGGGTGCGGAGTGTACGCGGGTTCCCAGTCAACGCGGCTGGCGCCCAAAACACGGTGTTTTGGGCGCAATCAACGCATGCCAACGGGTGCATTTTTCTAAAGGGGAGCGGCAAATGGCGAAGCCAATGCTTGTGCCAGCCGGGTCCGCCGTCCGCTATGATCGACGCAGATGCGCATCCTGCAAGTTACTGGTGAGTACCCGCCGATGCAAGGCGGCGTGGGCGACTTCACACGCGAGCTCAGTCGCGCGCTGATTGCCGAGGGACACATCGTGCATGTATTGACCCGCTTTCTGCCCGATGTGGCCGGCCTCGAGCGCGTCGATGATGTCGAAGTGCATCGCGTCATGCCAGCGTGGGGCTGGGATGCACGCAAACGGATTGAGGCGTTTGCGCGTGTGCATCCGGTCGATGTGGTCAATTTGCAGTATCAGGCCGCGGCCTATCAGATGCACCCGGCCATCAACTTGCTGCCCGGCGCATTGTCCAAGAGCATTCCGACGGTGGTGACCTTTCACGACCTGTTGGTGCCCTATTTGTTTCCAAAGGCCGGGCCGCTGCGGTGGAAGGCGATGGTCAGCATGGCCCGCAGCGCCAGCGCCAGCATCGTCACCAACGACGAAGATGCGGCAAAACTGCGCGCAGAGAACGTGCCAGACGCCAGGCTAATCCCGATCGGCAGCAACGTGCATCCGCAGCTGCCGGACGATTACGACCGCGCGCGCTGGCTGGCGGCACGCAACATCGACCCGGCGTTGACGCTGATCGGCTACTTCGGATTCATGAACCAGAGCAAGGGCGGTGAAACACTGATGCAGGCACTCGCCGAACTGCGCCAGGCCGGCATCAACGCTGCCGTGCTGCACATCGGTGGACAGACCGGCGACAGCGATCCCACAAACGCTGCCTATGCGAATCAGTTGCGCGCGCTGGGCGAGCGCACTGGCGCGGGCCCGTTTTGGTTTGAGACCGGGTTTCTTGCGCCCGCCGATGTCAGCGCCGGGTTCGCCGCGTGCGCCTGCATGGCGCTTCCCTACCGCGATGGGGCTTCGAATCGTCGCGGCACGCTGATGGCCGCGCTCGCCCACGGCTGCGCAATCGTGACCACCACACCCCGCGTCGCCATGCCGGCGTTTCGTGATGGCGAAAACATGCTGATGGCCGCGCCAGACGATGCCTCCGCCACTGCAGCGGCTATCCGGCGCGTGCTCGCCGATGCCGCCCTGCGCGGGCGTTTGCGCGCGGGCGCGACCGCGCTGAGCGCGCAGTACCGGCTGGCCCGGCATCGCCAGCGCAACAGCCGCGGTCTTTGCCACGTTGACACGGCCGTCCGAACGCGCGGGTTAGGCGAATGTGCCCATCAGGCGCATATGCGACAATCACGCCGATGCAACGGGCACGTCGCACACACTTCGCGTCCTTAACGCCACTGACGCGCGCACTCGTTGCGCTTGCGATCATGGTGGCCGCGTTTGCGTTTATCGCAACGCCGTCGCAGCAGATCGCGCGCGCGCAATCAGATAGCACGCTGGTGATGACGGCGGATGCCGGTTTTGGCGCATACATCAAGGACGACGTATGGGTGCCCATTCGCGTGACCATCGTCAATGCCGGCGCTGCGATCGAAGGCGATTTGGTGCTTGTCAACTCCCGCAATCAGACACCCGAACGCTACCTGCAACGCATCTCCATCGGCTCCGGCGCGACGCGCCGCGCCTCGTTGTTTATCCCGGGCAATAGCAATTCATACGAGATCAAACTGATGCAAGGCGATGCCGTTCTAGCCAGAACCACGCCATTGATTCGCCTGCTCTCGAATGAAGACCGGCTGGTCGTCGCCGTCAGCGATCCGCCCGACGCGTTCAATTTTCTGGGCGACGCGCGGGTGCCGCTCGGCGGCAGCACATCGGTGGCGCAGATGACACTCAGCGAACTGCCCGACCGCAGCGGCGCCTACGATGCCGCCGATGTCATTCTTTTCAACGCGGTAGACACCAGCAGCCTGAGCCAGAGTCAGATCGACGCGCTGCAGGCGTGGGTCGTGGCCGGCGGGCATCTTGTGCTCTCCGGCGGCCCGGGTGGCCCCTTGGCGCGCGGCGGATTCAATGCGATCGCGCCGTCGCAGATTGGGCAATCGATCGAAACCGGCAGCATCGCGGATATCGCCACACTGATCAAGCCATCAAACATCGAGAGCGTCGCAAGCGTGCCAACACAAACCGCACCGCTGATGGCGTTGACGCAGCCACGCCCCAATGCGCGCGTGCTGGCGGCTTCAAGCACATCCCCGCTGATCATTCGCCAGACACTGGGCATGGGCGTGGTCGATCAGTTTGCATTCGATCCGTCGCTCGCCCCGCTGAGCGACTGGCCGGGCCGGGCGGCATTTTTTGAGGTGTTATTTGGCGGACGCACCGACAGACTGGCGGCCATCGGCGGTTTCAGCGCAAAAGAAAGCGCGCAACAGTCGGTCAGCGCACTGGTTGCGCCGCCGTTGCCGTCGCCGTTGATCGCGTTTCTGTTCGCCTCGATGTATGTGCTGTTTATCGGTCCAATCAACTTCTATGTGCTGCGCCGCCTGAAACGCACCTCGCTGGCCTGGCTGACGATTCCGGCGCTTGTGCTCGTGTTTACAGGTGTTGGCCTGCTGACGGGTTTCAACTGCGTGGTTCACGGCCGCAGGTACACCGCTTATCCGTCGAATACAGCGATCAGACCGCAGCTACCACGCGCATTTTTGGCTTGAACGGCGTGTATTCACCGCGCATTGGCCGGCACGAAATGACGCTGGAGCACGCGATTGCCGCGAGCATCGCCACCGAAGACACAAATGAATCGGAGCGCGCCACACTGCAATTTGAAACCGGCAACCCCGGCCGTGTATCGCGCATCGAGACAAACGGCTCCGATGTGCGCGGCGTCATCACTGTGGGCAGCGGCGGTGCGGAAGGCGGCGCTCGGGCGATTGAGGTCACCGCGCGCTATGGCCCCACAACTGGAGCCGCGAACGCGGCCTTCGTTTCGTTCAAAGTGACCAATGTCACATCGCAGACGTTGAACGGCTGCGCGCTACTGGTCGGCAAAGACTACAAGGGTATTGGCGATCTGGTGCCCGGGCAGACTGTGGATGCAAGAGTGCTGCTGCGGACCGGCCAACCGCAGACGTTGCGCAGTCTGCGATCGCTTAACAGCGGAAGCTCACCCTACTACGCCGGGCGGTATTACGGCGGCACACAACGCAGCAGCGCTGAAAGCAGCGCGCCTTCGACCAACAGCGAACTGCCGTTCGATCTAATCGGCGCACCGGCTCAGGATGCGCTGGCAAACTGGCAAACGTATGCCACAGGCAACACACTCATGCAGGAATCGCGCGCCGCGCTGGTGAGCGCGGCCCTTGGCTCCGAGTATGTCACCCATGGCGCAGCGGTGGCGTGTTGGGACGCGGCAGAACAGGCACAATCTGCGTCGTTGCCAAACGCGCTCTATGTCGATCAGCATCTGCGCATGTGGCGCGTGCCCGTTGAACCCTATCTTGTATCGGGCGCGCAAGACCTTGTGCCGGACACGTTTGGCTGGGATATTCTGACAGCACCTCGTCCGCAAACATCGAATCCGCCGGCCTGACGCTGCAGCCAGGCGATCACATCCTTGGACTGACGCCGTGGTTTGATCTGCGGATGACAAATACCGATGCCGATGTCGGCGTAGTAATCGGGTTCGCGCCTGCAACGGGTTCAACTAGCGCGGTCTCGCCAGTCGAAGCTGATATTTTCAATTGGGACCAACAGGAATTTGTGCCGTTATCGGCGTCGATAAGCGATCTGGAATCGGGCAAAGCGATCAGCGGCAAGCATATTTCTTCCAACGGCGATGTGCGGTTGCGAATTCGCGTGGGCGAGTTGCCCGTCACCGTGCGGCAGGTCGCTGTCGTCGTCAAAAGCAGGCCGTAGCGCCAAAGTTCCCACGCGTCGTTGGTTGCGGCAGGCCACCCTGCGCGCGCGACGCGAAGACAGCATGAAATCGGCAAACGCCGCCTAAAATAGCAAGTATGTCAAAACAGGCAAACAACATCTATGCTGGCTGCCGGCATCTTGTCGGTTGCCGCGCTCATCCTGGTTGGCTTGGCCTTCGCCACGGGCACGCGCACGCCAAAACCGGCAGCGCAACCCCAGGCCACAGCGCCTTCAAATGCTGTGGCACCGGCGGCACCTCAACCCGCTGCGGCTCAGGCGTCCGGCCCGATTGCCGGGCTTGTGCCGGGTGCCGAGGTCAAATCCGCCAGCGGGTCTAACGTATATCGACCGCACAGTGGGCAGCGGCGCAGCGCCAGCACCGGGCGGGAGTGTGGTTGTGCACTATGAGGGGTTTCTGGACAATGGCACCAAGTTCGACAGCTCGCGTGATCGCGGCCAGCCGGCTGAGTTTTCGCTCAACGGCGTCATTGCGGGCTTTTCAGAGGGCCTGGCATCGATGAAGGTCGGTGGCGTGCGTACCCTGATCATTCCACCCGAGCTCGGATATGGCCCGCGCGGCTCGCCACCCGTTATTCCGCCAAATGCGCGATTGCGCTTTGAAATCGAATTGGTCGGCGTCAAATGACGCCCCAAGTATCCGGCCGCCCCCATTAGTAGGGACGCGCAGCGGCGCGTCCGCGCACGCCACACACCCCGGCCCACCGCGTGTGATTGGCATGGCCGCGTTGGCCGCCTGCGCGTCCGCGCACGCCACACACCCCGGATCACCGCGTGTGATTGGCATGGCCGCGTTGGCCGCCTGCGCGTCCGCGCACGCCACACACCCCGGCCCACCGCGTGTGATTGGCATAGCCGCGTTGGCCGCCTGCGCGTCCGCGCCGCCACACACCCCGGACCTCCGCGTGTGATTGGCATGGCCGCGTTGGCCGCCTGCGTGGACGCGCCGCCACACATCCCGGACCTCCGCGTGTGATTGGCATGGCCGCGTTGGCCGCCTGCGTGGACGCGCCGCTGCGCGTCCCTACGCGATTTTCTGCAGCCGCACTTTGGCAACACGCATTTTGTCCATCTCATGCACGGTCAATTGCATATTGCGCTCGGGGATCACGACGATGTCGCCAACCTTTGGGATGCGGTTGAGGCGGCCCATGATGTAGCCGCCAATCGTGTCGTAGTTTTTATCCTCAATAGACAGCGCAAAAGCATCGTTGACATCGCCAAGGTTGGTCAGGCCGTTGATCATGGCCGAGCCATCGGATGCGTGTTCGATGTCGGGAGATGACGCCGGTTCAGCCGAGTCCTGCACATCGCCAATGATGCGCGTGACCAGATCGTTCAGCGTGATCAGGCCGGCTGTGCCGCCAAATTCGTCCAGCACCAGCGCCATGTACTGCCGGCGCTTGCGGAAGTCGTTCAACAGCTCGTCGGCTTTTTGCGAATCTGGCACAAAAAAGGGTTGCCGGATCATCTGGCGGATTGTGGGCTGCCGCGTGCGGTCGGCAATCAGCACTGCGCGCATCATGTCTTTGCTGTGCAGCACGCCGATGATCTTATCGATCGACACTTCGAAGACGGGCACCCGGCTGTAGGCGTTGCGCGCAAACACGCGCGCGACCGCAGCGAGCGTGTCGTCAGCTTCGACGCACACCATCTCGGTGCGCGGCACCATCACTTCGCGCACGGTGGTGTCACCCAGGTTGAAAACCTTGTCGAGCATGTCGCCCTGGCCGCGCTCGATCAGGCCGCCGCGCTCGCTTTCTTCGACCAGCATGCGGATCTCGTCGGCCGAGTGCAATTGGGAATCGACCACGGCGTCTTTAACGCCGAACAGCCGCAAGACCCCGCCCGACGCGCGTTTTCAGGAACCAGATAAATGGTGTAAACGCGCGCGCCATGATCGCCAGCGGCGGCACACAGACCAGCGCCACGCGCTCCGCGCTGCGCATGGTTAGTGCGCGCGGCACCAGCTCGCCGAGCGTAATGCTCAAAAACGACGCCAGGCCCAGCGAAATTAGCGTGCCAAGCCCGCCCGACGCCGCGCGCAATACCGGTGAATCGATCAGCCCGAAGACCGCCACGACAAATTGCGTCAACGGGGTTTCTGTAAACGCGCCGAGCGCAACTGCGGTGATGGTGATGCCGATTTGCACCCCGGAGAGAAATGCCTGCTGATCCTCCATCACCTTGAGCACAGTCTGCGCGGCGGTGCTGCCATTTGCGGCCAAAGCCGTCAATCGCGTGCGCCGCGAGAGCACCAGGCTGTATTCGCCCGCGACAAAAAATGCATTTAGCGAGATCAGCACGACAAACCAGATTGCGACTGGAATCAGCCCGCTCCACGGTATCAGTCCACCCATATAATTCAACATACCACAACCCTCGATGACGATCAATCGCAAAGGCATCTACCAGGAAATCACCCCCGACGGCACCGTGCTTTCCGACGAGCGTTGGCAGGCGATCACGCTGCCCGACGGCTCCATTCACATCGAAAATGAGACCGTGCGCCTGGCGCCGTTTGAAGAGCCGCGCAGCGATTCAGCCACCATCATTCTCGACCGGGAGCTCAGCTGCTGGACTTTACGATCCACGGCCTTTCGCGCAGCGCGAAAGCCGCGTGTGTGTTCTGGGTGAGGTCGCGCCGCGAGGCCACGCTGTGCTGGCGCACATCTCGGCGTGTGTCAATGAACGCAAGGTCGCCTGGAATGATGAGCTCGAACTCGACTGGAACTCGCCGCTGTTCAACATGGTCACGATCTGGCGCAGCAAACTGAGCGCCGGTCAATCGCGCGCGTTCGATGCCTGGTGGTTGCACCCGGTCACGTTCGAACCAAAGCTGATGCGGCAGATCTACACAAATACCGGCCGCGAAATGCATCAGACGCAGCTCGGCGCACAAGCGCTGTGGCACTACACGCTGGATTTCGGCGGCACCGGCGCCAGTGTGTCACATCTCTGGTGCGATGACGACAGCGTGGTTTTTGACTTTCAATCGCCCGAGGGCGGTTACCGCCTGATGGCGACTGATTTGTAGCCTGCGGCAGCCGACGCGGGCTACAAATCAGTCGCTATATGACATCTATGCACCGCATATTCAGCTTGTTCTAATTTGTGAAATTAGATACAATCCTTCACCGTAATGAATTCATCTGAACTTTTAACTGTGATTGCGCCGGTCATTTGCGCAATCGGCGGTGTTGCCCTCATGCTGATCGATCTGGCAGTGCCGAAAGACGCAAAGTCCTCGACCGCGTGGGGCGCAATCGCCATCATCGGCGTGGCGCTGTCGCAGCAGTCACCCAATGGGGATCTGCGGCCAGCGGGTTTACCGGCATGGTTGTCAGCGATGGCTATGCGATTTACTTGGACGTGCTGCTGGCGGGAATCGGTATCTTTACGATGCTGCTCACGCTGCAAGTTACAATGAGGCGCGCGGCATCATGCGCGGCGAGTTCTACGCGTTGACGCTCTTTGCGCTCAGCGGCATGATGCTGATGGGCCATTCGGCCAACCTGATCATGGTCTTCGTCGCGGTCGAGCTACTGTCCATCCCGCTGTATGTGATGTGCGGCATTCGCCCGCCCGCGCACTGGATCAGTGAGGAAAGCGCGCTCAAATACTTCCTGCTTGGCGCGTTTGCGTCCGGCTTTTTGGTCTATGGCATTGCGCTGGTCTACGGCGCAACCGGCACGCTCATCGCTTGAACACCATCAGCACGATGCTGTGACAACACAGCAGGTCGCAGACAGCAGCCTGTTTGCTGGCCGGCGTGGCGTTGGTGCTGGTCGGGCTTGGCTTCAAGGTCGCGGCCGCGCCCTTTCACATGTGGACGCCCGATGTCTATGAAGGCGCACCGACGACCGTCACCGCGTTTATGACCACCGCCACAAAGGCGGCGGGATTTGCCGCCATTTTGCGCATGTTTCATGTTTGGCCTGCGCCGATCTGCATCGACGTCTGGCAGACGCCGGTCGCCGTCATGGCCGCGCTGTCGATGATTGTCGGCAATGTGTGGCGGTGTCACAGACCAACGTCAAGCGCATGCTGGCTTATTCGAGCATCGCGCATGCCGGCTATATGCTGGCGGGCGTGGCGACCGGCGGCGAGCTGGGCGCCAACGCGTGCTGTTCTATCTGGCATCGTATGCGCTGACATCGCTGGCCGCGTTTGCGGTGATGGTCGGCGATCAGCTCCGGTGAGAAGGAAGAGAACCATTCGCTCGATGCCTACGCCGGGCTGGGCGGCGCAAACCGCTGCTGGCGTTGTGATGGCGTATCGCCATGCTGTCGTTGCTGGGCATCCCGCCCACAGCCGGCTTCTTTGGCAAATACTTCTTGATCTCCGCCGCTGATCCAGCGCCGATCTGACCTGGCTGGCCGTGGTGTTCTCGTGACCAGCGTGATCTCGGCCGGTTATTACCTGCGCGTGATCATGACGATGTATATGCGCGAGAACACCACCGACGAGCCGATTTTGAGCAACTGGCCGCGTTCGCTGGCGGCCTTGCTCACCACGGCGGCGACCCTCGTGTTTGGCGTGCTCGCGACACCAGTCTTGGATCTGATCAGCAACGGCTTGAAGACCATCGTTCGCTAAAGGAGTTCTCATGTCCGCACCCAGCAAACTCGTAAACTTTATCGACGGCAAGTGGATCGGCATCGCACGCTCGGCACATTTCAGGACGTCAAAAACCCGGCGACCGCGCAAGTGCTGACGCAGGTGCCGCTTGTCGCCCGCGCAGGAAGTCGATGCGGCCGCGCAGGCCGCGGCACGCGCATTCAAAGAATGGCGCCGCACCCCTGTGGGCGAGCGCATTCAGTTCATGTTTCAAGTTCAAGGTCGCTGCTCGATGCGCACAAAGAAGAGCTGGCCAGGCTGATCACCAACGAAGCCGGCAAAACCTTGGCGAGAGCGTGGCCGAGATGACCCGCGCGATCGAGAATGTCGAAGTGGCCTGCGGCGCGCCGGTCATGATGCAGGGCATCAACAACGAAGATATCGCGCGCGGCATCGACGAGCACATGATCCGCCAGCCGCTGGGCGTGGTGGCGGCGATCACGCCATTCAACTTCCCCGGCATGGTGCCGATGTGGTTTCTGCCCTATGCGGTGGCCACAGGCAACTGCTTTATTTTGAAGCCCAGCGAGCGCGTGCCGATGACCGTGCAGCGCATCTTCCAGCTGGTTGAAGAAGCTGGTTTCCCTGCTGGTGTGCTGCAGATCGTCAACGGCGGCAAGGAAGTGGTCGATGCGATTCTGGATCACCCGCTGATCCGCGCGATCAGCTTTGTCGGCAGCACGCCGGTCGCGCGCTATATCTATCAGCGCGGCGCGGCCAACGGCAAACGCGTGCAAGCGCAGGGCGGCGCCAAGAATCCGGTGGTGATCATGCCCGACGCCGACATGGACACCACCACGCGCATCGTGGCTGATTCGGCCTTTGGCTGCGCCGGTCAACGCTGTCTGGCCGCTTCGGTCGGCATCACCGTCGGCTCGGCGCACAACATCTTTCTGGAGCAGCTGGCCGACGCCGCCAGCGCCCGCAAGGTGGGTTATGGGCTGGACAGCGGGCATCGCAGATGGGCCCGGTGATCACGCCGCGAAAGCAAGCAGCGCATCGAAAAACTGATCGCGCTGGGTGAGAGCGAAGGCGCAAAAGTGGTGCTCGATGGCCGCAGCAAAAAAGTCAAAGGCTATGAGGACGGCAACTTTGTGTTCCCCACGCTGCTCGACGATGTGCCAGCCAGCGAGCGAGCTCGCCCAAAACCGAGATCTTTGGCCCGGTGTTCAGCCTGATGCACGCCGATTCGGTCGAAGAGGCCATCGCGCTGGTCAACAACCGCGCCTACGGCAACGCCGCGTCGATCTTTACCACCAGCGGTGCAACCGCGCGCCAGTTCCGCTATGAAGTCAACAGCGGCAACGTCGGCATCAACATCGGTGTGCCCGCGCCGATGGCCTACTTCCCGTTCAGCGGCTGGCGCGAGAGCTTCTTTGGCGATCTGCACGCGCAGGGCTTTCCATGGCATCGAGTTTTACACCGAGACCAAGGTCATCATCGAGCGCTGGCCGAAAGAGTGGAGCCGCAAGTTCTAGTAGCGGCGAGGCATGCCTCGCTTGGCGAGACACACCTCGCCTGGCGAGACACGTCTCGCCCAACGTAACGCCAACACCTTCCTCGGGGCGCGCACAACGCGCCTCGATTTGCGTACCGCCGCGCGGGCGAGGCATGCCTCGCCGCTACAATGCACGGTGTGGTCGCATCGTCGCAGCGCATTGAACGCGGTCTTCTCGCCGTTGTTTTGGGGTTCGTTTGGCTGGGCACACTCTCGCTCGCCATTCAAACCGAACCGGCCCTACCCATGTTGGTCGGTCTGAGCATGACCGGCATCGCGGTCGCTTTGCATGTTTGGCTCAACCACTTCGCCCCAAATCGGGACCCGTTGTTGTTGCCACTCGCGTTGTTGCTGCAGGGCTGGGGGCTGCTCATCATCACGCGCGTGGCGGAAAATTTCACGGTGCGGCAGCTCGGCTCAGCCGCGGTCGCCACGCTCGTGATCGCAGCGGTCACCACCAATCGCGATGGGCTGCGCTGGCTGCGGCGCTTCAAATACACCTGGATGATTGGCGGGTTCATCGTGCTGGCAGCGTCGCTGGTGTTCGGTGTAAATCCATCGGGCGCCGGTGCCCGGCTATGGCTGCGGATTGGCGGCTTTTTTGTGCAACCCAGCGAGTTGCTGCGGTTGCTGATCATCGCCTTTTGGGCGGCCTACTTTGCCGAATTTTTGCCGGCGCGTGACGACGCGCGGCTGCCGCTGCGCACCAGCATCGGGCAGGCGCTGCCCGCCATCGCAATGTGGCTTGTGGCCGTCGGTCTGCTCGCAAGCCAGCAGGACTTAGGCGCGGCGTCGCTGCTGGTGCTGACCTTTGCGTTCATGTTGTATCTCGCGACTGGCCGGCGGCGCGTGCCGTTGATCCTGATTGGCGCATTCTTGCTGGCAGGGCTTGCGGGTTACTTCCTTTCCGCCCGGGTTGAAACTCGCATCAGCATCTGGCTCAATCCAGACATCGACCCGCAGGGCCGCTCGTTTCAAATTGTGCAATCGCTGATCGCCGTCGCGAACGGCGGCTTGATCGGGCAAGGCCTTAACCAGGGCCAGCCCGGTTATGTGCCGGCTGTGCATACAGACTTTCCGTTTGTGGCGGTCGCAGAGGAATTTGGCGGGATTGGCGCCGCAGTGATGATCTCGGCCTTTGCGGTCCTGTGTTGGCGCGGCTGGCGTATTGCAAAGCTGAGCCCGGCACCGTATGTGCAACTGCTCGCCGGCGGCATTGCCGCATCACTCGCCGTGCAGGTGGCCGTGATCGTCGGTGGAAACCTGGCGCTGCTTCCGCTGACCGGTGTCACGTTGCCGTTTGTGAGCTATGGCGGGAGCTCGCTGCTGGTGTGGTCGATCTCACTGGCGTTGCTGCTGCGCCTGTCGGCCGACGAGACCGGCCAACGTCCGGCGCGTGCGCGCGTCAACCGCGCGCAGACATCGGCCGCGCGCATCACGCTGGCGCTCTTCGGCGCGCTGCTTCTGGGCACCTTCAGCATCATGGCCGCTCGTGGCGCAACTTTGGTCAGCCGCGCTGATAACCCGCGCCGCATCGATGCCGAACGAACCCTTGCACGCGGTCCAATTCTGGCGCGCGACGGATCCCCGTTAGCGTTAAGCGCGCCAGTCGGGGTGCTCGGCGGCGCGCCTGTGTATTCGCGCACTTACCCCATCACCTCAACGGTCAGCGCGGTCGGCTACTACAGCGAGCGCTACGGCGTCGGCGGCGTCGAAGCGTTTGCAGACCGCACGCTGCGCGGTCAGCGCAGCGGTCTCGAGACGCTGCTGCACCTGGCTCAGATCGGCGATCCGGTCACCACCACACTTGAGCTCCCCATGCAACGGCGCCTGACCGGTGCGATGCAGCGGCAAAAAGGCGCGGCCATCGTTCTAGATCTCAAAAGCGGTGCTGTGCTGGCCATGTTCAGCGCACCCGGTTTTGATCCGAACTGGCTCGACCGGGACTGGGACGCGCTCACCAAAAACACAGCCGCACCGTTGGTAAACCGCGCGACACAGGGGCTCTATCAACCCGGCGCGCTGCTGGCGTGGCTGTATGCGACTACGCCAGAGCGCTTTGCCTGGGACCCAACCGATCGCTTCGATCTGTCAAAACCTGTGCCATTCGAGCTCGAGAATGTCAGCGTCCCGTACCCTGCGAGCGCAACATACAGCGAAACCCTCGGCCAGGGCACCTTGCGCGTCACGCCGCTGCGGGTCGCCGTTGCAGTGTTTGCGCGTCACGGAACGACAATCACACCCACCCTGCTGTCCGAAACCGCGGACGCCACCCGCGCACTGCCGGGCATCTCGGAAGAGATGTTTGAGGCGGTCGCCGAGGCCGGCGCCGGACAGTTTGTGGCATGGGCCGTTTCCATCGACAGCGCCACTGTTACTGTGATTGCGCTGGAGCAAGACACCGCGTCACTCGCGCCGGTACGCGCCATTCAAGCCAGCATTCGCGCTGCTTCCGGGCAGTGAAGTGATAGACTTTGCAGACGAAATGTCTACGTTTGTTGTGCGTCGCTGTCTCGCGATGCTGCTTGTTGCGCTATGTCTGTTGGCCGGATCGCTCGACGCCGCGCCTGAACGACGCGCGCGCGCAGGAACCTACACCCGTGCCAATTGTGCCCGTCGCGCGCATTACCTCGCCGATCAAAGCGCAGAACACGCGCGGCACCGTCATCATCCAGGGATCAGCGCTGTCGCCGTCGTTTGCGCGCTATGAAATCGCCTACGCGCTTGAGCCCAATGTCGAGGTCTGGACCATCATCGGTGGCAGCACCACACCGATCGCCGGCGGCGTATTGCAGTCGTGGAACACCCGGCCGCTCACGGATGGCGCCTATGCACTGCGGCTGCAGGTTTTCAGCACCGACAATACCGTCAACGAGGTGCAGGTGCGCAATATCGGCTTGACCAATCAGGCGGTCAGCGCGGCAGTGCCTGCGGACAATCCAGAAATCACTGGGGTTGCTGCCGGGGCCAATCGCCGTGAGAGCGAAATCGACCAGGCCCGCAACACCATCGATCAGCTCGGCAAAGCCATAGACCGCATCCCGTCCGCGTTTACGCGCGGCGTGCGGCTGGCGTTGATCGCACTGGGCGCTGTCGTGGCCTACGGCATCGCCAAACAAATCTTGTTCGCGCTGCTCAAAAAGTATGCTCGCCGGCCGGTCGATTTCGGGAAATAACATGACGGAGTCACAACGCATCATCATCGCCGGCCTTGGCAATCCGGGCAAGCAGCATGAAGACAATCGACACAACATTGGGTTTATGGCCGTTGACGCGCTGGCCCGCAAGCACGGCCTCAAATTTGACAAGATGATGAGCAAGGGCCTGGTGGCGCTCGGTGAGATTAAGGGCCGCAAGGTGGCGCTGGTCAAACCGCAAACGTTTATGAACGCCAGCGGCGAATGTGTGGTGCCCGTCACGCGCTTCTACAAGACTGAGCCGGTCGACCTGATGGTGTGCTACGACGAGCTTGATATTCAAGCCGGACACCTGCGCATGCGCAGAGAAGGCAGCGCTGGGGGTCACAATGGCATGCGTTCGATCATCGCCAAGCTGAACTCGCAGAACTTTCCGCGCCTGCGCATCGGCATCGGCCGCCCGCCCGGCCGGATGGCGCCGGCCGACTACGTGCTGCAGGATTTTGGCAAGGGCGAGCGCATGGACGTCGACGATGCGCTCACCCGCTGCGTAAGCGCGATCGAAATCTGGCTGACCGAAGGCATCGAACTCGCGATGAACCGCGCAAACGTCGCGCCGAAGAACCCGTAACCCCACACCATGCCAATACCGCTGTCACGTTGGGTCTGGGGTGCAGGTTGGATCCTGGCCTTTATCGCGGGCATCATCAACATTGTTGGCCTGCTCAGTTTTGACCACCAGGCGGTCACGCACATGACCGGCGCAACCAGCATGTTGGCGGCCGCTGTCGTCGCCACGGACATCAGCCGCATCGGGCACCTGCTCTCAGTTATTCTGGCCTTTTGGGTCGGCGCCGTCGTGAGCGGGGTAATTAGTCGCAACAGCGCGTTCAAACTGGGCCGCCGCTACGGCGTGGTGCTCGCCATGGAATCGCTCGTGCTGGTGAGCACCGTCTGGCTATTGGATGGGGGTTCGGCGCTCGGCATCTACACAGCCAGCTTTGCAGCAGGCCTGCAAAACGGCATGGTGACAACATTTAGCGGTGCCGCGATTCGCACCACGCATGTGACCGGCATGGTGACCGATCTCGGCGTGATGTTCGGCCACTATTTGCAGGGCATTCGTCCAAACGGCGTGGAAAAGACGCGCGTGCAGGCGTCGCTCGTGGTGATTAGCGCGTTTTTTACAGGCGGGCTGGCCGGGGCGCTGTGTTACAGAAGCATCGGCCATGCCACGTTGTATATCCCGGCAGTGATGACAATGAGCGCGGCGCTGGCGTACACCACCTACTGGCTGCGCGCGCGACAACTCGCGCGCGCATAGTGCAAAGTGCCGCTAAAACACGTTGATGACGGTGCCGGCATCGCGCGATGCCGCGTTCACGACAGGCTCGCCCGACACGGCGGCCGGAAGCGTCCATCGATAGACCCAGTTTGCGTCTTCGGGCAACAGGTTGACGCAGCCGTGGCTGCGCGGCCGGCCAAAATCATTGTGCCAGTAAGCGCCGTGAAAAGCCATTCGGCTGCGCGAGAAATACGACACCCAGGGGATACCCGGCAGGTCGAAGAAATCGCCTGTCCCAGGCGCACCGCCGCTCATCCGGCGCGAGGGACGCTTTTCATAGATACGATATTTGCCGGGCGTGGTGGTGAAGTCCTGGAGCGTGCCGTCATCGAGTGTAAAGCGCGCGCCGGTGGCAGTGCGAGCTCGCCAGACCTCAACATCTTTTTCATACGCAACCGTGAGCTGGTTTTTGATGTCAACATCAATGCGCTTGTCTTCCGGCGCCACGCCGGGCGAGATTGGCGCGAACTCATCCAACTTCATCTTGCGCAGAAACGAGGCCTTGGCAAAAATTTTGTCGCTGCGGCCGTCGCTGATCCGATACCACGGCTCTTTGTCCGCGCCCTCAACGATTTCGAGCACACGAAATACCGTGCTAAAGGGCATCCGAAACAGGCTGCCGCCGATCGGATCCGGCGTGCTGCGGCCAACGGTGTTGGCCACAAACGTCTCGGCCCAGAAGCCATCAGTCGGCACGCTGCTCTCCGGCGTCTGCGGCGTGTTTTCGACTGGCTGCAAAAACTGTGAGTGCGCGAAGCCGTCCTTTGTTTGGTACCAGATTTTGTTGTGGCGGACCGGGCTGGCGTCGGACTCGGTTTGACCCACTACCTCGATCACCTCGTTCCACTTTGCCACGCGGACCTGCTTGGCAGCGATATCAGGCAGCGCGCGAATAATGACGCCGGTCGACATGACGCGGGCAAACGGTCGGCGCGGTTTTTGAATCTGCGGTTCAATCCGATTGCCAACTGCGCCAGCGCCAAAGGCGAGCCGCGGCGCGGTAATGCCGGTGGCGACGCCTGCCAGGCCAACCGCCCCGGCTAGTTTGATGAGATTGCGGCGAGAAATTGTGTTATGCATGATTTGCAACGATGTGGTCGAGATCCAATTTAGGTGAGCGTCCGAGCGTTCTGGCCGGAGATCTTCGCGCATCGCATGCGGTGTGATTCCCGGGCGGCACAAGGACCCTTCCCTAGATTGGGCGTAAATCGATAATTGCCGGAAATATAGCGGAAAAGTATTAACGTGTCCTAACGTTTGTGCATCGGTCATTGCACGGATTTCCGCCGGGTTTGGCACGAAGCCTCCGGGAAGCTGCCGGGAAGCGCCCGGGTCGCGACCCGGGCGCTTCCCGGCAGCTTCCCGGAGGCTTCGTGCGTTGTATGATCCGCAACTATGAAAATCGCTGTTTTGGGTGGAACGGGCAAAGAAGGCTCGGGGCTGGCGCTGCGCTGGGCAAACGCTGGACATGAGGTCGTGATCGGCTCGCGCGACGCCACGCGCGCGGATGCTGTGGCGCAGGAGCTCAATTTGGTATTTGGCGACTCCCGCATCCGCGGTCAGGACAACCTGAGCGCCGCCCAAAACGCCGAGGTGATCGTGCTCAGCGTGCCCTACGCCGCCCACGGCGACACCCTGACCAACGTAAAAGACGCTGTCATCGGCAAAGTCATCGTCGATGTCACGGTGCCGATCAACCCAGCCGACTTTTTGCGCGTGCAGATCCCGGCCGGCGGCAGCGCCAGCAAAGAAGCTCAGGCCATCGTTGGCGACAGCGCGCATGTCGTCGCTGCGTTTCAGAATATCTCGGCCACGCACCTCAAGAAGCTGGATGCTGTCATCGACTGCGATGTGCTGGTCTGCGGCGATGACGAAGCCGCCAAGCAGATCGGCATGCAGCTCGTGCGCGATGTCGGCATGAAAGCGTGGGACGCCGGCCCGCTCGACAACGCGATCGTGATCGAGGGCCTGACACCGATTCTGCTCGGCATCAACAAGCGCCACAAAGTAAAGGGCGCCGGCATCCGCATCACCAATGCCTAACCCAAACGCAGCGCTGCAAGCGTTTCCGGTGGTTGGCCTGCCCATCATCGCGCCCGACGACGACCTGGTGGCGCTGCTCGCCGCCGCGCTGCAGCCGCTGCAACCTGTTGCGGGCGATGTGCTGGTGGTCACCTCGAAGATCGTTTCGAAGGCTGAAGGTCGCTTTCTAAACCTGCGTGATGTCGTGCCGGAGGACGAGGCACGCGCGCTGAGCGCCAAGACCGGGCACGACGCACGGCTGGTGCAGGCGATTTTGAACGAATCGCAGGAAGTCTCGCGCTCGGCAAAAAATGTGCTGATCACCCGGCACCGGCTCGGATTTGTGTCGGCCAACGCCGCAATCGATCACTCGAACACCGGGCCGGATCCAGACCTGGTACTGCTGATGCCGCGCGACCCGGATGCAAGCGCGCGCGCGTTGTGCACAGCGTTGGGCGCGGCCTTCGGCATCGCGTTGCCCGTTGTGATTGCCGACAGCCATGGCCGCCCGCACCGGCTGGGCACAATCGGCGTGGCGGTCGGCGTGGCGGGATTGCCCGGCGTCGAGGACTGGCGCGGCCGGCCGGACATGTTCGGATACCAGTTGCAGCACACCGAAATCGGTCTGGCCGACATGATCGCCAGCACCGCGACCTTGCTGATGGGCCAGGCCGCCGAGGCTGTGCCGGCCGCGTTGCTGCGCGGGTTGAAATTCACGCCGCGCGATGGATCCGCGCGCGAGATCACGCGCTCGGCAGACTTTGACCTGTATCGCTAAGGGTTTACGCGATTCACCGCACTGGCGTGTGGGTTGTTCGGGTTTTATTCTGTCACAAAGAGCTCGGCCGTAATGACGCCAGACGTGCTCACGGGCTCCATCGCTGCAATACTGACGGTGACCGCTGGCAGCAGCACACTGTTGCTATACGTGATCGTGTTGCTGAAGTAAAACGACGCGCGCGCCCACGCCCGGCGGCCAACTTCGCGGCCCAGCGCGCGCGCCTGCAAATCGGCCTCGCGGAAATGGATGCCGCCGTAGCGCCGTGAGATGCCGGCTTCGTCGGCTGCGTCTGAGAACGTTGGCCAGGTCAGCGTCACATCCTGCGTGGGTGTGATATCCGGCTCGATCAGCGAAGTGCCCTGAGAGATGACGATCGTCGCGCCGAATGCGTCGCTGCCAGTGAACGTCTTGAGCACCTCGGCCGCCGCCGCGCTAAACGTGCTGTGTCCGGACATGAACTCGGCAAACGGCGGTGAGACAAAACAGACCTGCTGATACGGGAGCCACTGGCGTCCTGGAAACACGCCAATCCCGAGCTCCGGGCCGCGCCAGGAGCGCACATTGGTGTTATAAAACCGCGCGCGCACTCCGGTGATCGGGCGCGAATTGTCATACAGGCGCTTGACCTTCCAGGAAAGAATGCCGGCATCCAGCGTGGCATTGGTCATCGCAAAAAACATGCGGGCGTCTTCATCAAGCGTGTTCGCATCGCGTAACGAAACAAACATCGCCACCAACGACCAGTGACCGGGGGGCAATTCCGAAGCCGGGCCATCAGCCCAGTATTCGGCGATTGATTTTGTCTTGTCGTTCAACGCGGCGCTGATCGTGATCAGCTCCGTCGCCTGCGCGCTAAACTCGGCCGATGGAAAGCGAGCCGGGCCGCGTGTTGGCGTGATTACGGGGCCATCATCCATTGCAAACGGCTCCACGTAACCAAAATGCGGCACGACGTGTTGTTGCGTCAGACCTGGGCCAAAGGGATTGCAGGGGCCGCCCTGCCCGCTGCCGCTCGGCGTGATCAGCGGTTGCCAGCGATTCGCGTCGCTATAAACAAACGTGCTCGTGACCATGATGGGCAGGTTCACCGGTTTGTAGCCCGACGTGTCCGCATAGTTGTTCAGCTGATTTGAACGGTCGAGGTGGCGCACCGTCATCAACCGTCGCGCTGCGGTCACGCCAACGCCTTCCGGTGTGACGGTGCTGGTGGTGGTCAACGTGCCTGTCAATATGCCGGCCTGCACCAGCGAGTTGTCAAAAACACAGCGATACGCGGGAAACAGATCGGTGAGCGCAACATGCGCGGCGTGATACATCGCGGTGCGCTTGTTGGCGTCGGTATGCTCGATCAGTGGCCGACGCATCTTGTCCAGCGATGTCGTCGACAACGCACCAGGTGTGTAGGCCGACCAGGCGTCATACATCGCGGTGTGCATCACTGCCAGCACGCGCGCAACGACAGGGGGCGGCGGCTTGGCATCGCGAATCACCGCCAGCGCGGTGGCGTTCCAGTGCATGCTGGGCGTGCCGGCCAGCGTCACAGAGACGCAATCATTTTGCCCGAGCGCTGCGCTGCGCGCGGTTTTCGCGGCCAACAGCGGCAGTTGGTTCTGCCGGTTTGGATCCAGATAAAGCAGCGCCGATGCGGCATCCGGCTCGGGTTCCGGCGGGTTGTTAGTCTGGGCCAATCCCGCCTGAGAAATCGGCGCTAGGGACGCCCATAACAAGGCGATACTTACAGCAAGGCGCTTTGCAAATGTCGTCTCCATACGGGGTTAGTGTATCGTGCATATCTGTGCAAGGCAACACTTTTAACACGTTGGCAACTCGCGTTATGCAAATCGAGCAACTCACTTCGCTGATCCAGACCCGCCGCATGATTCGGCGCTATACCGCGCAGGCGGTCACCCACAGCCAAATCGACATCATCCTGGACAGTGCGGTCCACGCCCCGTCGCCTCACAACCGCCAGCCGTGGCGTTTTGCCGTGCTTGCAGGCGAAGCGCGCGCGCGCCTGGCGCAGCGCATGGGTGCAACGCTGCGCGCCGATCTCGAACGCGACGGCGTGCCCGAGCTGAAGATCGCGGAGGATCTGGCGCGCTCGGCGGCGCGTATCACCAGCGCGCCCGTTGCGATCTTGGCCTGCATGAGCATGATCGATATGGATCGCTATGCAGACGCGCAGCGCAACGAGGCTGAACGCTGGATGGCTGGTCAGGCGGTCGCCGCAGCCATCCAGAACATGCTGCTGACTGCGACTGCGCTTGGCCTCGGCGCCTGCTGGATGTGCGCGCCGCTATTCTGCCCCGATGTCGTGCGCGCCGCGCTGGCATTGCCCGCCGATTGGGAAGCGCAGGCACTGATCACGATTGGCCACGCTGCCGATGCTGGCAAACCACGCGCCCGGCGGCCGGTTGCGGAGGTTGTGATTCGGGGGGAAGGTGGAGGGGAAGGTGCTTAAGATGTTGCCCACCACAACCTTAAGCACCTTAGGCACTTTAAGCACCTTCCTCCCCTCCACCTTCCCCCGTAAGCCCCCTGTAAGGTTGTTGCGTAACATTTATCTCATAGCCATCATGAAACACTTCAAATCGACGATTCCGTCGTCCGAAATCACCCCCGAGTCTGTGTATCTGAGCCGCCGCGCGCTGATCAAGGCGGGCGTGTTCGGGCTCGGCGCCACGGCATTGAGCGGCTGCGCAGCCGCAACGATCAAACCAACAACGCCTGCTCCCACCGCGAAAATCGAGACCCAGGCTGCCGGCGCAACCGCGCCCGTGCCAACTTCCGGACCGGCAAAGGCGCAGGTCGATGAACTTGGCGACCCGCTCAATGCGTATGACGAGATCATTAACTACAACAATTTTTACGAGTTCACGACCGAAAAGAGGGTGTGGCAGCAGCTGCCGCAGGATTCAAAACCACACCCTGGACCGTGAGCATCACCGGGCTTGTCAACAAACCGATGACGGTTGATCTTGATGATCTGCGCAAGAAATATGGCGAGGAAGAGCGCATTTATCGCCTGCGCTGTGTCGAGGCCTGGTCGATGGTGATTCCATGGCAGGGCTTTTCGTTGGCCAAGCTGCTCAAAGAGGTTGAACCCAAAGCCGAGGCGAAATTTGTGCGGTTTGAGTCGCTGGCAGATCCAGCGCAGATGCCTGGGGTGAATGATCCGTTCTACACCTGGCCGTATATCGAAGGGCTGCGCGTGGATGAAGCCATGCATGACTTGACCTTCATGGCGACCGGGCTCTACGGCAAAACCTTGCCACCGCAAAACGGCGCTCCGGTGCGTCTGGCCGTGCCCTGGAAATACGGCTTTAAGAGCATCAAATCGATCGTCAAGATCGAACTGGTCGACAAGATGCCGACTTCGTTGTGGATGGGCGCCAACCCCGGCGAATACGGTTTTTACTCGAACGTCAATCCCGAACGCTCGCACCCGCGCTGGTCGCAGGCCAGCGAACGCCGCATTGGCGAAAGCTCGCGCAGGCGCACGCTCAAGTTCAACGGGTATGACAAACAGGTGGCCGGGTTGTATGCCGGCATGGATTTGAACGCCAACTACTAATGCCACAAAAACCAAGTTGGTTTGGCGGCGAAATTGCTATGTCCCTCACTCCGCGAGGGACATAGCAATTTCGTCTGATTTACAAATCACCCTTTGTTGCACAAGGCCAGCGTCAGAATATTTTGATCGGGCGCGCCGCTCCAGACTTCACACACACATCATGGCAAACTGGTTTCGCACAAATTGGATCCGAGTCGTCGTGCACGCAGGCGCGCTGATACCCGGCATCGTCTTGCTGGTCGGTTACTACACCCGTACGCTGGGCGTCAACCCGATCCAGAAGATCATTCAGGAGACCGGTGAGACGGGCATCCGCTTGCTGATGCTGTCGATGGCCTGCACGCCGGTGATCACGCTATTTCGCTTCCGGGCGGCCGCGCTTGTGCGCCGGGCGCTCGGGCTGTATGGCTTTGCATATATCGCGGCACACCTGTTCACGTTTTCGGTGCTTGATTTTGGGCTGGATCTCGAATTGATCGGGCAGGAGATTTTTGAGAAGCCGTATATCGTCGCCGGTCTGACGGCGTTTGCGCTGCTGATCCCGCTAGCGGTGACATCGACGCGCGGCTGGATTAGACGCCTCGGCAAAACGTGGAAACTGCTACACCGCGCGTTCTATGTCGCGCTGGCGCTGGGCATTCTGCATTTCTGGTGGTCGCAGAAAGCCGAACTCAACCAGGCGCTGCTCATCTATGCGCCGTTGCTGGCGCTGATGCTGGCCGTGCGCGTGCCGGCGGTGCGCAGATGGTTTGCAAACAGGCGACGGACTGCGGTCGCTTGACTGCGGTCGCCGTCAGCGGCGCTTGCGCGCGCGCAGCAATAACCCAACAAACGCCCCGCCAAACAGCAGTGCGCAGAGCAATCCGATGACGACAGCTTCGATCGTGCCTAACGGGCCGACGGCGCTCATGCGAGGGCTTTGTCCAACGATCGGCTGGTAAACGCCACGGCATCACCCACCGTCATCGCTTTGACCGCGGCACTAAACGGCTCGACCGCCATCGGACCGTCGTAGCCGATGCCACGTAGCGCTCCGACAAACCCGCTGATGTCAAGCACGCCCGTTGTCGCGACCATCTCGCGCTCTTGATCGATCTGCTCGTCCGGGCCGCGGCCAGCGACCGCATCGTTAAGATGCACATACACCACATCGTCGTTGGTCAAGCGCGTCAAATCGGCCAGCGTCACATGCGCGGTAAAGGCGTGAAAAGCGTCGAGCAACAGGCCGGTGTTTGGGCCAATCGCAGCGCACATGCCGAGCATCGCGTCCATGCCGTATACAAAGTTGTATTTGAAGTTTTTGCGCAACGTAACAGGGCCAACAAATTCCAGCCCGAAACGGATGCCATGCGCGGCCAGAATCGCGGCAACTTTGGTCAACCGCGGCACGACCAGGTTCCAGTGTGCGCGAAAATCCAGTGCGTTGGATGCCGGCATGACCCACGTGGCAGAACGCGTGCAACCCAGGGCCGCGGCCAATTCGGCCTCGCCTTCGAGCGCGATCAGGCTCTTTTCGAAGTCTTGCGGGCTATCGGATTCGCGCCACTTCGCCCCGCAGCCAAAGCTAGCGGGAATCAGGCCGGTTTTGTCAAACCAGTCTTTGGCTGCGGACGACGACCCGCGCCCGGCCAAAAAGCCAAGGTCCAGATCGATGCCCCGCAAATCCATGCGCACGCGCTAGATCGCAGGCGCTTTCAAACGATGCGCTGTGACCCAGCGCGCCAACACTTAGGTTCTTATACACAGGCTGGAGTGTACCGCAAACTGGCCTCGATCAGCGTAAAATCATCGCGCAGGCCGCCAGAACGATTGACCACACACGTAAATCAAATACTGGCGGGCTACAACGGACAACAGCGTGAGCCAGAAGGATTATTACAAGCTGCTCGGTGTGAGCAAAACCGCGGATCAGGAGGCCCTCAAGAAGGCCTATCGGAAGCTCGCGCGTGAACACCACCCGGACGCCAACAAAGGCAACAAACAGTCTGAAGAGCGTTTCAAGGAGATCAACGAGGCCTACGAAACCCTCAGCGACCCGGAGAAACGCAAGCTCTACGACCGCTTTGGTGGCGATTATCGCCAGTACACGCAGGGCGGCGGCCCGCCACCGCCGAACGGAACCGCGGACGCAGGGCAGTGGTCGCCCTTTGGCGGCACGCGCCGCCGCAGCGCGGGCGAAGAAGCGGATATGGCCGATCTCTTCGGTGGCATGTTCTCGGGCGGCAATGTGCGCCAGCCGCGAGATTTCGAGCAAGCCGTCGAAATCACGATCGAAGAAGCCTACGCCGGCACCACCCGCATCCTGCAAAAGAGCGGCCAGGGCGATATCGAGGTCAAGATTCCGCGCGGCGCGCGCAACGGCACAAAAGTCCGTGTGAAGGGCCAGGGCGGCAAAAACGCGCGCGGCCAGGCCGGCGATCTGTATCTGGTCATCGAAGTCAAGCCCCACCCGGTCTACGAAATCAAAGGTGACGACATCTACCGAGACACGCAGGTGAACGCACTTACCGCGATGCTGGGTGGCGAACAGAGTGTCGACACTCTGGCCGGCTCAGTCTTTGTCAAGATTCCCGCCGGCGCCTCGAGTGGCAAGCTGATTCGTCTGCGCGGCCGCGGCATGCCAAAACTCAACACAGCCAACGAAAACGGCGATCTGTATCTGCGCGTCATGGTCGTGGTACCAACCGATTTAACCACCGACGAACGCGCCATGATCGAACAACTTGCCCGTCGGCGCGGGCTGGCAATTGCGTAGAAAATCAGGGGTGTGGCGGATGCCGGTGGCGCGAATGACACATACACTGCCTGCATGGAAGCAAGACTACCGAGCGCGCTTGACGATTTCTTTTTCGACCTGAACGGCTACTTGGTCATCAAAAATGCCGTCGAACCCGAGTTAGTGGACGCGATCAATACCGCCATCGATGCGATTCCGCCACTGGAATATGGCGATTGGATCGGCAATGCCCAGCGTCGCGATTACACCGCCCACACCGGGCTTGAGGTGCACAATTGCCTGGAGCTCGGCAGCCCGTTCGAACAGCTGATCGATCACCCCGGCTATATCAACTATCTGCGCCACTACTGCGGTGAAGAACAGTCCTATGTCGAAGGCTTGTATATCGATGAATGCATCGTGTCGGTGCGGCGTGCCGGCGGGCATCATCCGGTGCACTCCGGTGGTTTTCGCGGCGCATTGCGTGGCGCCTATCACTACAAAGATGGCGTCTTCCGCGTTGGACAATGCAACGTCATCATCGCCTGGACGGATGTCAAACCCGGCGATGGCCCGACGATGGTTGTGCCAGCCAGCCACAAATCAAACTTTCCACACCCCAACATGGGCGACTACATGCGCGGCGACCGGATGGACTTGCTCGAAGGCGCAATACCGGTCTATATGAACAAAGGCGATGCGCTGCTATTTTGCGATGGCACAATGCACGGCGGAAGCAGCCGCACCAACGAGGATGGCGAACGGCGTGTGACGATCTTCCGCTACGGCCCGCTGTGGGGCTCCTCGCGTTTTGGTTATGAGTACTCAGAGGCACTGCTTGCGCGCTGCACGCCGGCGCAGCGCAAAATCCTGCAACCTATCGCGCCATTGCGGCCTGGCACGAAGTTGCCGCCACGGAAGTAGTGATTGACTTGGAAAAACAAAACTGCCCGCGTATTGCGCGGGCAGTTTTGTTTTTCCAAGTCAATCACTACTTCCGTGGCGATGAATGGCTATAGTGTATCTACCCAGTGATGAAGCTTGACTTTCAAGTCAGCAACTGTGCCTTGATACTTTTTGATGGCCTCGACAATATCTGCAACACTGCCGTCAATGACGGCAACGGCGCGCGGTTCGTCAACCGCGACAATTTCATGCCGGACAATCGTTTTGGCCGCGACCTGCGGCGCATCGCCATATACCTCGACCCACTTGTTCAGGGTGATCGGTGACAGGGCGAGGTCTTTGCAGAAACGCTGCTGAGACTTGCCATCCGGCTTCTGGGCTTCGTCACGCCATGCCTTTACTGTCGCAATCTTATAGTCGGTTTCATAGCGTTTGCCATAAACAGGTTTCTTCTTACGTGCCAATTTAGTTCCTCCGGGGTATTACGTGCTGCCCTCATGGGCATTATGCATGTCATACGCAATCACTATACGCGTCACAGAATAGTGAAATTTCTGCGACAGATAGACATATGGCTGCATGCGGCGCGAACTATACCTCGTAAATATCTGCCATTGCAATTTACTTTCCAGATAACCATAGTTATCTGCGTAAAGCCAACACTTTCTGAGAGCAACATAAAGGTGGTTTGTAACTCCGGCGAAATTGCTATATCCCTCGCTCCGCGAGGGATATAGCAATTTCGCCGCTTTGCCGATTTAGTTTTAGTTGCACGCGTATTGGTGTCTGGCAACACACATAACTGCATCGCCGCAGAAAGCTTGCGCAAAGTGATGCCTGGTCCTGCAATCGGGCAAAAAAAAGCGCCCTCACAATGTGAGGGCGCGTGTTGCGACTGCGTCGCTAAACATCCAGATTTTCGACTTCCCTGGCATGGCGTGTGATAAACGCGCGGCGCGGCGGAACGGCGTTGCCCATCAGCATGTCGAACGTGCGATCAGCTTCGGCCGCGTCGTCGACAGTTACCTTGAGCATTGTGCGGTTTTTCGGGTCCATGGTTGTCTCCCACAGCTGCTCCGGGTTCATCTCACCCAGATCCTTTGTAGCGCTGGGTATAGACCTCGGTCGGCTTGCTGGTGTCGAGCCCGGCCTTCTTGTATTCATTCAGCAGCACATCGCGCTCCTGAGATGTAAACACGTAGTTCACGCTCTTCTTGCCCTTGCGCACTTCGACACGGAACAGCGGCGGTTGCGCGATATACAGGTGCCCGCCCATGATCAGCGGCTGCATATATCGGAAGAAGAATGTGAGCAACAGTGTGCGAATGTGGCTGCCATCGACATCGGCGTCGGTCATCAGCACGATGCGGTCATAGCGGCGGTTTTCGAGGTTGAAACAGCTCGCCCACCCCGGTGCCCAGCGCGCTGATCAGCGCCCGCACTTCTTCGGAGGCCAGGATCTTATCCAGCCGCGCGCGCTCCGTGTTCATGATCTTGCCGCGCAGCGGCAGAATCGCCTGGAAGTGCCGGTCGCGGCCCTGTTTGGCCGAACCGCCAGCCGAGTCGCCCTCGACGATATACAGCTCGCACTTGAGCGGATCGCGCTCTGAGCAGTCCGCCAGTTTGCCCGGCAGCGAGCCGGATTCGAGCGCGCTCTTGCGGCGCACCAATTCGCTGGCGGCTTTGCGCCGCTTCGCGCGCGCGCTGCGAGATCAAACACTTCTCGATGATCTGCTTGCCGTCGCGCGGGTTCTGTTCCAGAAACTCGCTCAGCGTCTCGCGCACCAGCTTGCTCGACCGCAGTTTTTGCATCGGCGCTCATCAGACGGTATTTATTCTGCGAGTCGAACTGCGGCTCCGGATGCTTGACACTGACGATGGCAGTCAAGCCTTCGAGCGTGTCGCGGCTGTCGAGGTTGGTGTCTTTTTCTTTGAGCAGGTTGCTCTTGCGCGCAAAATCGTTCAGCGTGCGCGTGATGGCGCTGCGAAAGCCGGTCTGGTGCGAACCGCCGCCCGCGTTCACGATCGTGTTTGTGAAGTAGAACTCGCTTGAGGCGGTGGCGTCGGTGTATTGCATCGCAAACTCCACCACCATGTTCTCGACCTTCTTCTCTGCATAGATCACCGTGTGCACGCTGTCGCGGTTGCGGTTGAGATACTTGACAAACGCGCTGATGCCGTCTTCGAAGTAGAAGGTCATCTCGCGGTCATCACGCTCGTCTTTAAAGACGATCGTGACACCGCGCGTGACAAACGCCATCTCGCGGAAGCGCTGAACGAGCACATCGGCTTTATAGCTGTTGTCTTCCTTGAAGATATTGGCATCGCGGATGAACTTGGTGCGTCGTGCCGGTGTCATTGGGCTTGGTCTTGCCGATGGTTTCAACCGGCGTGGTGGCCTTGCCCTCTTTGTATTTCTGCAAATAAATCTTGCCATCGCGGCGAACTTCGACTTCGCAATAGCTCGAAAGCGCGTTGGTCGCTTTGACGCCAACGCCGTGCAGGCCGCCGGATGTCGAATACGCGCCGGAGCCGAACTTGCCGCCGGTCATCGGGTTGGTCATCGCCAGCTCGAGCGTGCTGACCTTTTTGCCAGTGCGCTGCAAGTAGCTCGGGTTGACATCGACCGGGATGCCGCGCCCGTCGTCGCTAACGGTGATGCTTTCATCGGCACCGATGGTGACTTCGATGCGGCTGCAGTGCCCTGCCAGTGCTTCATCGATGCAGTTGTCCACCACTTCGTAGATCAAGTGATGCATCGCCTTTGCGTCGGTGCCGCCGACATACATGCCCGGGCGAAGGCGGATATGTGCGATGCCTTCCATCGCTTCAATCTGGCTTGCGCCATAATCCTGCTTCGTCTTTTCAACTGTTTTTGTTGGGTCTGCCATATCTGTTCGACTATGTTTAGGTGCTTTGTCAATGCAACAAGACGCGCAATTTTGCGCCATCAAATTGTTCTGACCTGAGACCTGAGTTACCTATGCAAATAGAACGTTTATTCTACCACCATAGCGTGCAAATTGCCAGCCCGATCACCGCGCTAAACCCGGCCTTTTTCGGGCATTTTTTGCAATTTTGAGGCCCATGAAAACGCGGCCGCGCCAAGCAGGTATAACCCGCCTGCCAGCCCGAAAACCAGGTCGTATCCGGCAGCCCGTTGCAGCTCGCCGCTGACCCGCGGCGCCGGTGTGGCGCCGATGTTTTCTGCTGTGGCCAACACCAGCGATGCGATTGTGTGCTCGCTGCGCGGGACCGCGTCGATCACCAGCGCGCGATACACCGGCAGCACCATGTTGAAGATGCCAGCGCGCGCGATGGTCAGCAGCACAACAGCATCGCGCGATGGCGTCGCGCCCATCAGCCAGATTGCGCCCGCGGCGAACAGCGCACCCGCCACAATGACCCGGGTTCGCCCAAACCGTTGCACCAGCAATGGCGCCAGCAGCGTGCACACGCCGATGGCCAGATACGAGAATCCCTGCGTGGCGCCAATCAGCTGGTCGCTCGCCGCGTGCCTGTCTTTTAGAAACAGCGGCAAAAACGGAATCACCAGCGAGCCGCCAAAATACACCAGCACGAACGGCAGCCCGACGCGAAAGACTGGCGTCGACAGCTTGAACAGCACACGCGGGTCCAGATACTTCAAAAACGACTCGCGCGCGGGTTGCATGCGTTCGTTGCCTGCGGCGGCCGGCGCAGCGCGGCCGCGGATCATCACCAGCGGGATCAGCGCAAACAGGCGCACCAGCACCGAGCCGAGCAGCACCGCGCGATAGCTCTCCGCGCTTTCGGCGCCACTGCCGATGAGCGGCGCGATCCAGGCGGGCAGATAGCCGGTCAGCACACTGGCGAGAAAGAGCGTCAACCAGACCAGCGCGTCGCGCACGGTGAACAGCGTGGTGCGCTCAAACACCTCGGACGCTTCAGCCAGCAGCGGCACGACCGCCAGGCCGAGCAGCACGTTGAACGCGCCGCTGAGGCCGAGCCAGGCCAGCACCAGTTCCGGCCGCGGCGTGTCAATGGCCAGCCCCCATGTCAGCAGGCTGAGTGACGCGCCTGTCAAGATGCTCGCACGCCGGCCAAAGCGAGCCAGGAACAGCATCGCCGGGATCGTGCCAAGCGCGCCGCCAATCTGGTTGGCCGAGGTGACCTGCCCGATCATCACCGCATCAAATCCGATCGCGCGAAAGTAGAGTGTCGCGAACACAGCAGGCGCGGCAGTGCCGAGCGCCAGAATCACGCTGGCAATCACCAGCAACCGTGCATCGCGGCTAAACGCGCCGATCTGGCGCCAATATTCATTCATGACTGGTTTGTTGGTTTGCTGCTTTGTATCGGACAGAGCGCCACACTGTCACACATGCTATCAATGACGGCGGGTGATATCTTCGGTTGCCTTCTTGACGTAGCCTATGCAGGTATTCGTACCGACATGCGACTATTGCATGATGGCTAAGTATGCTCGCACAACCGCCAAACCTGACGCACAGTTCGTCTACGAACAGAGTGCGCGAAATCAACGCCAATATGCGCTTGAATCTGCGCAGCGCATGACCCAACGCAATCATGCGACAGTGCCGCTGTTTGCACGAGGGTATCTGTTGCTGTGGGCCTTGTATGCGGCGATCGCGCTGCCGTTTGCCTGGTATGTGGGCAAATATGCGGCGACCAGCTGGCTACTGCCCGGGTCGCCCGAACTCGCAATCGGGCTTGCACTGATCAGCGGCGTCTTCGGCCGCCGGAATGCCAGCACCGAAGCCATGACGATCGCCTTTCTTGGCGCATTCGCATTTGGCTCCGGGCTCGAGCGCGGCGTATTTGGATTGTCCGGTTTGGCCGTGGCCTTGCTGGGTGGATTCTTACTGGCGATGCTGGTGGGCGCCGGCGTCTGGGCTTTTATCAACGCGACCGGCGAACAGAACGGCCTGATCGACCCGAACGATCCGGAAAGCGTCCCGGAATCGCTCCCAATCGCCTGGCGCAGCATGTTGACGCACTGGGCCAACAAAGAGCATAAGCTGCGCCGCGCGTTGCTGGTGATCGGCCCGATGCTGGCGCTCGGCGTCATATTTCATTCGATCACCTTGCTTGCAAACTGGCTCATGGGCCCGGGCAATCTGTTTGAGACCGATGGCTTCCAGATCGCGTTGCGGGTGCTGGCTGGCTTGATCTCGGGTGGCACACTGGGCTGGTTGCTCCAGCAGTTTATTCCGGATCGCGCACCAAAGACCCGCACCGCTGTGATCGTCTGATCGCGCCTATGAAACGTCCATCGCTGTATCGCTTTCTGCTGACGTTTGCGTGCGCAATTGCCTGTGTCTATACCTATTTTGCAATCGCGGCCGCGCGCAGCGACAGCGCGCTATTTGCGCTGATCGGTTGCATCGGACTAATGGCGACCTTGCCGCTTGTCAAACGCATTCGCAGCGCCTATGCCAAACGCGTGTGGCTGCCAACCCTGATGACGGTGATCTCGGCGACGGTTTCATTTGACGTGGGCTGGCGCTGGCCACTCACACACACGCTCTCGCAGCTGCCGTCACTGCTGAGCGGCGCCCTTTGGTGGATCGGCGTGATCGCGCATGCCTGGATCTCAATCGGCCTGCTCGTGGCCGGCGTCTGGTTTACCGCGGCGTTGCTGCGCTGGTGGCGACTGGAACACGTGACCGGCTATGACAGCTTTGTCGAACTGCTCGACCACGGCGCGGGCCGCGTTGTGCCGGGCTATCTGCGCATCGGCAAGGCCGCGCTGATCGGCGCTGGACCCGGATTATTGGCCGGGTTGATCTGCGGGCTGATCGTCACCCTGTTGCCGCCGCAGGCTCGCGCGATCATTTACGTCGGCGATGTGTTGCGGTTGCTCGCCGGCGCGCTGTTTGGCTTTTGGTCGGCGTCTCGCCACGTGGCCGAAGCCGCGTCTCTCAAGCGTCTGAACACACCAAAACGCGCGCGCGCGAAGACCTCGCCGTTGACGTTGTCGCGCAATTAGCGGAGGTCTCGGAAATAGGCTAGCGCCTGCGCGGCGGCCTCGGGCGTGTCGACACTTTCGACGCAGCGCGTCTCCGTCGCATCAATCAGAACCGCGCCGGCACGATGCAGCGCGCGCCGCAGCGAGCGCTCGCCAGCGGCGTAGGCAGCCGGCAAGGTCGCCACAAACGCAGCCTCGTAGATCGTGGCAAGCGGTTCGGGCTGATTGAGCTCGGCGATGCGAAACGCAGTGCCAGCCTGACCAGCATCGCGCGCGTCCAGCAACTGGCGCAGACAACCGGTGTCGAAATAGGCCAGATCGCACGACACAACGATCCAGCTGGCCTGCGGATGCTGCGCATGCGCCGTAAGCAACGCGCCCATGGGCGATGTTTCGTAGGCCGGGTCGTCGACAATCCCATCGGCGTCCGAACCCGATTGCGCGGCGTTGAGCGACAAAAATGCGCGCTGGCATGCCGTTTCCAACAGTATTTGCAGCCAGCGCCGGTGCGGCACTTCCGCGTGATAGGCGATCTGGCCCTTATCGCGGCCCATGCGCGAGCTGCGCCCACCGGCAAGCACCAGTCCGTAGAGATGCGGCGTGTCCATGAGTAACGCAGCTTAATGCATCCTGACGATGCGCACCGGGCGGTCCTGTGTATGCTGAATCACATCCTATGAACACTCACTGCATCACATCCTGCCTGTTGCTCGTGCTCAGCCTGACCGGTCTCGCGCATGCGCAAACGTTGCCGCAAGGTGTCGACGCAGTCGTGCAAGACGTCATCGACGGCGACACCATTCGCGTGCGCATGGGCACGGTCGACGAGACGGTGCGTTATATCGGATTTGACGCGCCCGAGCTCGGGCGTCAACCGCAGTGTTATGCCGAGGTGGCCAAGACGGCCAACGCGCAGTTAGTCCAGGGGCAAACCGTTCGTTTGGAGTCCGATCGCCTGAATCGTGACCGCGCCAGGCGTTTGTTGCGGCATGTTTATCTTGCCGACGGCAGGCTGGTCGGCGCCGAATTGGCCCTCATTGGCGCGGGCTTTTCACGCCGCGCGGCGCCGAACGTAAAACGCCAGCCGCAGATTGCCGCCGCGCAGGCCAGCGCGATTCGCGAAAAAACGGGTCTGTGGAATGAGTGCGTTGTCAATCGCGCGCACACGCGCACGGCGTTCAAGCCGGCGCCACGCGCCATTGTCGCGGTGCAACCTGCCGCAGCACAACCCGAGGCAGCACAACCTGTCGCCGCTGCCACGCCGGCGCCCGAGCCGCTCGCGTTGCAAGCACCTGCGCCAGAACCCACGCGCGCGATCGAACCACCGGCCGCGCCGGCTGCCCCGGCTGCGCCAGCGCCCGCAGCAAACAACTGCGACCCGTCCTATCCGACGCTGTGCATCCCGCCCGGCGCACCGGATCTGGATTGTCCGGACATCCCCGATCGCCGCTTCCCGGTCGTCGGCGCAGACCCGCACCGTTTCGATGGCGACCACGACGGCATCGGTTGTGAAAAATAACAGTGCCGAGCTGCGCGCGCCTACGCCAGATCAGAAATGTGGGTGATGTTGCCCATGCGCCCAACGCCGTATCCGCCCAACGCCGCGACGCGCGCGCGAAACGCGGCCGAGCCGATAGTGTCGAACAGCGGCGTCAGTAACGGGTCGCCAAAAAAGGCCTGCGGCGTCACAAGGTCGTAGTGTTCGTCGAACAGCGGCACAAATTCCAGGTCGAGCGCGCGCGCGGCATTGAGCACGCCAAAGCCGCAGCTGACGCCGCCGCTGGCCACCGCGGCCGCCACCGCCAAATGCGTGAACTCCTGGCGCGCGTAACCGCGGATCTGGCGCGGATCGATGCCGGCTTTTTTGAGTTCGGCATCCAGCAGCACGCGCGTGCCAGCGCCGCGCTGGCGGTTGACAAACGTGACCTCCGGCCGTAGCAAATCCGCGAGCGTGCGAATGTCAAGCGGATTGCCCTTCGCGACGATGAGGCCTTGCACACGGTCGACAAATCCGACAACCACAGCCGGCACGCCATGCGCCAGCAGCGTTTCGCGCACGGCTGCGATGTTGTATGCGCCGCTGGCCTCGTCGAGCAGATGGCAACCGGCGATGTGCGCTTCACCGCGCTGCAGCGCCAGCAACCCGCTGACACTGCCAACATGGGCCGACGCCAGGCGGCGCGCCGGTTCAGCCTGTTTAAGTGCATCGGCCAGCACATCGAGCAGCATGTCATGGCTGCCGATCGCCAGGATCGTGTTCTCGATATCCGACAGTGCCGAATGCAATTCGACGTGAACTTCGGCGCCGGCGTGGACACCCTCGGAGAAGCGCGGGATCTTGAGCACGCCGTCGGACTTCACCAGCGACGTAATCACGCCCGCCCCACCCGCCAGCGGCGTGGCAATCATGCGCGATCCCACGCGGCCGAGCGTGAGGCGCACAAACTCGTCGTCGCCAGCGGGTGAGACAACCTTGCGGGCCAGCGTGGCATTCACCTGTGGCCGCGGCATCGGCGCGATGCCCTGCCAGCGCTGCAGGACCGGGCGCACCACCAGATCGAACGTGACCGCGGCGGAGACCGGATAGCCCGGGATGCCGACCAGCGCGCAGCTGTCCGCCGCGCCAAGTATCAGCGGATGGCCGGGCCGAATCGCCACGCCGTGCACGCACAGCGTGCCCAGCTCGGCCACGATGCGCGCCGTGAAGTCCTCGCGCCCGGCCGACGAACCGGCGTTGATCGCGACCAGATCGTGCGCGGCCATCGCCTGCGCGGCGGCCGCTTTGATGTCGGCGTAGGTGTCGGCCACGATCGGCAGGCGCGTGACAGCGCAGCCGGCCGCCTCTGCCATCGCACCCAGCACCAGCGAGTTGTATTCGATGATGTCGCCCGGGCGCACGGCGGCGCCGGCGGGCACCAGCTCGGTGCCGGTCGGCAGGATCGCCACGCGCGGTCTGCGAAAGACGCGCACGTTGGCATGTCCGCTGCCGGCGAGCGCGCCGAGATCCTGCGGCCGGATGGCGTGCCGCCCCGGCAGCACCAGCTCGCTGGCGACCATGTCTTCGCCCATCGCGCGCACATACTGCCAGGGCGGCGCGGCGGCCATGATTTCGATCTCGTTGCGCGCGACATCCTCGTGGATCTGCTCGATCATGATGACGGCGTTCATGCCGGGCGGCAGCGGATCGCCGGTGTCGACCACCACAGCCTGCGCGCCAACGCGCAGCCGAAGCGGCGCGGTCTCGCTGGCGCCGATGGTGTCTTCGCTGCGCACGGCATAGCCATCCATTGCGCTGGCGTGATAGTGCGGCGACGAGAGGCGCGCCCAGACCGGCTCGGCCGTGATGCGGCCATGTGCGAGCTCGAGCAGCACCGTCTCCACGCCGCGCGGCGTCGCCAGCCCGCGCGCAGCCAGCAGCGCATCCCAGGCTGCGATTGCTTCATCGAGCGGCACATCATGCAGATAGACATTGCGCGCGTCAGATGAGGACATCGACCCACTCCCCTTCCCGCACGCCATTGGCGTTGAGTTCAATCTGAATGCGGCCATCGGCGCGCACCAGCGTATATATCAAGTTCGACTTGCCAAAGACCGGCAGCGCCCACAGTTCACCGGCCCGGTCTTCGAGATTGACCGGCACCACATCGAGCCGGCCGGTTGCCGAAGGCACATTGCGCCCCAAGCGCGCGCGCACGACATGCGCGCGCGGTTTATCCGCGCCAAGCGCGCGCCATAGCGCCGGAACCACAAGCAATTCAGCCACCGCCAACGCCGAAGCCGGGTTGCCCGGCAGGCCGAAGATCAAGACGCCGTCGCACACCGCGATGATGGTTGGTTTGCCCGGCTTTACGGCAACACCGTGCACCAACACGCCTGGTGCGCCCAGCGATGCGATCACATCCATGCTCAAATCGCGCGCGCTGACCGAACTGCCGGCCGAAATCACCACGATGTCGCACTCGGCCTGCGCGCGTTTTAACGTGGCCGTGAGTTGGTCGCGATCATCGGGCACGATGCCGTAACGCCGCGGCGCGCCGCCGTGCGCCTGCACCAGCGCCGCCAGCGCATAGCTGTTGACATCGCGCACCTGCCCGGGCCCGGGTGCGACATTCGGCGGCACGACCTCGTCGCCACTCGAAACAATGCCAACGCGCGGTTTCTCGGCAACCAGGACGCGCGTCACGCCCAGGCCCATCAATGCTCCAATGTCGTGCGGGCGCAGAACAGCCCCGGCGGCATAGGCTTCGCTGCCTATGCGAATATCCTCGCCGATCTGCAGGATGTTCTCGCCCGCCGCGACTGGGCGCATGACTTCGATCTGCGTCGCGTCCGCGCGCTGCGTGTGTTCGATCATCACCACTGCGTCGACATCGGCCGGCAACATGCTGCCGGTGTGCACTTGCACGCACGACCCGGGGGCGACCCGGAGGGTCACCGGTTGCCCCATCGGCGCCTCACCGCTGACCCGCAGCAACGCCGGTGCCGACGCCGAGGCGCCGTGTGTCTCGATCGCCTGCACCGCATAGCCATCGACCGTGCTCCGCCGAAACGCCGGCAGGTCTTCGCGCGCCGCAATCGCGCGCGCCAGCACCCGACCCAGCGCCGCCTCGGTCTCAATGTCCTCGCCCCGGGTCACCGGCGGTCGCCAGTGCGCAACCAACTTCGCCCACGCCTCGGCGGGCGTATGCAGGGTGAAGAGTTCAGCGGATGCGGGCATGGCGCAATTTTCTCATGGCGAGAGAGTAAAGAATCCAGAGTCCAGAATCCAGACATGAAAATGCGGGCGTACATCACGCCCGCATTTTCATGTCTGGATTCTGGACTCTGGATTCTTTACTCTCTCTACGGATACAGCCCGCGCGTGGCTGTCGCGTCTGCCACGCGGCCGATGCCGAGGCAGAGGGCAGCGGTGCGCAGGTCAAGATCGAGCTTCATGGCATATTCGTAGACATCCCGGAAACTGCGGATCATGATGCGCTCAAGACGCTGGGTGACATCATCCTCTTCCCAGAAGAGCTGTTGCAGGCTTTGCACCCACTCAAAATACGAGACCACCACGCCGCCGGCGTTGCATAGGATATCCGGGATCACCTGCACATTTTTCTCGAGCAGGATCTCGTCGGCTTCGGGCGTGGTCGGGCCGTTCGCACCCTCGGCGATCATGCGCGCCTGAACCATCGGCGCTGTGATGCGTGTGATCTGGTTTTCGAGCGCGCAGGGCGCCAGCACATCGCACTTCACGCCCAGCAGTTCGGTGTTTGTGAGCGTGTCCGCGCCGTCAAAGCCCTTGACCGTGCCGTGCTCGCGCTCATAGCCGCGCAGGCGGCGCACGTTGATGCCGCCCGGGTTGTAGATCGCGCCGTCAACATCGCTGAGCGCCACGATCTTGCAGCCCATGTCGTAGGCCGTGAGCGCGGTGATCGAGCCGACGTTGCCAAAGCCTTGCACCGCGACGGAGATGCCGTCGAATTTCCAGCCAAACGTGCGGAAGGCTTCGCGCACCGTAAACATCACGCCGCGGCCGGTCGCTTCGTTGCGGCCGGCCGAGCCGCCGATGTTGAGCGGCTTGCCGGTCACGATGGCCGGCACCGAGTAGCCGTGGTGCATGGAATAGGTATCCATGATCCAGGCCATCACCTGCGGGTTGGTGCCCATATCGGGCGCCGGGATGTCGCCGGCCGGGCTGATGAATGTGCTCAACTCGGTTGTGTAGCGGCGCGTGACGCCCTCAAGCTCGCGCAGCGACAACCGCTTTGGATCGCAGATCACCCCACCCTTTGCGCCGCCATACGGGATGTTTGCGATGGCGCACTTCCAGGTCATCCACATCGCCAGCGCGCGCACTTCGTCGATCGACACGTGCGGCGCGTACCGGATGCCGCCCTTTGTCGGGCCGCGCGCGGTGTTGTGGTGAATGCGGTAGCCGGTGAAGCGCTTGATCGACCCGTCGTCCATTTTGACGGGAAAGTTCACCGTGAGCTCACGCCGGCTGGCTTTGAGCATTTCGGCTACGCCGGGATCAAGATGCAGAATCTGAGCTGCGCGGTCGAACTGTGTATGGGCTGTGGTAAGCGCACTGTCTTGATCTTCGTGCGCAGGCGCAGCGTTGCGCATCGCGATGGGCGACGCGCCGTCAATGATCGTCATGGATCATCCTCCATGGATTGTTTTGTGAAAACCAACGCGCTGCGGCCGATTGTCATTGTTGCAATTCAGCCAGAGTCCGTCGGCCATCACCACAGCGCGCGGTCAAAACTTTTGCCCACGCGCTTATTCTGATTCAGGCTGCAGAACGTCCTGGTTCCATCGCCTGTGACAGTCGGATTTTAATGTGGCTGGCATTTTCATGCCACCAGAGTTGACACTATGGGGTGCGCTTCCAGCAGATGTTTCTGCGTCCGACCGCCCACTATTTAATAGTCGTGCAACCCGGCTTTCACCGCGTTGCGCGCTGGGTCAGCAACTGTGGCTCGACATTGACCACGCCGGCCAGCTTTTCGATCGCATCGATGTTACGCAGCGCAGCCTGGTCGCCGTCGATCGATTCCAGCCATGCGGCATTTGGCGCATAAGCCAACGTTTGGGCGATGCGATAGCCCAGTTTTTGCAGCTCATCGGCGCGTGACTCGGCCTTGATGGCATCGCCAAAACGGACAAAAACGCGGCCTGTCGGCACAGCCAAACCGCCTGAGCTGTTCGCCCCGCGCCCGGCGCGCGCGGGCGTTTTCGCTGATGCTGAGCGGCCCAACTCATAGACCGCGATGGCGCGCGGCCCGTCCATCGCGCGCGCGCGCGTGGTGCCCGGCGCGGGCGCCCCGCGATAGATGCTGATCTTATCGCCTCCATCGGTTTGCAGCGACAGCAGCGGCGCATCGGCGGCGCTGCGGCTGGCAGGCGACACGCTGCCGCGCAGCGCAAAGAGCCCGGAGGCACGCACATAAACCACGCCTGGGTTCTCGGTGCTGTGGCGCAAACGCGTCGGATAGCCATCAAGTGGATCCGCCGCGGCTGCCTCTGACTTTTCTCGTTTATCGGTCATTTCACCCATCCTTGTTGACGCCGGCATATCGTGTGCTCACAGTTCGGCAAACAGTGATAAGTTAGTGCGATGTTTGTGTGCACGCAAGAATGCGCAATCACACTGCTACGCAGAATCACTTACACAATATCACAAAGACCTGCGTTGCAGCAATGAACCAGTGCAACAAAAATTAAGTTTGTAAAGCGGCGGCAAGCGAGGTGTTCAGCATGTTTACGGTTAACTACGGCGGGAAAGGCAAAAACTCTGCGATCCGCATCAAACTCAGTGAAAGTGATGCGCACCTGGTTGTGCGCACGCGCGGCGGTGAATCGGTGCTCGGCCCTGTCGGCGAATCCGCCGCGCTGTCGCCGTCGGCGCATGAAGCACTTTCAGCATTTGAAGCCGTCGAGCGCTTTCCGGAGGCCGGGCTGCAGGTCTTTCGCGCGCGCCCGACAAAGGCCGTCAAGTCGCTGCGCGACACAGCGCGCAAAGTGCTCAAACGCGAAGCATCGGTGCGCTTTGCCGGGCGCGTGTTGTGTGATCCGGTCGCAAAATCGCCGATCGTCTACACCGAAAATGCGTTTGTCAAATTTGCCGATGACGCAAAAATCACGCAGATCAAACAGCTGCTAAAAAAGCACTCGTTTACGACGATCCGCGCAGTGGGCTACGCGCGCAACACGTTCTTTATCAAGGCGCCGGAGGGCATCGGGCTGGACATATTCGGGCTGATCGAGCGGCTCTACGGCGAAGACGCGGTTGAGCTGCTGCACCCGGAGCTGATTCGGCGCGCCGCGCGCAAGGGCGCTTTCCCAAATCAGTGGCATCTCAAACGCAGCACAATAAACGGCGCCGTCATCGATGCGCACGCCAATGTTGAGGCGGCTTGGTCGCTGTCGGAGGGCGCTGGCATCACGATCGCGGTGATCGACGACGGCGTTGATCTCGACCATGAAGAGTTTCGCAGCAGCGGCAAAATCATCGCGCCGCGCGATGTGACGCTCGGCACCGACAATCCGCGCCCGGCCACAGGCAACCGCCACGGCACCGCCTGCGCCGGGGTGGCCTGCGCCGATGGCCGCGTGGGCGCATCCGGCGTGGCGCCAAAGGCGCGCCTGATGCCGATCCGGCTGGCGTCCGGGCTTGGCTCGCAACAGGAAGCCGACGCCTTTGTGCATGCAGCGCAAAACGGCGCGGACATCATTTCGTGCAGTTGGGGACCACAAGATGGCGAGTGGTGGAACCCTGATGACCCACTGCACAATGTGCTGGTCCCGCTGCCCGATTCGACCCGCCTGGCGATTGATTTCGCGATCAACCAGGGCCGCAACGGGCGCGGCTGCGTTGTGCTGTTTGCGGCCGGCAACGGCAACGAGTCGGTCGACAACGACGGCTACGCCAGCAACCCCAAGGTCATCGCGGTGGCGGCCTGCAACGACAGCAGCGTGCAATCGGCCTACAGCGACAGCGGCGCGGCGGTGTGGTGTAGCTTCCCGAGCAGCGACACCGTCGAGCCGCGCAAAACACCGGGCATCTGGACCACCGACAACAGCGGCAACAGCGGTTACAACCCGGGCCAAATCAGCAAGGGCGATCTGGCCGGCAACTACACCAACAGTTTTGGCGGCACCAGCAGCGCCTGCCCGGGCGCGGCCGGCGTGGCAGCCCTGGCCCTGGCGCGCAATCCGAATTTGCGCTGGGACGAGGTGCGCGAGCTGCTCAAAAACAGCTGCGACAAGATCGACGCCGCCGGCGGCAGCTACGACGTAGCCGGCCGCAGCAACAAATACGGCTATGGCCGTTTGAACGCGCGCAAGGCCGTTGAGCTGGCCCAGCCGGTTACACCGCCGCAGGACCGCGTGATCACCACGACCGCGCGCGGCAACATCGCGATCCGCGATTTCAAGACCGCGAAGCTGGCCATCGCGATCGCCGAAAAGGCGCCGCTCAAAAACGTGCGGGTGGAAATCGATGTTGCGCACACCTATATCGGCGATCTGAACATCCAGCTGCAACTGCCGGCAGCCAGCGGGATCAAACCGATCACGCTGCACAGCAACACCGGCGGCGGCGCGGACAACCTGCGCGTGCGCTATGACACAGTGAGCACGCCGGGGCTGTCCGCGCTGCTCGGCAAATCGCTGGCCGGCACCTGGACGCTGGTCGTCAAAGACACTGCGAGCGGAGACATCGGCGCGATTAAAGCGATTACGGTGGAGTTGACGGTGTAGTGCATTGGCTGCCGCAGTCAGCAGGATTCCGTGAATCTGCACAGCTGGGCAGCCAAATTTCACTGCGCAAGCGCGGTATACAGAAACTCCACGAGGTTGAGTGCAAGATGCGCAGCAAACGGCGCCAGCAGATTTTTGCGCCACAAAAAGAGGCCGCCAAATGCGCCGCCGGCAATCACGCCGGTCATCAAGATGTACCAGGCGCCGCCCGCCCAATGCAGCAAGCCAAAGAAGATGCAGGTGATCGCTAGTGACAGCGGCTGACTGAATCGCCGGCTCAGCTGCGATAGCGCAAAGCCCCGATAGACGCACTCCTCAACAAACGGCGCGAGCAGGATATTTGCGACGAAGAACGCAGGCGCATGCGTGCCGAGTGATGCAAGCAGCTGTTGTGGAGGAATGTAGTCGCCATAGGTCATTTGAAGTTTGGCATGCAACGGCGCCAGGACAAAAACGTAGAGCAGGCCCAGCGCAACACCAACCGCCACCCCAAGCGCGGCGTCCCGGGCCGGTGTGCCCGCCGGGGTCAACCAGGGAAGATCACCGATACTGATTCGCAAACGTCTCAGGATGAGCAGCAGCAAGGCGAACATGGCGACCAGCGTGGCTGCTAGGACATACGACATGGATGCGACAACGCCATCGGCAATGGCTTGCGGACTGTTGCCCAGCGGCATCGCAAAAACGATCGATGCCGCGATGATTGCGAGCAAAAATAAAACAGGCGGCGCTGCTAGCAGCGCCCAGACAGACTTGATGGGCACGACACGTTTTAGCGACTTTGCTGCTGTATTTGATGACACCATACGATCCAAGCCTAAAGAAATCGGCCTGAAAACGCTTGTGCCAAACGTCATGTCGGGGTCACATGACCTAACGCGGAGTTGCGCTCGGTATCTCGAACTTAATTCGCGGCGGGTGTGATCGCTGCTCAAATGGAGAGTTGGTTTGTCGGGTACACTTGTTGGCTACGAAAAGGTGAAGTTTTGTTAAGGTCGCTCGGCACAATCGCGTGTGTTTGCAGCCATTTTGGTTCACAGTCCTTACTGCCGGTCTGACGTGTCCATTGAGTTTGGTCATGATTGATTCTGATGAAGCAGGGACCGGGCAATCGTTTGGCGGGATGTTGCGCTATTTCCGAAAACGGGCCCGCCTTACACAGGATCATTTGGGCAGAGGGGTTGGTTACAGCCGAGAGTACATCGCGCAGCTGGAAGGCAACCGGCAAAGGCCAGATCCCACCACCGTTGCGGCGCTCTTTCTGCCGGCGCTTGGCCTGACGCGAACATCCATTGACGCGCATGCGTTGCTTTCAGCGGCTGCCGCTAGCCGGGGAACGTCGCTCCGCGAGCTTGGCATCGTCTTTCAGGATGAGCAGGCGCCGGTCACGCGGAACACCCTTGGCGACGACAAGCTTTACACAGATACCCGCTCACTGCTGCCCCAACCGAGTAGCATCGAAGTAGGAGTTTCCTCGACCGGGTCGCACAATCCTGATCGCCTACACGCGACTTTGTCATGGTGCATTCGCATGGATCCGGATGCGGCGCTGGCGCTTGCCAATGCGCTTGAGCCCTTGTGGATGGCTCAAGAAAGTTTCCGCGAGGCGCGGATGTGGTTTGCCCGGATTCTCGCGCGCAGCACCTCTTCAAGCGTGTCGCATGTGGGTGCGCTGCTAAATGCAAGCGCATTTGCGCAGCGACAGGGTGACGTGGTCGAGGCCATCCATCTGGCAGAGCAAGCGCTCGATGAGTGCCGGGCAAGCAGCGATGAAAAACTCCTGGTGACTGCGCTCAAGACGTTGGGCTGGGCGATGCACGATTTCAATCGTCTCGATCGTGCGATGTCGCTGTTTCAGGAGGCACTCGCAATCGAACGCAGATTTGACCGGCCGCGAGAGATAGTCGACCTGACGCTTGCAATTCTGCACGCCACACCAATCTGGAGCGCAGATGGCATGCCACACCTGCAAGTGGAGGCGCATCTGCGTGAGTGCGAAGCGTTGTGCCACATGTCGGGCTATGCGGTCGGGTATGCATATGTATTGCGCGCCCGAGGATTTTTCTGTCTGGCGCGTTCTGACGCGACGCTTGCGGTGTCACTCATGCGGGAGTCACTAGCGCTGTTTCGGTCGAATGACTTCCGCCACGAATTCGCCTGGGGTGAAGATGCGCTCGCAATCGCGCTTCTGCACTTGAATGACCTGAAATCTGCCCGCACGCATGCGACCCGCGCTCTGCATTTGTTCAAACATGCCGAACATGCCTTTGGCAAGGCGCTTGTCATGCAATCGTTGGCGACAATCGAGCGCCGTGAAGGCAAATCTGCGTCGGCGCTCAAGTTCTATCAGTCGAGTCTGCGCCTATGCCACGCGTGGGGGAATATGCATATGGCGGCGCGTTGCATCGCAGGTATTGGGGCAGTGGCGCTAGCGCAGGGCGACATCAAAAAAGCGGCGATCCTGCTCGCCTGCGCGCAGGCAGACTTTACAACGCGGCGGCCATGCATGCTGACGCCGTTTGAGATTGCGGATTACAACTTGCTGGCCAAAAAAGCTAGGGCTGCGCTTGGCGACGTTGATTTTGACGCCATTTGGCGGGAAGGCAGCGCACTGACGCTTGAGCGTGCGATCGCGCTTTCAGCCTGATCGCGTTCAGGTCTACCCTAGCGCTGGGCTGCACCGGGATACGAAACAGGTTTAGTTGTCAAAGACTAACAAAATTTCACCTTTCCCGCCACGCACGAATGTAGTGTTTGCGCACCGATGCGTAAGCAAATAACACGATTTGAGTCGTCACGTCTGCAAGTGGCCGCACGCGGTCGTTGGTGTGTCATTGCAGCTGCCGTGATCGCGCTCATGGCACTTACGCCTGCGCACGCGCAACCCAACCCGTCGGAACCAGACGTGCAAGGTCGCGTGCTGCTGGAGGATCGCAGTGTCGGCAACAGCGCGGATCTGATCGTCACGCTGCACGCCGAGCACGCAGCGACGTCCGGCGAGGCGGTCGCAGTATCTCTAGATATCCATGCAAAACGCGACAACGACGCGCTTTTCGTCGAATGGGGTCTGCCGGATGGCGGCGCACTCGACGGCCCGGCGCGTGATACCGAGACGGTGATCGTGGCGGGTGCGGCAACTGCCTCGCAGCGCCGCGTCACGTTTGCCACGCCCGGCGTGTATCGCGTCGTGGCTTCGGCCGGCGATGCGTCCGATGATATGACGCGCGCGGTCGCAGTGTTGTTCTTTCATGTCGACACGGGTGGCCGTTCCCGCGTCACACAGCGCGATGAGGTCGCGCGCGCCGAACTGGCCGCCGCGCCGAACACTTCAATCACAGTAGACGCGCCGCAAGCGGCGGGTCATGACAGCGTCCGGCGCGCGGCCAGCGACCCATGCTTCACAGTTAGCGGGCGCGTCACGCGGCTAGAACGGCCGCAGACCATCAGCGGCACCGGGTTCGGCCCGGACATGACCGTCCCGGTGCGTTTTGCGGAAGTTGAAATTCGCGAAAGCGATCTGGTCTTTGATGACTCGTATGGCGCCGTAATTACAGACGCGGATGGGCGCTATAGCAAGGTGTTCTGCGATGACGACGGGGTCTTCGACGACACGCTCGAGATTTATGTGCGCCTGCACGCCAGCCTGTGGCGGAACGGACATGAAGTGGTCAACGTCAGTGAGCACAATGATGTGCTCGGGATCGATCTCACAGCCGTCACCAGCGGTTATGAATTCGACTCGGGCGAGCGATCTTCGGAAGGCGGCGCGTTGACAGTCAACTTTCAACTTGAATCCAACCGATCGCAGAGCGCCGTGTTTAACATCGCAGACGCGATTTACGAAGGTTGGCAATTCTGGAGCGCCAGCGGCGGCGCGCAGCTAAACAGCACCGTCGATGTGTTGTGGGAAGTAGGCGAGGGTCAGACAGGATCCAACTATCGCGGCGACTTTTCCACAGGCCGCGATATCGTGATCGCCGATAGCGCGGGTGATCCGGATGAATGGGATGACTCTGTCATCCTCCACGAGCTGGGCCATATGCTGGACGACTATTTCAGCTGCGACGACAGCCCCGGCGGCGAGCACAGCATGGATCGCATCGCGGACAAATTCGGCGATTTGTACGATCTTGAGTTGGTTTGGAGTGAAGGGTATCCGAATTATTTCCAATCCGCAGTGCGCCAGGCGCGTCGCGATCCATTTGCATCGTCGTATATCGACAACGGCGCGACAGGCGCGACTAGTCGAAGTCTTGAGTCCTACGACACAACCACCGGGCCAAAAAGCATCCGCAATGAGCTCGCGATTGCCGCGATGTTGTGGGACTTGAACGATGGCTCAGCCGATTACCCAGGCGGGGCCGATGACGACAAAATCGCACTGGGCCATCGCGCCATACAACGCGTCTATACCGACCCGGCGTTTGCCGCGAATGGCGACGTCTTCGACGACGACTGCACAGTGCCGGTCTTCTTAAAAGTATGGAAGGACCTCGGCTTGCAGGCGGACGCCGCCGCCGCCGATGCCGCGCGCCGAAATCTGGGCACTGCCGCGCCGTTCGCGTCGTCGCTCGCGTTCGCTGCGCGCACTGACGGCGAAACAGCGCTGACCACAACCGAAGCCAGCCTGCCAGACTATCCCGGACAGCCGCAATTCAAGTGGTGGAAGCGCCATAGCGTCGTCATTGACACCAGCACCAGCATGGCTGGCGCGAAGCTCGACGCGGCCAAAGCTGTCGTGGTCGAACAGGTCAACGATTTGACGCGCAACCCGGCCGGCACGGAAATGAGCGTGTTCCGCTATGACAACACTAGCAACCGGGTGCAGCCGGTCGTCGAAGGGCGCTTCTTCCCCGAACAAATCCTGCCAGCGGTCAACGCGTTAGGCCCAAATGGTGCACCCGACCCAAGCTGCCCATCGGCTGGGCTCGAGGCGCTCGGCCAGGCCGCGCGGCGTCAGCATGACGGTCAGGCCTGGTTGATCACCGACGGCGACGACAGCCTGTCGATAAACGTCGAAAGCCTGCGCCAGCGGCTCACTGAGCAGCGCATGCGCGCTTCGGTGGTGCTGATGGCCGGATGCGGCACGGCAGCAACACGGCAAGCGAGCCTGAGCGGAACTGAACAGGAATTCCTTGGTCTGGCGGCTGACGGCAGCCGTCCAGGCGGCGTCGTGCCGTATCTTCTGACAGCGCTTGGCAGCGGCGGACAGTTTCTGTTTGTGCGCCAGGATCAGCTGGCGGACGCGGTCAAGATTCTGCGGGCCGGGCTGAACAACAGCGCAGGCGCCGGGCGTTGGAGCGATTACGTATCCGATAGCTACACGTTGCGCTACGATCAGCTCACAGCGAGTGAATACCGCTGGATCGACACATCCACAGCGGCAGGCGGCACAGTCCTTCCCACTGCTGCAAATGGCCAGATCAATTTTGATAACAGCGACGGTTCGCGCGTGACGATTTTCGAGAATGGTTATGTCAGAACAACCTACCCACCGGCGCATAGCGTGTTTGTGGACTACAACATCCTGAGAAGCAACTTGCCATGGTTCGTATACACCGGCGGCGAGACCGGTCTGTGGGTCCCTTGCGAAAACGCAGATTGTTTCTATGCAACCCGCAGAACCGTGGGTGATTGGACAGCAATAACGATTGCTGGCATCGGCGGCTACGGCAACGTGAACCTAAGAAGTACCGGAGTAACACGGGAATTTCAATATCTAATCAACAACGTAACCGGTGAGGGGCGCTATCAATATCGCAGCCTCATCGCGGGCGACTCCGGCGCATCCGTGATCGGCGTTGGCGGGAACTTTCACACAAACATAACCTTCTCCGATCGCGATGTCAACGGCGCTCGAGATGGCATGGGGTACAAAAATTACAACGCACCACCCCAACCGACAAAAAGTTACACTGTCGCAGTCGACAGCCTGATTAGCGCTGTCGGCTTTCTGCAGACCGGATATTCCGGCACGTTTGAGCGCATGATCGTGCGTTACCCGGACGGGAGCGAAGTGTCGTGTTCGGACACGGCCAATGTGTTGTGCGTCAGCCTGAACAATGGCCTGGTGCAATACGTGCAGGTCGACACCAACAACCGCGGCGGTGTCTACACCGCGATCGTGGATGCCGGCTCCAGCGGCAACGGAACATTCAGCTTTTCTGCACTGGCGGCCAGCGCGATTAGCGCCGAAAGCGCAGATGCCCGCATCCGTCCGATGACGCCCGCGCGCCTGACTGTGCGGCTTGGCAGCGTCGCCGACGGTAACGCCCTAACCGGCTGGCTGCAAGCGCCAAACGGCGCACGAATGGGTAGCGGGATGACACTGCACGATGACGGCGAACACGGCGATGGCACGGCGGGCGATGGCGATTTTGGCAGCGACCCATTTGCGCCCACAACTGCGGGCGTCGGGTATCTGTGGGTCAACGGCAAAATCGGCAACATCGCGTTCACGCGTTCGGATCCGGTGCCATACACCTTTCAACCGGTGCGTGTAGTTTCACCCAACGTGCTGCAAACCTCCGGCGGATCAACCTATCTCGGATTTCAGATCCACAACCAGGATGCCATCAATCGATGCTTCGTCCTGTCGGTCGCCCTGCCCTCTGGCTGGGCGCTCGCAAACCTGCCAAGCGACGCGATTCCTGGCGTGACGCCACTGTGCCTCGCGGCAAACAACAGCGGTACTTTCAACGTGCGCGTTATCACCGGAGCGGCATTCGACACCGGTCCAAGCGGCGCGGCGGGCGATGTAATCCTGACCGTGACTGAACTCGAAGCGGGCCGCATCCGTGCCGTGTCGACCACGCAGATTGCGCGCGCGCGCCCGGTGCGCTATGTCGTGATTAACAACCCGGTCGAGGACGGTTATGTGCCGTTGGGCGATTCGCGGCCGATCACCTTGACCGCGTTCTTTCGCGACGAACAAGGCGCATTGCCCGACGCGGGTATTGCGTTCTTCTGGAGCACAAGCGGCGGCACGTTATCAGCGCAGCCTGGAAACGGCAGCTATCCCACCACGGGCCAGATGCAAATTGGCTACACGCCGCCGACGGCGGCAGGGGTCTACACGGTCGCGATCCAGACCCGCCTGTCCGGCGCAACACAGGAGTACACATCGACAACAATTCACGTGCGTGCGCCGATCGCGGCCGACATCACGCTTGATTTATCGCCAGAACGCTTGGGCACCGTGCAAACGTCGACCGCGCGCGCCACCGTGCGAGATCCGTATGGTGTGGCTGTTGCCAACGCCGAAGTGCGGCTCGGTCTCGATAGTGACGGCGATGCGGGCAATCTCAACGGCGCGGAAGTTGTGACGGGAACGACAAACAGTGCCGGGCAGTTCAGTGCAACATTTACAAAAGCACAGACTGCCGGACTTAGCGCGGCGATTCGGGCCGAACTGCTGGCGCGCAATGGCGCGGATTACGTTATCGTCGACAGCGACCAGCGGACGGTAAACATGGCAGCCCGGTCGCTCTATCTGCCGGTCACAAGTCGGTAGCATCCGATCTGCATCCTCCGGCATTCCAAATAGCAAACAAATAGCACATGGCAAGGTGATCTTCAGCCAACGCCACCGCGTTTGTTATCTGGCGCTGTTAGTTCGATCCCTAGTACGTTTCAGCACCCATTTCCTCTGTCGCCGGCCGCACGTAATCCAGCGACACAACGCCATTGTCATACGAGGTCGTCTTGACATGGGTGAGTGCATGCGTGCCCGCCCCGCCCGCGAAGATCGTCTGTCCCGCGCTGAGCAACACAGGGTGAACCCGGAGTCGATAGCGATCAATTCTGGCTTGCTCATACGCTGCTGGCTCCTCGTCCAAAGTGCTGTGCGATTAATCGGACTCGCCAGCCAAATAGACCCTCATCCTATTCCGTGCGTCGCCGCTATGGCCGCCCAGAGCGCATCGCAAATCCGCGGTGCCCCCATGTAGACTTCACCCATGAACTCGTTACACCCCGCCACACAGTCGGTCTGGGCCGGCGAAGAAGGCTCGTTGGGCGAGCGCGCCACGCAGGTGCCGATCTTCCAGAGCATCGCTTTCGGCTACGACGATGTCGACGGCTGGCTCGATGTCGCGCTCAAACGCGCGCCCGGGCACATTTACAGCCGCAACACAAACCCGACCGTCAAGGCCTTTGAAGACAAGCTGTGCGCGCTCGAACAGGCGGAATCCGCCACCAGCTTTGCCTCAGGCATGGCCGCGGTCTCGAACACGCTCTTCACGTTGCTCAGCCCAGGCGACCGCGTGGTCTCGGTCAAAGACACCTACGGCGGCACGTCGATCATCTTCACGGAGTTCTTGCCGCGCTTTGGCATTCAGGCGACGCTGTGCGACACGGCCAGCGCGGAAGCCGTCGAGGCTGAAATCGCGCGCGGCTGCGCGCTGCTGTATCTCGAAACACCGACCAACCCGACGCTCAAGATCCAGGACATTACGCGCTTGTCCGCCGCGGCGAAACGCGCCGGCGCGCGGGTGGTGGTCGACAACACCTTCGCGACGCCGATCAACCAGAACCCGCTCGCGCTTGGCGCCGATCTGGTGCTGCACAGCGCCAGCAAGTATCTGGGCGGCCACGCCGATGCGCTCGGCGGCGTCATCGCGGGCAGCAGCGCGCTGGTCGAACGCATCTATCACCACCGCGAGATCACCGGCGCGGCGCTCGATCCTTTTGCCGCGTATCTGCTGCTGCGTGGCATGAAAACACTCCACTTGCGCGTTAAACAGCAGAACGCAAATGCGCTGGCAGTTGCGCAATTTCTGGAGGCCCACCCGAAGGTCGAGCGCGTGTTCTATCCGGGCCTGGCTTCGCACGCGCAGCACGCGATCGCGGCCAAACAGATGCGCGGCTTTGGCGGCATGCTCAGCTTTGCGCTCAACGGCGGCTGGGAAGCCGTCAAGCGCTTTTTGCCGCAGCTCAAACTGGCGCACCGCGCGGCGAACCTGGGACCGGTCGAGACCGTGGTCGGGACGCCCGCCACCACCAGCCACGTCGAATGTAGCGCCGAAGAGCGCGCGGCGCTGGGCATCCCGGAAGCATTGGTGCGCTACTCTGCCGGCATCGAAGACAGCGCCGATCTGATTGCCGATCTTGGCCATGCATTGGCTGCGGTATAGCCATGCGAGCGGACATTACGCAGACACCCGTGATCGCGCTGACGCAGGCGCTGGTGGCAATCAACTCAATCAACCCGGCGCTTGAGCCGGATGCGCCGGGCGAAACCGAACTGGCGCGCTTTGTCGCCGACTGGTGTTTGGCGCGCGGTTGCGACGTGCACTGGATCGAACCGGTGCCAGGGCGCCCGAGCGTGGTGGCGATCGCGCGCGGCAAAGCGCCGGAGCGTGGCCGCAGCCTGATGCTCAACGCGCATTTGGACACGGTCGGCGTGGCCGGCATGCCGGATGCGTTTTCGGCGCACATTGCGGATGGCTTTTTGCACGGGCGCGGCGCCTGCGACATGAAAGCCAGCCTGGCCGCCTGCATGCGCGCGCTCGAAGCCGCCGCCTCGCAGGATTTGGCCGGCGATGTGTTGCTGACGGCGGTGAGCGATGAAGAACACGGCAGCATCGGCACCGCCAGTGTGCTCGAGCGCTTTCAAGCCGACGCTGCGATTGTGACCGAGCCGACCGGGTTGCAGCTGTGCACCGCGCACCGCGGCTTCGCCGTCTTCGATGTGACGCTGACCGGCAAAGCTGCACATACGTCGCAACCAGCGCTGGGCGCAAACGCAGTCACAGCACTGGGGCGGGTGCTGCAGGCGGTTGAACAACGCGATGCGCAACTGCGCGCGACGCCGCATCCGCTATTGCAGCACGCCAGTCTGCAGGCGGTGCTGGTATCCGGTGGTTCGGCATTGTTTACGCTGCCGGAGCAGGCCAGCCTCTCGATCGAACGCCGCACGCTGCCGGCTGAAACGCTGCCGGCAATTGAGGCCGAGCTCGCCGCGTTGCTGACGCAGGTGCTGGCGGATATGCCCGGCATCAGCGCGACGCAGCGCACGGTCATCCATCGCGCGGCATTCGAGAGCGCCGCGGGTTCAGCCATCGTCGACAGCGTTGAAGCCGCGCTTAGCGCGACGCTGGGCGCAGCGCGACCGCGCATCGGCGCGCCGTATTGGATGGATTCCGGGCTCATCGCCGAGGCGGGAATTCCGGTGGTCATCATCGGCCCGACCGGCCACGGGCTGCACAGCGCGCACGAGCGCGTCGACTGCGCCGAGGTGCTGCAACTTGAGCAGATCTTGATACAGGCAGCGGCGGACTTCTGCAGATAGCGACGGTTTTAGCTGACGGTCATGCGCAGCCCACCCTTTGGGCGGATCGTAAAGAGCTGTTCAGCGCGCACATTGGCGCCGGGCAGGTTCGACAGTTTGAAACGCTGCAGCACGGTTGCCAGGATAAGCTGCGCCTCCATCATCGCAAAGGCATTGCCAATGCACACGCGCGGGCCGCCGCCAAACGGCAGATACGCGCCCTTCGGAATGCTGTGTTCGTTCTGCGGGCTAAAACGCTCCGGGTTGAATGTGAGCGGGCTCGGAAATGCCGCGGATCGCGATGCATCACATAGGTCGAAATCGCCAGCGAAGTGCCCGCCGGGATGCGATAGCCGGCCAGTTCGATATCGTGGATCGGCATGCGCGTCGCCCCACCCGCCGGCGGATACAGCCGCATCGCCTCTTTGAGCACGCGCTCAAGATACGGCAGCTTTTTGAGATCCTCCATCGTCGGAGCAATGCCACCGAGCAGATCCAGCTCGGCGCGGGCTTTGGCTTCGACGGCTGGATTTTTCGCCAACAGGTAAAACGACCAGGCCAGCAGATTCGCGGTCGTTTCATGGCCGGCGACAAACAGCGTGGCGACTTCATCGCGCAGCTGCTTTTCGGACATCGGCTTGCCGTCTTCGTCGCGTGCCTCGAGCAGCATCGAGAGCAGATCGCCGTGATCGGCGCCGCTCTGGCGATGCTCATGGATGATGCGAGCGAGCAGCGTGTTGAGCTCGACCAGCGCGGCATCCTCGGCGCGCTGTTGCGTCTTGAAAATGCGCTCCCAGACCGGCGAGTAGGCGTTTAGCCGATCGTTCGCGGCGTTGAGCAGCGTGTGCATCAGCGCGCCAACGCGGCCGGCCTGATCGCGCACATCCATGTCGAACAGCGTTTTGCACACGATGTCCAGCGTGATCGCCATCATGGCGTGGCTGATGTCGCGCGTTTCGCCGGGCTGCCACTGTGCGAGTTCGCGTTGCGTGGCGCCGACCATCGCATTAGCATAGCCCGCGACGCGTTTGAAGTGAAAGGCCGGCTGCGCGAGCGCGCGCTGCCGCCGCCAAAAGTCGCCTTCGCTGGTCAGCAACCCGTTGCCAATCAGCGTGCCAACCGCATCGCGCAACAGCGCGGCTTTGTGAAATTCATTGGCGCGCGTGACCAGTATTTCATGCGCCAGCGCCGGGTCGGTGATCACGATCGTGACCGTGTCTCCGAGATAAATGCCAAAGATCGAGCCGAATTTTTGCGCGCTATCGAGCAGGTAGGCCAGCGAATCAAACTCGATGCGACGCGGAGACAAATTTGTGATCAGACGCGTCCACCCTGGCACAACCGGGCCTGCTGGCAGACCATCTGAACGCGCCGGGAACGTTGCGATTGCAGTAGCCATGAGGCAAGAAATTTAACCGCGCGAGGTGAGCGGGAGATAAATGCTGCAGTGGGATACAAATGCCAACTGTGACGGGCCTGCACGCATGCCCCGCTTCCAACGCGGTCATCTTGATCCGCCACACCAGCATCTCGAGTTGCCCATGGCCTGCGGCCAAGTCCATCGCGCATAACACTATGGCAGATTGAGCGGCGATTTCCCTCCCCCCGCCTTCGGCGGGGGGAGGGAAATCGCCCTAAACCAACCACACGTCATGTGCAGCGCGGGGAAAAGGTCGCGCTAAGCGCGGGTGTGCCGAGTGCGCCCGCCGTCACGCGGTCATCTCTCAGCTTCGCTTCGAGATGACCGCGTTTGTGTGTCATACCAAGCATGCAGAGTATTTGCCACTAACACCAGGTGCGCCCAGCACGGCAGAACGCGCTATGGTGTTTATGATGCACACTTCAGGCACCTCTTTCGCATGCATCCCCTCGATCACGGCTTCTTCCAACAAAACACGCTCATCGTTGCGCGCCAGTTGCTGGGCAAAACGCTGACGCGGCACCTAACCGATGGCAGCGTGTTGCGCGGGCGCATCATCGAGACCGAGGCGTATCGCGAGGGCGATCAAGCCGCGCATTGCTACCGCGGCAAGACTGCGCGCAACGCGCCGATGTACTCTGCGGGAGGCACGGCCTATGTCTATTTGATCTACGGCATGCATCAGTGCTTTAACGTGGTGACGGAGCCGGCCGGATTTGGCGCGGCCGTGTTGATTCGCGCCATTCAGCCGCTCGACGGGCTGGCGGCCATGCGCACGCTGCGCGGTGCGCAATGCGCGGATCGCGACCTGTGCCGCGGTCCGGGCCGATTGGCGCAAGCATTTGCCATCACGCGCGCGCTGAGCGGGTTGAACATGCTGCAGCCAGAGAGCCCGATCACGATCACCGACGGCGACCCGATCGACGATGCTGCGGTGGCGCGCACGCCGCGGATCGGCGTCGGCGGCGATGCGCGCGCAAAAACTGTGTGCTGGCGCTGGATAGTGACCGGCTCTGCGCTGATCAGCGGCAACGACTTGGCAAACCGGGCGCGCTGTGCTACAGATGACCTCCTATGACAGTTCTTGCCGGAGACATTGGCGGCACCAAAACCGTGCTCGCGCTGTATGAAAACAGCAACGCACTCGACACCCCGCTCGCGCAAAAGTCGTATCCCAGCGCGCAATTCGACAGCCTGGACGCGGTGATTCAGTCATTTTTAGGCGAGACCGGCGCCACCGTCACCGCGGCGGCATTTGGCGTTGCCGGGCCGGTGATCGGTGGCCAAGCCACGATCACCAACCTGCCCTGGCAGATGGATGAGGCCGGGCTGTGCAACACGCTTAAGGCGCGCTCGGTGAAACTCCTGAACGATCTGGAGTCGATTGCAAACGCGATCCCGGTGTTGGGCGCCGGCGACATCGCTGCGCTCAATGCGGTGCCACCGGCACAGCGCGGTGCGATCGGCGTGGTCGCGCCAGGGACTGGGCTGGGCGAGGCGTATCTGGTGGCTGACGATGTCGGCCACTACCACGCCCATCCGTCCGAGGGCGGTCACTGCGATTTCGCGCCAAACACCGAACTTGAGATCGAAATGCTGCGCTACCTGCTGCCGGTGTTTGACGGCCACGTCAGCTATGAACGCGTTTGCAGCGGCATCGGCATTCCGAATATTTACAACTTCATGCGCTGGTCCGGAGTGGCCGAGCTGGGCGAGATCGAAGCCGCTGTCGCGGCGGCGACCGATCCTACGCCGATCATCATGACGAACGCGATGTCGGCCGCGCCATCGCCGCGCTGCAAAGCCACATTGGACATGTTTTGCTCGGTGTTGGCGGCGCAGGCCGGCAACCTGGCGTTGACCGTCATGGCGACCGGCGGACTGTATCTGGGCGGCGGCATCCCGCCGCGCATCCTGCCGGCGCTGCAGCGCGGCTCGTTCTTGCAGAGCTTTTTGAGCAAGGGCCGCCTGCGCAGCCTGATGGAACGCGTGCCGTTGCGCGTGATCACCAATCCAAGCGCCGCGCTGCTCGGCGCCGCGCGCGCGGCGGTCACCCTCGATAGATGACCGCCGCCAACAGCATCAGCCGTTGCGTTTTTTCCAGACCGCATGGTTGCGCTGGATTTGTTCGATGTGATCGGGAATGTGCGCGGCGTATGAGCCGATCCACTCGCTCAGTTTGACTTGCCGCTTGGACTCCGGGTGGTAATACGACTTGTCCCACTCGGCATCGGGCAGTGTTTTGATAAATGAATAGGTCAGCTTCCGTACCAACCGCACGGTCGCGCGCGCATCCTCGACATCCCGTTCGTGATAGCCCAGCGCGTCCGCCCACTTGTCCTGGTCGTAGGCCATGATGGCTTCGCCCGGTTCGGCAACGGCCTTGCGGCACCGCAGATAACTGTTTGTTTCGCTGTCGGCCAGATGCACCAGCACTTCGTGAATGCTCCAGTCGCGTTTGGTTGGCTTGAATTGCCAGACCTTGCGCGGAATCTTTTTGAGCGCGGCGTCCAGCAGATCGCACCCCTGGCCATAGCGTTCAATCTTGCGGGTGCGATCGTCGACCAGGATTTGCCGCATCCATGTCAGGTGCTCGTTGAAGTGATGCCCGGAATCGCCTTCGACCCAGCCAAACACTGGCTCGGATGTGCGCTGGCTGGGCTCTTCGCCAGAATAAAACGCATAGGGCTTGTTCAAATCGGCCGACGACAATTTCGACAGCGCGAACAAAAACTGCGCGTCTGCGGTTGATAGAAAATCGAGCACCTCGCGGATCGAGAGCTTGCTGTGCCTGCGCTGCATGAGAGCGTTGATCACGTCAAAATTCTTGACCTTGCGCACATAGGCCAGCTTCAACCCCATCGCTTCCCAGCGCGGTTTGTGCTGCAGCAACTGCGCAATGCCGATTTGCCAGGCCGCCAGATGCGCCAGGTGATCCTTGATCGTCCAACCGGCCGCGTCGGATGGCTGTGAGAGCTGGGATTCAGTCAAGCTGTTGATAAACGCATGCAGGCTAGCGCGGTCGAGCGCGTATTGTTTGAGAAAGGCAGATTTGTTTGGTTTGCTCATGGAAATCCTTTTGCCGGGAAATGTCCGGCGTGTTTTCGTTAACCCTGTTGTTTTCGCAGGGCGATTGTAAGTTACGGGCGCACAATCGCGGTCGCTTCGATCTCCACGAGCAACTCCGGATTGATCAGTTTGCTGATCTCCAGCAGGGTCGCAGCGGGCTTGATCGCGCTAAAAAATTCACCGTGAGCACGCCCGACCTGCTCCCACTGCGAAATATCGGTCACGAACATGCGCGTCCGCACGACATCGGACATCGACGCGCCAGCCTGGATCAACGCGCGCTCGATCTTTTGCAGCACGTAGCGCGTCTGCGCGTATACATCGCCGGCGCCGATGACCTGGCTATTTTCGTTGACCGCTGTTGTGCCAGCCACTTCGATGGTGTTTCCAACGCGCACGGCGCGGCAATAGCCGACCGTGTCCTCCCAAATCGCGCCGGACGTAATATTAAGCCGCTCGCTGGGCGGTGGAAAGGGCTTGGCGAACGAAAACGCGCGCGCAGTCGGCCCGTGCGCATCGAGATGGGCAAGCGTGTCGACCGCATCCTGCACGGTCGGCAACGAACCGGCCGGCAGCCACCACTGGGCGGCATAGGCGGTTGGAAACTTCTCAAACCAGGCCGCGCGTTTTTTGAAAAACTCGACATGCCGGCTTTTGTAGACATAGTCTTTGAGCGCGTCGAGCGATTCCCACACACTCATGTTGAAGGCCACAAGCGGATCGGGATACGGGCGCGTGTCGGTGGCGTTGCCGCTCGCGTCGACATAGCGCCAGACAAAGCCCGGCGAAGCCTCAGCCAGGCGGTTGATCTCGGCCAGCGCTTCGCGAAACTCAGTGATGAGCGGCGAATCGACCGGCGCGCGCAGCTTGCCGATGTTGACCTGTGCCAGATGATAGCGTTGCATGCGCGCAGTCTACCCGGGCGCAAATCACGCTATCGGCAGGTGAGCTCGGCCGTCCATCGGCGCACAGACCGCCAGCGCTCAACCACGGTCGCCGCGGCTACCCATGCACCGATGGGCGGCCGAACTCACCTGCCGATAGCCGTCAGCGCCCCCCGGTCAGCAGCGACAAAGCGACATACCTATCCTGCGCCAGCAAGTCGAGATCGGTCGATTCCCAATGCGGCTGCGGCGGCATGTGATGCGTCACAAAGAGGCGGCGTTTGTCAACGCCCTGCTCGACCAGATACGCCGCAATAGCTTCCGCGCGCCGCAGCGCGATGTTCTCGATATCCTGTCGCGTGTAGGTGCCAGCCGGGCCGGGCCAGGCCGCAGAGCCATCGATGCGCAAGATCACATTGACAGTCTGTTTGAGCGTTTTGACCGCGCAGTCGTCGAGCAGCTGTTTTGACTCGGCCAGCAGTGTGTCGCTTTCTGGTACAAATTCGAACCGCGCGCAGGGCAGCACTGCGATCACGCTCTTGGATGCGGCAGTGCTACTGACGGTCGTGGTTTGTGCGACTGCCGCCGTCGCGATCGGCGTCGGTGAAGATTTTGGCGCTGCTGTGGCTGTCGGCGCGTTTAGGGCGATCAGCTCAATCGTCGGCGACGGCTGCGCGCCCGGGGTTTGTTGCGCGTCCGGCGTGGCGGTGGCCGGGCTGGACGTGGGCGTCACGCTTGGCGTCGGCGGTTCGATCGTCGCGGTTGCAGCCTGCTCGATTGCCGGCACGCTCTGGGCAACCTGCTCGCCGGCAAATGCGAACGTGGTGTTTGGGAAGCTGTACGTCTGCTTGCCGCCGCGCGCGCTGGTCTCGACTGCCACCTGCTGTGCAAATTGTCCGTCAACCGCCAGACCCGATGACGTGCCGACCAGTTTGGCGCCGCTGCGCGTCCACGCCACGCGAGCATCGTCGATGCGCGCCATCAACGCAGCGGGTTGCGCCAGCACAGCCACATTTTGCGCAAGATCCGCCTGTGCGATCTTGCGAAGCTGCGCATCCCAGTCCGACGCGGCATTTGCGGCCGTCACGCCGGTCCAGTCGTTGTGCCCCCAGGCCGCGATGTGCGCGGCGGCTTTGTCAAAGTCGCGATCCTGCAGTTCAAGCGCGCCAAACCAGGCACGGTGAAATTTCTGCACGGCGTCTTGGCGCGACGTGATGCTCTTTGGCGCGGTGATCACCACTCGATGATGGCGCGAAAATCATTTGTGCTGGCCAGTTGCGTGCCACCGCCCTTGAGCGCATCGAGGACCGCCGGTTCATAGCCGGAGACCGCGTCGACTTCGCCCGCGTTAAACGCATCGATCGCATCGCCCAGAAAGTCAAAGCGCACGATCGCGACATCATTGCGCGGGTTGAGCTGCACGGTGCCCAGCAGACTGAGCACCAAAAACTCCGACGAGGTGTTGCCTTCGACCGCCACCCGTTTGCCCTTCAAGCCGTTTAACGTGTCGATGCCGCGCGCCCAGAGCGAATCGGTGCCAGCACTTTCATCGACGATCAGCGTCACCGTGCCGGTGTTGTTGAGTGCCACAGAATCAAGCGTGCTGATCATGCAGTCGATCGAGCCCTCGCGCACCATGGCCGCCATCTGCGGTTCCGAGATGGCGTGTTTCTCGTTGAGATTTATGGGAAGTAAGCCGAGGTGAAAACCGTTTGCAATATCGAGGCCAGCCGATTGAATCAGCTGCGGCACGAAGTATGAACCGTTGGCGACCATCCCGCAGACATACACGGGCAACCCGTCGTCCGGCTGATAGTTGCGACCAAATATGGGTGTGGCAGTCTTTGGCCGCTCCGAAACGCGGATCGTGGGAGAGCTCGGCTGCGGTGATTGTTGCCAGCGGCACCGTCGTGACGATTGGCGGAACAGCGGCATTGGCCGCCGCAACCAGGATCGTCGGCGTCGGCAGGCTCGCGGTGGCGTTGTTCTGCCGCACAAGCGACGTGCCCGCCCAGCACCAGCGCGACAATACCGATGGTGGCCGCGAACGCGACGGCGCGGGTCCGCCCGGTCGCCGTTACCAGGCGCAACAATACGTTCTTGATAAATTTCATCAACGCAATACGTGTGCGACGGCTGCGCGGACTGTCAAGTCACGCGCTGCAGAAGTCGTGTGAATTGCCCCGAACCCACATACGGCGCCCCTCAGCGCAATACGGGCCTGCAATTTGCCTTTTGCAAACGCAGCTTTGGTGCCCCCTCGTTAACATAGACTCATCGATTCGCAACACAATTGCGCCCCATAATGGCGTTATTGCATTGGATGCGATATCGCTACAACATGCTTTTACAGGTGTAGCAGAGTTCACGCGGAGATTTCCGCACGAATCGATGCCCCCCTCTAGTGTGTGATCTTGCGGGGCCCAAAGCAATCGGCAATTGCGCGGGATTGCGGATCCGCAGATTTACCGACCAGGGTTGTCGATCAGGGGGCGCGCGGAGTAGCCGAGCTGGCGCCGCAGCGCGCCGGCGATGTGTTCGGCAAAGTCCTTGGCAGCTAGGGGATCAAAGCGCAGGCCAAGGTCGCGGCTCGATCAACTCAAGTTCGTGCAACATCAACTGGTTTTCGCGCATGATGCAATCTAGGCGCGCGTAGAGCATGGTCTGCGGCAGATGCGCGAGCATGCTTTCCGCCTGATCGATCCACGCATCCGGCGCGTCAAAGCGCGTGCTGCGCCCACCAAAGTCCACACCGGTACGATAGTCGCCAGGTTTTGGGCGTTTGCGGAAGCTATGGCTATACTCGCCGCCAAAAAACACAAAGGCAAATTCGCCATCGCGCGCGATTTCGCTCAAGAACGGCTGCACCAGCACATCGCTGTGCATCATCATGCTGACCAGATGGCGTTGATCGCCCAGCGCGGTGGTCGACTCGGTCAGCCATGTGTTGTAGCCGTTCGTTGCGATCGCAGGTTTGACAACTGCTTTCGTCCAGTTGTTGCTGCGTAGCACATAGGGCAGATCGACGACGCGATCGCGCGAAACGATGACCGTCGGCACCACCGGCACACCGCGCTTTTGCAGTTCAAGCAGATAGCGCTTTTCGCTGTTCCAGCGAATCACCGCGGTGGGGTTCCAGACGCGGGCGCCGGCATCGTTTAGCGCGTTCAGCCACTCATCAAACTCGGCCACGCGCAGGTGGTAGTCGCTCAGGTTCCGCAGGACGACGCCGTCGAATTCGCCCCACTTCGCGGTTAAATCGTCCCAACGCACGGCAACAGCATCGATGCCCAGAGCGGCCAAATGCGGCAGCACGAGCCGATCATCATCGCTCAAATTGGGCTGCGCCGCGCTCGTCACCAACGCAATTCGCGTCATACGCGGACAATCATACGGCATGGCGTATGCGAAGTCGCGACCTACATACACTGCGTGACGGACTTTGGTCGGCGCCTCAACGGTGACAACGTGACGCCAGGCATCGTCGCTACCGACGAGAGTCTTCTCAGACGCACATGGGTGGGTGCCGCATGGCAATCCGGAGCTTTTCGCGCGTTTTGGCGGGTGCAGCGCGGGGTTTAGAGACCTGGCGGGTCTTCACACCCGCCAGGTCTCTAAACCCCGCGCTGCACCCGCCAAAACGCGTTCCGATGCATACTCTGACCATTACCATGTCAAATGTTTCTCAATCTCCCGCACACACCGGCCGTCGCATCGGCGTCTCCAGCTGGAGCCTGCACCGTTTGCTCGGCGCGCCCGCCATGTACGACACGCAAACGCCACTCGATGCGGTCCCTCTCGGCGCAGCGCACTGGCGCGACGCATTGCTCGCCTTGCCCGCCCAGCTGGCCGCGCACAACATTCACACGCTTCAAATCTGTCACTTTCACCTGCGTGATTTGTCGCCGGCCTATTTGGCCGAGCTGCGCGCTGAACTCACGCGCCACAACATCGAGCTGCATGCGCTGCTGATCGACAGCGGCGATATCACGCATCCGACGCAGGGCATGCACGATGTCAAGTGGGTGATGGACTGGGTGCCAGTCGCCGCCGCGCTCGGCGCCGCAAACATCCGCGCGATCGCCGGCAAACAGCCGCACGCGCCCGAAGCGATGGCCGCCAGTCGCTTTGGCCTGAACGCCATCGCCGACCGCGCCGACGAACACGGCGTCGGCACGCTGATCGAAAATTGGTTTGCGCTGCTGCCAACCGGCGCCGCGGTCAACGCCCTGCTCGACGCCACCGACGGCATGGTGCAGCTCAACATCGACTTCGGAAACTTCCCGAGCGACAAATACACCCAGCTGGCGGCCTGCGCTGAACACGCGGTCTCGTGCCACGCCAAAGGCAATTTCAGCGCACCGTTGCAATTGGATACCACCGACTATGCGCAATGCCTTTCGATCCTCGAAGCAGCCCAGTTCGATGGGCCGTACTGCCTGATCTACGACGACGCCGGCAGCGCAGATGAGTGGGCCGGCCTCGCGGCTGAACGCGCGCTCATCCACGGCCTGTAAGAATTTATGACTGCAATCACGGGTCTGCACCACATCACCCTGGTCACGCGTTCCGCGCAACCCAATCGCGATTTCTACACAAAAACGCTCGGGCTGCGCTTGGTCAAAAAGACGGTCAATTTTGACGATCCGAGCGCCTACCATCTGTATTACGGCGACACGAACGCGAGCCCGGGCACCGCCATTACGTTTTTCGAGTGGAAGCATGCCACGCCCGGCTCGCCCGGCATCGGCGGCACACAACACCTGTCGCTGTGCTTCGGATCTGGCGGCGCGAGCACACGCCTGATTGACCCGGACGGCGTGCAGATCGAAACGCTCGGCGAACCCAACGCGCAAGATTACGCCGGCATGGCGCGCATCACTGCAATCTCATCTGATCTGGCGCGCACCGAGGCGTTTTATAGCGGCGTACTCGGCCTGCACACGCACAAGATCAGCCCAACCGAATGGGCCTGGAGCGCGACAGCAACAAGTCCAACGGTGCTGCATTACCTGCACGCGCCGCGCGGCACACCGCGCGTGCGCATGGGCGCCGGGCAAACGCATCACTTTGCGCTAGCGGTGCCGGACGATGCCACGCAGCTGGCGTTTATCAAACGCATTCGCGCGGCCGGGTTGCGCGTGACCGATGTGTTGGACCGCAGTTACTTTCACAGCATCTATACAAACGATCCGGACGGACACATCGTCGAGATCGCCACCGTGCCACCCGGCTTCACCATCGATGAACCGCTCGAACACCTCGGCGAAAAACTTATGCTGCCGGCCTGGCTCGAACCGCACCGCGGCGAGATCGAAGCGACTCTAACGCCACTGCGTTAAGTGAGCCCCGTGCAGCGACCCTTGCCGAGATGCTGCGTCCGCCAGCCGTCGACGACCGTTAGAATCACACCAAGCCATGGCATTTCATCGTGTATACCCCGGGTCCGCGCTTCCCGCCGCATCCGATACAACCTGGATCCTCGGTGCAGGGCAGCAACATCGTCCTGCACATGCACAATGGCAAGTTGCAGTTGCCTGCCATGGACGCAGTCGAGAGCCTGTTGCCAGTTGGAGCGGCGCAGCTGCACATTGCGAACGATGCCGGGGCCGCCTGCTTCGCTGCCACATTGCCCGGCGACATGGCGCTGCCCAGCGGCTTTCGCGCGATCGGGCTGCGCGACCTGTATGGTCGCGTCAGCGACGATGCGTTCGCGCTGGCCGGCTACGCCGCGCAGCTCAGCCGCTGGCACGCCAGCAGCAACTACTGCATGCGCTGCGGCGCGCCGCTCACCGCGATGAGCACCGAGTGGGGCAAACGCTGCAGCGATGAGGCCTGCAAGTGGAGCATGTATCCGCCGGTTAACCCCTGCACGATTACGCTGATCCACGACGGCGAGCGCGCCCTGCTCACGCACAAAGAGGGCTTTGGTTCACGCTACGGCCTGGTGGCGGGATTTGTTGAGCCGGGTGAATCGCTTGAAGACAACCTGCACCGCGAAGTCGGCGAAGAGGTCGGCGTGCAGGTCAAAAACCTGCGCTATTTCGACAGCCAGCCGTGGCCCTTCCCGCACCAAATCATGGTTGGTTTTTTTGCCGAATACGACGGCGGCGAAATTGCGATCGACACCCACGAACTCGACGACGCGCGCTGGTTTCACATCGACGCGCTGCCAGACATCCCGCCGCCCTTAAGCATCGCGCGCCGGCTGATCAACGCCTGGGCTGCCACGCACGGGCGCGACACCACGCAGTTGCCAATGCAATAGCCTCGCCCAAGTCATCGCCCGCAGCTGCCAGCCCGGGTGCCTCTAGCGCAACTACAACCTCATGATCACAGCCTTGCCGCTCGACTTTCTCCCGCGCCGCGGTGCATTGGCAGCCCTGCTGCTCTGCGCGCTCGCGGCCGGCGCCCAGCCGGCGCGCGCAACCCCGCGCGCCGTTGGCCCGGCGGATGACTGGTGCGGCGCCATCAACGCCGCGCAACCTGGCGAAGAGATCGTGCTGAGCAGCGGCGACTACAGCACGCCCTGTGTCATCAGCACGCGCGGCACCGCGGCGCAGCGCACCGTCATACGCTCGGAGAGCGAGGCCGCCGGCCTGCGCGCGACGTTCAACTACACCGGCACTGCATCAAACGTGATCGATCTTGACGCCGCCGCGTTCATCACATTGCGCGGGTTTGCATTCGCGCGCACCGAGAACGACATCGACGCGATCCGAATCCGGCAGGCCGACGACATATTGATCGAGCGCAATGTCTTTGAAAACATCGGCGGCATCGCGGTGCCGGCAAACACGTCCGGGAGCACGAGCGCGCGCATTATCGTGCGCGACAACGTGTTTAAGAACATGCGCAACACCGTGATCTACTTTGGCTGTCACTCCGGCAACTGCACGGTCAAAGACGCGGTCATCGAGCGCAATCTGATCGACGGCACCCTACCCGGTGATGGCGTGGGCTATGGCGTGCAAATCAAGCTGAATTCGAACGCGCTGATCCGCGACAACACGATCTATCGCACGCGCGGGCCGGGCATCATGGTGTATGGCAGCAACAATGGCGGCACCGCCAGCATCATTGAGGGCAACTATGTCGAAGGCGCCATCGACGATGCCAACATCAACGCAGGCGGCGGCCCGGCCACGATTGTCAACAACATCACAGTCGGCGGCGGCTTTGCCGGCATCCGCGCGCAGGACTATGCCGGACGCAACCTGCAGCGCAACGTGCGCATCGTGCACAACACCGTGTTGAGCGCGCCGACTGCCGGGATTCATCTGCAGAACTGGTCGAACGCCGGCAATGTGCTTGCAAACAACGCGATCTTGCCCATCAGCGGTGTGCCCGCCATCTCCGGCATCAGCGACGCGGCAGTTGTGACCGGCAACGTGACCTGCACCGGGACGTGTTTTGTCAACAGCGCCAACGGACCCTTTGATCTGCTGCCCGCGCCGGGCAGCGCGCTGTTGGGCGCAGCGCGCGGCGCGGGCAGCCCGTGGCAGCCGACGGACGACTTCATGGGTATCCCGCGTGGTTCACCGGCAGACTCGGGCGCTTTTGAGCGCGCGACCAACGGGCTGCCACGCCTGGTCGGCGACAGCAAACCGCGGCCGCCGCGCAACGGCGCATCGCAGGCCACGCCCACGGTCGGTCCGAACATTACGGCGACGCCAGTCGGGCCAGCGCGCGCGTTTTTGCCCCTGCTGCAACGCTAAGGGCTCGCTCCAAAATAGCTTGATGGGCGAAATCGCCTATACCCCTGCTTCGCCGCTATCCCGCACCCGCAAATGGGTGACGGGCGCGACCCTTTGCCACGATTTCGCCGCGTATTTAGGGGTATTTTCCCGGAGAAGGCACCATCTCCCTGCACGGAGCGCAGGGAGATGGTGCCTTCTCCGGACGAATCTCTGTGAGCTCGTGCGCGAAACGCCCAATTTCTTTTGGCTGCCCACTTAGCCGCGCGCAAAAAGCAGCGGCGCCGTGAGTGCAGACAAGCGCACGTGCTGCCGCCCTTGCGCGTCAAAATTCGCGGGTGCGAGCCACTGCTGAAACGCATCGTCGAGGGCCGGCCACTCGGCGTCGATCATGGCATACCAGGCGGTGTCGCGGTTGCGGCCCTTGCTGATCACGGCCTGCCGGAAGACGCCTTCAAAAGAGAAGCCCAGGCGTTGCGCAGCCAGGCGCGACGGTATGTTAAGCGCGTTGCACTTCCACTCGTAACGCCGATAGCCCAACGCGAACACCCGTTGCATCATCAGATACATGGCCTCGGTTGCGGCCGCCGCGCGCTGCAACAGCGGCGAATAGTTGATGTGTCCGACCTCGATGACGCCGTGGGCCGGATCGATCCGCAGATAACTGGCCAGACCGATCGACCGGCCGCTCGCGCTATCGACGATGGCGTAAAAGAGCGGGTCGGCGCCCAGACAGGTGTTTGCGGCCCAGGCGCGATAGTCGGCCTCGCTTGCAAACGGGCCATAGGGCAGATAGGTCCAGTTGGCGGCGTCTTTCGCAGTGGCGTTGGCGGCGTGCAGATCGGACGCATGGCGTTCAAGATCAAAGCGCTCGATGCGACAGAACCTGCCGAGCAGCGGCTCGTTTGATGGCCGTTCAACCGGCGCCCAGTTTGGCACGGGCTGTCCGACGGGCTGGCCCAGGTCGTTTGTGTGCAGAGTCATGTGCAGCAATCTTATGCGATTCGCACTATCGGGATAGGGAACGGGCTTGCGACAGCCCGGGGCGCGCTACAGCAGCTCGCCGGCGGAAACCACGTGCTCGCCTGCCGCATCGCGCACAACCAGCCCGCCGTCATCGTTAATGCGCTCAGCGATGCCCGCAACAAACGCATCCCCAACCCGCACGCGCACCTGCCGCCCGATCGTGCGCACCTGGCGCCGATAGTCGTCAACCGGACTCGTGCCGGCCTGCGCGCGCGCATAGCGCGCCTTGAAAAGAGGCAACAACAAGGCCAGCAAACGCTCGCGATCCTGCTGGGTGCCGAGCACTGTGTGCAATGAGGTCGCGCGCGCCTGAACCTCTGGCGGCGCACCGTCAAATACTGTGTTGACGTTGATGCCGATACCCACAATGGCGTGATCGATGCGCGTTAGCTGCGGCCCGCCGATCTGCGCTTCGACCAGCACACCCGCCAGCTTGCGTTCGCCATACAGCACGTCGTTAAACCATTTGATGCCGCAGCCCACCGCCAGGTGCGGCGCGTAGGCCCGCAGCGCATCGAGCACGGCCAGTGCGCCGATCATCGTCAGCCACGCGCCCTGCTGGGCGGGCAAGCGAGGGAAAAGCAACACCGACAGATACAGCCCGGCGCCTGCCGGTGAATGCCAGCTGTGCGCCGAGCGGCCGCGCCCTGCGGTTTGTTCATCAGCAACGACCACACTGAACTCGGGCGCGCCCTGTGCCAACAGTTCACGGCATGCGTCCATCGTTGAGGTGGTGGACGCGAGGCGGTGGATATGCATGCGGTCATTATCTTCGCCCGCTGTTCAACGCGCGTTCATCATGCGCGTTCTGTCAACACGCGGGGGCTATCGGCATGTTTTGCCGGGTAGATTCCGAGTATCACAGCGAAAACAAAACTTACTTCGATTGATGCGAAATGCGTTGTTTATGTCTCAGGGGGTGCATTTTTCTAAAGGGGAGCGTCAAATGGCGTGGCCCCAGTGCGCGCCTGCCGGGTCCGCATGCCGTAAACGGCATGCGGACCCGGCAGGCCTAAGCATTGGCTTCGCCGTGACGTTCCCTTTTAGAAAAATGCACCCGCCTCAGGTTGACTGGGCCGCCAGTTATACAATCACAAATCATGAGCTTTAAGAAGCCCATCGAAGCGAGCAGCAGCGCCGTTAGGGGCTCTACTGCGGAGCTCCTTGTCCAACTTGCCGTTATTCCGCGAACATTGTCGTTAGCCGGTCAACGTCTGAGCGACGAGCAGCTTCACTTCAAAATTGAGCCGGAGGCATGGTCGATCAACGACATCTTGGCGCACGTGCGGGCGTGTGCGGATGTGTGGGGAAAGAGCATTCGGTCGATGCTGACAGAGGATCATCCAACGCTTCGCTATACCTCTCCACGCGGCTGGATGCGAAAATCTGGCTATGCGGATCTGCCCTTTGAAACGTCGCTGCAGGCCTATGCGCATCAACGAGAAGCACTGCTGGCTCATCTTGGATCACTAAAGCCAGATGAGTGGTTGCGTGGCGCAACGTTCACCGGAACCACAAGAGGGAAAGAGCAAACGATTGCGAGCTATGCGCAGCGAATAGTCGACCATGAAAGTGAGCATGGCAGGCAAATCGACGACATACTTCAGACGCTGAGCGGACGCTAGGCTGATTCGATTCCAGTGAGCCATGGCAGGAAAACTAATCACCCAGATTGATCAAGTCACCACTAAGTGGCTTACGTCTGTTCTAGCGAACCGTGGCGCGTTAACGTGTGGCTCAGTGGCGTCTTTTGAAATGGCCGCGGGTCAAGGGAATTGGTCAAAGAACGCGCGCTTGAACGTGCAATACACAGAGGATGCACAAGGCGCACTGCCCACACGGTTGTTCCTGAAAATGGTCAACGCGGATCTGGATGACGAGACATTTGGCGGGTCGGAAGTCACCTATTACACCCGCGACTACGTGGATGTATCAGACGCACCTTTGCTCAACTGGTATGACGCTGAATATTCGGAAGAACACAAACGGTATCATCTCCTTTTGGAGGATGTCTCGGAAACGCATCTCGAAGCGGCCGAGAAACCGCCAACTTTGAACTATGGGTTCGCGCTTGCTGAAGGGTTGGCTGCCTTGCATGCGCGTTGGTGGGGTGCACAGCGGCTGGCCGACGCAGGCGTGTCCATCCACAGCGCAGATCACATTCGGAATTTTGTGGCCATCGCCGAGCCCGGGGTTGATCACATCCTGCGGCAGTTTTCGTCTGAGTTGAAGCCGCACTGGGCCGGGACGATGCGTGACCTGTTCGCACATCAGCCGCAAGCGATCATCAAGCGGACTCAAGTTGCCGATGGCTTTACCCTGATTCACGGAGATGTCGGCTGCAGAAATATTCTGGTGCCGCGGCAGGGAGAGCGTCCCATCTATCTGATTGACCGCCAACCTTTCAACTGGAGTCTGACCACCTGGCTGGGAGTCTATGACCTGGCGTATGCCATCGTGCTCGACTGGGACGCTGAAACGCGCCGACAGTGCGAGATTCCCATCCTCAGGCGCTATCGCGATCACCTGGTGAAACATGGCGTGCTCGGTTACGAATGGGAACAGCTGTACGACGACTACCGATTGTGCGTGGCGATGTGCGTCTACATCGCGACCGAATACTGCCGCGGCGGTGTGAACGAACAATGGATTCACGTCTGGTTGCCAATGCTCCAAAGGTCACTTGCCGCCTGTGATGATCTAAATTGCAGCGCGCTCTGGCAGAACGTTTAGCGTGCATTTTCGGGCGCAAAGCAAGTCATGAAGCAAGCCTGCACACCGGCGCCAAAAAATACCCAACTTTTACGCTATTTACATTTGCCACGGACCTGTTACACTTTTGGTGCCCTCTGGCTGATGTGGTTTAGGGGATGAGGCATGGCTGGCGACCTGGTCGCCGTCGTTTTCTGTCGATAGGCAGCCGCGCTTCTCCAAATGAAACCATCTGAACTGGCCATCTTCCTCGACGACCTCGTTCGCAACGACATGAAGCTGAGCACGATGATCTGGGGTCCACCCGGCATCGGCAAGTCCAGCATCGTCGAACAAACCGCAAAACGCCATGGCATCGGCTTTATCGATGTGCGCCTGTCGCAGTTGGCGCCGACCGATCTGCGCGGTCTGCCCGTAGCCGACCCCGCCACACGCCGTTCGCATTGGTTCCCACCCGAGTTTTTGCCGCGCGATGGCGAAGGCATTTTGTTTCTCGACGAAATCAACCTGGCCCCGCCGACCATGCAGGGCATGGCGCAACAGCTGATTCTCGATCGCCGCGTCGGCAGCTATAGCGTGCCAGAGGGCTGGTTTATCTTCGCCGCTGGCAACCGCAAAGAAGACCGCGCCGCATCGTTTGACATGCCAGCGCCGCTGGCCAACCGGTTTATCCATTTGGATATCGAGCCCGATCTCGATTCGTTCAAGCAATACGCGCTGGACACTGGCATCGACGAGCGCATTGTTGCGTTCGTAATGTTCCGGCCAGAACTGTTGCACAAGCTAGTGCCACAGCAGGCGGCCTGGCCGTCGCCGCGCTCGTGGGCGATGGCAAACCTGCTGCTCAAAAACAGCATGGACATTTCAGCGGCCATTGGCGGCGGCGCCGCGGTCGAGTTCAACGCATTCCGCGACCTGTATCTGCAGGTGCCCGATCTCACAAAGATCCTGGCCGGTGATGGCGCCGAGCAGCCCTTCCCCTCCGAGCCATCGGTGCGCTATGCCACCGTGATCGGCCTAACCGCGCGCGCAAAAACCGCCAAGCACGCCTTCAACGGCTTCAAGTGGTTGGTCGAGCACGCCAGCGCCGAGTGGGTGCAGCTGTGCGCAGTCGACCTGTTCCGGCAGATGGGCCTGAAAGGCCACATGCCCGCCCTCAAGAAGATGATCGCGGCAGACAGCGGAATTCAAGCCTGGTTGGCCGAGTACGGCGATGTGTTTGGCCGCACCAGCGCGCCGCGTCCAGCCGACCCGCCACCGGCAACACCAGATGCGCCGCAGCCCGAACTAGCAGCTGCATAGGCATCGCAAAACAGGCGCAGGCGGTGTCACGCCGACCCGCCTGCGGCCCAGGGCAAAACAACAATGACAGACCTGCCACTGTCATTGTTGCCGGGAATCAACCAGCTTACGCTGCAACCCGACCTTCGCAGAAGAAAACGGTCGCCCGCGCGGCCACAATCGGACTAAAGCATGAACCGTGCGCGTGCTCAGGCACCTTGAACCTTGCGACTTTTGTCGATAGCCTACTCAGTGAGTGGTCATCTGTTCTGCGGAAAATCTCCGTGCAAAACGCTGACGACTGACTAAGTATCCTGAGGTACCGCACATGAAATCTGGTGAACTATTCGCATATCTGGACGGCGTCGTCCGGAATCGTCTCCGCATGAGCGTCATGATCTGGGGTCCGCCGGGCATCGGCAAATCCGCCATCGTGGAACAGATTGCTACCAAGCACTATCTGGGCATGATCGACGTGCGTCTCTCGCAGCTGTCGCCAACGGATCTGCGCGGCCTGCCGATCGCCGACCATCACGATGCCGTCTCGCGCCACTACGCGCCGGAGTTTCTGCCGCGCAAGGGCGGCGGGATCCTGTTTCTCGACGAATTGAACATGGCCACACCGGCTCTGCAAGGCGTCGCGCAGCAGCTGATTCTCGACCGCAAGATCGGCAATTACATCGTGCCGGAGGGCTGGTATATCTGGGCAGCCGGCAACCGCAAGGAAGACCGCGCCGCGGTGTATGAGCTGACCGGACCGGTCACGAATCGGTTTATCCATCTGGATGTGCACGCCGATCTCGAGAGCTTTCTGGCCTACGCCATGGGCGCGGGTTTTCACCCGCAATTGGCAAGTTTTCTGGAAGCGCGGCCGGAGTATCTGCACCGGCCCGATCCGCACAGCCCGGCCTGGCCTTCTCCACGCACCTGGATGATGGCCAACACGCTGTTCGAGTGCGGTTTGAACATCGGCGCCGCGCTGGGCGACGAAGTCTCCGAAGAGTTTGCAGCGTTCATCGACGGCCGCCTGGCGCTGCCGAAGATGGACTTGATTGTTTCTGGGCAAGGTGACGCCGAAACCTTCCCGCACACGCAGGAAGGTGCGGACGCCACGCTGTCAGGCTTGCTGACGCGTTCGTCCAACGCCACATCGTGCTTCAACGCGATGCGCTGGCTGTCGCGCCGCGCGACACCGGAATGGGTGCACGAATATATCGAGGAGCTGTTCCGGCGCGTGCGCTTGAACGGCCATGAAGACAACTTCCGCCGCATGGTGGCGCAGGACAAGTATCTGCAGGATTGGCTTGCTGTAAACAAGAAGCACTTCCCCAAAGATGCCTTGATCCGATCGCTCATCCTCGGCAATAAAGTGAGTGTTTAGATGAAACCAGATGCGATAACCGAGCAACACATTAGCCGCCTGTTGATGGACATTGCAAAGCGAAACACGTTTTTTGCGTCGCTCGCTTTGCAAGCCAAGATCGAAGTCAGCCAGGCCATCCCGACAGCGGCAACCGACGGTGATCGCATCTTTGTAAACCCGGAGTTCTTCGCGGGCATGACGCTGGACGAGCAGTCCGGTGTGGTGTTGCACGAGGTGTTGCACGCCGCGCTGCTGCACGTGCCGCGGCGCGGCAGCCGCGACCCCAAGACCTGGAACATCGCGGCCGACATCGTGGTCAATGGCATCATCACGGATGAAGGCCTGGCGCTGCCCGAGGGCGGCATCCACGACAGCGTGCTCAAGAAGTTTGGCGTGGAAGAAGTCTACGAAAAGCTTCTTGAATCAGCCACCCAGGTTGAAATGGCCGTGGTCGAGATCGATCTGCTCGACGGCCCGCCGCAGGACGCCGAGGGCGGCGGCAACGGCAGCAATGCCGAGTCCAAGGGCAAACGCAAGCTCAGCACAGCTGCGGCATCAAAGTGGAAGTCCGCGCTCGAACAGGCCAAGATTTTGGTCGAATCCTCCGGTCAGGGCCATGTGCCGCGCGGCGTGGCGCGCGAGACCGAACAGCTGCATACGCCGCAGATCGACTGGCGCAGCTATCTCTGGCGCTTTATGGTGCAATCACCGTCGGATTTCGGCGGATTTGACAAACGCTTTATCTCGGATGGCCTGTATCTTGAGGCGCTCGAGTCGCTGCAGGTCAACTGCATCGTTGGGGTCGACAGCAGCGGTTCGATCAACCAGCGCGAACTGACCGCGCTCGCCTCGGAAGTGCGCGAAATCACGCAGTCGTATCCGGACATCAACGTCACGATGTATTACGCCGACGCCGATGTTTACGGTCCATACGAGCTCAAAGCCGACTCGCCGCTACCCGAACCACGCGGCGGCGGCGGAACCGACTTCCGACCGTTTTTTGATGTGGTCGACAACAACATGAAGCCGCGCGAATACACCGTGGCGATCTATTTGACCGACGGCTACGGCGACTTCCCGCGCCGCGAGCCGATCGTGCCGACGCTCTGGGTGGTCACCCCCGGCGGCCTCGCGCTCGAGAAGTTCCCCTTCGGCGAGACAATTCGGCTGTTACAAAGCGCGGAGAAGCGATAGGAGAGTAAAGAGTAAAGAATCCAGAGTCCAGACACGTGACGTGTCTGGACTCTGGATTCTTTACTCTTTACTCTTCTCCCACATCCCGCGCGCCGTCAACTCCGGCAACCCGGGGCGCGAGAAGACCACGTCGCAGGCCGGCTCGGCGCTGCGATCCCAATTCGTCATGACGAAATGGTCGATGTCGAGCATGCGACCGACGCAGTCGAGATGCGCAACGCTGTTGAGTCGAAACTGCGTGCCCGCCGCATCGACCTCGCCAGAGTAATACCAGCTGGCGTCGTTTTCACCTTCGTCGCGCGGATACACAAACAGGTTGCGCCCTGTTTGCGCGATGCGCCAGATGACAGTCCCGGTCGCTGTGGCGCCCATTGATTCGCCAATCCAGACGCCGGCAAAACCACCCCGCGGAGTTTCGCCACGCGAGCTGTCGCCCGGCGCTATCATTTTGCCTTGACCTTGCGCGCTTGCCAGCTGCGCCAGCTGGCTTCGGCCTCCAGCTCAGACAGCCCGGGCCGCGAAAACACCACGTCGAAGGCCGGTCCCTTGCCGCCGCGCACATCGTTGGTGTCCCAAGCCTCGACCACAAAATGATCAGCGTCGATCAATTCGCCCCACAGCTCGGCTGCATCGTGGCCCCGGTAAAACCGCAGCGAATCCTCCGATGTGTAGGCAAAAAATCGACCGGGGTGATCTTTGTCTTCGCCTTCCCAGCGGTGATAAATATACAAATTGCGTCCCTGTTGATCGATGCGCCAGAGATGCGCCGGGCTCGTGTCGATGCCAATCGACTCGCCGATCCATTGTCCTGCGAATAACAACTTCATAGAGGAGCGGTTCTATCACAGAAGTTGAAGGGCAGACTACGGATGGCCGACGGCTGACGGCCGTTCAGGGCATACTCGGCACTGTGACACCCCCGCCCCTCGACGCCGACTTGCTCGCCAGCCACTTTGCGCTGGGTAGCGCGCACGCGCCACTGGCGTTCGCCGCGCGCGGCCAGAACAACCTGCTCGGGTTATGGCGTTTGAGCACGCCGACTGGCATATTTGCGGTCAAGTGCTATCAGACCGAGCCGGACGACAACGCCATTGCGATCGAGCGCGCAGCACATGCGGCCGGGCTTGCGCTGCCGCAGCCCATGCCAGACCGTGCCGGCCGGTATTGCACGCCAGCGCGCGACTGGAACCCTGCGGTTGGCTGGCTGCGGGTGTTCGAGTGGATCGACGGCCAGGCGCTGGATTGGGGTGCGACTTCGCCTGCACAGGCGCACACCGTTGGGGGGTTGATGGCGCAGATCCACCAGCTGGCTGCGCCGCGCGCCGTGCTGGTGAATCCGCCCTATGCGCCGCTTGACCACGCCGGCTGGCACGCACTGCTTGAGCGCGCCACACTGCGCGAGATCCCTTGGGCAGCTGCGCTACAGCAGGCGGTGCCAATGCTGCTGCGCGAAGAGGCGTTTGTGATCTCCCAACGGCCCGATGTTGCTGGCTGGGTACCCAGCCAGCGCGACTATCACCCGCCAAACGTGATGGAGACACCGTCGGGCGCGTTGCTATTGGTCGATTGGGATGCGGCCGGGCCGGCGCTGCCAAACGAGGATGTCGCGGGTTTTGCGCACTACTGGTCGCCGCACGCCTTCATCCGCGGCTACCGCGACGCAGGCGGGCAATTTGCGCCTGGCGGCGTTCGTGATTTTGCTTCAAGCGTGCAGGCGTTTCTGAGCTGGTTGCGTTTCAATCTCGAACGTGATGTGCAACAAACTGGCGCAACCGATCCCGTTCTTTCGCATGCACTGTTGCTCGCCGTCCCCGACTTCGACCTGCCCGCGCTTGAGGCGCGCGCCCGCGGGATTGCTGGGAGTTGAGCGGGGAGAAGAGAAGTAGCCACAGAGGGCACAGAGGACACGGAGACAGGTCGATCTCCGTGTCCTCTGTGGCTACTTCTCTTCTCCCCGCAATTCAAAGAATGCTGTCAAGCACAATCTGGCCGACCCCGTTCTGATAGAGCCAGAGACCGTTTGTCTGACCCTGAAAACTGGGTTCGCCGCCGAGATCGCCGTCCGGCACAAAGCCGGATGCCAACCCGATACCGTAGGCGTTTGGCAACGGCGTGCCATCGGCCTTGATCACGCGGCAGCGTCGATCGACCAGTGCCCCTGTGCCTGGCAGCTCAGCGCGCAGTGGGATCCGTGCGCCATCGACATCGTAGACCGGCACCGTGTTTGGCCGGTAACCGAGCGCCGCCACAATCAGATCGGCCGACGCCAGCTGTTCGCGCAGCACATGCAGCTGCGCGTTTGCTTCCAGGTCATAGAGCCGCACCCGTGTCTCGCGTGCGCGTCCGGCCATGCCCCAGATTCGCATCAGCAGTTCGCGCGAGTCAAAGCGAAATCCAGCCAGCCGGTACAGCCGCTTGGTCAGCGGACAGATATCGTTGTCGTCAAAATCGGTATAGCCTTCAGCGTGAGCGGCCGCGGCCGACGGGTAAAACAGCTTGAGCCGGTTGCGATGCGCGATCGCGATGGCGCCATCGTCAAACGGCAGGCCGCTGGCCAGCAGCACATTGGCGGACGAGACCGCACTGTGCGATCCGCCCACAATCACCACGCGCGGGTTGCGCACGCCGGCCAGCCGGGCTTGAATCTGCTCGATTCCGCCGCGCGACAGCACGGTGTGCGAAATCAGCGTCTTGTCTTCAAACTCGGCCAGTTGGATACCGCCGAGAATGCGCTCGCGTTTGATGCGCTCCCAAGACTGCGCGCCGCCCATCGCGAAAACAAGGTTGCGCGAGTGAAAATCGACCGGCGTATCGACGCCATTGCGGTGCACCGCGCGCGTGCGATAGCTGCCGTCGGGCTGCATGTGAATCGATTGGCCGAGAGTGCTGGCAAAAAACGCGCTGCGTGGATGGTCTTTGATCTGCGTCTGCAGCGCCCCACCCAGCTCGGTCATAAACTCGGCCGCCAGTGTCAGCGGCGATGGCCCACCGGCATACGCGCGGATTTTGTTCGCCGGCGGCGTCGCGCCAATCTCAGCGATGCGCACGCTGCCATCGTGCTTGAGGCATTCGAGAAACGTGTCACTGAGCGTATCCGAGTTGATCGCGTAGTCGCCGATGCGCCCGCGCGCCATCGTGTCGGCGCGGTCGAGTATGGCGATGTTCGTATCGAGCAACTGATCAAGCTTGTTCTGTTGCAGTGCGCAAACGATCGGCCCGGAACCGCCGGGACCTGCACCAAGAAATGTCGTTTTATACATACGACTACACCATGTAGATCGGATCAAGGCCAGCGGCACCGGTCAGCCGGTCATGCCGCAACAGCAATGCCTGCGCCGCAAATGCGCTGACCCACACGTTGGCATGCAGCATCTGCTTGCCATCGCTCAGTCGACCAAAGTAGAACGCGCCGTTGTAGCGCGCATCCGCGTGTTCGGCCTGGTTGCGCAGGATTAGCGGCAGCAGCAGCTCAATGTTGGCTTCAAACCGCTCCGACAGCGCGCCGGACGCCCGGTGTATTTCAGCCAGCCGCAGCGCTTGCGAAAGAATATCAACGCGCTCGTTATAGAGCGGTCCATCGGTGTGAAAGTGGCGCGGCACAAAGCCTTCGACCGATTGAACTGAGAACAGCCACTCGGTGGCACGCAAGGAGGCTGCCACATAGTCCGGGCGGTTTAGCAGACGCCCGACTCCCCACAACCCTTCGGCCGTATACGCGTGTGGGTGCGAGTTGGTGCCGCCAGATCCCGGGAACGTCACAAACCGGCCATCCGGTTGTTGAAAACCCAGCGCGAAATCGCAGCCGGCGATGGCAGCATCGGCGTAACGCGTCTCACCCGTCAGCGTCGCCAGATTTGCCAGACCCAGGCTGATCTTGGTGTGATAGCCGCAGGCGCTGAGCGACCACTCGCTGTTGGATTCGATCCAGGCCCCTTTCGCGATATCAAAGACCGGGCGGAAGCTGCCATCCGGCCGCTGGCTGGCCCGAATCAGCCAATCGGCGACGCGGTTGGACACAGCCAGATACTTGCTGCTCGCGCGTGCTGCGATACAGATCGACCAGGCCGTTCAAAATTACGCCGCAGTCAAATGAATACAGCTGATCCCACTTGTAATCAAACCGCGACGGCGTGACTGGCTGCAAACAGCGAAAAGCGCCGGTGGGTTCGTGATATATCGGGCTGTCGATCAGCCAATCGGCCGAACGACGTGCGCTGTCTAAAAATCGCGCATCGCCGGTGCGAATGTGCAGCCACGTCATCATTGTGACCAAATAACCGCTAATTTCCGCGTAAACATATGGCACCAGGCCGGTTTCGCCGTCGATCCAGGACGGAAATCCACCCTCAAAGTGCGCATCGCTGCTGCGCATCTGGATGCCAGAGGCCACGAGCCACTCGGCTGCCCGCGTAGCGGCAGCAGCCAGGCTGCCGGCCTCAGTCGAAGGAGTGCTATGGGATACATCGATGATAGACATGGTCTTATGTTAATCTGACCCATACTACGGATGAGATGCTACTTTGTATTGAATCGCGCATCATTCTCTCGGGCCACCTGCTCAACCAGATCGCTCAGCTGCCGGCCAACCACAGCCCAGTCGTAGCGCCGCTCAATCAGCGCCCGGCCGTTTCGGCTGAGCAGTTGACGCTGGTCAGGATCACCCAGTAGCTTCACAATGGTGTCGGCCAGTTCGTTCGGCGACTCGGCCACCAGCACATCCGTGCCCGGCGTGACATGCAACCCGCGCACGCTGTTGCCAACCGCGACAATCGGCGTACCCAAAGCCATCGATTCAAGCACTTTGATGCGCGTGCCGCCACCGAGGTGCTCCGGCACCACCGTAGCCCACCCCCCCTGCACAAACGCGCGCACATCAGGCAGTGCGCCGAGGTGCACCGCCTGCGGATCCGTCGGCAATGTGTGCATGGGCACACCGGTCTGCGCGCCCGCCATCAACAGACGCACGGCCGGGCGCTGTGCTTTGATCAGCGGGAAGACCTGGCCGATAAACCACTTCATCGCTTCGAAGTTCACGTAATAGGTCAACGATCCGGCATACACCAGCGTATCCGGCTGCGGTTCGGCAAAGGTGCCGGTGAGCCGCTTCAAATCAGCGCCGTTTGTCACCACATGCACATGTTTGGCCTGCGGCGAGGACAGCTTGATCAACGCAAGCTCGCTCTCGGAGACCGTGGTCGCAGCATTGTATTGGCGCAGCATGTCGGCGGTGAAGGCCTGCCATTTGCGCCAATTGAGAGCCTTGCGCAGGCGTCTGCGCGCATTGGGTTCGTTGTCGACCAGATTTTTGATCGCGCCGATCTCGATCTCTTCCAGCACGCGCGGCACAGCGGGCACGGCGAGCGGATATAACGCCATATCCAGGCTTGACGCTACGATCGCATCGAACTTGATCTCGGTCGCGAGTTTATTGACCAGCGCCTCAAACGCCGGGTTGTGCGTGTCTTTGACCGAGCGCGGCAGCCGGCTGAAGAAACCCAGCAGCGACCGCGCGCTGGTTGGCTGAAAGTCGCGGTAACGAAGCGTCTCGATGCGCGGCGTGATTGCGCGCATGGCCTCGATATGGGCCGGCGTGGTGTCGCCGTCGGTAAACGACGCCAGCGTGACTTCGTGGCGTGCGGCCAGCTGCTCGATCAGGTTAAACGTGCGTATTTTTGCGCCATGGTTGGCCGGAAAAGGGAACCAGCGCGCGAGAAAGAGAATCTTCATAGCGTAAACGGACTAGTAATGCCCCGCGATGGCCGCGGCGATTTGCGCGCTGGCGGTGCCATCGCCATAGGGATTGCCTGCGGTGGCCATCGCGCGATAGGCGGCAGGGTCTTCGAGCAAGCGCGTGGCCTCGCGCACAATCGTGTCGTAATCGGTGCCGACAAGCCTGGCCGCCCCGCGCTCCACGACTTCGATGCGTTCGGTCTTTTCGCGCAACACCAGCACCGGTTTGTTCAAGCTCGGCGCTTCTTCCTGGATCCCGCCCGAGTCGGTCAGGATAAAGTGCGCACGGTCCATCAACGCCACAATCGTTTCATAGTCGACCGGTTCGGTTAGCGTGATATTTGGCACGCCAGCCAGCAGCTGATTTGCCGGTGCCTGGATATTTGGATTCAAGTGCACCGGATACACGATATGAATCCGGTCGCGATAGCGCTCGGCGAGCGTGCGCAGCGCGCGACAGGTATTCTCGAACGGCTCGCCAAAGCTCTCGCGCCGATGCGAGGTGACCAGCAGCAGCTGCTTTGCGCCGATGTCGCCGGTAATATGCGTCAGATCACGGCCGCGCACGCGTTCGCGAATCATCATGAGTGCGTCGATCACGGTGTTGCCTGTGACAAGCACACGGCTGGTGTCGACCCCTTCGCGCAGCAGGTTTGCGCGCGTTTGCCAGGTCGGTGCGAAATACAAATCGGCCAGCGCGTCGGCAATGCGGCGATTGGCCTCTTCAGGAAACGGCGAGTCTTTGTCGTAGGTGCGCAGCCCCGCTTCGATATGACCAATCTTGACACGCCGGTAGAACGCGGCCAGGCTGGCGGCCATGACCGTGGTGGTGTCGCCCTGCACCAGAACCCAGTCTGGCTTCTCGCGGGCAAACACAACATCAAGCGCGAGCAAAATTTTCGCGGTGGTCTGCGCGAGCTGCTGGTTGGGCTCCATCACGTTCAGATCGATATCGGGCGTGATGCCAAAGATCGACATGACCTGATCCAACATCTGACGGTGCTGCCCGGTTGCGCATACGATCGATTCGATACCCGGTGTGCGCGCAAGCTGCAATATGACGGGCGCCATTTTGACCGCTTCCGGCCGTGTTCCGATGAGTGTGATGACGCGTTTCATTGAGGGTTAAGTGTGAGTTCGTAGTTTACCGTGACATCGCCGTTTGCCCGCGGCACATATCGTCCATCGCGAGGTAGCGGCCGGGCTGCGCGTAATACGTAAGCCGATGTGGCCGCCTCCGGAAAGTCGTGCAGGCGTCAGAACAGCGCGCGTTTACTTGCCTGAAACATGGCGCGCCAAATCCAGCAGCTGCGCGTCCGTTAGAAATGGCTGGCCGCCATAGGGCGGCATGGCCAGTTTGCTAAAGTTTTCGGCATCAGTCACCGTGCGGCCCTTTTTGATGAAGTCCGCGATCTGCTCGTTCGATTTGCCAAGCACCCAGCTGGCGCGAATATTGACATGGTCTTGCCCCTGAACGGCATGGCAGCCCTGGCACGACTGAGTAAATGTTTGTGCGCCGGGATTTGTTGGCGTGCCCGGATTGAATGTCGCCGGCCCGGTTTTTGGCGCATTCAAATACGCCGACAGCCCAAACAGCAGCACAACCGGCGCTACGATCGCGCCGACAAATGCGACCGGTGGCAACCCTTCATCGGCCTGCGCACTTGTCCGCGCCTTGCGCTGCACGACCAGCGCGGCGATACACGTCGCAATAATTATTGTGAACGCGGTCAGCGCCAGCATTGGCACAGTCACCCAGTATGGGAACCAGCCAAGCGTCCACAACGAATCAGACGAGCATGGCGAAGAGCTTCTGCAGGGATACAGGAGGGTCACGATGTCGACTTTTTGGATCAAGATATGCCAGATCGACGCCAGCGCGCCGGGCACGGCCAGCAGCAACGCGTATAACGCCACCCGCACATCGCGCTGCGCAATTCCAACCGCCAGCAACACCGAGAGCGGATACATCGCGATGCGTTGATACCAGCACCACGTGCAGGGGATCCAGCCGAGTACTTCGCTCATATACAAGCTGCCGACCGTGGCAACCCAGGCTGCAAGCAAGCCGGCATATAGCATCATTGGCATAGGCGTTTGTTGTTGTGTTGCGCGTTGCATATAACTATTATCGTACGCAGCTGGATAAGCCGGGGATAAGCCCGGCATATGCCGGGCTTATCCCCGGCTTTGTTGGGCAATTTGCGATTTGGCGCTGCGCAAAGTCTCGCTTTTGGTATAGGTCGTTCTTTGCGCTATCATCCCGGCGCTTATGACACAGATCGCGTTTCTCGCCGAATGCCTGCAGATCCCCTCACTCAGCGGCAATGAGGGGCCGGTCGCCGAGTTTCTCACCGCCGCCATGCGCGAACGCGGTTTCGACAAAGCCTTTATCGACGCGGCTGGCAACGCGGTCGGCATCATCGGCAGCGGCGCGCGCCAACTGGTGTTGCTCGGGCACATGGATACGGTCGGCGGCGAGGTGCCGGTGCGATTTGACGACGGCGCGCTCTACGGCCGCGGCGCGGTCGATGCCAAGGGCCCGCTCTGCGCGTTTGTGCTGGCCGCTGCTGCCGTGCGCAAGTCACTCCCCGCTGATTGGCAGCTGGTCGTGATCGGCGCCACAGAAGAAGAAGGCGCCTCTTCGCGCGGCGCGCACTTCGCAAAAACGCAATACGCGCCGGAAGCCTGCATTATTGGCGAACCAAGCAGCAGCGGCGCCGTAACGCTGGGATACATGGGCCGCATTCTTGTGCGCGGCGCGTTTGAGCAGGCGTCGCAACACACGTCGCGGCCCGGCGCCAATGCAAGCGAGACGGCGGTATCACTGTGGAACTTTATCGTCGAACGCGCCAGCGCGTTTAACGCCGACAAGACGACTTCGTTCGAGCGCATCATTCCCTCCCTGCGCGCGATCAAATCGAGCGACGACGGGTTGGCCGAACGCTGCGAGATCATGATCGCGGTGCGGCTGCCGCTCAGCATGCCGCCAGACTCAATCCGCGCAATCGTCGCAGAGTGGGAACTGGCGCAACAGACGCCGCGCCCGGGCGACTTGCGCTCCCCCGTTGCGCACACCCTCGAATTTCGGGCGGAAGAGCACGCCTACCGCTCGTCCAAAGACACCGCGCTGGCGCGCGCATTTGTCGATGCGATACGCGCCGAAGGGTTGCGTCCGGCGTTCAAGGTCAAGAGCGGCACCGCCGACTTCAATGTGGTCGGGCCAGCCTGGAATGTGCCAATCGTGGCGTTCGGACCCGGTGATTCCAGCCTCGACCACACGCCAAACGAACATGTCGAGATTGCGGAGTTCGAGCGCGGTGTGCGCGTGTTGACGCAAGCCTTGCGCGTATACACTGGCATTTCTCAGTAGAATCACACCGTTCATGAGCCCAAACTTCTCGTTCAAGAGCTATCACCCGCGGCAGCTGGAGATCATCGACACCACGCTGCGCGAAGGGCAACAGTCGTCGCTGCTGCATGATCATTACAAGTATTTTTTTAGCACCCAGGACAAGATCGAGATCACGCGCGCGCTCATTCTCTATGGCGTGAAATTTATCGAGCTCTTTTCACCAAACGTCAGCGCGCAGGAGACTGAGGCCTTTCAAGCGATCAAAGAAACGCGCGACGAGCTCGTCTATCAGCGCGGCTATGCTTTTTTGCTGGCACACGTGCGCTGCCACCCGGACGATGTTGAAGCATCGATCAAAGCCGGCGCCGACGGCCTGAACATGTATATCGGCACATCGGATGTCTCGCTGCGCCACAAGCACGGCTACGGCCTTGAAGAGATCGCAAAACGCGCGCGCGGGCTGATCGAAGACGTGCGCCGTAACCATCCGGATCTGGTGCTGCGCTTTAGCGGCGAGGATGCCTTCCGCACCCACGAAGACGACCTGACGCGCGTATACGATGTGCTGGCGCCGTGCGTCGATCGTTTTGGCACGCCAGACACCGTCGGCGTTGCGATGCCGCGCAGCGTCGCGCAACGCGTGACGCTGCTGCGCGAACGTTATCCAAATATCGCGCTGGAGGGCCACTTCCATGACGACCGCGGGTTTTCACTCGTCAACGCGCTGGAAGCCGTCAAAAGCGGCATGCAGTATCTGCAGACCACCCTGCTCGGCATCGGCGAACGCAGCGGCATCACTTCGCTGACTGCGTTGCTCTTCAATCTGTTCATCGAGAAAGACTATGACCTGCTCGATGGCTACCAGCTGCGCGGCTCATATCCGATCAACGTGCTGATGGCGGACAAGCTGCGCAAGCTGATTCCGGGCAAGGAACCTGTCAGCCTTACCAATCGCACGCATGCCGCCGGCGTGCACTCAAAAGCGGTGCTCAACAACTCAGCGACGTATGAAGCGCACCCGCTCGATCAGTTCGGTGTGACCGAGTCCGAGATCCTGCTCGGCCCGCTCAGCGGCTGGAATGTGATCCACTACTTTCTCAAAGAGATTTGCGGCTACAGCGTGGATGAAGCGGCGGCCAAAGGCATCGCAAGCCGCCTCAAACAACGTTCATCAGAACTGGCAAAACATACCTCGCCATCCAGCCTGTTGGTTGCGATTGCCGAGGGCGAATTTGGGTTGAAGTCGATGGAGGTGCCGGAGCAGTTCCGCAATGCCATTGCGCAAAATCTGACCGATACCAGCATTGAAGAAATCGGCGAAGTGCGGCACGCAACAGGTGTCATCCTGCGCTCAAAAGGTTAATATGAAAATAAAGCAAGATTGGCTGATGCTGGCGTTTGTTGCGCTGTTTCTCACGATTCCGCTCTCAACGCTGCCCGGCATGTTCAACTTCGTCGGCGTGTTGCTGGGGCTGATCACCGTGGGCATCATTGTGCTGATGATCTTATCGGTTGTGTCCAATCGTTCGGCCAGCAAATAGCGCGTTGGGATCGGATCGTATGGATAGCCGCAGGCAATGCCTGCGGTTATCCATTGCCTGCGGCTATCCGATCCGGTCCCAACGCGCTATTCGCGCAGGAAGTCGCGTAGGCGACGGGCGTGCGCGGGCAGACGCAGCCGGCTGAGGGCCTGGGCTTCGATCTGACGCACGCGCTCGCGTGTGACGCCGAGTTTGCGGCCGACCTCTTCGAGCGTATAGGTCTCGCCATCGAGCAGGCCGTAGCGCAACTGCAGGATGCGCACTTCACGTGGCGGCAACGTGTCCAGAATCTCGGCCAACTGTTCGCGCAGCACCTGTGATGTGACGATTTCGGCCGGCGCCGGGCTGTCTTCATCGGAGATGAAGTCGCCAAGCACGCTCTCTTCCTCGTCGTCGGTTGGCGTTTCCAAGCTGATTGGGCGGCGCGCCACCTGGATCATCTGCTCGGCTTTGCGCACAGTCACATTGAGCGACTCTGCAAGTTCGGCCACGGTTGGATCACGGCCAAGTTCCTGCGTGAGCTGATGGCTGGCCCGCAACAAACGGTTGATCTGATCGCCCATGTGCACAGGCACGCGAATCGTGCGGCCCTGGTCGGCGATGGCGCGTGTAACCGCCTGGCGAATCCACCAGGTGGCATACGTGCTGAACTTGTGGCCACGGCGCCAATCAAACTTCTTGGCGGCGCGTATCAGGCCGATATTGCCTTCCTGGATCAGATCCAAGGAACGGCACACCGCGGCCGATATATTTTTTGGCAACCGAAATCACAAGGCGCGAGTTGGCATTGATCAAATGCTCGCGGGCGGCCATGCCGTCGTCGATCAGGCTGTCAAGACGCTCTTTGTCTTTTGGCAGCACTTTTTCGCCGGAGATGATGGTCTCGCGCGCCTCACGGCCGCGCTCCATGCGCTGAGCCAGGTCAACTTCCTGTGGCGCGGTGAGCAACGCAACGCGACCGATCTCTTTTAGATAGAGACCGACGGTGTCGTCCGCTTCAATCGCTTCGAGCAGGTTTTCGTTGTTGCGCTCGTTCCACTCGTCATCTTCGTCGTCGTCATCGTCGATGAGCTGCTCGGCGCCTTCGTCCTCGCTGGCAACGATCGAGATGCCGGCATCGGTCAGCGCGGCAAACAGATCTTCCAGCTGATCGAGGTTCTTCTCGGCATCCGGGAAGAAGCCCAGAATATCCTCATAGGTGACATAGCCCTTTTCGCGGCCAATGTTTATGAGTTGCTCTTCGCCGCTGAGCTCTTCAACGGTGATTTCTTCAATTGTTGCGCCATTACCGGACATTTTGACCGGAATTTGATCTATCACCGCTTGATCGCTGGCGGAGATCGTCCTGACAGGCTTGCTGACAGGTCTGAAAATAATGGGCAACTTATCCGAAATGCGCGATTTTTGGCTGTTTTTTGCCGTTTTTACAGGCAGCGCTGGCTTAACAGCCGCCGCAGGTTTTGTGGGCGTTGCAACAGGTTTAGCCACAGGTTTGGCTGGTTTCACGATCTTGGCCGCTTTTACCACAGCTACCTTGGGTTCTGTGGCGTTTTTCTTGGCCGGTTTCGCGCTTTTCGAGGTCTTCTTGACAGTCATCAAACTCACCAGTTTACGGATTTCACTGAGATTATTGTGAAATTTCCGACGAGAATCCGTGTATGACGAAACTTTGTGCAATCAACAACACAATGCCATACCACAAGACATGGTAGTTGACGTTGACGTAATGTCAAGAGAGGAAACGCACCCACTGCCTATGAAACACCCTCATTTCGGCTAGTTCAGCGCATCTTCTGCGCACCCAACACCGGTTTTACGTGCAGCGCGGATGAAAGTTTCGGCTTAGAGCCATCCCAATCAAATCCACACTTTTCCGGTCGATTGACAGCGTCTTGCGCATGGGTTCACAGAGATTAGCCCAAGAGGCGCAAGATCCACTCGCACTGTGCGCGAGTGGATCTTGCGCCTCTTGGATAGAAATTCCCCGACTGGGATGGGTTCTTAGCATGATTGCGTTGATGGTGAGAAATTGACGCCGAGAGACGAACACGCTCCTCGTTATTCGCTTCGATTCGTTAGTAGGTGAAGCGCGCGTATTCGCGGTTTTCTTTGATATTGATCAAGATGACAGACACGCGCTGGGTGGACACATCCGGCCACAGGTTGCCAGGCTCATGCTGCCAGCTGTAAAACCTGCTGGCACCGGGGACGCGCAGCTGAAATGTATAAACGCGCAGCGTTTCCCCCGCATAGAGCACATTTGCATCAGCGGGGAAATCGAAGTCGCCCGGCGGGTCTGCAGGATTCCTGCCTGGTATCACATAACGCAGCGCAAAGTCTGGCAAACTGACCGCCGCGTTGCCGATGTTCTCGATTTCGACATACTCGTCCAGCTGGTTGGGCGGTGTGCCAACTTTGTTGATCGTGTTGATCCGGATCGTGCCAATCAGAACGACCGAGCCGATCGGCGGCGTCGGTGTCAACGTCGGTGTGATCGTGGGCGTAAACGCGGGTGTCAGGGTGCGCGCCGGTGTCGGCGTGTAGGTTGACGTGAGAACGAGCACAGTCACGGTTGGCGTTGGCGGCAGCGTTGCAGCCACGGCGGTAAATGTCGGCGGCACGGTGCGTGTCGGTGCGGGTGTGGGCGGCGTGGTTGCGGTTGGCGGCGGCGATGTCGGCGGGGTTATCTTTGATTGCTGCAAGGTCGGTGTGGGCTGCGGGGATGGCAAAGGCGATCCCAGAGCGGGCGGCGGTGCGTCTGGCGGCACTTGCCCTGCGAGTGTGGGCTCAGGCGCAAGCGGTTGCGGCGCAGCCGGATCTAGCGGTTGATCAGGCGCGTTGTCCGATTGCGTGATCGGCAGGTTGATGCTGATCGGCAACGTCACCGTGAGCGCTTCAGCCGGCAGCGGCGCGGAGAGATTGTTTTCCACCAACAGCGGTTTGGTCGGCTCCGGGCGCGTGGCCCAGAACATCGCGCCAACACCCAGCGCACCGGAGAGCAGACAACCCAGCACCAGCAAGCTGACCAGTGCGGTCAATGGCAATAGCCAGGGGCGTGAGACTGCAGCGGGCTTATCGACGTCAACGTCATCGTCCCATTCATCTTGTTCGTCGTCGAATTCGGCGTCGGCACGAAGCGCCTCATCGACTGCCTCAAACATGGCTCGGCGTGTCAACCAGACGCCGAGCAGGTCGCTTGAAAGTTCAGCATATGCCGGCGGGAACCGCGTAAAGCGCGCCGCACGTGAAGCAGCGTTGGCATCGATTTCGATCTGACAACCGCATCCGGCGCAGCGCAAGTGCGTGGCCCTGCGCGCGAGCTTGGGCTCGCGGCACAACGGGCAAATCGACCGAGACGCTGACGCGCTTTCCATGAGCCTCCAGTTTAAGTCAGATGTCCAGGGAAGGTGCTCCCCCACCCAATTCGTGTGGCATTGACCTGCGGCGCAGGCAAGACGCGCTTTTGGTCACTTAGATTTGAATCGGATTGGTCATGCGCGACGGGCGTGGCTTGCGATCAGCTTCCCAGGGGTAAACGACATAGGCGTCGGTCACTGCCGCGTAGTACGTTGGCTTGTTGTTCGGAAACAACGACATGTGCGGTTTGTAGTGCAACACCGCGGTTTCGACGATTGCGCCACCGGATTCGACTCGGCCGCGGACTGTCATGATGTGACGGCCATGCGTCCAGACATCATCGACGACCAAAATACGCCGGCCGCGCGTTAGTTCGTCGTCTGGAAACTGCAGAAATGTGGGCCAGGCCAGCAAGCGCGGCACATCGCCGGATGGAAACTCAACCGATGCTGTGAGAATATGCTTTATATTCAGCGATTCGGCGATCAATCCACCCGGAATGATGCCGCCGCGCGTGATCATCAATAGCGCATCAAACGTGCCGGTGATCTGAATCAGCAACTGGTCTATCAGTCCTTCGACCTCAGACCAAGTTAGCATTTGGTGTCGGGGAGCATCTTCTCTACGCATAAAGTCCTATGTTGCAGCCCTTTGCAATTTTGACGTTGTAGTTTAATCTACTATTGCTATGGCGCTATTCAAAAATTTCAGCCTGCCCGGCGTGTTGCGCATCCTGCCCGTCCTGCTCGGTGTAGCAGTGATTGGGTTCCTGGTTGTCGCATGCACCAATCGACTTAGTGGCTCCACTGGAGCCCCGTCAGCTGGAATCCCGACGCAAGCGCCCGCAGCAGCTGCGCAGGCCGCTGCGCCAAATCCGCCACCGACAGTTGCCCCGGCCAATACAAATCCGCCGCCCACGAATGGTCCGATCGTCGTTGCGCCAGTCAATCCGAATCCGCCCGCCGCTGCGCCTGCAGGCACTGTGCCGACTGTGCAACCGGTCATCGTCGGAGAAGGTGGTGAAGTGCGCGTGCCCGCAGCAGGCGGCGCGCCCGCACAGCCAGTCGACAACGGCGTGCAATCCGGCATCTCACCCGCGCCAGTATTGGACACACAGACCGATAGCGCGTGCGGCCAACGCCTGACCCATGTTGTTGCGCCGGGAGAGAATTTGTTTCGCATCGCCTATCGCTATAAAACGACGACCTTTTCTGTCGCCCGCTTGAATGGCATTTCGAACACGCGGCGCCTGAGCGTCGGACGCTCGCTCGTTGTGGTCACCTGTGACCGCGCCGGCGGCGGCTATACCGGCGGTGGCGGCACCGGCCGCCGCTACGTCGTGCAGCCCGGCGACAATCTCTTTCGGCTCGGCATTCGCTTTGGCACCACCGCCGAGAGCATCCGTGCCACAAACAATCTGCCTGGCTATGTAATTTCGGTCGGCCAGGTGTTGACGATGCCGTAGCAGGTTTTAACGCGTCGACACAGCGACATCGGACAGCGGCACCATTTGAATCCAGCTATTGCCGGGTTTCAACGGAATCCGTTTGCCGGACGGATCAACAAACTCGAAATTGCCCAGCTCGGCATTGCGGCGCCACTTGCCGCCATATTCGCGGCCATCGCGGAACACGCGCACCGGGCCTTCACCCCAGACTTGAATCTCGATCGACTTGCTGCCGCCGGAATCCTCCTGGATCAGCGTGGTGACATGGTTGGCATAGACCACGATGACGTTGGCCATGGTGATCTGTGCGCCGGTATTGGCATCCAGGCTCTTTTGATTGCCCAAGCTGCGACTCCACACGCCAGCGCCAGGGTTGTAGGCCCAGCCCACCACGCCTGATTTATAGCCAACATCAACGCCGATTGTGGGCTTGCCCTCCGGCCCCGCCTGCGGGCTAAATGCCCACGATCGGAACGTCGCCGGCACATTGTTGCCGCGCTTGTCGAGCTCCTTCAGTGCATTGGCCGGATTGCCAAACAGATTGTGCGGCGGGACGCGATCCGCAGTGCGAAACATCGGGCATGCGCCGCACTCGTATGGGCCAAAGTCGCTGATCATGGTCAGGTTGTTTTTGTGCGCATAGGAAGCGCGCATCAACGGCTTCACCCCAGGGCTGGTGCCCGAACACACGATGGCGGCGTCAAACATCACCGGCAGCTCAAGATCGATCAAGCGGCAGCTGCGCACCGAACCGACTTTCTTTGGCAACTTCGAGTGATACAGCGCGGTAAAGCGCGTAATGCTGCCCTCGGACAAGTGCTCGACGACGACATCGGCATCGTTCAAACCGGACTGCGGCCGCACTTCGACTGTGTTGGCGACTTTGTAAAGCACCGGTTTGCGCGTCAGCACAGCGGCATCGACGGGCAAGCCGGTATATGGGCTGGCGCCGGCAGCCAGGGCTGGCACGTCGTTCGAAACAACCGCTGGCGCCTCGGTTGGCTGCGCGACCTCGGCGGTTGCTGGCGCATCGCTTTGCACCGGCGCGAGCTCGGTCGTCGCCGCAGGCGCTGCGGTCGGTGCAAATATTGTGACGCCGGGTTTGAACACGGTCGGCGTTGCGCCCTGCGCTGAACTGCAAGCGCTCATCAGCGAAATTAGCACAATTGTTGCGGTCTTTAGTGCGCGCATAGGGCGCGGTCTGGTTTTCATGATTCGCAAACGATTATATGGAGCAAATTCACGCTTCCAAATATGCTAAAATCGGCGGCTGTTGCTCCCATCGTCTAGTGGACCAGGACGCGGCCCTTTCAAGGCCTAAACACGGGTTCGAATCCCGTTGGGAGCACTGACAACAGCCCGCGCAATGCGCGGGCTGTTGCTTTTTCGGCCTGAGCTGTAGATTTTCCGCAAACGGCGCGTTGCGGCTACTGCAATTCGCACAGATCGAACATGCCGTCGTGATCCCAAAGCGTGAGCTCGTGCCCCACCCCAATCCAGAGCCGGCACGCAGTGCGTGGCTGCGCGTCGATGTTGTGTTCGCGAAACTCAAATCCGACCATGTAGTTGGTGGCGCGCAGACGTTCAGTCAGCGCTTCGCGCGAATAACGCAGCAACGGCGGCGGCGGCGGATCGAGCAATTGCGCAACGCCTGGCCGACAAAAGGGCACCCAGGTGGCCGAATCGCTGCTGCGTAGCCAGAGTGTGGCACCCATCAGAAACAAATAGTGCCCGACCCCAGGCGCGCGCCACAGATCGGCGTGCAGTGGATGCAACAGATAACGGTGATCGCCAGCGACGATCGCATCACGATCGTCTTCAGCGACATCGATGTGCAAGCGAAGCTCGGGTCGCGCATCGGAGTTGCCAACCCAGGCGCCCAGCAGGTTCGCGCGCGAATCAACGGTGTGGCTGTTCATACACGCGTGCCATCGGTCAGAATCGTCTCGTGCAACTGCGCGGCGCGCAGGGCATCGGGATCGTAGTGCGCGCCGCGCAGCGAGGCGTGGCTGAGGTTCGTCTGCGACCATTGCGCGCCCGTCAGATTGGCTTCGCGAAAGAGCGCTCGCGTGCAGATCGCTTCGCGCAGATCGGCGTTCATCAGAAAGGCGCCGCTCAAATTGGCTTCACGCAGATTGACAAAGTGCAGATCGGTTTCGATCAAGCTGGCCTTGAGCAGATGCGCGCCGCTTAAGTTTGCGCCGTCGCACTTGGCGCGGTCGAGGTTGGCATCGTTGAGTTCGACGCCGGGCATTTCGGCGGCGGTCAGATTTGCGCCCGTCAGCTGTGTGCCAAGCATGCGCGCGCCGCTGAGCTTGGCGTGGCTGAGATCCGCTTCGGCAAGATCCGCTCCCTTCAGCCGGGCGCGCTCAAGATCCGCGCCGCGCAGGATGGCGCCGTTGCCATCGGCGTCGATAAAACTTGCGTTGCGGCAGCGCGTCAGCAGGAGCTTGGCGTTGGTCGAACTTGGCTTGCTCGAAATTGGCGTCGTCACACTGCGCGCCGCTCAGATCGGCGTTGTCCAGCACCGCGCGAACCAACACCGCGCCCGTCAGCAGCGCACGGTTGAGCTGCGCGCCGGCCAGTTGTGCGCCAGTCAGATCGGCGAACGAGAAATTCAACCCGGACAAATCCAGCCCGGACAGATCGACGCCGGACAACCGCACGCCCTGTCGGCCGGCCGATGGCGCGATGGCGAGCAGCTTGATGACTTCGGCGCGGGTGAGATCAGCCATTGGTTTGCAGCGCGTGGCGGCCGAGAATTTCAAATGCCTTTTCATCCTGCGGCGGATGCATCAGACCGGCGCGGGCATCACGCAGCAGGCGCTCAAGCGGCAGGCGGCGGTCCAAACCCGCGGCCCCAGCGGTGCGCAACGCAATGTCGGTGGCTTGCACCGCGGCGTTCGAGCACAAGTGTTTGGCAAGCGCAAGATCGGGCTCAAGCGAGGCGCGGCAGGCCGGATCTTCGACCCAGCGCCGCGCCACGTCGTGAATCGCAATTTGCGCGGTGCGCACGATCAGCGTACATCTGGCCGATGTTGCGTTGAATGTGCGGCAGCTCGGCGATCGGTTTGCCGAGCGCGGTTGGCACGCGTTCGTTGCAGTATTTTGTGATCGACGCGAGCGCGGCATGGCCGATGCCCAGATACGTGCTGGCAAAGCCGAGCGTGGGCCAGGCGCTGGGCAGTCCCTTGCGGCGCATCGGCCAATCCACCTGGGCGACCAGCAGCCACTCGTCCGGCACAAATACGTCGGCCAAATCGACATCGCAGGACCCGCTGGCGCGCAGGCTGAGCGCGTCGCGCCAGTTGTCGATCAGCGTCAGCCCGGGTGATGCGCCTTTGACGCCAAACACCGAGACGCGGCCATCATGCTCGGCGGTCGTCAAAAACCAGCCCAGTGCTGGCGCAAACGTGGTCCAGCTCTTGCGGCCATTCAGCACAAAGCCGCCGTCAACTTTGCGCGCGGTCGTTTTTGGCAAACCGCCGCGCGATGGGCTGCCCATCTCGGGTTCACTCGCCACGCTGTTGACAAAGCTGCCGTGCGCGACGACATCGCGACACAGCTTTTCGAATTTCCCAGCCGGCCAGTAATCGTCTTCGGCCAAACCGCCGATCACGTGCAAGTGCATCGCCAGGCCGAGCGCGGTGCTGGCGTCCCCGGCGCCGATCGTTTCGAGCACACGCACCATGTCCAGCAGCGTGCCGCCGTATCCGCCAAAAGCTTTTGGCACTGGCAGCAGATGCAACCCGGCCGAGCGCATGTCGGCGACGTTTTCGTGCGCAAACGATCCATCACGGTCGTGCGCGTCGGCGCGTTCGGCAAACCGAAGCGCCAGCTGACGGGCGTTTTGAAGCAACTCTTGCATAGAAATGACAGGTGGATCATACTCGTGTGCGCGCGTTGAGTTCAGAGAGGTTTACCGCGCAAGGGCGATTCATCCGCGCTCCGCGCGGATGAATCGCCCTTGCGCGGATCCGATTCCCTTCTATGCACGGCATATATGCAGGTTATTAATGACAAAGCGATTCGATATTGTGACCCTGGGCGAGACGATGATCCGGCTGGCGCCGCCAAACTTTGAGCGGTTTGCGCAGGCCAATTCATTCGACATGCAGGTGGGCGGCGCGGAATCCAATGTGGCGATTGCGATGAGCAAGCTGGGGTTCAAAAGCGCCTGGATCTCGCGGCTGCCAAAGAATCCGCTGGGCGATCGCGTGATTAGCGAGCTAAACCGCCACGGCGTCAATACCGAAGGCGCGTGGCAGACGCCGGGTGATCGCATCGGCACGTATTTCATCGAGCTCGCAGTGCCGCCTCGCCCGAACCGGGTGATATACGACCGGGCCGACAGCGCAGCGAGCAAGATGCGCTTTGGCGATATTAATGCACAGGTGATCCGAGACGCCGGCTGGGTGCATCTGACCGGCATCACGCCGGCGCTCAGCGACTCCTGCCGCGAGGTCATCGACGCCACAATCACGCTGGCGAAACAAAACCGGCAGCATCGGTTTCGTTTGATGTGAACTACCGGGCGCTGCTGTGGACGCCGGAACAGGCCGCGCGCACGCTCGAGCCGATGCTCAAACGCTGTGACATCGTGATGTCGGCGCACCGCGATGCTGTGGCGCTCTTTGGCGTGAGCGCGAGCGAACCGTTCGTCGCGGCGCGCCAGCTGATCGAGCGGCTTGGCTGCGGCATGGTCCTGCTGACACTGGGCGAGGACGGGGCGATCGCGATTCATCAGGATGCGGACGGCACCTTCCACGAGACGCACCAGCCACAGACGTTTAAAGTAGCGCAGATGGTGGACCGCATCGGCGCCGGTGACGCATTCGATGTCGGCTTTATCGCCGGGCAAATGTGGGGGTTGTCGGTGCAGGAATCGCTGCTGTATGGCAACGCGCTGAGCGCGCTCAAGATCACGATCATGGGAGATCCGGCGCTGTTCAGCCGCGAAGAGCTCGAAGCCATGGTCGGCGGCAGGAAGTCCGCCAGCATTCGATAGCGCATAAAGTAGGCTCCGGCTTTTTCGCCTGCAATGAATGCAGGCAAAAAAAGCCGGAGCCCATCTATTGGCACAACACATGGAATGGAGCGGTCGCGATCCCACAAAAGACACGCTGCGCGAACGGATGTGGTCGCTGCTGGTCGAACGCGGCGCGGCCGTGGGCGACCCGAGCGGACACATCCCAAACTTTATCGGAGCGCAACACGCGGCCGAACAGCTGACGCGCATGCCGGGCTGGGCTGAGGCGCAGGTTGTGAAGTGCAACCCGGATGCCGCGCAGGCGCCGCTGCGCGAACTGGCGCTGGCGCAGGGCAAAACGGTCTATATGGCCGTGCCGCGCTTGCGCGATGAACGCTGTTTTGTGGCGCTGTCCGCTGCGCAGGTACGCGCGCAAGGCGCCACGCTGCAAGATGCCGCGCAGACGCAGACCGCGCTCAAGCTTGGCCAGTTGCTGGCGTTTTCGCAGATGGCGCCGATCGATCTGGTTGTCGTTGGTTGTGTCGCAGTGGCGCGCAACGGCGGCCGTACCGGCAAGGGGGCGGGCTTCGCCGATATTGAGCTCGGGCTGCTGCGGCATTTCAAACGCGTTGGCCCACACACGCCCATCGTGACCACGGTGCATGCGTTACAGATCGTCACCGACGACGCCATCACCATGCGCCCGCACGACTCGGCGCTCGACTGGATCGCCACGCCTGACGCGCTGATCGAGACCCACACGCCCTACCCGCAACCTACCGGCATTTTGTGGGACAGCCTGCGGGCGGATCAGTGGGAAGCGATACCGGTGCTGGGCGTGGTGAAAGAGGTGCTTTAGGCACTTTTCCAATCAATCCATGACCGCCAACAACGGATCCCCGGCGTTCATCGCCAGCGTGGTCACCAGAAACATCACGCGGCCGGCGGCAGGGGCGATCGCGACTTGCACGGTCTCGCCGAGAAAGTTGGCGACATGGCCGACGCGCTGCCCGGCGGCGACAGTGTCACCGACCTTTACGGTCGAGTAGAACAGACCGTCGTGTTCAGAGCGTAGCCAGGCTGATTCAGACATGATGCGCGCGGGCGTCGGTGTGTACGCGTGGTCGATCGCACCGGCGAACGCGAGCGCGCGGCGCAGACCGGCGTGCATCTCGGCGGCTTCCGCATCGCTCCACAGGCCCTGCCCACCGATCTCGACCAGCACGGCCGGAATGCCGGCTTTGGCGGCTGCGCCGACGGTCGAACCGCCGACTTCGACCACGACGATTTCGGCGATGCCAAACGCCTCGGCCAGCGCAATCGCGCGGGCGTCGAGCGCGGCGTCGCCGGTGCGCGAACAGATGCTGAACGGCACCAGCGCTTCGTTCAGATCGCCGCCGTGGCAATCGACATAGAAATCGGCGCGTTTGATCAGCGTTTGAAAGATCCAATCGGCGAGCTGCTCGGCGAAGCTGCCGGTCGCGTTGCCGGGAAAGCAACGGTTGAGGTTTTTATTGTCCGGCGGCGCAAGATAGGTGGCGCGTTTGGCATACGCCGTCATGCTCGAGATCGGCGCGACGATCAACTGGCCGCGCAGCTGGGCCGGATCGGTCTGCAACGCCAGGCGATAAGCGCCCTCGATACCGACATACTCGCTGCCATGGATACCGGCAGTCACCACCACGGCTGGGCCGGGCAGCGCGCCGTTGAGCACAAAGAGCGGCAGGCGTGTGGCGACGCCCGAGAACGACAAATCGAGAAGGGCCTGGGCGCGCGTGCCGGCATTGGCAGACACCCCTGCGACAACACATGGAGCTTTTGACATGAGGGAGAGTGTAGCAACGTTAGCGCAATCGGCCAGACTGTGCTAAACGTCGTGCACTATGGCCTTGCCCCCTCCCCCTCCGCTAGATGGCGTCACAGCGACGATGATTGCGACACCGCGCCTGGCGATTCACACGCTCAGCAGCGGCCCGGTCACGGGCACACCGGTGTTGTTTATCCACGGCAATGCGTCGTCGGCCACGTTTTGGGAAGAGACCCTGCTGGCGCTGCCGCCCGGATTTCGCGGCATCGCGCCGGATCTGCGCGGCTACGGCGGCACTGAGGACCGCCTGATCGACGCCACGCGCGGCTGCATGGACTGGGTCGACGATCTGCTGGCGCTGATGGACACGCTCGGCATCGTGCGCTTTCACGTGGCCGGGCACTCGCTCGGCGGCAGCGTGCTGTGGGCGCTGATCGCGACCGCGCCGCAGCGCGTGCTGTCGGCCACGTTTGTCGCGCCGGGGTCGCCGTATGGCTTTGGCGGCACGCACACCCTGAGCGGCACGCCCTGCGCGCCGGATTTTGCCGGTTCGGGCGGCGGCACCGTCAACCGCGAGTTTGCGCGGCTGTTGGGCGAAGGCTATCGCGGCAGCGAGTTCCCAAATGTCTCGCCGCGCCTGGTCATGACCAGCTTTTACTGGAAGCCGCCGTTTGTTTCGGCGCGCGAAGAAGCATTGCTCGACAGCATGCTGACCGAACGCGTCGGCGAGCAGCAGTATCCGGGCGACATGACGCCGTCCGCACATTGGCCCAACGTGGCACCTGGCAGTTATGGCCCGGTCAACGCGATCTCGCCAAAATATATCGGAGACAGTGTGGCGCGCTTTATCGGTGCAACGCCAAAGCCGCGCGTGTTGTGGATCCGCGGCGCGGACGATCAGATCGTCTCCGACAACTCGCTGTTCGATCTGAACTTTCTCGGCCAGCTCGGCGCGGTGCCCGGCTGGCCGGGGCCGCACACGCATGGCGCGCAGCCGATGGTCGGGCAAACACGCGCGGTGCTCGAGGCCTATCGCAACAACGGCGGCGACTACAGCGAAGTGGTGCTGCGCGATTGCGGCCACACGCCGTATCTCGAAAATCCGAACGCGTTTAACACCGCCTTTCACCGCTTGTTGCAGCAACCATGAGCAGCGCAGACATTGACGGCGTGCGGTTGTATTACGAACTCACAGGCGATGCGGATACGCCAGTCGTGGTCTTCATCAACGGCATCTTTCAGGACACAACCGGCTGGGCGCTGGCCACTCAGGCGCTGCAGCCGCACTTTCGCACGCTGGTGTATGACTGCCGCGGCCAGGGCCAGTCCGACAAACCGGAGGCCGGGCCGTACCTACACCGCCGACCATGCGCGCGAGCTGCTGGCGCTGCTCGACCAGCTCGGCATCTCCCGCGCGCACTTCGTCGGGCTGAGCAACGGCGGCATGATCCTGATGCACATCGCGCGCATGGCGCCGACGCGCACGCTCAGCCTGGTGTTCGTGGACACATTTGCGTATCTCGATCCGGTGCAGCAGGCCATGATGCGCTCGTGGCGCATGGCGTTGCTGGCCGGCGGCAGCGCGTTGCGCTTTCATGTGTCGCTGCCGTGGACGTGGGGCGCGGCGTTTCTTGAAAAGAATCTTGATGCGCTGATGGCGCTGCAGGAGAAAGCCGCGCGCCTGCCAACGCACAGCAGCGTGCACCTGATCGACGGCGTGATCAACCACGACGCGCGGCCGTGGCTGCGCGAGATCAGCGCGCCAACGCTGATCCTGCATGGCGAACACGACCGCATGGCGCCGCCGCACAGCGTGGCGGTGCTGCAGGAACACCTGCCGCAAGCGCGCCTGACCTGGATCAAGGACGGTGGGCACGCAGCCTGGCTGGAGCAGCCGGAAGTGTTTAACGCTGCGCTGCTGGCGTTTTTGTTAGGAGTTCGTCCGTAAGCGATCGGCGCGCGGCTGACACCGCAGAATAACGACGACACGCTGCAAGCAAACAAAAAAACGTATGAATGCGCATGAAACGTATCTCTTCGATCTGCAGGGCTTTATCGCCGTACCCGACGCGCTTGATGCAGCGCAACTGAGCGCGCTCAACGCACTTTGGGATGCCCGCATCGCGGCAGAAATGCCTTCCGACAGCACAACACAGCGCTGGGGCCGCATCCTGACGTGGGGCAAACCGTATACCGATCTCATCGACAACCCGCGCGTCAAGCCGTATCTCGACGCGATCATTGGCGACAAATTTCGGCTGGATCACGACTATGCCGATCTCATCCGTTCCGGCACCAGCCCAATCGGCGCGACGTTGCATGGCGGCGGCACGCCATTTGATCCGTCGCAGTTTTATCACTACAAAGACGGCCGCATGTATAACGGCCTTGTCGTGGTGGCCTACAACCTGCACGATGTGAATCCGGGTGACGGCGGCTTCGGCTGCGTGCCCGGCAGCCACAAAAGCAACCTGCCCTATCCCGCCGATTGGCGCGATTTGACGACCCTGCAGCCGCACATGCGCGCAGTGACCGGCCCGGCCGGCACCGCGGTGATCTTCACCGAAGCGTTGACGCACGGCGCGCTGCCGTGGTCGGGCGCGCGTGAGCGGCGCACGCTGTTCTATAAATACTCACCGCACAACAGCTCGTGGTCGGCCAAATACTACAACGACGCGGATTATCCGAATCTGACCGAACGGCAACGCGACGTGTTGGAAGCGCCAAACGCGCGTTACAGAGGCCGCAAAGCATAGGCACGACACCCGCTAAGGGTGCGCAGAATCACTATTTCTATCAGGAGACATCAAATGACAACCGAATTCAACGGCTTAGGCATGCACCTGGGCAACTTGTCGCGACTTTCAGCTGCCAAGACGCGTTCGATCAGCGCTGAAAACTTCAAGGGCGAAAAGAACGGCGGCGGCAAAGCCACCGAAGGCACCGGCGAAAACGCCGCGCGCGATCTGGGCAAGACCTGGAAAGTGTCGCCATCGGTGCACATCGAAGCGGGCGAAACGTTTACGATGGCCGAGATCAAGGGCACGGGCGCGATCCAGCAGATGTGGATGACCACCCACCCGGAACGCTGGCGCACGCTGATCGTGCGCATCTATTGGGACGACGAGAAAACACCCTCGGTCGAAACGCCGATGGGCGATTTCTTTTGCAACGGCTGGGGCCAGCGCTGCAACATCACCTCGCTGCCGGTTGCGGTCAACCCGGCCGGCGGATTCAACTGCTACTGGGAAATGCCCTTTCGCAAACATGCCCGCATCACGGTCGAGAACATCGCGCCGGACACCGCCACGGTGTATTACCAGGTCAATTACACGCTGACCGAGCGTGCCCGACGATGCGGCCTACTTTCACGCGCAGTTTCGGCGCAGCAACCCGCTGCCCTACATGACCGATCACACCCTGCTCGATGGCGTGCGCGGCCGCGGCCACTACGTCGGCACGTATATTGCCTGGGGCGTCAACAACAACGGCTGGTGGGGCGAAGGCGAGATCAAGTTTTTTATGGATGGCGATGCAGTGGCCGACGATTTGCGGCACCGGCACCGAAGACTACTTTGGCGGCGCCTGGAACTTTGAGCATCCGAAGGGCGAATACGGCCTGTTCTCGTCGCCATTTAGCGGGATGCCGCAGGTGATCAAGCCGGACGGCCTGTATCGCAGCCAGCAGCGCTTTGGCCTGTATCGCTGGCATATCATGGACCCGATTCGCTTCGAGCGTGACCTGCGCGTCACGATTCAGGCGCTGGGCTGGCGCAGCGGCGGCCGCTACCTGCCCATGCAAGACGACATCGCCTCAACCGCGTTCTGGTATCAATCTGAACCGCACGCGGCTTTTCCGAAGCTGCCGGGAAAGACGGGCTGGAAGTGATCTAAACAGCAGCCTCCGGGAAGGGCCCGGGAAGCGCCCGGGTCGTCGACCCGGGCGCTTCCCGAGCCCTTCCCGGAGGCTGCTGTTTCACCTCGCCTTAACGCGCCTGCTATACTGATTGTCTTCTTGGTCGCGGCATAAGTAGGGGATGCGGCGAGTCAGTTTAGCGAGGGGATAGTGCAAAACATCAAATACAAGACACGCATGGCGCGTGCCTGCAGCGTGCTGTTGCTCGCAGCCTGTGCTGCAGCGCTGCGCACGGCGCAACCGCTGTCGGCAGCGCAACGCGCGCAGAGTACCGTCACACCCACGCAGACGCTAATGCGCCGGCGCAGTGTGCTGCCGCTGATCCTGCAAGACACGGCTGCGGCGACATTGACATCCACACCAACTGCCACACTGGTGACCGGCACGCCAACGCCGACTGCGACTGGCACAACAACGCCAACACAAACGCCGTCACCGACCGTGACAAGCACACCCACCCTCTCGCGGACTGCGACGCCACGCCCCCCCACACCGACCATTGTGGTCACGCTGCCGAGCGTCATCACCACACCGGTGCGTCTCCCACTCACGACCGGCAAGGTCTGGAAGATCATGCCGATCGGCGATTCGCTGACCCAGGGCGGCTACGCGCAGCTGCAGCATTACTCCTATCGCGGGCCGTTGCAGGCCGCGTTGCGCGCAAAGAACATCCAGTATGACTTTGTCGGCAGCAACAACTTTCCGGCCGGCAGCCTGACCGAAGGCGCCGATGATCACGATCATGAGGGCCACGTCAGCTTTACGATCGGGCCAGATGCCGCCTACGACAACATCTCCGCAAACCTAACCACCTATCTCACCAACCGCAACCCGGATGTAATCCTGTTGTTTATCGGGACAAATGATGTCTCGTTTAATGCCGGAAAACCGCGCTACACCGCCGCGGACAAGCTGACGACGCTGGTGTCACGCATCGCGGTCGCGCGGCCAAATGCCGTCATCCTGATCGCCTCGCTGTTGCCACGACCGTATGCGCTTGACGCCGATGCCCTGCAAACGCTGACCGATCTCAACGGCCGTGCCGCGCAGCTCGGAAATTTGAGCGCGACCGATCAGCTTGTCTTTGTCGATCTGTACACAAAATCCGGAGTTGGGTCGAACACGTACTATCTGGACACCGTGCACGTCAATGCGCTCGGCGCGCAGAAAATCGCCGATGTCTGGGCTCAGATTTTGACCGTGCCGTAATATTTCAAGAAAATTTCGCAACGTCAATGTGCTTGATGCGGGGAGATCACATGCTCATAGGCCAGCCGCCAGACGTAACTCACGCCAGCATCGACATTTGCGCGATCCGTGGGCACAAGCGTTGTGCGTCCGCCGTTTTTGAGATTTGCGTCAAAAAACGTCAGCAGCTGCGCCCAGGCCTCGCCCGCCGCGCCGCCGGCGCGAATCGTATTCATGTCGGAGACAAATGCGTGCGGCTGGCCGTCGTAGATCTTGATCTCGTTTGTGACGCCCGCGGCTTTTAACCCGGCTTCAAACGCATTGACATCCGCCACGGGAATGCTGTTGTCCGCGCCGCCATACGCGCCCATGACCGGGCCCAGCCCGCGCAGCTTGGCCGCATCGGTGACCGGGCTGCCGTAGAACACCGCAGTCGCTGCGATGCGCCGGTTGCTGACCGCCTGATTGATCGCGGTGCGCCCGCCAAAACAAAATCCCATGATGCCGATGCGCGTCTGATCAACATCTGGCTGCGCCGCCAGCCACTCAAACACAGAAGTCACATCGCCGTCGACCTGCTCGGCCGAGTGGGTCACCACGTTGAAAATAGCGCTCGGAATCCAGCTTGTCGTGCGGCCGCGAAAGGCGTCTGGCGCAATCACCAGATAGCCCTCGGCGGCCAGCGCGTCGGCCTTCTCGATCACATCGGGTTTCAAGCCCCAGAACTCGTGCACCATGATCACCGTCGGATGCGGCCCAGGCGTCGTTGGGCGCGCGACATAGGCTTTGATCGCCGGCACACTCAGCGTGGCCGGGATCGTGGTGTTAACCAGCGGCGCCAAACGGCCGGCATTGCCAAACGAATCGACCGCGATCGACCCGCCCAGAAACAGCGCCAGCGCCACAATTAGCCCGAACAGGCCGAACAACACGCGTTTTATAAATTTCTGCATGTCCTAAGTATCAATGATGGCAATCTGACATCTATTCACCCAATTCCAATCTTGCATACGTATTTTGATACAGCGATCTACGCATGTCGCGCCAACTACGGCTCGATTGACTGCTTGTCGCAGCGCTTGTACTGACAAATTGCGGCATTTTCGGTGAAATTTACTGCAAATTATTAAGCGACGGCAGATGCGGACCGCCCTTGTTGGCGCCGTTTGCCGCCGCCTGAGCTTCTGTGGGTGGGAATGAACATAATTTGGGACGCGATAAAGCGACGATTGGGCGTGGTGTTTGGCACGATGGCCGTTGTCGTGCTGACAGCAATCATCGGGTCGATCATCATCTCGCCGCGATTTACGTCGAACGTGCTGCTGCGGATTGTCACTTCGGCCAGCGGCAGCCTGGATTTCATCAATTACCAGCCGGACTATTCAGACCGCCTGATGAACACGCTGGCCAAGTACGCTGAAAGTGAGGTGGTGGCCGAGCGCCTGCGGTTGGAATTCAGCGCGCGGGCAACACCGCGCATTCAAACAAGCATCCTCGCAAAAACCGAGCTGCTGGAATTCAGCGTTGCGGCCGAAACGCCCGAAATCGCCCGGCTGATGGCCGCCCGCTTGACGGACATGCTCGTGCGCGAGGGCGGCAACCTGGTCGACAGTGAGTCCGGCCAGCTCACGTCCAAACTCGGGCGCGAGGTCGAAACCGCGCAGAACGACTTTGTGCGCGCCAAAACCGCGCTTGAACTTGCCGCTTCATCCGTGACGACAGACACGCGCCTGTTGGATCCGCTGCGGCGCGATGCCGATCTCATGCAGCGCATCTACGAAAAGAAAATCGACCAGCTCGGGCAATGGCAATTGCTGCGTGCAGCCAAAGCGCGCGAGTTCACCGTGATGAGCCCGGCGACGCTGCCGGACCGGCCGAGTTCGCCAAATATCCCGCTCAACATCGCTATCGCGTCCGCGTTGGGTCTGCTGGCCGGTCTTGGCATGGCCGTGCTGTATCACAAACTCGACCCAACCCTGCAGACGACGGACATGGTGCGGAACGCAATACGCGCCAGCGCGGTGGCGTCGCATGCGCCCGTATTGGGCGAAGTCGCGCATATCGATGGTCCGCGCACCGGGTCGGTCCGCCTCTTTGGCATGTTTTCGTCGCAAATGCAGGCCCTGCTGCGGGCATCCAATGTGCTCGCCGCCCTACCGGCCGAACAAAAAGCGACCACGATCGGATGGACCGGCGCCGAGCTCGGCGAGGGCGCAACCACGCTGGCCGCAAACTTCGCGTTGAGCCTGGCTGCGTCCGGCAAGCGCGTCCTGGTGATCGACGCGGATTTGCAGGCACCGCGCTTGCACTCGTTGTTTCAGCTGGCAAACTATGCCGGGCTGAGCGAGGTGCTAGGAAAGGACCGCGCCTGGGCCGACGTGCTGCAGCGTGGCCCGACATCGTTGAGTGTGATGACCGCCGGCAATAACATCAACATGGCGTCGTACACGCTCACGTTCGAGCGCATGAAAACGCTGTTGGAGGACCTGGCAGCCGAATTCGACTACATCGTGATCGACTTGCCGCCGGTGCTTGCCGATTCCGGGTGCCTGACCTTGGTGCGCGCGCTTGACGGTGTGATTGTGGTGGCACGCTGCATGCACACCCGCGCGAGCGCCTTCGCCGACATGCAGAACCAGCTTGCCAGCGTTGGCGCCAGACAGCTCGGCGTGCTGATCAACGGCATCGCCCCGCCACCCGGTTACGCCGGATACGGCGCGAAAGCGGCGCCGTCACATTCACTCTTGAAAATGGTGCGAGGGCTCCTCCGCGCCGCCCGCAAACCATCGACACAGATCGGTCAATCGCCTTTTGAAGAAGGCGCTTAGGCATCAACGCCATGCCCAGCTAACCCCAACCATGTGCATGTCTTTGTCTGCGCGCCGAGTCACGATTGCGGTCGTCGCTGTCACGATCGGCCTGGCCGTAGTCGCCGCACAGAACGCTGCGGCGCGCTACGCCGGGCTCGCGTTGCTGGCGATCGCCCTGCCCTTTGCCGCGCTGTTGATCCCGGATTTAAAGCGGCTGGGTCTGGCGCTGCTTGTGCTGGACTGTGGCCTGCAAATTGACACCTATCTTGGCTATGATCTCTTTGACGCGCGTTTCGGGGCGACCAGCGGTTACCTGATCTCGATGTCGACCGTGCTCATCGTCGCGTTTTTGGCGGCGCGCGTGCTCTCAGCGAGAGCAGCCCAGCTCAACGACGGTGCTTTGGCGCCGGCGATTACGCAGCGGCCAGATGTGATCCTGCTACTGCTGATGGCGCTGTATTGGTGCATCGGCGCCGCCACGATCATCACCGCGCCAAACGCCGAGCGGGTCGGATACGAACTCTGGTCGCTGGCGCAGGTCATTGTGACGGTCTGGCTGATTCGCGACGCCATCCGCACGCGCGCGGACTGGCGCTTTGTCGTGCAGGTCATGATCGCCGGATTGCTGCTGCAAGGCGTCATCATGATCGCGCTGCGCGCCAATGGAAGCAGCGTCAGTTTAGGCGTGATTAATGGCACAGTCGATGTCACAGACAACCTGCGCGTTGGCGGCACGCTGGGCTCGGCCAATGCCGCGGCCAGCTTTCTGGCCATGAGCATGCTCATTTGCCTCTCCGCCTTCTTCGCGACGAAGCGCTGGGCATACAAGCTGCTCGCGGCCGTCGCGTTGGCGCTGGGTCTAGTGGCGATTGTGTTTACGCTGTCGCGCGGCGGGTGGCTGTCGTTGTGCGCCGGGCTGCTTGTATTTCTAGCGGTCGGTCTGGCGCGCAGGTTGATAAAACCGGCGCCGCTGCTGCTGGCCGGCGCGCTGCTGGCGGGCCTGCTGGCGCCGTTCAGCGCGCGCATTCTTGAGCGCGTCACAAACGATGATCAGGGCAACGCACTGGCGCGTGTGCGCCTCAACGAATTGGCGCTGGAGATGATCGCAGACAGCCCGTTGATCGGTACCGGGCTCAACAACTTCGACGTGGCGATGCAGTCCTATCTGACACCGGATTACGGCGGCATCTGGCTGTATACAGTGCACAATCGCTACCTGCTGATCTGGAGCGAGATGGGTCTCGTTGGGCTGGCTGCGTTCTTAGGCATTTTTGTGGTCGCGCTCTATCACGGCTGGCGAGCCGTTCGACACAGCGATGCGCCCCTCGCCAAAATCTGCCTCGGTCTGTGCGCAAGCCTGGTCGTGATCTTGGTGCATATGGGCGCGGATGTGTTTAACTCACGCGGCACAACCACGCTCGTCTGGCTGATTGCGATCTTGCTCGTCACCGCGCGCCTGCCACACCACGAAATCCCTGCGAAGGCCCTATCCCTTGCTCACAAAAAGTGACGGGGCGCTGATCCCTTTTCGACGATTTCGCAGCGTATTTAGGGGCATTTTTACCGGAGAAAGCACCATCGGCGGGAAAATTGTGGGCAAAGAATAAGTGCGGGCCTGAGGTTTCGGCATTCGGCTGGTCGGTGCTACAACCCGCCGCTGGCGGCCCAGCGTTTTCTTTCACGACGAGCCTTACAGCCGTCTGCGGGGCTTGTTGCCTGTGCGGCGTGTGGCAACGGCCGCTCCCTGAGAGAACTTCCCCAACTTGTGAGAGTGCAAAATTCCACACCATCGATATCATTTGAGTGTACTTTCGCAACCAACCCCAGAGAGGTCGGGCGCGGATGTTTGCGAGTAACTCAAGTGTGGAGGGCGGACATGCGACATGCATTTCTACGTGGCGCCACGGTCGTGGCAGTGGTTTCGGCGGTTTTTAGTGCGTTCGGTGCGCCGAGCGTGCAGGCGCGCCGGCTTTCGGCCCCGGTTGCAACAACCGTGGCCTACATCTATGACTCGAACATCGCCCTGCGCGATTCGTTTAAGGTTTTTCTCGAATTACGTGGTTTTGGCGTGGCGCCAGTATCGCTTGCCGAAGCCGAGACGTTCGACTTTGGCAAAATCGACGTCATCCTGATCGGCGACGACACGGGCAACGCAGGTAGCCCATTTACCTGGCGCGGCGGGCGTGTCGCAGTCAGTAGGATTTTGTCGTCTGAAAAACCGATCGTCAGCCTGGGCTATGGCGCGCAGTATTTTGATGCGCACGGCGGGCTGATCATCGGCTGGGGGCCTTCGTGGATCGCCACCCAGTTTGGCGCGATTGCGGCGAACCCAGCCGACGCTATCTGGACGTCGCCACACGCTGTGCCCCTGGCATGCGACGACTCAGCGCGGCTGTATGCCTATGCCGCACGCGGCGCTTGCGGTAAACGACCCGTCGCGTCCACGGTCATGCGGCTTGGCCGCCAGCTCGACAATCCACGCACTACCCAATCGCCTCACAAGTCTGGACCGGCCAACTCGGCGAAACCTGCCGCACCCAGTGGGGCTATCGGCGCGGTCCGAGCGCCATGACCCTCTACGGCAAAGACGCATTTGTCAATCTGCTCAGCAACAACCCCTGCATGCGCGGTCAGCGTGTGCGCACCGATGTGATGATTGAGAAGCGCGTCGCGCCGCAGCCGGTGCAGGTGGGACAAACGTTTACCTATACCTTGCTGGCGACCAACAAGGCCCAGCGTGGCGCCGGCTGTGGTCGTGGCCGATGCGCTGCCGGCCGGCGTGATCGTCAACGGCATCACAACCAGGCAGGCTCGTGCGCGTTGGCGGCCAACGTCGTGACTTGCCATGTGGGCGACCTGGCGCCAGCCGCATCCGTCACCATTCGGATCGTCGCGAAGGCCAACGAACCCGGGGCACTGGTGAACACCGCGCGCGTGCGCGGCAACTATATCGATCTCAAGCCGGATAATGACACGAGTGAGGTGGGGACTCACCGTCTCCAACCCGCCCACGTTCACCGCGTTGCCGCTCTTCCCATCCATTTGTCCCGCCGCTTGTTGCTCAGCCACTTGACCTGCCTGGCGATCTGTCGATCTTCGGCATCGAAGTGACGCAGGGCATGCAGTGTTTCAACACCGCAGCCGGTTGGCTGGCTGCCCGGACAATTCGCTGCCGGTCGTCGCCAAAAAAGACGCGGCCGCGCGCATCTATCTGCGCTATGACGCCGACGTCTGGGAGCGGCGGTCAAGAGCGGCGTGCCGGTGCGGCTGCACATCTTTGCCAACGGCGTGGAGTACATCGCCAATGCGCACTGGCAAGGCCACATCGGCCATCGATCAAGGCGCGAACGACTCCGCCAATGTCTACTTCAACGTCAACTTCAACAACGATGTGAATGTGACGTTCTACGCCGAAGTCGATCCGGGCAATGTGATCGTCGAAACCAACGAGGGCAACAACCGCTTCCCGGCCAGCGGCACCATTGCGCTCAACTTCAAAAAGCAGCGCACGCTCAAAATCGTCGGTCAGCGTCTGCGCTATCACCCGTCGGGTTATGGCGGCACGCAATATGCTGGCGGTTGGGCGGTCAACGGCGGCGCGGCCGACTGGCTGGAGCAAGTGCTGCCGATCAAAAACAACGGCATTAACTATGTGCTGGCCAGCGGCTACAAAAACTGGACCACCAGCCTTGGCGGTGGCGACGGCCAGCATGCGCTGATCTCAAACCTGAACGCCAACTGGATTCTGCAAAATGCATTTGCCTGGCTATTTGGCGTCGGGGCCATACACCGGCGCGGATCATGTCTACGGCTGGGCGCCGAACGCCGGCTATTAGCGGCGGCCATGCTGACATGCCGGTCTATCCGCATGCGGGCGGCTTTGGCGTGGTTGGCATCGGCACCGATCGCACTTCGGATGGATCGTCGAGCACACGATGACGCCGGTGGCGGCGCGCTGATCTTTGGCCACGAACTGGTGCACGATTACGACATCCTGCACACCAATACGTCCGACGCCTGCGGCTCGAGCGATGGCAAGTTCGCACCTTCCCGTACCCGTCATCCAGCATCCAGGAATTTGGGTTTAACCCGACTGACGGGCAAGATCTATGCACCGGCGCCACGCACGACTTGATGAGCTACTGCCCGGCGCGGCGGTTCAAAGCAAGGCTGGATCGCACCCTACACCTGGACGCAGATGGCCGCCAAGCTGGACGCGCCTTCGCTCGGAGTCATGTCGGCCGATTCGCCAACTGGCCACATCGGCCGGGCCGATGCTGGTGACTGCGATCTCGGTGAGCAACCCTGATCTTGGCCCGCAAACTGCCGGCTTTGACAGCGCGCACAAGATCGATGCCGATATGCCGCTGGTCACGCCTGCGCCGGGCGACTACGCGCTTGAACTGCGCCACATCTCCGGCACGGTGCTGGCGACCGTGCCATTTACGTCAGCTTTGCCAGCGAATACTCGGCGCACAGCCGGCGAACCGCATGAAGAACCCGGCACGCCTGAGCCGACCACCGTATGCCAGCACGCAGATCGTGATGCCGTGGGTGGAAGGCACTGCCAAGCTGGTGGTGCTGCGCAACGGCATTCCGCTGACCAACGCGCTGTCAGCGCCAGCACCCGCAGGTGCAGTTCACCTCGCCCGCGTCGCCAGTCACCTGGACGGTGGCACGACTGAGACGCTGGCCTGGACTGGCGTCGACCCCGATGGCGATGCGCTCAGCTACTCGCTGCTCTACAGCCACGATGGCTTGCAGTGGGACATGCTGGCGACGAGCATCACCACGAACAACTTTGCTGTCGCTGTGGATTCGCTCAAGGGCAGCACCGCCGCGCGCTTCCGCGTAGTGGCTAATGACGGCGTATTGAGCGGCGAGGATGAAACCGATTTCTCGATTTCCGTTCCGGACAAGGCGCCGCTGGCGTTGATCACCAGCCCGCAATTGCCACCGCGTTTGCGTTTGGGCGGTTGCTCGTGCTGCAAGGCGCCGGCCAGGACTTCGAGGATGGCACCTTGCCCGAAGTGTCGTTGACCTGGAGCGATCGCGCCGGACGCTGGGCTCAGGCGTCTCGTTGCCGGTCAAATCGCTCGCGCCGGGCTGGCACGTCATCACGCTGACGGTGACCGACAGCAACGGCGCCAGTACATCGTCAAGCACCAGCATCTTTATCGGCGAGCGCGTGTTGCTGCCATTGGCGTTTCGGTAATCGCACTGCTGTGAGCGCGGTCGCAGTGTCATACTGGATCGCGCTCACAATTGGTCGAACATAGGCCGCAACAGCGCGCAAGGCGCTGACCACGTTGATGGTCAGCGCCTTGCGCGTTGTTGTGCAGTACTGCGTCACGCCACATCGTCAACCGTCAATCCCGCAAAAATCCGGGTGCGGAAACGGCGTTTATGGCCATAATGGGTGCTTCACCCACGTCAAGCGTTTCCAAGAAAACGCGCGTCTTTTTCTTGCAAACGGCGTGTGGTGAACGGCCCTATGAACATTCCGCTAAAAGCCTACTGGCAGCTCTTTTCGAAATATTTGCGGCCGCAGCGCGGCCGCGCGTTGTTGCTGGCATTGTTGCTTTTGCTCGGCATCGCGTTGCGCGTGGTCAACCCGCAGATCATTCGCGGCTTTCTGGACGCGGCACAGAATGGCGCGGCGGTCGAACAGCTGTGGCTGGCCGGCGGCGTCTTTCTGGCGTTTGCACTGCTGGTGCAGGTGCTTGTCGGTCGCCAGCATCTATGTCGGCGAGCTGGTTGGCTGGAACGCCACCAATGAGCTGCGCGCCGATCTGGCCCTGCATGCGCTGCGGCTGGACATGAGCTTTCACAACGACAAGACGCCGGGCGACATGATCGAGCGCATCGACGGCGATGTGATGGATCTGGCCATCTTCTTTTCGCAGCTGGTCATGCGCGTGGTGGGCAATGCGGTGTTGCTGTTTCGGTATCCTGGTCGCATTCGCGCTGGAGGACTGGCGCCTCGGTGTGGGTTATCTGATCTTTTGCGCGTTTGTCCTGATCGCGCTGCGCCGATTCAGCGCCGCCGCCGAGCCATTACTGGAAACGCGCGCGCGACGCGCACTCCGAGCTGTATGGCTTTCTCGAAGAGCGGCTGGGCGGCACGGAGGACATTCGCTCCAGCGGCGCGGGCGCCTATGTGCTCAAACAGCTGTATGCCTTTGGCCGCAAGATGAAAGAAGCCGAAACCAACGCCGGCATACGCGGCATGCTGGTGTGGATGACGTTTCAGGTCGCGCATGGCCTTGGGCTACATTCTGGCGTTTGCAGCCGGCTACTATTTGGTGACCACTGGCGACGCCACCCTGGGCACGGCCTACCTGCTGGTGTATTACACCGACACGCTGTTTGACCCGCTGCGCCATCTGACGATGGAACTTGAGCACTTTCAGAAGTCGGCCGCCAGCATTGCGCGCCTGCGCGAGTTGCTCGGGCGGAAGAGCACATGTTCAGCGCGGCAACGCCACCTTGCCGTCCGGGCATCCGCTGCGCTTGATCTTTGATGCAGTCACATTTGGCTATGCAAAAGACGATCCGGTGCTGCGCGACGTCTCGTTCAACCTGGCGCCAGGCAAGGTTATCGGCGTGCTTGGCCGCACCGGCAGCGGCAAGACCACGCTGGCGCGGCTGATCTTCCGGCTCTACGACGTGACGGCCGGGCGCGTGTGCCTGGCGCAGGATGGGCAGCCTGATGTCGATATTCGCGATCTGCCGCTGGCCGAATTGCCGCACTGCGTGGGCATGGTGACGCAGGATGTGCAAATCTTTCGCGGCACCGTGCGCCAAAACCTGACCTGTTCGATGCCGCCATCCCAGACCACAAAGTGCTCGAAGTCATCGACGATCTCGAATTGGGAGAGTGGTTTGCGCGCCAGCCCAAAGGACTTGGACACCGAACTTGAAAGCGGCGGCAAAGGCCTGTCCGCAGGCGAAGCGCAGTTGCTGGCGTTTGCGCGCGTCTTTCTGCGCAACCCCGGGCTGGTCATTCTGGATGAAGCGTCGTCGCGGCTGGACCCGGCGACGGAGCGGCGCATCGAACACGCCATCGACAAACTGTTGGGCGACCGATCGCGCACTGCGCTGATCATCGCCCACCGGCTTAGCACGGTGCACCGCGCCGATGAAATTCTTGATTCTGGAGCGCGGCGGTGTGGTCGAACAAGGCGCACGCGACGTGCTGGCGCGCGATGAAACATCACGCTTTAGCCGGCTGTTGCGAGCGCAGGCAGGCATAAGATGGAAAACGTCATACGCGATATTGGCGCTGATCCGGTACCGCTGGAAGCTGTGGACTGTCAACCTGGCTTCGATCATTTTGCTGATCATCGGCTGGTGGGTGCCCGGCTATGTCACGCGAGTTTTTCAACATGCTCAGCGGCAACGCGCGCGCCGGGCTCACGCTGGAGATGCTGTTGCTTGGGCATGTTGTTCGTGCATGGTCGCGCGCACTGTCGGCTTGTTTGGCCTGCCCAACACCAACCGGCCCTTTCAGGAACTCTCGCGCGTGATGATTCAGAAGAATGTGCTGTCGCACATCCTGCGCCAGCCCGGCGCGCGCGCGTTGCCCGAATCGCCGGCCAGACCGTCAACCGGCTGCGCGACGATGCGCTTGAAATTCCGATGTTTGGCCTGTGGCTGAACGATCTGATCGGCGTCGGGCTACAGTCCATCGCCAGCCTGGTGGTGATGCTCTGCGATCAACTGGCGCATCACGCTGATCGTGCTGGTGCCGATGCTGTTTGTCTTGCTCATCGCGAACTTCGCCACCCGCCGCATTGAACGCTACCGTGTGGCGTTCCGCGAAGCGAGCGGCAAGGTCAGCGGCTTTATCGCAGAGACGTTTGGCGCAGCGCAAGCGGTCAAGATCGCGGGCGCCGAAGACGCGCATGATCGACCACTTTCGCACACTGAACGACAAACGCCGCGACGCCGGTTTGATCGATCGGCTGTTCAATGAATTGCTGGAGTCTGTCTTTATGAACGCCGGGGCGATTGGCACTGGCGCGATGTTGCTGGCCAGCGCCAGCGCATTGCGAACGGGCAAGTTCACCGTCGGCGACTTCGCGCTGTTCGCCTGGGCGATGGGCGGCATCGGCGAGCTGACCGGCTTTCTCGGCTTTCTTACCGCGCGCTATAAACAGGCCGGCGTCGGCATCAACCGTCTGCTGAATCTGATGCCCGGCGCGCCGCCAAAGGCGCTGGTTGCGCCCAGCCCGGTGTATGAAAAAGGCGACGACCCGCCGGTGCCATTTATCACGAAGAACGAGACGCACACGCTGCACACGCTCGAAGTGCGCGGGTTGACGTATCAGCATCGTCAGCCCCGAACACTTCAAAGTGGCGCAAGGCGTGCACGATGTCAGTTTCACGCTTAAGCGTGGCGCATTTGTTGTGGTGACCGGCCGCATCGGCAGCGGCAAAACCACGCTGGCGCGCGTGCTGCTTGGCCTGTTGCCGCGCGACGACGGTCAGGTGTTGTGGAACGGCGCCGAAGTGACCGATCTGGGCGATTTTATGACGCCGCCGCGCGTGGCCTACACCAGCCAGGTGCCGCGGCTGTTTAGTGAATCGCTGCGCGACAACTTGCTGCTCGGCATGCCCGAGGAGCACGTCGATCTGCAGCGCGCGATGCGCTTTGCGGTCATGGATGCGGATCTGCCCGGGCTTGAGAAGGGGCTGGATACGCTGGTCGGGCCCAAGGGCGTGCGGCTGTCGGGCGGGCAAATCCAACGCAGCGCAGCCGCGCGCATGTTTGCACGCGAGCCCGAGTTGCTGGTGGTGGACGATCTGTCGAGCGCGCTGGATGTCGAGACCGAGCGCACACTTGTGGGAACGGCTGGCGGACATGCCAGGTGTCACCGTGTTCGCGGTGAGCCACCGGCACGCGGCGTTGTCGCGCGCCGATCACATCATCGTGTTGAAAGAGGGTCGCGATCGAAGCGCAGGGCTCGGTCGAGTCGCTGTTGCAGACCAGCGAAGAGTTCCGCGCGCTCTGGCATGAAGATGTCGCGCTTGACGCCGCTCCGAATGATGACGATGTGCTCGCGCTGATCACCGAAACGTGACGCAGATCCTCACGCTCGCAACCCAGCTAATTGCACTGCGCACCGACAGCGGCCAGCGCGCAGCATTGGACGCGGCGTTCACGCTGGCGTTGAAAGCGGTGCCGGGTTATCAGGTTGAACGTTTCGAGCGCAACGGCGTGCAAAGCGCGCTTGTTTACAGCGGCCCGCAGCGGCCAGCGCGCTTCAAGGTTATTCTGAATTGCCATCTTGATGTTATCCCCGGCAAACCCGAGCAATACACACCCATCATCGAAGGCGACAGGCTCTACGGCGTCGGCGCGATGGACATGAAGGCGAATTTGGCCACGGCGGTGCTGGTGTTCGCCGAGCTGGCGCATCAGGTGCCATACGCGCTTGGGCTGCAGTTGGTCACCGACGAGCAAACCGGCGGGTTTGATGGCACCCGGCATCAGATCGAACAGGGTGTCGCGGCCGACTTTGTGATCGCAACTGAACCGACCAACTTTGGCATCGTGCACAAGGCCAAAGGCATCCTCTGGCTCAGGATCACGGCACGTGGGACAACCGCGCATGGCGCGTACCCGTGGCGCGCCGACAATGCAGTCTGGAAGATGCTGCCATTTCTGGAAGCGGTGCGGCGCGCGTTCCCGACGCCAGGTGAAGCGGCCTGGCTGACCACTGTCAACCTGAGCAACATTGAAACGGGCAACAATGCCTACAACAAGATCCCGGATATCTGCACGGTCATGCTCGATGTGCGCTTTGTCCCGGAAGATGCGGCGGACATCGTCGACCGCGTGACGCAGCTGGCGCCGGCCGGGTTTGATGTGGAGATCGTGGCGCATGAACTGCCATTGTTTACCGCGCCGGACAATGCCTATGTGCGCGCATTGCTCACCGCCGCGCGCGCGCATGCGGGCGAAGCAGCCGTGCTGTATGGCGCGCAGGGCTCATCCGACGCGCGGCACTACACTGCGGCCGGCGGCGCCGGTGTGGAATTCGGCCCCATCGGCGGCGGCATCGGCACCGATCGCGAGTGGGTCAGCATCGCGAGTCTGACGACCTACGCCGATATTCTGCGCGCTTTTCTGCGCAAACTGATTTAGAACCTTTCCCAATTGGGTACATACGTTTCCCGCCGATTGGCGGCGTCTCGCGCGCGAGATCACAGAGATTAGCCCGAGAGGCGCACAATCCACCCGCTCTCCGCGCGGGTGGATTGTGCGCCTCTCGGATAGAAATTCCCCTATTGGGATGGGCTGTTCCAGCACCGCCACAAAATCACACACAGCCGTCTGCTCACAACCGTCGGACCTGGATCAGGTAGAGTCAAGCCGCATCATGCAACGGGTCTTTAGCTTCGCGCTCGCGCTCATTCTGATTCTCGCGGCCAACCTTGCTGGCGCGATGCGCGACCGTTTGTGGAACGAGTACGTGCGCTTTACCAGCCCGTTTGTGCAGCAACCACCGGTTGGCGAGCCAGTCACACAGCATACGCGCCGCCTGATCGTCGTCGTGGTGCGCGGGCTGACCGAGCGCGCCGCCGCGTCCATGCCGGCGCTGAACACGCTGCGCGCGCGTGGCGCCAGCGTCACGCTCGATCTCGAACCGCCGACGTATCAGCTGCCGCTTTGGATCACGCTGTTCACCGGCGCCACGCAGCCGATTCACGGCACACTGACGAATGCGTCACCGCGCAACCCGGAAATCGACAGTGTGTTTAGCCGGCTTAGCGCGGTCAATCAGAGCAGCGTCATCATCGGCTCGGCGCCCTGGAACGATTTGTATGGCACAGCCGCGACACGTGTCGAAGTCATCGAAACTGATAACCCGGCATTCCAGGACGAGCAGGCGCTGGTGTCGCTGCTTCAGACGCTGCGCGACCCAGCCGCGCAGGAGCGCCTGATCGTCGTTGAGCTGGCGCTGTTGAATGCCATGAGCCGCGAACCTCTGGATACGGGGCCGGATAGCGGACTGCAACGCAGCCCTCTGCCCGAGGCCACAGCCAGCGCTGTTGCGGCGCTGGACATCCGGTTGAACGCCATCGCGCAGGCAGCTGATCTGGCCAACAACACCGTGATCGTAGTGAGCGACCGCGGCGTCAACACGCAGGGCCGCGATGGCGGCGGCGAACCGGAAATCGCGCGCGTGCCGATGGTAATGGCCGGAGCCGGCATCGTGTTTCAAAAACAACTGCTGGCCCGCAACATCGATGTGGCACCGACCTTGTCGTTGCTGCTCGGGCTGCCGCCGCCGTTGCAATCGCAAGGCGCGCCGCTGTGGGACGCGATCGCCAGCGATGCGCTGCTGGCCTCGGCACGGCAACTGACCGCGTTCTATGAGAGCTGGGCCGAAGTGGCGCGGCAGCCGCGTTTTGCAGCCGAGACCTTGCGCGCGTTTGAAAGCGATATCGCGGCGGGCAAACGCGAACGATATGGCGTCTGGCTGGCGGTGCTCAACCAGGCCGCGACCGATGCGCGCGAAGCCAAGCTGGATGCCGAACGGCGTGCGCGGCTGCCGCTCACCATTGCGCTGGCCGTGGTCGGGCTTGCGTTGGCCGGTGTTGCGCTCAACAACCGGCTCGCGCCAACACTGTTTGGCTGTGCGCTGTATGCGGCAGCCTGGTACGCGGACTTCAACCTGTTGCGCCGGTTTAGTGCATCACTGACGCAGTTCATCGACGCGGACCCGGCCGTGTTCTACCGCACCATGGCGTTGGACAGCGCGATCGCGCTGGGTGTGTGCTGCGTGGTCGTCGCCATCATCGCGGCGCGTGTGAGCGAGTCACTATCTGAGACGCTGCTGGCGGTGGCAAGCGTTCCGGCGCTCATCGCGATCGCAAATGGCATTTCGTATCTAGCGTTTTACTGGCGCTGGGGCAACAGTTTTACCTGGACGGTGCCGGATTCAGCAGCGCTGGTGAATGCATTGATCGCGCTGAACCAGATCGCCGCGCTCAACGTCCGCATCACGTCGGCGCTGCCGGATGTGCCGATCATCGTGCCGGCGCTGTTGGTGGCCGGCCTGGCGTGGGTATTGCTGGGCAGGCGTGAGGAGTAACATTCGCGGCGCCCTACCCGCGCTTCGTCGCGCCAAACTCGCCATCGTCGACGCGGATCGTGAGCAGGTCGCCGGCCGCGGCATCGGTGGTCGAACGCACCAGCCGGCCATCGTCCGAGCGCCGCACGATGGCATAGCCGCGCGCCAGCGTAGCTTCCGGGCCAAGCGTGCTCAGGCGGCTGCCGAGCGCGTTGACCTCGGCGCGCAGCAGCGCCAGACGTTGCCGGAGCGCGGCATCCACGCGCAAGCCCGAGTTCGGCGGCATTTTCGCGCATCTGCGTCACGCGCGCGGACGGGCTGAGCAGCCGCAGCGCGCGCTGCAACTCGGCCAACCGCGCGCGTTCGTCTTTTAATCGCTCGGCCAGCAGCTGATCAAAGACCTGGGCAAACGCATCGACCCGCATGCGTAGCTCATTGATATCTGGCGTGACGATTTCGGCGGCGGCCGAGGGTGTCGGCGCGCGCACATCGGCGGCAAAATCGGTCAGCGTGAAATCGATCTCGTGCCCGACGCCGCTGATGGTCGGTGTCTCGGATGCGGCCACCGCGCGCACCACGCGTTCGTCGTTAAACGCCCACAACTCTTCAATGCTGCCGCCACCGCGCACGATCATGATCACATCGCACCGGCCCTGCAGACGGGCCAACGCGCGCACGATCTGTTCCGGCGCATCGACACCCTGCACCAGCGTCGGCGACAGCAGCACTTCGCCGACCGGAAATCGGCGACTGAGCACATTTAAGACGTCTTGCAGCGCGGCGGCGCTGGCTGAGGTGACCACGCCGATGCGCTTTGGGAAAGCCGGCAGCTCACGTTTGCGTTCGGCGTCGAACAGACCCTCAGCCTGCAACGCAAGCTTGAGCCGCTCGAATTCGACCGACAGATCGCCGACGCCGACCGGCACCATCGATTCGACATACAGCTGATACGCGCCGCTTGATTCATACACCCCCACCCGGCCGCGCACCACCACGGCTTCGCCATCGCGCGGAACTTGCCGCAAACGCACCGCGGAGGATTTCCACATGGCGCATTTGATCTGCGAGCGCGCATCTTTGAGCGTGAAATACAAGTGCCCGGAGGCTGGCCGCGCCAGGTTGCTGATCTCGCCCGACACGCGCACGTCGCGCAGCTGATCGTCCTCTTCGATCAGCGTCTTAACAATTGCCGTGACGTCGCTGACGGTCAGCGGGTCATCGCTCGTGAGGTTGAGGAGGGATTGAAAGCCGCGGTTCATGGATAACGCGAAGATTGTAATCGGCGAAGGAGGGCGGGTGAAGGTGAACCTGGATTGACCCTGGAACGAACCGGGTTCGTTCCAGGGTCAATCGCCGATCGAACACGGCCGGGAGGCCCCCGGGAAGCGGCCGGGCTGCGGCCCGGCCGCTTCCCGGGGCCTCCGGCCGTGTTCTGGTCACACATCATGGTCGCGCCACAAATACAAAACCGTTCTCGTAGCGTTCATCCAGCGGCGCGAGCGGCAGGCGCGTGACAGTGTCATAGACGATGACCGCGCCCTGGATCAGGCCGGACGTGTCGTCGGTGCGCAACGGATGCCGGTCGATGATCCGCATGCCGCGCAGCCATTTGAGCGTCGGCACCGCGCCGAGCGCCGGGACTCCGTCGTGTGCTGCACTCAGTCGGTTGCCGTAGAGCCGCACCGACACGGCGTAGTCGTTTGTGATTGGCCGCGCGCCGAGCCAAGTCAGATCGACGCTCGAATCGACCAGCCCGTGCTGAAACGCCACGCCGATCAGCGCCATCTGATTGCCAAACGGCACATAGCGCTCGCCAGCGCCATAGTCCGGCAACAGCAGCATCTGACCTCCGAGCTGCACGCGCAAATTGCGCTCCACCGGGATTTCAAACGCCAGCGAGGCGTACTGCGCATCGCCCACTGCGGCCGCCAGCCGGCGCGGCGCAGCGACCGCCTGACCTGCCGCGCTGCTGATCGTGACTGTCTGCGCATTGACGCCGAGCTTCCAGTGCGTCCAGAGACGGATGCGGTTCGGCACGCCGAGGTCGTAGTCGACACCGATCAGATGCGGTTGCGCGCATGGCGAAACGCACTCACGCAGGGTTGGGCGCTGTGTCGCGGCAGGTTGCCGTGCCGGGGTGACGGTCAGCGTGGCGCGGCGTACAAACTGCGCGCCACCAGCATCTGCAAACTGCGTAATCGCGCCGTTCGCTGCGCGATACGCGCCGACCAGCACGTCGTAGTCGCCTGGCTCCAGATCAAGCGGCACCGCCAGCATGCGGCGTCGAAACGCGAAGGCGCCGAGCGTGTCCTCGCCGGTCAAGCGCACATCGGCTGTGGCAGCCAGGCGACCGTCGCGGCGCAGGATGCGCACCGTCACCGATTCGCCTTCGACATGCGCGCCGCGCACCTGCCACCAGATGTCGATCGGCACCGATTGCCCAAGCTCGACGATCTGCGCGTTCAACCCGACCGGTGCGCTGACCACGATGCGGCCGTCAAACGTCACCGTGCCGGGCCCATCGCTCATGTGAATGACCGGCGCGATGCGCCAGGCCGGCGCGTTGCTGAGCGGAAGTGCCTGCAACCCGGCGCTGCGATAGGCGTCTTCGAAATAGCTGGTGACATAGGTCGGCGACAACGTTTTTGACGCGGCCAGCCCGCGCAGCGCGACCGTGTCTTCGTACGGCTGCACGCCGTTGGGCGCGACGTAGTCCACGCGCACAGCGGGCTGAATGCCGTCGATCTGCTGCAATGCCCACAGCGGTGTGATCTGATGCCACTGCCCCAAAATCGTGTCGCCTGATTGGGCGTGCCGCAGCACCGACTCGGCATCGGCGCGCACGCTGCGATCCGCTGCGGCGCGCGTAAAGTTTGGCAACCGTATGAACCCGTCCAACGCAGCGGTGCCAATCGCGAACAGCGCGACCGCGACGACCAACCCATGTTTGGGCACAGTCGCCGGCAAGCGCCATGTGCGGAGGCTGGCGATGCCAAGCCCGAGCAACGCACAGGCGATCACCCACGACGGCATGGCGTATTCAACCGTCTGCGGCGCGCGATACGTCAGCGTGATAAACAGATGCACCAACGCCGCGATCAGCAGCGTTGCGGCAAGGCCAGTGCGCCGCAGCAGCGCGACGACGATCGCAAGCGACACGATGACAAGCACGGCCGTGCTGAATTGAATGTTCAACAGCATTGGCAGCAGCGCGATGCGATCCCAAAAACGCGCCGGTTCGACATTCACAAAATACAGCATGTCGCCGCCAAATCCGCGCGCCAGCACATGGTCAAGAAAACCGTTGAGCGTCGTCAGATTGCCGGGCGCAAGCGGCGCGCCGGCGGCATCCCGCAGCGGCAAATACAGCCAGATCAGCTGCGTGGCCAACACAACCAGCGCCGCGCGGCCGAGCTGGCGTTTGATTGTCGCAGGGTGCGTTTTGTAGTCGCGCCACAGCACATAGGCACCCAGCACGGCGCCGGGAAACACCAGCGACGGATGATGCGCCACGCCCAGCCCAAACGCCAGCGCGAACCAGGCCAGCGCCGGTTTGCCGGCGAACGCGCGCGCGGCGCACAACACCAGTAACGCGCTAAACAGCGCGGTCAGGCTGCGGATATTGGTGGTGGTGGCCTGCGCCCAAAATGTCGTGCTGGTAGCAAGCACGGCGGCGGCGGCAAGGCCGGGCAGCAGCACGACCGGCGTCTTGGCATCGGCATCGGCGGTCAGCGCGACCGCGCGCGCCAGCACCGGCAGTGCGGCAGCCGACGCGACAGCAGACAGCAGCGACACGCGCGCATACGGCGATCCAAACGGCAGTAGCGAAAACAGCCAGCCCAGCACGCTAAACAACGGATAACCCGGTGGATGCGCCACACCCAGCTTGATAGCGACCAGCTGCAGCTCACCAGAGTCGGCGGCTTGCACATCGGAGTGGAGCGTGAAGGTATACAGCGCCAGCCCAGCCGCAAACAGCAGGACATAAGCGGCAACCCGAAGGGCGCGCATGCAACAAGTGTAGCAGGGGCGAGGCATGCCTCGCCCGCATGCCTCGCCCCCGCTACGTCTCCATCATGTAGAGCCACGCTTGCCAGACGCTGGCGCCGAGCATGGCTGCGTCGATCAGCGCGCCGACGAGTAATGGCTTCATGCCGAACATCGGCTCAAACACAAAGGCGCCGAGGATCGTGACGATAAACAATGCCGCCGACAAAAACCCAAGCGTGCGCTGCAACCCGGATGACGCCGCTCGCAGCGCGGCAAACAGCGATACCGCTGCACCGAGCAACCCGCCGACAATCGACCCCAATCGCCAGATGGTCTGCAATTCGCTCGACAACACGGCAATCAGTGAAATCAGGCCGAGCGCGATCAGTTGCCCTGAAATGGCACCAGCCGCCGCGCGCCGGCCGGGCGTGCCGGTCCAGCGTTCGTATTTGAACTGCACCACCACCCACCACAGCCCCAACGCTGAAAAGCAGATCCCCGCCAATGTCGCATAAAACGATTCCATGTGAACGATTTAAGCATAGGCGCGCTTCTTTGCATTCGCTCACACGGCGCATCTAAGCTGAATGCATCATGAACTGTGTTGTTTTAGGTGGAACGGGTTACTTTGGAAAGAATGTGGCGCGCGCGCTCAGAAACGCCGGCGCTCAAGTGACGATTGCTTCGCGCACACCGCCTGACGGCGGCGTGCGCTTCGACTTCTCCGAACCGGCGACATTTGACGCGCTCAACAATGTCGACGCGGTCATCAACTGCGCCGACACCACGCGCGCCCAGCCGGACGCCGCGATTTCGCACGTGCTGGCGCAGGGCGGCATGTTTGTTGAAACAACCGACGACGCGCGCACGCTGCTGCGGCTGATCGAAAAGTTTCGCGGTGCGCCAACGTCTGGACGCCTGCTGATCGGCCTGGGCATCATGCCGGGCCTGAGCAACCTGGCCGCGGCCGAACTCGCGCGCGGCCGCGACAAAGACGCGCGAATTGAGGTTGCGATCCGGCTCAACCCGCTCTCTGGCGCAGGCGCCGGCATGAGCGCACTGTCGGCGCAAGTCATTTCAACCGTGTCGAAACGCTGGGAGGCCGGTGTGCTCATCACCAATCCGCCGGTCTGGTTCAGCCCGCTGATCCCCTTTCGCGACGGCGATGCACCCGCCCTGCGGACGGGGTTGCCCGAAGCGCTGATGCTCGGCTACAGCACCGGCGCGCGCAACACCGCGGCGTATCTCAGCACCGGTTCACCGCTGATCGAAGCCGCGCTCTTTGGTGCATCGCTGCTCTTCCCGCAGGACGCGGTGTTCAAGCCCATTGCGACAAAGGCGGTCGGCGACGTGTTCACCGGCGTCCGCAGCGGTCTGTTTCGCAACCTGCGCACGCCACTCGAAATCGTGGCGATGGCTGGCCGCACCAACGACCTGCGCCACAACGGCGACTCACTAAATCTTTGGGTCAGCGATGGCATCGACGCCGCCAGCGCCGCGATCTGCGCCAGCGTGCAACTGCTGCTCGAAACGCCGCCCGTCCCGGGCGCCTATCTGTCCGATGAAGCGCTCACGCTCAATCCCGTCATCACCCGAATGCGCGCACTCATGCCGGACTTGGAGGTAAAAGTGCGCCGGGAGGCATAGCGACACCCAGAAACGATCAGACGGCGGGGTTAGGCTGTCTGGCGGCATGACGCGTTCCCATTTGCCAATCCACGCGCGAGCATCCACACTGGTGCGCATGAGTGCACGTTTCGAGTGGCCCGATACAGTGCGAGCCGCCGTCAGTTTGAGTTACGACGACGCGCGGCCGTCGCAGTTGGACAACGGCCTGCCCATTTTGAACCGCCATGCCGTGCGCGCGACGTTTTACGTGTCACCGCCGGCCGCGCGGTTGCGCGCCGCCGATTGGCGCGCTGCCGCCGCAGCCGGGCACGAGCTCGGCAACCACACCATGACGCACCCGTGCAGCGGCAATTTCGACTGGTCGCGAACGAATGCGCTGGAAACGCATTCGCTCACCAGCATTGAGCGCGAGTTGCTCGACGCCAATCTGTTTATCGCAGACGAACTTGGCGCACAGGCCAGCACCTATGCGTATTGCTGCGGCCATAAAACAATTGGGCGCGGGACAGCCACGCAGAGCTATGTGCCGCTGGTTGCGAAACACTTTGTGGCCGGGCGCGGGTTTCGCGATGAAAGCCACAACGATCCGGCCTATTGCGATCTGGCGCAGGCCTATGGCATTGATGCCGACAACCTGTCATTCGAGGTGCTGCGTGGGATAGTCGAACGCGCGGCAGCGAGCGGCGGCTGGGCAATTTTCGCTGCGCACGACATCGCGGACAACCCGCGCCAGTGCATGTCGCCGGCTGTATTGGATGCCCTGTGCGCCTATTGCAGCGACCCGGCCCATGGCATCTGGATCGATACCGTGGCGTCGATCGGCGCCTATGTCAGGGCGCATCGCGCAAATTCATTCTCATGAACAACAACACACTCGCCATCGATGGTGGCACACCCGCAATCACGTCCGCGCTGCCCGCCGCGTTCCCTGGCGGCTTTCGCATCGGCAGCGACGAGGAACAGGCCGTGCTCGAGGTGTTGCGCGGCAGAAACCTCAATCGCTACGGCGATAAACAACGCGGACCGTCGCGTTCGCAGCAGCTTGAGACCGCATTTGCGGCGCACCTCGGCGTCAAGCACTGCGTGGCAGTGTCATCCGGCACCGCGGCGCTGCAGTGCGCGATGGCCGCAGTCGGCGTCGGCCCGGGCGATGAAGTGATCGTGCCGGCCTACACCTGGATCGCGACACCCGGCGCGGCGCTGTTCGCTGGCGCACTGCCCGTCGTTGCTGAGATCGACGCTTCGCTCACGCTCGACCCAGCCGATGTCGTGCGCAAGATCACACCGCGTACCAAAGCAATTGCAGCGGTGCACATGCGCGGCGGGCCGTGCCGGATGCGCGAGCTGCGCGCGGTGGCGGATGCCCATGGCCTCAAGCTCATCGAAGACACCGCGCAGGCTGTCGGCGCCAGATATGGCGGCGCGTGGCTGGGCACGCTCGGCGATGTGGGTGCGTTTAGCCTGCAATTCAGCAAGATCATCACCGCAGGCGAGGGCGGCTTGCTCGTCACAAACGATGACGCGCTGTGGCAACGCGCGCTCATGTATCACGATGTGGCCGGCGGGTTGCACTACGGCCTGCCCGATGAGGCGATGCTGCCCGGTCTGAGCATGCGCCTGTCAGAATTGCACAGCGCCGTGGCGCTGGCGCAGCTTGGCCGGTTGGACGGCATCCTGAATGACTTGCACCGCAACCGGCCATCGTCAAATCCGGCATCGCCGATGTGGTTGCGCGCAAAGGGCTGAGCTGCGCGACGAGCCCGATCCGAGTGGCGACGCCAGCGTATGCCTGGTTGTGTTTATGCCGGATGCGGCGGGCGCGAAACGGACTGCCGCCGCGCTGCGTGCCGAGGGCGCGCATGCCTTTCAGATCTACGCCGGCCACCGCGATTACCACGTGTATTGCGAGTGGACACCGCTCGTCAACAAACGCAGTTGGGCGCCGGATAACGCGCCGTGGACATCGAAGCGCGCAAACGCTCGATCGTGACCTGTGCCCGCAGTCGATCGACCTGCTCACGCGCGCTGTGCACATCGACATCAGCCCGGATTTGACGTCCGAGCAGGTGGAAGAGCTGACAGACGCGGTGAACAAAGTCTTGGCGGCGGTGTAGCGAGGAACGGAGGTCCCCGGGAAGCGGCCGGGGCGCTTCACCGGGAGCCCCGCGGCCTTCTATCGCCTGCCCGACACCGTATAATTCACGGCCTTATGCTGAGCAAACAGGTCCGTCAAACCTTCATCGATTATTTCGTGCGCAACGGCCACCGGGCGATGCCGTCGGCGTCGCTGATCCCGTATGGCGACAACACGATTCTGTTCACGAACGCCGGCATGAACCAGTTCAAAAATGCCTTTCTTGGGCTGGAAAAGCGCGATTACACGCGCGCCGTCACGTCACAAAAAGTCATGCGCGTGAGCGGCAAACACAATGACCTCGAAAACGTCGGCCCGTCAAAGCGCCACCACACGTTTTTCGAGATGCTCGGCAACTTCTCGTTTGGCGACTATTTCAAAGACGACGCCATGAAGTTCGCCCTCGAGCTGCTCGAAAAAGAGTATGGCTTCGAGCGCGATCGGTTGTGGTTCACCATCTACAACGACGACGACGAGGCCATGACCCTGTGGCAAAAACATGGCATCAAGGCCGATCGCATTTTGCGCTTTGGCGAGAAGGACAACTTCTGGTCGATGGGTCCGACCGGCCCGTGCGGCCCGAACAGCGAGATCCACTACTACACCGGCGACAAGAAAGACAACAACCTCGCCAAGTGGGTCAACAACGACGACGACAGCCTCGAAATCACGGTCGAAGTCTGGAACCTGGTCTTTATGCAGTTCAACCGCACCGAAGACAAGGTCCTGCATCCGCTGCCGCAGACCGGCGTCGACACCGGCATGGGCTTTGAGCGCCTGTGCCGTCTGCTGCAAGGTGGCGAAAACAACTACGACTCGGATCTATTTATGCCGATGCTCGAGCGCACGCAGATGCTGGCCAAGCAAACCGACCGAGCAGCGCGTCAACAACATCATTCCGTATCGCATCATCGCAGACCACGCCCGTTCCGCCGCGTTTCTGATCGGCGACGGCGTGCTGCCCGGCAACGACGGCCGCAACTATGTGCTGCGCATGGTCATGCGCCGCGCCATGCGCTATGGCCGCAAACTCGGCTTTGAAGATCCGTTTTTGTATCAGGTCGCCGAAACCGTAATCGACACGATGGGCGATGTCTACCCAGAGCTGGCGCTGAACAAAGCGCGCATCCTTTCCACAATTCATCAGGAAGAGGAGCGCTTCGAGCGCACGCTCGATCAGGGTTTGGAACGGCTCGGCGAAGTCATTAAACAGTCGCCAAACAAAACGATCAGCGGCGAAGCTGCCTTCAAGCTGTATGACACCTATGGCCTGCCGGTCGAAATCACGCGCGACGAAGCGCGTGACCTGGGCTATACCGTCGACGACGCGGGCTTTAGCGCGGCCAAGCAGGCTGCCCGCGACAAAAACAAGGGCACCGGCAATTTCGCCGCCGATTATGGCCGTCTCGATGCCTACAAAGAGGCGATCGAAGCCCTCAAGGCCGACAAAACGCTGCCCGAGAGCGGCGTGGGGTATGACCCCTATCACGCCCTCACGGCCAATACGCACATCGTGGCCATCCTGCTCAACGGCGAAATGACCGACCGCGCCATCGCCAGCGAGGCTGATTCGAGCGACGTGTTCGAAATTGTTCTGCGCGAGACGCCGTTCTACGTGGCCAGCGGCGGCCAGGTTTGCGATACCGGCTGGCTCACCCAACGCGACAGCTGGTCGGCTGAAGTCGTCGATGTGCAGCGCCCGGTCCCGGGCTTGATCGTGCACACCTGCAAGGTCACGCAGGGCATGCCGCGCGTTGGCGACGCCTGTGAGGCGCAGGTGCGCGTCGAGCGCCGTCTGGCCGTCCAGCGCAACCACACCGCCACGCACCTGCTGCAAAAGTGCCTGCGGCTGACGCTCGGCGATCATGTCGGACAGCAGGGCTCGCTCGTCAATGAGCAGCGCCTGCGCTTCGACTTCTCGCACAACGCCGCACTTACCGCGCAAGAACTCGCAAAAATTGGCGAGATGCTAAACCAGTCGATTCTCGACAACACACCCGTTGCCGACGCGCAAATGTCCTACGACGCCGCGATCAAAACAGGCGCGATGGCGTTCTTTAGCGAGAAATACGGCGATGTGGTGCGCGTGATCAGCATCGGCGACTTCTCGAAAGAGCTATGCGGCGGCACGCATGTGCGCGCCACCGGCGATATCGGCAGCGCGGTAATCGTCGGCGAAAGCGCGGTCAGCGCCGGCGTGCGACGCATCGAGGTGCTTACGGGCACCGGCGCGCTTGCGCACAGCAAACAACAGGCACAGCAGCTTGGCGAAGTCGCGCGCATCGTCAACGCGACGGGCGGGGATGTGGTCGAACAGACCGCGCGGCTGGCGGCCGAACTCAAAGAGACACAGAAGCAGCTTGAAACGCTCAAGCGCGAGGCGGCCAAATCGCGCTTCGATGCCGCGCTGTCCGGCGCCACCGTCGTCAACGGCGCGCAGGTGCTCGTGGCGCAGGTGCCCGCCGAGAGCAACGATCAGTTGCGCGAAATGAGCGACTGGTTCCGCGATCGTCACCCGAGCAGCGTGGCGGTGCTGGCCAGCATCATCGCGGACAAACCGGCACTGATGGTCTCAGTCTCAAACGATCTGACCCAAAAGCTGAGCGCGGGCAACATCATCAAAGAAATTGCGCCGATCGTCGGCGGCAAAGGCGGCGGTCGGCCCAACATGGCCATGGCTGGCGGCGCCGATGCCGGGAAGATCGGAGAAGCCCTCGACCGCGCGCGCGCGCTCGTAGAGAAAGGACTGGGGGACTGAGACTACAGAGCACAGAATACCGATGACGACTCTTCATGTCTGTAATCTGTATTCTGTGTTCTTTGCTCTTCTTTATGATTGGCCGCATAATCGAACTCGCCCCGGAAGACGATGTCGCTGGCGCGCAAGACAGGCTCGAATGGGCCGCTGCCCAGCGCGTGGCATTCGTGCTGCCCGACGGCGCGCGTTGGCGCGAGCTCGATTTGGAACGCATCAAACGCGCCGGCCACCGGCTCGGAACTGAGATCGCTGTGATCTCGCGCGATCTAAAACAACGGCTGGCCGCGCGCGAGGTTGGGCTGCAGGCGTTCAACACCATCGATCAGGCCACGCGCCAGCGCTGGCTGCCAAACCAGGATGTCGAAGCCGTGCGCCGGATTGAACCGCCGCGGCATTTCAAACCCAATTCGCTTCGCCGCTTTTACGGCAAGCGCAACCCGCTCCGCATGGCGCTGGGCGTAATCGCCACGCTGGCCGGGATCGTCGTTCCGATCGGCGCCGGGCTGATATTTGTGCCAACCGCGAAGATTGCCATGACGGCCTCGAGTCAATCGATTGAGCGCATCGTGCCGATCACGATCGATTCGACCGTGCGCGAGATTGATCTCAAGAACCGCGTGGTGCCGGCCGAGCGCTTTGACGTGGTCGTCGAAGACCGTGTGGCAGTCGAGACCACCGGCAAACGCTCGATCTCAAAGTTTCGCGCGCAAGGCCGGGTGACGCTGATCAACAAGCTGAGCACGCCGTATCTGGTGCCAGCCAACACGGTCGTGCGGACCAGCGGCAGCAGCACGCCAGCCCGCTTCTCCACGCTTGCCCCGGTTGAAGTGCCACCTTCAGGCCGCGCCGAAGTCGGTGTGGAAGCGGTGGATGAAGGCAACATCGGCAACGTCGCGGCCGGCGCGATCAACCAGGTTGAGGGCGTGCCCTCGCTCGCGGTCGGCGTGACCAATCCAGGCGGCACCGGTGGCGGCGGCGACGAGACCGTGCGCGCCGTCACGCAGGCCGATCTCGACCGCGCCAAACGCCAGCTGCGCGAAAAGCTGTTTGCGGCCGCAGTTGAAAAAATGCGCACGCTGCCGGAGGTCACAAACACCGGCATCTATGTGGTGGCCGAGACGCTGTTTATCGCAGACGTGCAGGACGAGTCATCCGATCGCTTTGTGAGCGAGCAAGCCGACATCGTCAACGTCAGCACGCGCATCCAGGTGGCCGCGCTCGCAGTCTCGCAGAGCGATCTCAACACAGTCGCCCGCGCGGTGCTCGAAGAACAGGTGCCGAAGGGATTCTCGCTGCTGTCTGCGCGCGCAGTGCGCGGCGATTCAGTCGAAGAGGATTCCGGCAACGCGATCAAATACTTCATCGTGGCCAAAGGCACTGCCGGCGCGCAGATCGACGAGGCCCAGGTCAAAAAGCTCGTCAGCGGCAAAACCCGGGCGCAGGCGCAAACTGCCCTGCTGCAGGAATTCGAAATCAACAGCACCCCGCGGATCAGCATCGAGCCGGCCTGGTGGGTTCGCAATGTCGATCGCTTGCCGTGGATCACCCTACGCATCGAGACCGACATCAAACGCGAGTAGGGACGCGCAGAGCGCGTCTTCGCGCAGAGCGCGTCTTCGCGCAGAGCGCGTCTTCACGCAGAGCGCTTCATTGCTTTGCGCGTGTCGGTCACACCTACTCGCGATAACATTGCCCCCATGGGACGCACTCTCGCTCTCGACATCGGCAACCGGCGCATCGGCGTCGCGGTGAGCGATGTCACAAAACTGATCGCCACGCCATTCGGCATCATCGATCGCAAGTTCGAAAATGCGCTGGAGCGCCTGCGCGAGATCGTGGCGCAGCAACAGCCGGACGAGATCGTGATCGGCATGCCGCTCAACGGCGCCGGCCAGTCCGGCGAGCAGGCGCAGCGCACCGAAGCCTTTACGCAGGAGATTCGTGCAGCAATCGCCCTGCCCATCCGGTACCATGATGAGCGATTTTCGAGCGCCGAGGCACGCGCGATCATCGCCGAAAAGAAACGCGCAAAACAGCCGCAGCACGACGATGCCATTGCGGCGTCGGTCATCCTGCAGCGGTATCTGAACCTCCAGCGCGATCTGATAAACGACGCGCTGGAAGACGCGGAATACGAAGAAGAGGAAGAACACTCAGCATGAGCCAGTTTCGGTTTTCACCCATCAAGTTGATTATTTTTGTCGCCGCCCTCGGTGCGCTCGTGTGGGGCGCCAGCACCTGGCGCGGCGGCATGAGCAAGATGCAATCGCAGAGCAGCGAAATGTCCGGTTTGGACAAATATCTGGTTGGCACGTATCTGGACCTGATCCGAAGCCAGGATGTCGACAAGCCTGCCAGCAACGATCCGGCGCAAGTGCGTTTTATCGTTGAGCAAGGCTCGACGGTCGCCGAGATCGGCCAGAAGCTTGAGGGCGAGGGCCTGGTTACCGATGGCAACTTGTTTCGCTCCTATGTGCGGCTAAACGGGCTCGGTGAGAAGATCCAGGCTGGCAACTTCACGCTGCGCAAAAATATGAGCATCAAGGAGATCGCCTCGTCTTTGCAGCGCGCGCAGTTTAAGGAGATTACGCTGACGATTCCCGAGGGCAAACGGCTGGAGGAAGTCGCCGAGTTGGTCGAACAGCAAACCGGCGCCAACGCATCAGAATTCACCCGGCTTGCGCGCTTGCAGGTGCCGGAGTTCAATCCGGATTATGCGTTCTTGCAGGGCCTGCCCGATGGCGCCACGCTCGAGGGCTTTTTGTTTCCAGACACCTATCGCCTGCCCGAAAACCCAACCGCACAGGATGTCATTTTGCGCATGCTCGACAACTTTGGCGCCAAGGCTGCGCCAGTGCTGTCACAGGCGCAGGGCAAGACCCTGCGCGAGCTGTTGACAGTGGCATCGATCGTGGAACGCGAAGCCGTAGTCGCCGAGGAGCGGCCGCTAATTGCAAGTGTTTATTTGAATCGGCTCAAAATCGGGCAAAAACTTGACGCAGACCCCACCACACAATATGCGCTTGGGTTTGATCCGCAGCAGAACAAGTGGTGGCGCACGCTGACGCTGGAAGATTACAAATTCGTGGACCCCGCGGGCTACAACACCTACATCAACCCAACCCTGCCACCGGGGCCAATTGCCAACCCGGGCCTCGGTTCAATCCAAGCGGTCGTGACACCTGAATCGAGCAACTTTGCCTACTTTCTTGCCTGCGCAAACAGCGGGGGAACCCATCAGTTCAGCGTGACGTATGAAGAGCATTTGACCAAATACAACAGCTGCCCATAAATATGCCCGCTTAGCATTCACGAGAAATCATCACCCGCAGCTGCGTCGAGGCTGGCCTGAACGACGCACAGCGCGCAGAACCTGGAACGAACCGGGTTGCAACCCGGTTCGTTCCAGGTTCGCAAACATAATGGAACACTATCTTGCCCCCAACACCATCAACCGCAGCTGCGCCGAGGCCGGCCTCGACGACGCACATCGCCAGGTGCTGCGCCAAACCGCAGCGTGCGTCGTCGCGTCTGAGACGCTGTCACGCATTGTCGACGAGGCGCATCAATCCATATATCACACCGCACCACGCAACCCGGAATCGCAAGCAGCCATCGCCGCGCACTACGGCCCGGGCGTGGACGAAGTGTGGGGACTGCTCGCGCTCGACAGCGTGCGCATCACGCGCGAGCGGCAGAGCGCGCGCGGCATTCCGGCTGAGTCATACACGCAGCTGCATCAGCGCCATGCGCTGTATTTGCTCGAAGAGCATCGCCGCAAGACCGGCGCGGCTGGCAGCGTGCGCCACGACTATTTGTTTTGGTTCGGCATTGTGGCGTCGGGTGATTTATGCCGCGTTGGGCACCTAGAGTTTGCTATCGTGCCCAGCCGCTACGATGTGCGCGCCTATCGGCATCGCACCACCGGGGCGGTCGTGGCGTTATCTACCGCCGGTCAACGCTACGATGAGCAGGGCTTTCAGTGCGGTCCGCTGACGTGGGAGGCCGCGTTGGTCGAGGATGGCGTCGGCGTCACCGGCCACCCAATCTCGCCGCTCGGGCACGTCCTGCGCAACACCGTGGCGTTGCCTGCGCGCGACTGGCAGTGCGAACTGCGGCCCGGCGAATGCGTGCTGGACATGCATATCCCCGAGGGCAACACCCTGACCCTGGATCTGTTGAGCGACACACTCGCGCAAGCCGAGCAATTCTTCCCGCGCTACTACCCGGACCGGCCACCGCATGTCGCGTATATCTGCGAATCATGGCTGTTTTCTACGCTGTTGCCTGAGTTGCTTGGCGACGCATCCAACATCGTGCGCTGGCAGCGCGAGCACTATCTGTTCCCGGTTGGCGACGCAGCAGACGGGGCACACTCGTTCAAGTCATTTGTCTTTCGAGACAGCGCGATCGATCTGACGACCGCGCCGCGCGAGACACGGCTGCAGCGTGCGGTGATTGATTACGCGGCCAACGGCGGGGTTTTTCGCAGCGGGGGCGCGTTGCTGCTGCGACGCGATGTCGGGGAATTTGGGCGAGCGCCGTATCGCGATGCATCGCAGGCGGCCATTCGGGCTTTGTAGCCGCAGTAGTCGCCAAATCCCGTGAAGGGGTTATGGCATCAGAATCTGGGCATCCGCCAGTGAGTCAACACGGCGGTAGCTTCGGCTCATGGCGACGAGGCTGGCGTCAGTCCAGCGGGTTGGCAGCAGTGCTACGCCATCCGTGATCGGCGGCTCATACAGCGCAATCAGGCCAAATTGCTTGCGTTCAATCGCACCCACGAGATCCTGCTCGGGCCAAGCGCCCGCATTGACGAGTTGCATGTATTCCTGCGGATACAAAAAGACGCGCTTGCCGTTAGCGGCCAAGAGCCCGATGTATTCGTCGGTGAGCACATCGCCCTCGACCGCGCGAAACCGTTCAGCAAGCACACCCATTTCGCGCGCGCTGTTCAGCTTGCGCTGAATGTCCGGCGTGAACTCGTTGGCACGCCAGTTATCGAGGGGCGTCAGTTGAACGAACAGCACGACCAGCAACAGTACGCGCACCAGCGGCGTGCGGCCGAGCCAGCAGAATGACACACCCATCATCAGACAGATCGCCGCCGCCGGCATCAGGGTCACACTCATGTTTGCGCCGATCTGTCCCGACATGATGCCCCAGGCCAACGCAGTGAGGAGAAAGCTCAGCGGGAACGACGAATCATAGTTTTCCGAAGGAATGTGAAGCCGCTCGACGGCAAGATAGACGACGCAGAGCACGAGCACAATCGTGGAGCGCAACGTCACATTGAGCATGTATGTAAACATCTGCGGCGGTGAGAAACCGCGATTGGCGGCAACGATCGTATGCCAGCTAAAACCGCCATTTGTCGCCGCATTCAAGCCAAGCACGCCCAATACGATGATGGCAGCCAGCGCCGCCCCCAATCCGATAGCGTGTGCGCGTCGCTTCTGCAATACCAGCCAGATCAGGCACGTCGCGACTGGTGCAACTAGCAGGCTTGTGCTGGTCGCGGCAGCGGCCACAAACAGGATCAGCCCGACGGCGACACCGAGCCAGCCCTTCAAACAACGAATCGCAAACATGCCGGCAAGCGACATGGCAAAGCCGAGCATCTCAGGACTGTTCAAAATGCCCCAATGCGTGACAGCGGGATACATCGCCAGAAACAGACCGGCAAGAACCGAGCTGACGATGTCGCGGCAAATGCTATAACAGAGCAAGCCGATCAGAACCATGGCGGCTAGCATGCTGAGCATCGACACGGTTCGGCCAGCGACAAATGTCTGCCCGCCTTGACCGCCAAGCAGCCGCGTCAGCCAGATATACAGCGGCGGGCTCCCGGTAACGACAAACGGCGCGAGATCGATTCGCGCGGGGTACAGCGTTTTTAGATCGGCGCGCGCGCGCGCGCTCATCGAGTCCGATGCCCTCGACATAGTGCAACGGAAATGGAAACGTGCGCGCCGCGCGCGCCTGGTCTATCTCTGACGACAGCGTGATGCTGAACTGCCCGAGCAGCAGGAGCAGAGCCAGCAGATAAACAAACGTGCGCGGTGTTGCTAAAGCTTCTAAGTTCCAGCGGCCCATAGCCCTCAGCATAGCACTACGGCAGATCAACCGATAGCGCGACAATGCTAATCAGACCGACACGATAGGTGACGCTCTTTACTTTCACATCTGCGGGCACCGTGAAGCCAACCCAACCCACTGACTTCTCACCTTTGGCGAGTTCTCCTGACTTGACCTCGTCGGAGTGAGCGCTCTGAATTGCGGGATAGTCCACACCCTTGTCGTCAGTGATGGTTGCATTGGTCAGCTCAACAAGCAACTTGTCGTCGCTCGTGAGATTGGTGAATTCCAGCTTCACCGCCACAAGCCGGGTGTTTGGCGCGGGGGTATAGCCAGCTTCCGCCTTGCCTGGGTCCTCAACACCGAGGACTTTCATGCCGTAGCCAGAGCTCTCCGCGCTGCGCTTCGCCAGCTCTTCCGGTGAAATTTGCGTCGGCGCCGGGGTATTGGTCGGTTTGGCATCCGCCCCCGAACTGTTCGCCGCTTTTTCGGCTGCAATGCTATCGGGGCTGGCCTCTCGGCCGCCGCAAGCACTGAGCAGCAACGCGGCAGTTAACAACGTGGTGAAAAGAACAGATCGCTTCATTTTGTTTAAATTATCAAAAGTGTCCAAAAGAATTTAATCGCTTCGCGAAGATAATTGCTTAGGTTGCCTGAGTTGACTTGCCATCATACAGATAGCAGGCCACGCTGTGATTCTCTTCCACATCGATAAGGCCGGGCATTGCTGTCAAGCAGCGGTCCATTTTCTTGGGGCAGCGTGGATAGAATCGGCATCCGCTCGAAGCCTTTGCGCGCATTTCCTCTTCGGATGGCAATCGAATATTCGTGTCCCATTTCACTTTTGGGTCGGGCACAGGAATTGAATCGATCAGCATTTGCACATACGGATGCTTGGGTTGCTCGATCACGCGCGGCGTATCGCCGCGTTCTGCAACCGATCCCTGATACATGACGTAAATGTCATTGCTGATCTGATAAGCCGTGCTCAGGTCGTGCGTGATATACAGGAACGAGATGCCCTGCTCATCGCGCAGCTTAAGCATGATGTCGAGGATCATCGCGCGCAGCGACGCATCCACCATCGACACCGGCTCGTCCGCCACGATGATGCGCGGCTTGAGCATGGTGGCGCGCGCGACCATCATGCGCTGGCGCTGCCCGCCTGAAAGCTGGTGCGGATACTTGTCCAGCAATTCTTCACCGCGCATGCCGACGACATTCAAGGCCGCCTCCATCATGTCGCGTTTGTCTTCCTTGGTTGTCGCGATCTTGAAACGATCCAGGGCAAGTTCGAACGTGTGCCGGACTTTGTAGTATGGGTTGTAAACCTCATACGGGTCCTGAAACACGGCTTGCACCTCGCGGCGATACTCGGCCTTCTGCACCGGCGTCATCGTGGCTGTATCGACGCCTTTATAAATGATCTGACCCGATGTCAGGCCCACGAAATTCAGCACCACGCTGGCCAGTGTCGTTTTGCCGCTGCCGCTTTCACCTGCGATCGTCGTGATAGACGCGGGTTTATCCGCAATCGAGAGTGAGAAATCTTGCAAGGCCACAACCCGGCGTCCGCCGCCAAATCCGCCACCATAGATCTTCGTCGCGCTTTTGATATCGAGCAATGGGGTTGCGCTTGTCATTTATCGACCTCCCCGTGCCGCTTCAACAGATGTTCCCATCATTTCTGGATGCTCGTAAATATGACAGGCCACTTCATGGCCGGGCGCGTACTCTTTGAGTATTGGCTTCACCTGTTTGCAATGTTCCTGAACGAATGGGCAGCGGAACTGGAAGACGCAGCCCGGCGGTGGATTACGCAAGTCGTGCGTGATGCCCTCGGTCACTTTGAGCGGTTTGCGCTCCTTAATTGAAGGGATGGCCGCGATCAGCAGCTGCGTATACGGATGCATCGGATGATCGAATGCGCGCTCAACCGGCACAATCTCGACGATGTTTCCGGCGTACATCACGATGATGCGGTCCACCATCTGAGCCTGCAGACCCATGTCGTGGCCGATCAGAATCATCGACACGCCAAGGCGGGCTTTGACGTCGAGCAGCGTTTGGGCCACGACGCGCTGCACCACCACATCGAGCGCGCTGGTTGGCTCGTCCGCAATGATCAAGCGGCGGGTTCAAGGCGATGGCCATGGCCACGCACACGCGTTGCTTCATGCCGCCGGACAATTCATGCGGATACATGTCGTAGACGCGTCCGGGCAAACCGACCTGGTTCAACAGCTCGAGGATGCGCGCTTTAACCGCGTTCTTCTGCTGCCGGCCTTCGTGCGTCTCGATAACATCGCGAATCTGATCCTTGATCTTCATCAAGGGATTTAACGAGTTCATCGCACCCTGCGGAATTAGCGCCAGTTTCGACCAACGCGCCTCGCGCAACTCTGAGGGGTTGAGTTTGACGAAATCGATGTTTTGAACGAGCGCCTGACCGCTAACGATGCGTCCGGGAGGTTGCACCATGCGCAGGATCGCCATGGCGGTGGTGGTCTTCCCGCATCCAGACTCACCAACCAGGCCAACGGTCTCGCCGCGATACACCTTGAAGCTCACACCGTTGACAGCGATCACATCGCCACGGGCGGTTTCATAGTGCACACGCAGCTCTTCGACATTCAAAACGACTTCTCTGCTGGGCGCAGATTTGCCGTTGTCTGATTTCAGCTGGGCATCCGCATTTGATTGCGGTGTCGTTGTTTGCGTCATAGTGGCTATTGATTTGTTGAGAAAATTACGTTGAGCGGGCCTACTTGAGACCGCGCAAACGCGGGTTTGCGACTTCGTCGAGGCCCGAGGCGATGTTAAACAGGCTCGTAAAAATGATCGCCAGCACAATCAGCGGAAAGCCCCACCACCACCATTGGCCGGTAAAGACGGCTGTTGCTTGCTGTGCCTGAAAGATCGTCATGCCAAGCGTTGGAATGCGCGTTGGACCAAGGCCGAGCGCTTCCAGGCCGGTAGATGCCAGAATGCCACCTGAAACGCTGCCGGTAAAGCTGGCCGCGAGATACGGCATCATGTTTGGCATCATTTCACGAAAGATCAAATCGAGCGTGCTGGCACCGGAAAGGCGCGCCATACGGATGTAACCGCGTTCGCGCAGCGTCAGCACCTGCGCGCGGATAACGCGCGTGGGCCCTGGCCACGAGAACAGCGCGATTAGGGCGGCCATCGTGTCGGCATCCATCTGACGCACATAGGAAGCAATCACGATGAGCACTACCAGCGATGGAATCGTGATCCATGCGTCGCTGATCACCAGCAATATTCTATCGACCACGCCTCCAAGAAACCCGGAAATGCAGCCCATGATCACACCGATGATTAAGCCGATCGTCGCGGCAATGATGCCAATGCGCAGCGATCGGGAACCGCCCCAGAGCAACACCGCGAGCATGTCGCGGCCATTGTTCTCGGTCCCAAGCGGATGATCCCAAGAGCCATCTGGAAACCCGTTCGCCGGGTCACCCTTTATTGCAAACGGCGGCAGGTTTGCCTCGGCCGAACCGACGCGAGCCAGCGAAAGATCCCAGACATAACCACCCAAAAAGCTGGACGCCGCAATTGCGATAACCAGGATCAGTCCTGAGATCAGTTTGGCATTCAGCCATGGAGAATCGGCGATGTCGACGCGCCAACCCGTTCGAATTTTTGCCTTAGCTGGGGTTTTTGTGGATGTGAGTGACATGATTGGCGCTTATTTCTTGCTTAGCGTGATGCGAGGATCGATCAACGGATACAGCATATCGATGATCAGCACGGCTGTGGCTGTGGCGAAAATCAAAATGAAGACGATGCCTTGAATTAGGGGCGAATCGCTTGTCAAGATTGCGTAATTCAGCAGCTTGCCAATGCCTGGATAGGCAAAATAGGTTTCCACAAGCGTGGAACCACCAACCAGCAAGCCAAGCGCGAGCGCGAGTCCTGTCAGCTGCGGCAGCACCGCATTGCGCAATGCATAGCGAAAAAAGACATACGGGGTGCGCAGGCCTTTGGCTTGCGCGAGCAGCATATAGTCTTCGCCATCCGTCGTAATCATCATGCCGCGCATGCCAAGGGCCCAGCCGCCAAGGCTGGTCAGAATGATTGCCAGCGCCGGGAGAATTGAGTGCTTAAATGCGTTGGCCAGAAATCCCAGATCAAGCCCGGGCTCGTAGTTGGCCGTCTCGTAACCACCACCCTGCGGCAACCAGCCCAGTGTCGACGAGAAAATCCACAACAGAAGCAACCCAAAAATAAATGGCGGAATCGACGAGAAAATCAGCGATATCGGCAAAAAGTTGCGCAGGAGCGTTGGCGTATTTCGCCAGCCCATCAGCGCGCCGACAATGTTGCCAACCACAAACGTAATCAGCAGGGTGGTCAGCAGCAGCACAATCGTCCACGGCAACGCTGGAACAATGAGCTCCGAAACCGTCGCTGGGAATGTGGTAAACGAATAACCAAAATCAAATGTAACGCAGGACTGCAAAAACCTGACGTACTGAACATACCAGGGATCATCGAGTCCAAGCCGTTTATGCCAGGCATCGATAATTTCCTGCGCATTCGCGGCACGAACCCCGAGCGCCGACATGCGACCAATCATGGCCGCGATCGGATCGCCGGGCGACATGCGCGGGATCAAAAAAATCGTGGTCGCGCCGGCCCAGACGGTGATGAGCCACATCAGTACGCGCCGCCCGACATATTCCAGTGAAATTCCTCTCATGATGTGCTTTTGAGAAATGAGCCAGTTCGAAACGGACCGTCCACTGCAAATATGCGCCACAGGCGCGCGCAGGGCCGGCTAATGAGCAGGCATTCTATCTACAAACTGTGAGTTTGAAAGACACACGTCTATGTTCGCCCGTGTTACGGGGGAACATAGACGTGATCTCTGTCAATTTGTCATCCAGCCGGTTGGCCAGATCACAAACGCACGACTATGACTTGCCGGTTGGCTTCAGGTTCACGATGATGTTCATCGTGCTCTGCCACCATGTCCACGACGCGTCATACTTGTTGGAGTCGCTGGGCCAGTTGGTCCAATAGGTTGTGTCGAACGGAATCAGCTTCTTGGCCTGAGCGATCGGGATCACTGGCAGCTCGTCGCTGAGGATCTCCATCGCCTGAACAAAGAGGTCATCCGAGCGCTTGTCACCGATTGGCAACGTGCTCATGTCTTTGACGATGGCGTTGAACTTGTCGTTCTTCCAGCGCCAGCCGTTCTGACCGGCCTTCGGAGCCGCGCCCATCGTGGCCACGCCATCCGAGGTCAGCGCGTTCAGTGTCGACCAGGGTTCGTTGACCGAACCGCAGGTCTGCCAGCCTTGGCGAGCTTCGAACTTGCCCGTGCCGAAGTTGGCATCCCACACGCCGAAGTTTTCCTTCTTGTGTGTGGCATTCACGCCAACAGCCTGGAACTGCTCAACCATCACGTCCGCGATGCGGGCGTGCTCGAGCTCTTCCGCAGGTGTCGTGATGACGATCGAAAGCTGCTTGCCATCTTTGGCGTAGTAGCCGTCGCTGCCCTTCGCGTAACCCTTCTTCACGAACATTTCCTCAGCCTTCTTCGGCTGGAAGTTGTCGACCGGGAACTTCTTGTAGACGCCCTTCGATTCGAGCAACTTGTCCAAGCGCTGGATCGGCGGATACATCGGATAGATCAGGCGGGCCTTTGAAGTTGTACCTTCATAGGACACTTTGATGATCTGATCACGATTGATCGCCATGTTCATCGCCTGGCGCATTTCCTTGTCGTCCCACGGCTTGATCGCCGTGTTGAACTCGAACTCGCGCATGCACGGGTCGAGAACAGCATATGGGAGCTTGTCGTACCAAGCGATGACAGCCGGGTTCTTGGCCTTCAACGTATTGAAGGTGGTCAACGCGATGTCCATCACGCTGTCGAGCTTGTGGTCAACCATCAGGGCGACCTTGTTCTCATCTGTGCCCGGGGCAACCCAGATCAAACGCTTCGGTGCTGGCAACGGCTTGAAGCCGCTCTTGGCGCCCCACCAGTTGTCGTCGCGGTCATAGATGAATTCGGTGCCGTCTGAGTTGAACTTGGTCAACTTATACGGACCCGACCAAACTGGGGACTTGCCTGTCTCGATGCCCTTCCAGGTTACCGGATCTTGCTTTTCCCAGATGTGCTTCGGCGCAATCACAACACCGCCCCAAATCTTGACCGAGAAGTGGTCAAGCTGGAAGCGTGGGTTGGGCTTGCTCAGCGTGAATTCAACCGTCTTCGCATCAACTGCCTTCATGCTCTTGACCCAGTTGGTAATGCCCCAGCAGTTCCACTCGGCCACTTTCATGCAGGTGTTGATTGTGAAGATGACGTCGTCGGCCGAAACCGGCTTCCCGTCGCTCCAGTTGGCAGCCTTCTGGAGTTTGAGCGTCCAGACCGTCTGATCTTTGTTGGCAGTCATGCTTTCGCCCTGCCAAGGGTTGATCTTGCCGGTCATGTAGTTCAGAATGAACAGCGGCTCCATCAATGCCTGATGGAAACCCTGGTCACGGCGGAAACCAGGTGTATATGGGTTCCAGCTACCCGGCGCGGCAACTTTGCCACCGCCGATGTCGAAGATTACTGTGTCTTTTCGTGCAACTTCCTGCGCAGGTGGGCGTGCCTGTGCCCCGCCACTTGTGACGAGGGCAATGCTGGCTGCGACAAAGCTGGCCAGCAAAACTTTGCTTGTAGATTTCATATCTTCCTATTAACCTCCAGGTTAAATCTTCAAATGGACCATCAAATGTGTCCGAAAACGGTCGGTAAGAAAACCAGTGTGCGCTATTTTGTCTAACTGCCCGGCAATGCAATTGAGGCTGAAAGCCGGTTGAGACTGTCCTCCTAAAATAGTTTTAATTTTGGCAGCGGCGTGCGCAGTTTGCAGATTTCGAAGCAGGCACATCTCTGAGCCCGTTTTTGCCAGCAAAGGACGCAAGTCGTGGGCCTCATTATCTACACGATTGCTCATTTGTGTCAAATCGTGTTTTTGACACATTTTTCTGCAATAGTTTTGCAATACCGTACCAATTGGAAGTAGCAACTCGCCGTTAGCGAAATCTCGGATTCACAGACCGCGTCGCGTCATATACCCAGTTCGACAACGGTGACTGCAGGGTCAATTCCAAAATGCAATGCGCGAAACATCAACACGTTCGAATCCGCCACAGCTTTATTTGGCGGCTTGATCGCCAGATACTTTCCCAGCGCCGACGCGCATTGATGGTGCCCATGCTCAACGCAGTTTTCATAGAAGCACGCGGGCATGCTTCAAATATTTGTGCCCGTTTGACAAAGTTCGCCGGCAACTGGATAATTTCTTATCAACTGTCAGCAGCAATGTGCATTGCGGGTTGTACTTCATCCCATTTAGAAACTGCACTGCTGACTGTGGTGAACATCGCCAATTAGGAGGAGAGAGAATTACAGGAAGAAGTACTCAACGACATTTCCAGTGTTTACAACCACCCTGCCCCAGAGGGAGGTCCAGACAGAATAATTTGACGGTATTTCAGGAGGAAGTAAGAAACGATGAGCAGAAATAAGAATCGGTTTGGCTTCATCGCCATGGCGGGCGTAAGTGCATCATTGTTGTTGCTCTCAGCGAACGTCAACCCAAGCAACGCTGCAGACCAATTGCAAGAGACAGATCGCAAGCAGACGGTCATCATCGACATCGATGCTGAGCGCATTGCGTCACCCGATCTCTGGAACCCCTATGTCCCAGGATCCGCGCGCAACCAAGGTTTCCATCAGGCCATGATGGAGCCGTTGTTCATTCTGAACTACATGACGGGCAAGGTGAATCCATGGTTGGGCGCCAGCATGGCTCCAAACCGGGCACAAACCGTCTGGACACTCAAGCTGCAGAAGGCTGCGACTTGGAACGATGGCAAGCCGGTGTCGTCAGACGACATCATGTTCACCATCGACATGCTAAAAGCCAACCCGACCATGTCGAACGGCACTGATATGAAGCAGTGGGTTCAAGTCGATGAAGAAAGTGGATGACAAGACGGTTGAGTTCACCCTCACCGCCCCGAACCCGCGCTTTCAGCTCGACTATTTCTCGGTCAAGATCTGGGGCGGTGTCAACTTTGTCCCCAAGCATGTTTGGGAAGGCAAAGATCCGCTGACGTTCAAGAACTACACAGCCGGCCAGTCGCCGGTCTACTCCGGTCCGTATAAGCTGAAGAGTTTCAACAGCGCCGGCACCGAGTTCCTGTTCGAGCGCGACGACAATTGGTGGGGCGCAAAGTCCGGCTTTAAGCCGCTACCAGCCGCCAAGTATGCGAAGTTCATTGTTGCCGGCAACGAAGAAGCAACCGTGGCGTTGATGGCGCAGGGCAAGCTCGACAGCGCCATGGACATGAACCTCGGCGCGTTTAAGGCACTCAAGGCGAAGAATCCGAAGGTCGTGGCTTGGTACGACAAAGAGCCGTTCGCGGTTCTCGACCCGTGCCCGCGCAACTTCGAATTCAACACCAAACTAGCGCCATGGGATGACTCCGAAATGCGCTGGGCTGTCAACTACGCGATCGACCGTGATCAAATCATCCAGGTTGCGTATGAAAACACTTCCAGCAAATCGCGCATTCCATACCCGCTCTATCCGCCAATCCAGCGTTTGGACAAGTTGCTTGAAGCGAAGGGTCTCTTCAAGAAGTATCCGATCTGGGACCACAGCCCGGAGAAAGCCACCAAGATTATCGAATCGAAGGGCTACACCAAGGGAAGCGACGGCTACTACGCCAAAGATGGCAAGCAGCTTTCGATCGTGATCACCAGTGCCGACTTCGCACCCGAGCAGACACGCTGGGCGCAGGTAATCGGCGAGCAACTGCAGCGTGTTGGCATCAACGCGACCGTGGTTGTTCAGGCTGGCGGTCTGTGGGACGAGAACTGGCGCTCGGGCAACTTCGAAGCCCGCGCCGGCTGGCACACCTGCGGCTCGGTCAACGAGCCATGGGCCACACTCGAGAACCTGAACGGCAAGTATGTCGTGAAGACTGGCGAGCGTGCAAACCGTAACCCGTGGCGCTGGAGCAATGCCGAGTTCGACAAGGCTGTCGATGCAATGTCAACATTGCCGCTCGGCGATCGCAAAGCGGACGACCTCTTTGCGGCAGCAATGGAACAGTACCTCAAGGATATGCCCAATATCCCAATTGCGCAGGCCAAGAAACTGATTCCTTTCGACCAGACCTACTGGACCAACTGGCCCACAGACAAGAACAAATATGCTCCGTCCTGGACATGGTGGCAGAGCACGTTTGACATTCTCGTCTCGATCAAGCCGGTGAAGTAAACCAACAGCTCGTGATGAACATGCGGAAATGCATGGGCGTCGAGCGGGGCGGCTGCGGCCAGAAAATGGCCGCAGCCGCCCCGCATTATGTGCCGAGTGCAAACTGAACCTCAGCGCTTTTGCCCCAAGGATCTCTGCCAAAACTTGGTGGCGATTTAGAACAGGCCATTACAAAACAATGAAGGGTTTTTCAAGTAGCTATATCCTGAGCCGGATAGCCATGTGGTTCTTGACTGTGTTCATTGGTGCAACGCTAGTTTTTGCAATCCCGCGACTCTCCCCGGGCGACCCCGTGGCATCCATGGTTTCGCGAATGACGCAACAGTCCGGCTATGTTGAAAACAGCAAGGCGTTGATCGAAGCCTGGCGCGAAAAATTCGGGCTTGATGGTCCGTGGTATGTGCAGTATTTCAATTTTCTGAAAGGTTGCGTCACTTTAGACTTTGGTTACTCGCTGACGCAGTTTCCCTCGCGCGTTGATGAAATGATCGGACGCGCAGTTCCGTGGACGGTGGGACTCCTTGCGTTCGCCACTATCCTCACTTTTCTGTTTGGCAACCTGATCGGCGCACTGATGGGTTGGCGAAGAACGCCCGGTTCGCTGCGATCTATTCTGCCGCTCTTTCTAACTTTCTCGTCAATTCCAGCTTTTATTTTTGGCTTGTTGCTGCTGTTTATCTTTGCCTACTGGCTCGAGATTTTGCCCAACCAGGGCGGATATGACAGTGCTTATGAAGTCGGCTTAAATGCTGGGTTTATCGGGAGTGTCATAAAGCACGCGACATTGCCCGCAATGGCGATTGTGCTTACCAACATGGGCGGCTGGGCGCTCGGCATGCGCGGCATGATGATCACAACTGACGGCGAGGATTTCATGCTGCTCGCACAGGCCAAGGGCTTGACTCCGCTGCGCCTGTTCTTTCGTTACGCCGTGCGCAATGCCATGCTGCCGCAGTTGACGGCCCTCGCGCTGTCACTTGGCCTGTTGGTCGGCGGCTCGACGCTGATCGAGACCTATTTTGTCTACCCTGGCATCGGCTGGCTGCTTTACTCCGCAATTACAAACAATGATTACAGCCTGATGGGCGGCATTGTTTTTATCCTGATCCTGACGACGGCCACCGCAGTTCTCATCATCGACTTGATTTACCCGTTGATCGACCCGCGCATCACGCGCCGTTGATCCATGTTACTCTTTCTCTACTATGGCAACTGTCGCTGAAGGCACCCCAAAAAGAACTTCGTCGCGTGTCAACCGGTTTGATTCGCCCTGGCTGAATCCAAAGCTTATCATCGGATTGATCGTGCTCCTTATTATCGGTTTTGCAGGCGTTATTGGCGGGTATGTGTGGGATCTTACGCTGGCGCGCGTGGCGTCTTCACCGCAAGATCTTCCGCCGGTCTGGATTGAGGGCGGCAACTGGAATCATCCGCTCGGCACTGAAAACAACGGCCGCGATATGCTGGCCGTGCTCCTGACCGGAAGCCCGCGCTCACTTCGTGTCGGGCTGATTGCCGCCTCTGTCGGATTGTTCGTTGGCATTGTGCTTGGCTGCGTCGCCGGGTTTCTCGGCGGCACGACCGACCGTGTGATCACAACAATATCGGACTCATGGATCACGATCCCATCTCTTGCGGTCCTGATCGTGATTTCCGCCTATGTCCGGCAGATCAACGCCGAGACGATGGCGCTTCTGATTTCGCTATTCGCGTGGCCCGGCCCGACGCGCCTGATCCGGGCGCAGGTGTTGACATTGCGTGAACGCGGTTACATCCGCATGGCTCGTTTGTCCGGCGCCACGACATTGGATGTCATATTTGGCGAAATGATGCCCAATATGCTGCCGTATATCGCTGCCAGTTTCACCGGCAGTGTGTCCGGCGCGATTCTGGCTTCAACGGGTCTTGAGGCACTGGGACTTGGCCCGACACGTATCCCAACGCTCGGCATGACGATTTACTATGCGAACCAGTCGGCTGCGGTTTTTCGCGGCATGTGGTGGTGGTGGGGGTTGCCCATCCTGATGCTTGCCATTATTTTCAACAGCCTGTTCAACATTACAACCGGCTTGGATGAAGTTGCCAATCCGCGCCTGCGCGGTCTGCAAACGAAGGCATAAATGACAGACAAAGCACAAACGTCGGCGGCTAACGCTGCGACGACATCGAAACCCGGCAAAGCCCTGCGCGGCGCAAAAGGCAAAAAGATTGTTCTGGATGTCGACGAATTGCGAGTGCATTACGCATCCACGCATGGCGACGTCATCGCGGTAAACGGCGTCAGCTTTCAGGTTTATGCGGGCGAAACCGTAGGCTTGGTCGGCGAATCTGGTTGCGGCAAAACGACCACCGCAATGGCCATCCTGCGCATGGTCCAGCCGCCTGGACGCATCGTGAGCGGCTCGGCATCGATCGAAGGAACCGATGTGGTGGGGCTGTCTGAAAAACAATTGCGCGCGATTCGCTGGGTAAAACTGGCGCTCATTCCACAAGGCGCAATGAATTCGCTCAACCCGGTGATGAAGATCAAGACGCAGATTGCGGATGCGATTGAGACCCATATCGGCAGACAACCGGCCGCAAAACTTCATGAGCGCATTCTGGAGCTGCTGAACCAGGTGGGGCTGCCCGGGCGCGTCTATGACATGTATCCACATGAACTAAGCGGTGGCATGAAGCAGCGCGTATGCGTGGCAATGGCAATTGCGCTGAATCCGCCGCTGATCATCGCAGACGAACCAACCAGTGCGCTTGATGTCGTCGTTCAGCGCGTAGTGGCGCAGACCTTGATCGATGTCAAGACACGTCTTGGCGTGTCGATGATCCTGATCGGCCACGATATGGGCCTGCAGGCGCAGCTGGTGGATCGCATCATCGTGATGTATGCCGGGAACATCGTCGAGGTTGCGCCGATCAAGCGCGCGTTCAAACTGCCGCTGCATCCATACACGCAATTGCTGATCGCAGCGATTCCATCGATCAAGGAACGCAAGCAGCTTAAAGTCACTGAAGGCATTACACACGACCTCCGCAATCCGCCGCCAGGGTGCGTGTTCCAGTTCCGTTGCCCATTTGTGCAGGCAATCTGTCGCACCCAACGCCCAATGCTGAAAGAATACGCGGATGGCCATCAGACGGCCTGTCACATCTACGAAACACCAGAAGTCATGGGAACACAACCACAAGCCGATGCAGCAATGCGGGAGGTGCTGTAAATGGCTACGCCATTGCTCGACATCCGCAACGCGACAAAAATTTACGGCGGCGGCCTGCTCGGCGGCGGCAAACAAGTTGTCGCGCTGCAGGATTTCAACCTGTCAATTGCCGAAAGCCCTGCAACGATTACGGCAATCGCTGGCGAGAGCGGCAGCGGAAAAACCACGCTGGCGAGTTTGGTGCTCGGATTTATCGAGCTCTCGAAAGGTGAAGTGCTCTATCGCGGCACAAATGTCGCCAAGATGAACGCCGAGCAGCGCATTCAGTATCGTCGCGAGGTGCAGGCAGTTTTTCAAGACCCGTACGAAGTTTACAACCCGTTCTTTCGCGTCAAACACATCTTTGAGCTGGCCATCCGACGGTTCAAACTGGCAAATGACAAACACACTGCGCGCGAGATGATGGAAGACGCGCTCAAAGTCGTCGGCTTGCGAGGCGACGAGCTGCTCGATAAGTATCCACACCAGCTCAGCGGCGGCCAGCGCCAGCGCATGATGGTGGCGCGCGCCTATATGCTGAAACCGCGCATCATCGTCGCCGATGAACCGGTCTCGATGATCGACGCGTCGCTCCGCGCAATGATCCTGGACATCATGATGCACCTGCGCGACGACTTTGGCATCTCCTTTTTGTATATCACGCACGACCTCAGCACTGCTTACCAGATCGGCAACGACATCCACATCATGTATCAGGGCCAGGTGGCTGAAAAGGGCGACACAGCGAAGGTCATCGAGAACCCGAAGCATCCATATGTTCAGCTGCTGATCAACTCAATCCCTGTGCCGGATCCGGAAATCAAATGGGATACAAATCTGCGCCTGCCATCGGAAGAGGAAATGCGTTCCAGTGCAAAGAGCGGTTGTCGCTATTATCCGCGCTGCGCGAACCGCATGGATCGCTGTCTGACAGCGCACCCGCCACTCTTCCGCATCGCTGATCAACACGAAGCATCGTGCTTCCTCTACGATGGGACGGCCGCAAACGAATAATCCATGGATGTGCGGTAGGATTTCGCAACAGGAGAAAAGGACTAGATGACGAAACGCCCCCTATTGTTGTTAGGCGCATCATGTGCGCTGATGTTGATGTTGCAGGCCTGCGGCGGAGAAGGTGAAGGCGGTGGATTGAACGAAACAACGCGCCCCACCCGCACGCCGGCACCCACTGCAATCTCCCCTGAAGAGCTGGCGAAGCGCAGCGCCGAGAGCGCTGGCTACTCGTTGAAGGCGCTGGCCGTTCAGGACCCGGCGGCTCCGCTTGCATCGTATACAGTCGATTCGGAATCAAGAATCGTCGCTGTGCAGGTTGAACTTGGCGTAACCACCGCCGAGGACAAGATGGCCGTCGAGTCGGCTTATGCCATCGTGACCGATGATCAGCAGATCGACTACGCCGCGGTTTCCTCCGCCATCAACGACGAGCTGGTCGCCGGTGAAGTCGCGAAGGGCGAACGAGCCACCGGCTGGATCGCATTCTCCGTGCCCAAGACGGCCAAGCTAAAGACGATTACCTATCGCATCGGCCTGATCAGTGTGGTCGCGCTGACTGCCGAGTTGCCCAAATAGTTTGACGTGGGCGCGCTAAGCGGGTTTGCCACTGTTGCGCTATCTCAAAACTTATCGGCGAATTTACCATCCCTGTACTGCGTATGGCGACGGTAAATTTGCCAATAGTTACATCCCTTTCGCTGCGCGGCAGATCTATAGTCACCCTCGTGGTGTCCAAGGCAAAACACATGACGACTGAACCACCTCGGGTCAAACAAATCGACCGGCCCTGGGGCTCATTCCGGCAGTACGTTCACAACGCGACAGCGACGGTAAGTCTCATGACTGTGCTGCCCGGCCAGCAACTCAGCCTGCAGTCGCACAAGCACCGCGCCGAGCTATGGATTGTGCTGGATGCCGGTGCCATTGTGCAGGTTGGCGAGACACGATCGTATCCTGAGTCAGGCGCAGAAATCTGGATTCGCCCAGGTGAACTGCACCGCCTAAGCAGCGCCGGGCCAACTGTGCGCGTGCTCGAAATCGCATTTGGAGACTGGCAGCAGAACGACATCGTGCGTTATCAAGACGACTACGGCCGGGTCGAACCTTCATCATGACCACGCTGCAAGAGGCAAACCTGCGCAAGACCACGCAACGGCTGATGCCGGCACGCCACACGCCCTTGCCACCCGGGCACTATGACATCTATCCGCTACAGCAACTTGCACCCGGCGTAATCGTGCCGGGCTATGCCAATTTGGCGCGCCAAATTGCGGCACACGAAAGCGTCATCATCGACGGCTATCCCGGGGTCGACTGGAACGGGCTACGGGTTGAGTTGGAAAGCGCAATGACCCAGTTTGGCACGCGCGCAACCTGGGCGCGCGCAGAGGCAGTGCTCAAAACACCATCGGAGATCGACACGCTGCTGGCGCCGGCGCTTGGTGGCGACGATCCGATCTTTGGCAAGCGTTTTGACGGCAGCATAGGCGATTTCTTCGCGCAAACTCCCGTGCTGCCGCCGGCAGAAACGCCAGGCCCGCGCATTCTGTATGGCTGTGGCGCGGGCCTGACTGCGCCAGAGGTGGCCAGCAGCCTGCTGATTTATATCGACCTGCCAAAAAACGAGATCCAGTTTCGCGCGCGTGGCGGCGCGCCCTGCCACATTGGCGCGCAACATACTTCCGATCCGAAGGCGGCCTATAAGCGATGCTATTTTGTCGATTGGGTTGTCGCCGACCGGCACAAAGCCGCGTTGCTGCAACGCATCGACATCATCGTTGACATGCAGCGTCCAACTGAACCCGCCAGCATGAGTGGAACACACTTTCGAGCGGCGCTGCGGCAAACGGCGCACACCTGTCTCCGCACCCGGCCATGGTTTGAACCCGGCCCGTGGGGCGGGCAGTGGATAAAGACACGTATGCCGCAGCTGCCGCAGGATGCGCCAAACTATGCCTGGTCGTTTGAGCTGATTTCCCCTGAAAATGGCATTGTCTTTGCTTCGGATGGCTGGCTGCTGGAGGTGACGTTTGATTGGCTGATGATCGCGGAACGCGCGGCCATCATGGGTGATTTTGCGGCGTTTTTTGGCGCGGCATTTCCAATTCGTTTCGATTTTCTGGACACGTTCGCAGGCGGCAACCTTTCCGTGCAGTGTCACCCGCGGCCGGACTACATTCGCAAACACTTTGGCGAAGACATCACGCAGGACGAGACCTATTACATGCTTGATTGCGGGCCGGACGCCCGTGTCTATCTTGGATTTCAAGAGGGCGTCGATCCAGCCGCATTTCGCAGCGCGCTGGAGAACAGCCAGACGCAGGCACGAGCATTCGATATAGACAGCTTCGTCCAAAGCCAGCCCGCGCGCAAACACGATCTTTTTCTGATCCCCAACGGCACGGTGCATTGCTCTGGACGCGACGCCCTGGTGCTCGAGATCAGCGCGACACCGTATATTTTTACGTTCAAGATGTATGACTGGATGCGGCTCGATCTGGATGGCCGGCCGCGTCCGCTCAACATCGCGCGCGCATTTGAGAATCTGTATTTTGAACGCGCGGGTGCTCGGGTGCGCGACGAACTTGTGTCGAAGCAAGTCGTCATCGCGCGTGGCGACGACTGGCAGCTTGTGCACTGCCCCACCCACGCGCAGCATTTTTACGACGTGCATCGCGTCGAGTTTACCGGCCAGATCGAGATCGCCACGCAGGGTTCGCCGCATGTGCTAAGCCTGGTCGAAGGCGCTGCGGTGACGGTGCAATGCAGCGAGAGCGACACGCGCACATTTAGCTATGCCGAGACATTTGTCATCCCAGCCTCAGTGACACATTACCGATTGATCAGCAGCGACAACATGCCGCTCAAGGTCATCAAGGCGTTTATCAAACCGGTGGGCGAATGGGCCGAAGGATCGGTGCCATGAGCGCGGGCATACGCTATGTGATTGGCGTCGACGGCGGCGGCACCAAGACCGAGGTGGCGGTGATCGACACGCTGGGCCGTGTGCGCGGCATCGGATTGGGCGGACCATCCAGCTTTGACAAAACCAGTCAGGCCGCTGCGAAAGCGAATATCGCGGCTGCCGTTGCCTCCGCGCGATCGGCGGCTAGCCTGGGCGATGCACCGATCGACGCTGTCTTTTTTGGCATGGCCGGGGTGACGTCTGCGCACGACCGCGCGACCGTGCATGCCATCGGCGAAGCGCTCAAATTGGCGCCGCCGGATCACATCGGCGTCGACCACGATCTGCGCGCGGCGCTGGCCGGCGGTTTGTGCGGCCGGCCCGGCATTGTCGTCATCGCAGGCACAGGATCATCCTGCTACGGCATAAATGCCGCCGGCGAAAGCTGGAAAGCGGGTGGCTATGGCACGATGATCTCAGACGAAGGCAGCAGCTATTGGCTGGGCGTCCGCGCAATACGCGCCGCAGCGATGATCCACGACGGCAGACTACCGGCGTCTGCCGCGCCGTTGCTGTATGCGCCGGTGATGCGGCAGCTTGGCATCGACAGCATCGACGATGTGATGCACAGGCTGCATGTGGCTGGTATTGCGCCGGCTGATGTCGCGGCATTTGCTCCGCTGCTGATCGAGGCGGCCCGCCAGGGCGATGCGCATGCGATTGGCGTGTTGCGCGAGGGAATGCAGGCCCTGGCATTTTGCGTACATGCAGTGGCGCAGCGCTTGCGAATGCAGGCTGAACCCTGCGCATGCGCGCTGGTGGGCGGTGTATTTCGCAATGGGGCGCTTGTGATCGAACCGTTGCGCGAGGCTGTCACTGCACAGCTGCCGCTGTGCGACGTGCGGATGGCGGAACTACCTCCGGTGCTTGGCGCAGGCATACTTGCGTTGCAGCGCCTTGGCGTGGCAATCACACCCACTGTCATTGACGCCTTGCGCGCATAGCGTCCGCGTCAGCATACCAAAGGAGCGCATCATGCTACGAATGCAGGGAAAGTCGGGATTTGGCGTGCGTGAGTTTGCATACGGCCTGATCATCGTGCTCTTTCTCGGCACATCGATCTGGGTGTTGATCGAGCAAAGTCACCTGATAAGCGTCACACTCGCGTTCCCATACCCGCTCGACTATGTCGAAAGCCTGTCGATCGACCGGGCGCTGCGGGTGTCCGATCTGCCGAAGCTCTACCAACAGTCGTTTAGCGTCGCGCCATTCCAGTTGACGCCACAGCCTCCGCTCTTCTATCTGCTGCAGGCTGCATCTGTGCACGCTGAGCCCGGCTTCTGGCAAGGCCGCATCATCTCGCTCATCAGCGCCATCAGTGCGGCCGGCTGCATCGCGCTCAGCGTGTTTGGGTTGACACGCGACTGGCTCGGCGCGGTCGTCGCCGGCCTGTTGCTCTGGATGTACCCACAGTTTGCGCTGTGGGGCATGATCAGCTCGCCCGAAACCCTGTCGCTTGCGCTCAGCTTGGCCGGCTTGTGCGCCACAATCTGGCTTGGCGCCCGGAACTGGGGGTTGGCGTTAGCCATGCTGCTGTTTGTGTTATCAGTGGCGAGCGCATCTGGATTTCAAACTGCGGCATTGGCCGCGGCCTGTGTCTGGATCGCACACACAACGCACTGGCGGCGCGCAGTGGCGTTTGCCCTGATGGTGCTGGTGTGCTGTGTTGGCATCGGCTTACTCCTCAATAGCATGAGTGGCGGCGGATTCGGCGCGCATCTGCTCGCAGGCTACGCACGAATGTTTAGTCAGGGCCGCGCGCTGACAGTCACGCTGAACATCACCCTGCGTTCAGGATTTGCGCTGATCTGCTGTCTCATTTTCTTCATCCTTGAGCCGCTCGACGAGCGATATCGCGCCACGCTCACGGCGCGCATCTATCTGGCTGTCGCATTCGCGCTAATGCCACTATCCGGGTTTGAGGGCGGGAATCTAAGCGCAGCGCATGAACTTATTGCGGCGATCTGTGTGACCTTTGGCGTCATGATTGGATGGCTAACGCGCAGCCTCTGGTTTAAGGCCGGCGTTATTGTGCTGGCTATTGTGCAAGTCAACACCCTGCAGGAATGGGGCGAGAGTGCGTACCTGCCCAACATCAACCGCCGTTTGGCGAGCAGAGCTGAACTGGATGCGTTGACGCGCAGATTTGAAGACGCGCGCGGCCAGGTGCTGGCCGACGAATACAACGGTCTGCTGTCGATCCGCGGGCATGCGCCCTATATCTATCCGTACCAATTTTGGCAGCTTCAGCAAGCTGGCCTGTGGTCCGATCAACCGTTGATCGACGCGATCCAAAACAAGCGGTTTGCGCTGGTTGCCTGGTATGAGCCAAACGCGCCGGATGAGGCGCCGTATATCGTTTACCGTTGGTCGCCGGCGGTGCGCCAAGCCGTCTATGACAACTATGTCGAGGCTGGCTATGTTGGTGGCACGGTGCTCTACGAACCCAGATAGCGAATGCATCTGCAGGGTGATGCCGCGTTCATTGCGCAACTGCGCGACGAGCGCAAGCATGGTTTCCAGCTCGTGATCGACATGCGCCGGCAAAACGCGCCGATCGGCACATCGCGCAGCCGCTCAGTGACAGCGTCGAGACACGCCCAATCAATGCGGTTATCGTCGTGATAGGGAGTGACCATAAACGGATGAAGCGGCGCTGATCCATTTACGACGATTTCGCCGCGCATTTCGGGATATTTTTACCAGAGAAAGCACCCTATCTCCCCGCGCTCCGCGCGGGGAGATAGGGTGCTTTCTCTGGCCTAATCTCTGTGAGCTCGTGCGCGAAACGCCATCAATCGGCGGGAAATTTGCCGAACGGCGACAGAGTGTATTGCCGTCGCCGAAAATCGGCAGCCGGCATGCAATTGTGCATAATCGACGCAGACGCATGACTGATATCGATTTTTCCGCGAGGCAACGCTTTACCGAGCTAAACCAGCTCAAGCTTGGCCTGGAACTCGGGTGTTATCACTGCGAGATACTGGGCTGGGGGTTTTTGGGCGAACGCTGGTGGCGCAACTATCTGCACGTGCATTCGTTCTATGAGGTGTGTTGCGCGTTTGATGGCGAGGGTCTCTTTCGCATCAATGATATCGACTACGCGGTGCGCGCTGGCGATGTGTTTGTCGCGAAGCCAGCTGAACCGCATGAGATCATCTCATCCGAATCCGCGCCGCTGGGGATTTATTTCTGGTCATATACGCTGACGCGCGCGCGCCCAACCCCGGGCGCGGCTCCCGACCTAGACATCGACACGCTGCTAGACGATTTCACTGCAAGCCATTGCTGGGTGAGCGCGCGCACAACCAGCATGATCAGCACGCTGACGCTGCTGACCGAGGAAATCGTGGCATGTGCGCCCGGCTATCGTCGCATGGTGGACGGGCTGGCAGCAAAACTCATCATCGATACCGCGCGCGCGGTGGCGCCGCCACCGATTGCGCTCGACGTCGATACGCCGAATCAGTCGTTCGCGCCAGAGCAGATGATCCGGCAGATTACGCGCTATTTGAACGACAATTTCAGCCGCCCGCTCACGATTCGCGATGTCGCTGCACAGGTGCATTTGAGTGAACGGCATATCAGTCGCATCTTTCACAACGCTACTGGCACGACGATCAAAGACCATGTGCAGCACCTGCGGATTGAGACGGCGGCACGCAGCCTGATCAATACGCGCGACCCGATCAAGGAGATCGGCACCGCCGTTGGGTTTCCGGATGTGCAGCATTTCACAACCATCTTTCGCCGGCATACAGGATTGACACCCGCAGCATTTCGCCGGCAAGGCGGCACACGTTTTGTCGACCCAGCCCTGCCCGGCCACGTGCAGCCGGGGCGTGAGTAGTCCGATTTGCGAAACAGGCTGTCCGGTTTGCCTATCGACGCAGATTTCGCACGGTCATAGCATCGTGGCATGCTTACCCAAACTCAAATCGACTTTTACCGCGAAAACGGCTTTTTGCATGTGCCACAGGTGTTCACGCCCGAGGAGACGGAAGAGCTGTCCGGCGAGATGAACCGCTTGATGCGCGAGTGGGCCACAACCAATCAAGGCTGGACCGGCCCCTGGCGGCGCGATTACATGGATGCGGCGACCGAAAAGAAGTCAAAACTGACCGCGATGCACGATTTGTCGTTTTACTCAGCGGCCTGGCTGCGCGCGGTGACGCACCCGAATGTCGTTGCCATCATGAAAGGAATCCTCGGCCCAAACGTGGAGCTGCACCATTCAACGATGCATGTAAAGCCGCCCTCGACCGGTCATCCATTTCCGATGCATCAGGACAATCCGTTTTATATTCATGAGAACGGCGAGTATGTCGACATGCTCGTACACCTAGACGATACGAACGACGAGAACGGCGAGATTCGCTTTCTAGCTGGTTCGCACAAACTCGGTGCCATCAAGCATGTGACCGAGACCGAGGCCGGACCATGCACGCCGCACCTGCCGTTCGAACAGTATTCGCTCGACAGCACCGTGCCGGTGCCGGCCAAAAAAGGCGATCTGGTGTTGTTCTCAATTCACACCATTCACGGCTCGCACATCAATAAAACAGACAAACCGCGCAGATTAGTGCGTGTCGGGTATCGCAACCCAGCCAACAAACAGCTCGAGGGCCAAAGCATCGGACGGCCGGGCTTTATGGTGGCGGGCTATCGTGATCGCGCCGAGGGTCAGGAGCTGTTTTCGACGACGGCGTTGTAGCGCGCGTTGAGTGCACAGAGATTTACCGCAAAACGGCTAACCGTCCGCGCGGAGCGCGGGCGGTTAGCCGTTGTGCGGTAAATCTCCCCTTCGCTGCGCGACAGTGCGCATTCACCCTTAGCAGCCCAGTGCGGCAACATACTCGTTGCGAAATTTGCCGGCGGGGTCGAGCCGGGCTCGCAACGCAGCAAATTCAGTAGCTTTCGGATATAACGCGGCAACCTGCGCCGGCGCCAGCGTGCACAGTTTCCCCCAGTGCGGACGCATATTAAACTGCGCCAGCTCAGCCTCAATCACCGGCAGAACAGCGCGCACGCCGGGCCAGTTTGGCTTCCACGTAAAGTGCAGCCCAACGCCGTCGCGTTGATAACTGCTGCTAAGCCACAGCGCGTCCGCCGCGATCGTACGCACCTCTGAGATAAACAGCAACGGCGCCAGCTTGTCGCTGTGCCGGGCCAGCACACGCATCGCGGGGATGGCGTGTTCGCGTGGCACGAAATACTCGGTCTGCAGTTCATCGCCGACCGTTGGCGCAGGTTCAAACTGAAAATGCGGCAGCCGTTCATGCCACGGTCCGGTGCTGCCGAGTTGCTCTGTGCACGGATCGGGCGGCCAGCTGCTGATCGGATGGATCTTGTGTTGCACGGCGTGCGCGCCGGTTGGCGCCAGATCGCGCACCCCTGCCCCACCCGGCGAGACGCGATGCTTTAGCCACACCTGGTTGATCGTGTCGTCGCGCCAATCGGTGAACAAACTGACGCTGTAGGCAGCGGCTGTAATCTCGTCAAAGTTGGCCTCGAGCTGCGCGACCGGCAGATTTTCATACACAACCTGCTGCACGTCGAACGCGGGCTCAATCGCCAGCGTGATGCGAACGACAACGCCCAACGCGCCGAGCGCGACCACAGCGCCATCGAAATCGTCGCCCAGCGTCTCGCGCGAGAGCGTCACCAAATCGCCATCGGCGTTGACAATCTCAAGTGCGCGCACGGCGGTCGCCAGGTTGCCGTTGCGATCACCAGATCCATGGGTCGCAGTTGCAATCGCGCCGGCCACGGTGATTGTTTGCAGCGAGGCCATGTTGTGCAGCGCCCAGCCGGCCGCATGCAGCACCGGCGCCAGTTCGCCATAGCGGATGCCAGCTTCGACCGTGACCGTGCAATTCGCAGCATCGATTGCAAGCACGCGGTTGAGTTTGCCCAGCCAGAGCAAATCGCCTGGCGTGTCGGCGATCGTGTTAAACGAGTGACCGCTGCCGACAACCCGCACCTGTGCACTTGCGCGCACAATCTCCTGCACTTCTGCGACAGCCTCCGGCCTATGACGCCGAGTGGCGGAAAACGGTGTGTTGCGTGCCCAGTTGGTTTCGAGTTGCTGGATCATAAGAAGTAGGTGCTTAAGGTGGATTAGGTGCCTAAAGTGCTTGAGGTGTTGAGAATGTTACACCTTCAACAGGGCCTGCGCTTGGGAGGTTGATGCACGAGGCGCATTGCCTGCACCTTAAGCACATTAAGCACCTTATGCACCTTCCCCCTACGGTTTCGGCGTCGCAGTTGCCGCCGGTGTCTTGCTCGGCACAGGTGTCGGTGGGATTGGCGTGGGCGTTGGTGGCGGCGGGTTTCGGTAGGCGTTCCCAAGCTCGCATGTCAGGTTGATATAGAGGTCACCATAGCCGCGGCCGGGTTCGATCGCGGTGCCTTCGATCCACTCGTTGAACGATTTGACCAGCAACAGATCGCCGCCGGTCTGCAACGTGGGTTGAAACGTGCGGCGATAGTAGGCGCCGTTTTCACGGTTGCGCGCAAATGCCGGGGCCGGTGAGCGCACATCGTATTTCTTCAGGCGAAAGGAGCGCGAGTCATCAAATCCGGGCGCAATCGAGTCGGCAAAATACAGCTTCGTGCCGGCACCTTCCTGGGCGGCGCGCAACGCGCGCGCATAGGCCGGTTGTTTGCGATAGGCGCCCGGGTCGTTGCGATGGTCGATGCGATACACATACAGACCATCGAACAGCGGGTTAAACGTTGCGCTGAGGCCTTCAGCAAACCAGATCATGCCGCGGTTGGGATCGGTCGCCGTGCGGATGCGCGACCAGGCGGCTTTGGCGGCGCCGACACCGCCCCAAGGTCTGCTCATGGCCTCGAAGAAGATGACGGGCTTGCCGTCAATGCGCAGATAGTTGGGATGGTTGGCCCAGTTTGCGCGCACATGATTTACCGAGCTTATCAAGTCCTGCTCATTGATGCCTGGCAAGCTGTTCTGCAGCAACACCACGGCATGTTGCATGTTCGTGCCTGCGGAGGCCTGCAACAGCTTGTTGAAGTTGTCGGTTGTGCGCGGCTCTTTGGACCCAAACCAGTGCGCGGTAAAGCCATCGATACAGGCGCGCTGCGCCAAGGCGAGGTGCGCCTGTATTGTCGGCATATCGTTCGAGTTGTAACCGCCGGCAGCAGGCACATCAAAACTTTGCTTGCCGTCGAACGTATCGACCTGGTACCACATCATGTAGTCGGCAATCACCAGCCGGCGCGGCGTCTGCGCGCGCGTGGGCGCGGCAGAAACAGCGATCAGCGTGGAAACGATCAAAAGCGCGGACGTCACAAAGCGCGCGATAGCGCGGGGCGTTGCAGTATTCATATGCTGGTTGCGCCCTTAACTATCCGCCGCGGCGAGCGTCGCTAACTTGTGCAGATACTCATACGAGTAAATCCCATAGTGGCAGCCGTCTTTCCACATGATGTTAATGGCGTAGTTGCCGACCGCGTTGATCGCCTCAAGCACATACGAGTGCGGACGCAGAATCTTGAGCGGATCGTCGTTGCGCCTCTCGGTCTCGCACAGCTCGCAGGGGCAGCCATCGCTCAGCAGCGTGAAGGGCAACACACTGATTCGGCCGTCGTCCCACGTGATGGTCATGCGGGCGCTGGCGCGATCGGCCGCGAAAGACTTTGGCTTCATGCGCCTAAGCTTCGGGTGCCGGGAAGCCGGCCACGCTGTAACCAGCGTCGACGTAGTGAATTTCACCCGTCACGCCACCGGCCAGATCCGAGCAGAGATACGCCGCGCTGTTGCCGACATCTTCAATCTGGATGTTACGGCGCAGCAGGCTGACGCGGGCGAACTCCGAGATCATCGTGCGTGACCCGGCGATGCCGGCCACGGCCAGGGTCCGAATGGGACCGGCTGAAATGCCATTGACGCGAATGCGCTTTTCGTCGGTGCCCATGTCCATGGCCAGATAGCGCACGCTGGCTTCGAGCGCGGCCTTGGCCACGCCCATCACGTTGTAAGACGTAATCGCGCGCTGGGCGCCAAGATACGTCAACGTGAGCATCGAGCCGCCGGGCTTCATGATCGGCAACGCGGCTTTGGCCAGCGCGGTAAACGAATACACGCTGATATCCATGGCCATCCGAAAACCCTCGCGCGAGACGTTGTAATAGGGGCCGTTCAAATCGTCGCGGTTTGCAAACGCGATCGAGTGAACCAGAATATCGATCTCGCCAAACGCGGCCTTGGCCTTTTCCATGACCGTGGCGATATCGGCGTCGTTGGTGACATCGCACGGTTCAACAAACGTCGAGCCGACGGACTCGGCCAACGGACGCACGCGACGCTCGAGCTTTTCGCCGGCGTAGCTGAATCCGAGTTGCGCGCCTTCGCGGTGAAATGCCTGAGAGATGCCCCAGGCGATGCTGTGGTCGTTCGCGACGCCGAAAATCAACGCCTTCTTTCCTGACAAAAGTCCCATGTGGCTATTAAACCTCAGATGGAGTCCACCTAGGTGGACTCCATCTATTTAGGCACGGCTAAATTTTGAGGTTTTTTGCGTTCCCCGTCAGATATCGGACTTTTTAGGTACGGCGACGACAAAGGGAGGCAGGTGTAGTCCACCTAGGTGGACTACACCTGCCTCCCTTTGTCGTGCAACGTCTGCGCTCTCAGGATGCCCAGCCACAAGTCTCACGCCCTTGTTCACGTAAAAACACACGCCCTTGGCACGATCCAGCAGACCGAGAACTGGCTATGCTGACACACAGCATTGCGCACCGCGTCGTGCGGCAACCTCATCATGATCGTCGATTTGCCAGGCCAGCCCTCAGCCCGTCACACGCGGAGCACACCCGATCGATTGCGATTGGTGCGTCTCAGGCATTGGCGCGCATTGACACACCGGGCCCGGCATGCAATCACGTTTGGCGCGCTGGGCGCGCTGATCGCGGTCAATCTGGCGCACAACTCCGGTCATTTTGGTCCGGAGCTATCGGCCTTCCTGTTGGTCATTGCCATGGGTGGCATGCTGCTGAGCCGCGCATCATTGTTTGCGTTGATCGCGAGCAGTGAACTTGCGCTGGCCGTCATCTATGTGCTGCGCGACGGCTGGCATGCGGCGCAGGGCGATGGCGTGCACTTGTTAGGCGAGACCTGCGTTTACGCCAGTTTGTTTGCCGGGACCGGCCTGTTTGTCTATCTCAGCCGGCGCTCGGTTGAGCTGGCCATTGCCGAGAAGCGCGCGCATCAGACCGCGCTGGCCGAGCACAGTCGCTGGCTCAACTTCGAGATCAGCGAACGGCAGCGGGCCGAGGTGAGCAGTTACGAGCGCAGCACGGAGCTAAACACACTGGTGCAAACCGCCAGCGATTTCAACGCCTCTCTCGAAATCGCGCCGCTGTTGGACAGCGCGGCCCAGCACATCGCGCAAGTGTTGCCCTACCGGGCGATCGAGATCAGCGAGATTTTGGAATCCGGCGACATCGAAACGTTGTATGCCTGCGGCCCAGACGGGTTCACACGGCAGGCGCTGTCAAAGCAGCGGCCGCTGGCGCCTGCCGCAGATTTGCATTTGACCACCCTGCAGACATTGCGCGAACCGGTCGTGATCGAAGCGCTGCATGGCACTGCGCCGCTGGCCTGGGCGCTACAGCAGCGCCTGGCGCAGTCATTTGCCGTTCTGCCGGAGTTGGGTGAATCCGCCATCCTGGCGCCGCTGATTATGCGCGAACAGGTGCGCGGCTATTTGCTGTTGACCGTGGCAAATGCTCAAGCATTCACACCGATCAAGACCACGGTGGTCAGCGCCTTTGCCCATCTGGTGGGCGACGCGATCGAGAAGTCGCGACTGCACCACCAGGCCATGCAATCCGTGGCGCTGGGCGAACGCCACCGGCTGGCGCGCGAGCTGCACGATCTGATCTCGCAATCGCTGTTTGGCATCGTGCTGGGTGTGCGCACGATCCAGCACAGCGTTGAAAATAATCTGCCCGCGCCACATGAGGCTGTGCGCTATGTGCACGACCTGGCTGAAGCCGCGCTTGACGACACGCGCGCGCTGGTCTTCGAACTGCGTCCGGACTATCTCAGCAACGAGGGTTTGCTGGCCGCGCTCAAAAAACAGGCCACCACGCTGTGTGAACGCAGCCAGATCAAATTGCGTGGCGAGCTGACGCCTGACGAACCGGATTTGCCGCTCATGACAAAAGAGGCCATCTATGGCATCGTCATCGAGGCGATCAAAAATGTGATCCAGCATGCTGGCGCAAAACACATTGATCTGACCATTCGGCGCGCCGATGACGCGCTGCACGTGTTGCTGCGCGACGATGGCATTGGCGCCGACCTGAACGCGCGCGACAACAGCCATCGCGGGTTGCGCAGCATGCGCGACCGCGCCAAGGCGTGCGGTGCCATCCTCGCGTTCGCATTCACGCCAAACGCCGGCACCCAAATCTCGCTGACAATCCCCACCCGCGGCTACTCCGCTGCGCTGCGCTGACCGGGTGCGCATACAATCCAGCGCGATGGATGCGCGCTATGTGATGCTGATCGAAGCGCTTGACGGCACAGTGAAGGACCTGCGCCGGCTGCTCAAGCCGGTCGATGCCGAGCAATCGCTGCAACGACCTGGCATGGAAAGCTGGTGCGTACGTGATGTGGTGGCGCATCTTGTAGACATTGAACCGCAGTTTCGCGCACGCCTGCAGCGAATCGTCGAAACCGACACCCCGCACGAGGCCGATATCAACCCGAACCCGGCCGCGCACGATCTGAGCAAGCCGATTGACGACCTGATCGCGGCATTCGAAGCGCAACGGCGGCAGACCACGATGTTTCTTGGCACGCTGACTCAGGCACAGTGGCTGCGCACCTGCACGCACGCCACGTTTGGCGTCACGCGGCTGCGCAAACAGGTTGAAATCCTGATCGGCCACGACAACGAACATCTGGCCCAGCTGGTCGAAATTCGCGAGTGGCTGGCGACCCACGTGTGATCAACTGCGCCAGAGTTCGAAGCCGTTTGGCGAACGCCCAAAGCCAATGCGTGTGAGCAACGCCTGGGTCGCCGCATCAAGGTCGGCTAGGCCGTTCCAGCTTTCGATCACCGTGTGACGCGGTGCCGCCGGCGCGCTCAGCCAGGCACGCAACGCGCGTTCAACCACAAGCATCGGCACGTCGGCCGCGACCGACACGCGCGCACCGCCATCTTCGATCACAAGCACGGCGCGGCCGCGCCACACCAGCACCGATGTGCTCGGCACCCGTGCAAAGCTGGCGCTGCGCGCATCGTGGCTGATTGCGATCAGAGCTGGATCGGCCGCGCTGAGCACGACCACGGCATCGTCGTCGTTTGGCGCGGCCAGATCGCGCGCGGCATCGCGCAGCTGTTCAAGCTGCTCCGGCCACATAAACTGCGCGCCAGCCAGACCGCTGACGAAGTACCCGCGTCGCAGCTCGCCGCGCATTTCCATGCGTTGCAGATGCGGATACAGCTCGCTCCAACCGAGCAGCGCAAAATCACGCGAGACGATGTCGTGCGATAGCAACCCGTGCCGGAGCAACAGCTGACGCGCAACCGCATCGGCGCGCTGTTCGGCGTCGAGCGGTTTGCCCAGCACAGCAATCCGTTTGAGCGACGCCCAGCGCCATGGTTCGCGCCAGTGGCTGACCGGCACGCTCTCGCTCAGCCGCGTCCGCACGCGCTGGCGGGCGCCGCGCATCACGGCCGAACTGGGCCGGCGCAACTGCATCGCGCGTTGGTGCGCGGCATCGTTTGAACCCAAGCGCGCGGCCAGTTCGGAGGCAAGCGCGTTCGGCGCGTTGCCACGGTTGCTGGCGCGCTGCACCGTGGTGTTGGCCGCCAGTTTATATGCCAGCACAGCGCCGAGCGCAGCCCAGGCATCGGCGCTGATCTGCCCGGCCAGCGTCAGCTCAGCCAGCGCGTCAATCGCGTCGTTTGGCGAACACTCGACGCCGGCCGCGATGTCTTCGAGCAGCGACGCGCCTTCCTGTTTGAGAAAGTCATAGATCGCGCGGGCTGTATGGCTAAACGCGGCTGCGTCCTCGGTGCTGTCGTCCGGCAATGCAATGCCGCCCTGCCCGCGCCCGAAGATGCGCGCGCGGCGGCCGCTCGCCGCCCACACAAACTCGCCGCCGGCAAAGAGCGCGCCGAGCGCGTCCGCGCCAATGCCGTCGCAGCGCGCGGCGATCAGGCCGTTCTGCCAGACCTCGTGAGGCGCGCTCCAGCCGCTCAGCTGCTGCAATATCGCGCGCAGGCCGTCAGCGCCAGTCAGCCTGCACTCCGGCGCAACATGCTGATGACGCAACAGAAAATGCGTGAACGCCTCAGGTTGCGCGGGCGCGGCTTCCTTGCGGAGCGCGGCGATGCTGCGCCGATGCAGCTGCTCAAGCATGCCCCAGTTGCAGAACTCATCTTCCAGCGCCTGTTTCGTAAAGCGCCCGCGCACCAGCGTTTGGGCGGCGACGGCATCGGCGAGCATGCCGTCGAGCCAGGCGGTGTCGAACGGATAGCGCGCCAGCAACGCGCTGCGTGTCACGATGCCGGCGTTCGCCAAGAAGCGCCACAGCACGGCGGCGTTGGTGGACAGCCCGGTCTCGTATTCAGCCCGCCGCTCGGCATGCACCCAGCGCCGTTGGCTCAGAATGTCGAGCGCGACGATGCGATGCGCCGCCTGCAGCGCAGCAAGCCACGCAGCAGCGTTGTCGCCGGCGCGCCGCGCGGCTTCGGCATCGCTCATGTCGCCAGCTTCAAACAATGCCACAGCCAGCGCTTCGAGTGACTGCAGATCGCGTTCGTCGACGCCGCCTTGCAGCAGCAACGACCGCGGCGTGGCGGCGTCGAGATTGAGCAGCCCGGACAAATCACCTGAGCGCGTGCCCAGCAATTCGGCCAGCACCTCGCGCCGCATGCTGAGTGCGCGCAGTTGTCGCTCGGCTTTGGGCTGGTCCCACTCATACATGTAGCGCATCTCAAAACGCTTCAGCAGCCCGGCTGCCAGCGGCGACGGCCCCTTAGACGCAACCGAGACCAGGTCAATACCATCCGGCGCCAACGCCCCGGCTGACAGGCGCGCCAGCACCTGTTCGAGATGCGGCAGGTCAAACGCATCGATCAGACAATCGCGAAACGTTTCAACCACGATCGGGAAATCGTCGAACTGGCGCACCAGCGCGAGCAGGTCTTTGGCCTTCAACCGCTGCAGCCAAAACGGCGTGCGTTTGCGGCCGACCGCATTTGGCAGCAGCAGCGCGCGCTGCGCATTCATGCGAAAGTGCGCGCCAAAAACCGCACTCTCCGGCAATTCGCGCAGGATGCGTTCGCGGGCTTCGTCCGGCGCCATGCGCACTAGCGACACCGGCGGTGCGTGCTCGAGCTGCGGTAGGCGAAACAGCATGCCGTCGTCATCGACATGCGACTCGACCGGCGCGCCGAGTTTTTCGCGCAGCGCGCTCGAAATCGCCAGTGCCCATGCGCCGTTGACGCGCCCGCCATACGGTGAGTGAATCGCCCAGTGCCGCGCGCCGAGTTCGTCGTCAAAGCTTTCGACCACGATGCTTTTGTCGGTGCCGAGCCGGCCACCGGCGTCGATCTGGCGCTGCACATGCTCCAAGATATTGCGCGCAGACGCGACGTCGCAGCGGTAGTCGTTCAACAGCCAGTCGAACACGCCCGGGTCGCTCAACCGTTCGGCGATTTGGCGACGAAAGCGGCCGATACGTTCGCCCAGCTCATAGGCGCGCCAGGGCATGTCGCCGCGCCAGAATGGCATGCGCGGCGAAGCGCCGGCGGCGTCCTGCACCAAAATCCTGTCGTCTTGAATCGACGTCACGCGCCAGGTCTGGCTGCCGAGCAAAAATGCGTTGCCGACCGTGGTTTCAAACACAAACTCTTCGTCGAGTTCGCCGATTTTTGTTTTGCCGTCGCCGAGATACACGCCAAACGCGCCGCGGTCGGTGATCGTGCCGGCCACGCTGATTGCGGCCATGCGCGTGCCCGGCAGCGCGCTCAGCCGGTTCGCGACGGTATCCCATGATAGCCGCGGCCGCAACTGTTTGAGCAGCTTGGCCGCGCTTTCGCCGGCATCGCGCGTGTCACCAGCGTAGCGGCCGGCCAGCATCGCCAGCACCAGATCGAAGGCGCGGCGCGGCAGCCCGCGATACGGATGCGCGCGCGTGACGAGCGCGAACAGATCATCGACATCCCACGACTCCTGCGCGACCATCGAGACCACGTGCTGCGCCAGCACATCCAGCGGGTTCTCAGGCGAGTGCGTCGGTTCGACATCGCCATCGAGCATGCCGCGCACAACCGCGGCCGCCTCGATCACGTCCTCGCGATGCGAGGTGTAAATCCGCCCAACGCTCGTCTGCCCGACCTGATGTCCGGCCCGCCCAACGCGCTGCAGACCCTGGGCAACCGACTTTGGCGATTGCAGCTGCACGACCAGGTCGATCGCGCCGATATCGATGCCAAGCTCCAGCGACGATGTGCCGACCAGCGCCGGCAGCCGGCCGGCTTTGAGATCGGCCTCCATGCTGCGGCGCGCCTCTTTCGACATGCTGCCGTGATGCGCGCGAAACGGGCCTTCGGCGCCGAGCGCGGCGATCCCGCCATCGCGCGGTATGCCGCCGGGCGCCAGCACCTCGCTGCTGCCGGGTGGCAAGGCTTCATCGCGCTCACCGGCCAGTTGCGCGTTGAGCCGGTCGGCGGTGCGTTCGGCGAGGCGCCGGTTGTTGGCGAAGATCAGCGTGGTCGTGTGCGTTGCGATATCGGCCAGCACGCGCGGGATCACATGCGGCCAGATTGAGGCGCCAGCCAGCTCGGCGAAATCGTCGACCGCAGTGATGACGCTCAGATCGAGCGCTTTTTTGTAGCCGACATTGACCACGGTGACGGCGCGGTCCTGTCCGCCGAGAAAACTCGCCACCGTGTCGAGCGGTTTGATCGTGGCCGAGAGCGCGATGCGTTGGATTGGCTGGCCCCGCAGCCGCTCCAGCCGCTCAAGCGACAGCGCCAGATGCGAGCCGCGTTTGTCGCCTACCAGCGTGTGGATCTCATCGACGATGACGCTGCGCACCGTGCGAAAGATCTCGCGGGCCTGTGGACTGGTCAGCATCAGATAGAGCGACTCAGGCGTGGTGATCAAAATGTGCGGCGGCTTTTTGAGCATGCGCTGCCGTTCAACGGCCGGCGTGTCACCGGTGCGGACAGCAGTGCGCAGTTCGGGCAACGGCTGTCCAAGCGATTCGGCAGCCGCGCGGATGCCGGCCAACGGCGCTTCGAGGTTGCGCTGCACATCGCTGTTGAGCGCCTTTAGCGGCGAGATATACAGCAAGCGCACGCCCGGGGTGAACGACGGCTGCAGCGCCGTTTTCGCGCGTTTGCGCGACGCCTCAGAAACCGATTTCGCCGAATCCGCGTTCTGGGGCGCCGCGGCGAGCAGCTCGCGAAACACGCTGTCGATGCCGGCATAAAAGGCCGCCAGCGTTTTGCCCGAACCGGTCGGCGACAGAATCAGCACATGCTCGCCGCGCTGGATGGCGGGCCAGGCCTGCGCCTGCGGCGGTGTCGGCGCGCCGAGCGTCGATTCAAACCACTGCCGAACCGGCGGCAGAAAGGCATCAAGTTCAGTCATGGCGAGTGACGAGGTGCCTAGGCAGCGTGTGTCTGTGCAAGTGTGTCGAACCGGTGAGCGCGTGCGCGTGCAACATGATGCGCCGTCACGATGTCTGCGCAGACGTGTAATCCGGCCGCTCGTAGCTGGCCGCGACGTCAGGAAACGCGTGCCGGCGCGCAACATGCGCTTCGACCATCTCACGCACCTGCGGGCTCAACGCGGCGACAAACTCAGGCGTGATCTTGTCGAGGTTGTAACCGTAAAAGTGAAACGTGGGCGGGTGCAGCGCGCTGTGATAGCCAATGTGCAGGGTGCGGCGCGGCGTCACAACCGGATTGCCCCAGCCGCGATGGATCAGGTTGTTGTTGTAGAGCGCGGCCTGGCCCGGCTTGAGCACAATTTCCGCGCCGCCAGGCATTACGGCCGGTATCGGCGACATGTGTTTTGTCCCGCCAAACGCCTCCCATTCAGCCGCGTTGTTTTTGCGATTGTGGCTGCCTTTGACCGCCCAAAAGCAGCGGTCTTCATAAAGCGCAAGGTTCAGCTGCACGTTGTTGTGCGGCCAGTCGTCGGAGAACATCGCCTCGTCGATCTTGTCCTGCGGCACCTGCAACACATCGCGATGCCAGCCCTGCGTGTAGACCGTGCCGGGGTCAGCGCACAGCACACTGGCGTTGTCGAACACGAGCTTGGGCCCCAAAATTTGCGCAACAGCATCGAGCAACACCGGGTGGTGAACGACGGGATCCAAACCGCGCAAATTGAACTCAGGCAACAAAAACGGGATGTAAAAAAACTTCGCGCGGCCGGCGTAATTTGGCCGGCCCATGAACTCGTCGGCCGCGGCCCGATATGCGGCGATCTCGCTGTCGCTGAGCACATCCAGAATGACATAGCCGTTGCGTTTGTATTGCTGCAGGTCAATCTTCATTGCGCAATGATACTGCCCGGGAAGCCTCCGGGAAGCGGCCGGGTCGCGACCCGGCCGCTTCCCGGAGGCTTCCCGGGGGCTGTCAAGTTAGCCTGTGCAATTCCGCCCATCGGAACGTTGCGTGAAACTCCAAATCGCGGTATTGTGCGCGGCATGAATCGCTTCACTGCGCTGTTAAGCCGGTCACAAAAGGACGGCACGCCGATCGTGCTGGATGGCGCCATGGGCACCATGCTGATGGCGCAGGGCCTGGTGTTTGGCGACCCGCCTGACGAGTGGAATATTTTGCCCGAACAGCAGCACAAAGTGCGTGCTGTGTATCGCGGCTATCTCGACGCTGGCTCGCACGTGATTTTGACCAACAGCTTTGGCGGCACCAGCTATCGCCTCAAAATGCACAACCTGCAGGATCGCGTCTTCGAGATCAACAAGGCAGCAGCTGCGCTTGCCCGCGAGGAAGCTGGCGAGCGCGTGGTGGCCGGGTCGATCGGCCCAACCGGCGAGTTGTTCGAGCCGATGGGCGCGATGACTTACGCCGGCGCGGTCGATGCGTTTGCGGCGCAGGCCGAGGGGCTGGCCGCCGGCGGCGCCGACGTGCTGTGGGTCGAGACAATGAGCGATCTGAACGAAGTCACCGCAGCGATCGAAGGCGCAGCGCGCGGCGCGCCTGGTCTGCCGGTCGCCACCACAATGACGTTCGACACACGCGGCTTTACGATGATGGGCGTCAGCCCGGCGCAGGCCATGCAGGCGCTGAGCAAGCTGAATATCGCGGCCATCGGCGGCAACTGCGGCAATGGGCCGGACGAGCTCGAGGCCGTCATCGTTGCGATGCGGCGCGAAAACAGCGATCTGCCACTGATCGCCAAGAGCAACGCGGGCATGCCGGTGCTGGTCGGCGGCAAGGCCGTCTACGACGCCACACCGGCCGTCATGCGCGAACATGCCAGGCGCTTTCGCGCGTTTGGCGCGACCTTGATCGGCGGCTGCTGCGGCAACACGCCGGCGCATGTTGCCGGTATGCGCTCGGCGCTGTTTGACGAGGCCCCGCTCGACCCGGCGAGTGTCGAACTCACGGTGGCCATGGCCGAGCGCAAACAGTCCGCCACCGAGCGGCGCAGCCGGCGCGGCGCATAGCCATGGCCGATATTGCGTGGGTGTTGTGCGGGGCGCTGGCGCGCGAGTGCATCGCCATCGCCGAGCGCCACGCCTGGCAGATCGACATGATCGGCATCGCCGCGCGTGAGCATATGACCCCGCGCAATATCGCGCCGCTGGTTGAGGCCAAACTGCGCGAGCTACTGCCGCGCTATCGGCGCATCGTGGTGGTCTACGGCGATTGCGGCACAAATGGCGCCCTGGATCAGGTGTTAACCGCATACAACGTGCCACGTGTTACCGGTCCACATTGTTTTGAAATGTATGGCGGCACGCAGCATCACGACGCGCTGATGGCCGAGCAGCCCGGCACATTCTTTCTGACCGACTTTTTGCTGCGCGGGTTTGACGGCCTGATGTGGAAGGGCCTCGGGCTGGACAAACATCCAGAGCTGCAGACCGATTACTTTGCACATTACACGCGCCTGGTCTATCTGGCCCAGCGCGAAACGCCAGCCCTGCTCGCGCGCGCGCAACAGGTCGCGCAGCGATTGAACCTGCCGCTCGAAGTTCGGCACACCGGCTATGGCGCGTTGGAAACGCGACTGGTCGCGCTGATGAACGCGCTGGACGGCGTCGAACACGAGCCCAACCGAACCGCCCTCACCCATGACAACATATCAGATCCTTTACTGGCACGACATTCCCACACAGGTGCGCGCACGCGCCGGCCGCGAGCGCGTCAGCGTGCAACTCAGCGCGGCGTTCCAGGAGGCGATTGACAGCGCTGCGATGGCGTGCGGGCTGATTGGCTCAGACGACTACACCAACGCCTTTGACTGGGGTGAGCCAGTTGAAGCCGATGGCACACCCGCCGAGGTCTCGCACGCGATCGCCGCACAACTTGAAGCCACACGCGACAGCGTTGATTGGCGCGCCACGGCCGAGCGCGTAAAGGCGGCGCACGCGCCTTGATAGAATGCATCCGCTGTGATCAACGACAACGAAACCGTCATGGAAGAAACGCACGACCCAGAGGTCGTAACGGCCGAGCAGGAGGCCGCAAACGCGGTCCCGCAACTTGCGCCCCTGTCACTACCGGCGCAGGTTGAAAGTCTGCTGTATGCGTCCAAGGAGCCTGCAACGATCAATGCGATTGCAACAGCGCTCGAAGTGACCACCCGTGAAATTGAAGACGCGTTGGAGCAACTCACCGAACAGTATCAGTGGCGCGGCATTCGGCTGCAGCGCCAGGGTAACAAGCTCCAGCTTGTCACAGCACCCGAAATCGCGCCGCGGATCCAAAAATTTCTTGGCCTGGAGGAGATCAACAAGCTCTCCGCCGCGGCCCTGGAGACGCTCGCCATCATTGCTTATAACCAGCCCGTTACCAAACCACAGCTTGAAATGATCCGCGGTGTGAACTGCGACGGTGTGATGAACACGCTCGAAGCGCGCAATCTGATCGTTGAGCACGGCCGCGCCGACACCGTCGGTCATCCGATGCGCTACGGCGTTTCGTTCGAATTTCTGCAGTATTTCGGTCTGAAGTCCACGCACGAGCTGCCGCCCGTCACGCAGCTTGAAGCGCTGCCCGCCCAGGCCGGCACTGCCGCCGCCCCGGCCACGGACGCGTCGGTTGAGAAAACCACCGACGCAGCTGCGCCCACCGCCGAAGCAGCCGCCGGCGCTGTGGTTGCGCTCGCAGATGCATCGCCCGGCGACGATTACGAGGCCGATGAGTCGGAGGACGAGAACGATATTGACGTGGATGTCGAGGAAGACGACGATGAGGACGAGGACGAGGACGAAGCAGATGAGGATGACGTGGACGAAGTCGAAGCGGACGCTGACGCCGACGTCGAAGTCGATGAAGACGAGGATGACGACGAAGAAGAGGAAGACGACGAGGACGACGACGATGAAGAGGACGACGATGATGAAGACTAGTCGTTAGTCACTTTCTTACATGCGTTTACAAAAATTTCTCGCCGAAGCCGGTCTGGGCGCGCGCCGCAAGTGCGAGCAATACATCATCGATGGCCGAGTCAAGGTCAACGGCGAAATCGCGCAGATCGGCCAAAACGTTGAACCGCGCGACAAAGTCCTGCTCGACGGCAAACCACTCGCTCAAAAGACCCACGTCTATATCGCGCTCAACAAACCCGAAGGCTATGCCTCTGACAAGGCCTACGCCGGCAACCGCACCATTTTTGATCTGGTGAAATCTACCGAGCAATTGCACGCGGTCGGGCGGTTGGACATGGACAGCACCGGGCTGGTGCTGCTGACAAATGACGGTGATCTGTCATTCAAACTGACGCATCCACGCTTTGAACACGAAAAAGAATATCGCGTGCGGGTGCGTGGCACACCCACTGAAGACACGCTGCGACGCTGGCGCGCCGGCGTAATGCTCGATGGCGAGGAGACCCGCACACTACCCTGCTACGTCTCGATCATTCACAAGTTGCCGGACGCGACCGATCTGAAAGTCATCCTGCGCGAGGGCCGCAAGCGCCAGATCCGGCGCGTGGCATCGTTGCTCAAACATCCGGTGCTGGAGCTTACGCGCATGCGGATCGGACCGTTGTTGTTGGGTCGACTCGAAGCCGGCCGCTTCAGAAATCTGACCTCAGCCGAAGTGGAGTCGCTGCGCCGGTATGCGCGCGACTGATCGACCTGTATGCACATGCCCATCAGCACCATCGCGATCGATGGCCCAGCCGGCTCCGGCAAGAGCACCATCGGCGCAGCCTTGGCGGAACGGCTTGGTTTTCTTTACTTTGACACCGGTGTGATGTATCGCTGCGTGGCCCTGGCGGCCCTGCGGCACAGTGTCGCACCCGCAGACGAGCCTGGCGTCACCGCGCTGGCCGAACGCATCGTGATTGAGGTCAAATCTGCCAAAATACCGGACGGCCGACAGTACACCGTGCTGCTCGACGGGCTCGATGTGACGTGGGCGCTGCGCAACAAGGGCGTCGAAGCGCATGTCTCAACTGTGGCCGCCTACCCTGGCGTGCGCGAGGCCATGGTCCGGCAACAGCGCGCGGTCGCGACCGCCGCAGGCCGCATCGTGATGTGCGGGCGCGACATCGGCACGGTCGTGCTGCCAAATGCCGATGTCAAGATCTATCTCAACCCCGGCCCGGAGGAACGCGCACGCCGCCGGCACGCCGAACTGGTCAACCGCGGTGTCGAGAGCAGCTACGAGGCTGTTTACGCTGCCGTGCTCAAACGCGATGCGCTCGATATGTCGCGCGCCGCATCGCCGCTGCGACCGGCAGCGGACGCGGTGATGTTTGACTCGAGCAACATGAGCGTGGCGGATGCCATCGAAGGCGTTTATCAACTTGTGCGAAGCGCCGCGGAAGGCCGCAGCGCTTCGCAATAATCATGGATGACCCCACACCGCGCGTCAGCGGCGCGACCTCCGAATTTTCAAAACGCTGGGAGTGGAAAAAGTCTGCGCCGAATCGGTCGTTTTATAACTGGGTACTGCGACTGGCATATCGCGTCCTGATTCGACAGCGCATCGTTAACCCCCAACATCTGCCGGCGACCGGCCCTGTCATCTTGATGATCAACCACGTCAACGGGTTTGATCCGCTCGTGGTGCTCGCCGCCTTTGCGCGCGACGTCGTGCCAATGGCAAAAGTCGAGACCTTTGAGAGCCAGAAACGCGCTGGCTGGTTTCACCCTATGGCGCGATTCCGGTCCATCGCGGCACAGTGGATCTGCAAGCGATCAAAGCCGCGACTGCAGTGCTGAAAGAAGGCGGCGTGGTGCTGCTGGCGCCCGAGGGCACGCGCAGCAAAACCGGCGGGCTGATTCAGGCGCAAGAAGGCCTGGCATTTCTCGCCACGCGCACACAGGCGCAGATTGTGCCGGTTGCGCTGACCGGCACACCAGACGTCATGCGCGGCATTAAGCGGCTGCGCCCGGCCACTGTGACACTCACGCTTGGCGCGCCGTTCATGATGGACACCGGCGGCAAAAAAGCCGACCGAGCCATGCTGCAATCGCTCACCGACGACGCCATGCGCCGCCTCGCCGCGCTGCTACCGCCCGAAATGCGCGGTGTTTACGCCTAAACGCTGCTTTTTCAACAGCAAATTTAGTTACCGGTATCATTACCGACTTAATGTCTGGCATCGTCAAAGCGATAGAACCCGAATCCGCGGCGCACGCCGCCGGTCTCCTGCCCGGCGATACCGTCAAGGCAATCAATGGCCACGCGCTGCGCGATGTGATCGATGCGCAGTTCTACGCCGCCGAAGATTCGCTGCAGTTCGACATCGAACGGGCCGGCGCCGTGCTCACGCTGCACAGCCCGCGCGACAACGGCCAAGCGCTCGGCATTGAGTTCGAGCACCCGACGTTTGATATCGACATCCGGCGCTGCAACAACCTGTGCCCGTTTTGTTTTGTGCTGCAAAACGCGCCGCGCATGCGTCGCACGCTGTATATCAAAGACGACGACTACCGCTATTCATTTTTGTTCGGCCACTACGTTACGCTGACCAATCTGGCGCAGGAAGATTGGGACCGTCTTGCGGAACAGCGCCTGTCGCCGCTGTATGTCTCGGTGCACGCCACCGATCTTGAAACGCGCCGGGCTTGTTTGCGCAACCCGAAATCGGTCAACGTGCTCGATCAGCTGCGCTGGCTGGCTGACCACGGCATCGACACGCATACGCAGCTGGTCGTCACACCCGGGTTGAACGACGGCGCGCGACTCGATGAGAGCGTGCACGCGCTGGCTGCGCTGCATCCGCATGTGCTGACCACGACCGTTGTGCCAGTCGGGCTGACCAAGCATCACAAATACGGCCACCGCGCACACCGCGTAGCAGAGGCCCAAAGCACGCTCAAATCTGTGCGCGCCTGGCAAAAAGAGTTTCAGGCCAGGCTCGGCACGCGCTTTGTGTATGCCACCGATGAGTGGTATCTGGTCGCTGGCGCTTCGCTCCCGGCCAAAAGCGCCTACGAGGGCCACGCCCTGCAGGAGAACGGCCTCGGCGGCGTGCGCGACTTTCTGGACGAATGGAAGCGCGTGCGGAGGCATGAGTTGCAGAAGACGGCCGTCGACACTAAGCTGACGGCTGTGGGTCATCTGTCAGCCACCCTCGTCACCGCCTCGTTGTTCGCGCCAACGCTCATGCAGGCGGCTGCGGAAATGCAGGCCGACACCGGGCTGCGTATTGAGGTGGTGCCGGTCGTTAATCAGCATCTTGGTGAAGGCATCACGGTGGCCGGGTTGCTCCCGGCAAACGACGTCATTGCGGCATTAAAGAGCCGTGATACGCTCGGGGACATCGTCGTGCTGCCTCGCGTTATGTTCGACCACCCCGACGGCATCGCTCTAGACGATATCTCACCAATTCAAGTAGCAAAAGCAATCGGAAGACCGGTTGCGTTGGCTGACTGGATGGGAGACGTCGTGGATGCATTGGCCGGGGCCAATAAACTAACCTTTCAGCCGACTGCCGACCCACTCGACGTGCCCATTGTGCGCGAAGGGGGATGGGCGGTGGAGAAGTATCTGTAGGGGGAAGGTGCTTTAGGCACCTCACTTCTCTCGGACCGAGGAGTAGAGGAAAACGTATGCGTAAGTCTTTGATCAAGGGATTGGCCGGCCTCGCCGCAGCCACGACCCTATTGGGAGCAGCCGCGCCTGCCCGCGTGCTCGCCGCCCCATCCGCCGCAGTCGCCTTTCAGGCCGTCGATATCGTTGTGACGGCGGAATCGGCCAACATCCGAAGCGGCCCGAGCACAGCTGACACAATCGTGGGTGTCGCCGCCAAAGGCACGCGCTTGAAAGCCGATGCCCAAACTGCCGACAAAGCCTGGTATCGCGTCGACTACAACGGCCAGAAGGCATTTGTATTTGCGCAGCTCGTGGCGCTCGGCACCGCCGCAGCACCGGCTGCCGTGGCACCGGTCGCAGCCGCGCCTGTGGCTGCCGCACCGGCACCTGCCGCGGCTGGAGGGCAACAAAGCGTGGCGGTCACCACGGCGTTTCTAAACGTGCGCGCGCAACCGAGCCTGACCGGCCAGATCCTTGGCCAGCTCAACACAGGGCCAGGCTGTCACCGCCGATGCAAAAACCGCCGACGGGCAATGGCTGCGCGTGAACTACAACGGCAAGCCAGCGTTCGTGTGGGCGGCCTTCACCACATTTGGCAAAGCTGCCGCGCCAGCAGCGGCACCTGTGGCGGGTGCACCGGCTCCGGCTGCTGCGCCAGCGCCTGCTGCAACTCGGCGGCTTTGAGCTCGGCACCCATATCAACGGCTTTGAACAGCCCGAGAAATGAAAGAGATCGGCATGAACTGGGTCAAGCACCAGCTCGTGATTGCCGGCGGCACGCCAGATGCGGCCGGACTGATCGGCCAGGTCCACGGCTCCGGCATGAAGATCCTGATTGGCGCGATCGGCGACCGCGGCCGCGCGACCGACACCGGCTATCACAAAGAGTTTGCCGCCGGTCTCGCCGCGCTTGCCAGGCAAAGCGCCGACGCGATTGAAGTCTGGAATGAAGTCAACCTCGACCGCGAATACGGCGGTAGCGGCGCGGACCAGGTTAACCCTGAAAACTATGCCAACATGCTGCGTGAAGCCTATAGCGCGATCAAGGCCGCCAACCCCAACACGCTCGTGATTGGCTCGGCATTGGCCCCGACCGGCTATTTCGGCGGCAATTGCAGCCCCGGTGGCTGCGACGACAAGCCGTATCTGGAGCGCCTGCGCGCGGCTGGTGCTGGCAACTACATGGACTGCCAGGGCGCCCACTTTAACGGCAGCCCGCATGCGCCAGACGTCCGCGAAGGCGGCAGCCCGGGCGGCCACTACAGCTGGTATTTCTGGGGCACGCTCGACACCACCTACAACGCCATTGCAAAGCCGTTGTGCTTTACCGAGATGGGCTATGCCACGAAAGATGGCATTCGCGGCGGCATGCCACCGGGCTTTGAATGGGCCAACGGCACGACGCTCGCCAATCAGGGCGAATGGTCCGGCCGGTTGGTGACATTGCTGCGCGGCAGCGGCAAAGTGCGCCTGGGCATCTTCTGGAACTGGAACTTCCGCCAGTGGATCGACAGCGGCGACCCGCAGTCGGGCTACTCGCTGCTGCGGCCAGACGGCTCCTGCCCGTCCTGCAACAACATCAAAGCCGCAATGGGACGCTAAAGGTAGAACACGGCCGGGAAGCGGCCGGGAGGCCTCCCGGCCGCTTCCCGGCCGTGTTCTACTCACAACGCTGCGTAGGCGCGTGACAAACGTAGCCTAACCGTAGCGGTCGCATACACCCCGCGCAATGCGCGGGGTGTATCGTTTTTCCGGTGGATTTTGCTATGTCAAAGCGCACGCTGATCGGTTTCGTTCTCGCGATTGGTGCACTGGCGATTGCACCCGCACAGGCCCAGACGCGCAAGTGGACCTGCACGGTTAACAGCACCTCGCGCACGATCACCGTCGTCAGCGCGAACGTCCGCAGCGGCCCCAATACAGGCACCAGCGTGCTCGCGCGGATCCCGCGAGGTGCGGTGATATGCCCGCTTGAAACGGTCAACAGCGGCGCCTGGTATGGCATCGCGGCCAGCGATGGCACACGCGGATATGTCGCTGCGACGCTGACAACCCCCAGCATTGTGAGCGCCAAACTGTCACCGGCGATGCCTGTTGTGGCCCCAGTGGCGACTGTTCCACCGCCGCCCCGGGTCGCGCGCGCGGCGTTTGAGTTTGGCGCGCAGATCGATGCGCTGCCGGCGCTCGATGATCTCACGCAAACGGGCATGGTGTGGGTCAAACGTCAGGTCATCCTCACAAACGCGGAGCCGGACCAATCGCAGCTCATCCGTCAAGTGCACAGCGCCAATATGAAGCTGTTGATCGGCGCCATTGGAGACATCAAGCGCGTCGACGATCTCGACTATCACAGGCAGTTCGCTGCCGGTCTGGCCAGGCTCGCCAGCCAGGGCGCGGATGCGATCGAGGTCTGGAACCAACCCAACCTTGATCGTGAGTGGGGCGGCCCGGGCAGCAACAAGGTCAACCCGGAACTGTATGCCAATATGCTGCGCGAGGCCTTTGTCGCCATCAAGGGCGCCAACCCCAAAACGATTGTCATTGGCGCGAACGCAGCCAGCACCGGTTACTACGGCAGCAACTGCACACCCATCGGTTGCGACGATAAACCGTATCTCGAACGGCTGCATGCCGCCGGTGCGGCCAACTATATGGACTGTCAGGGCGCGATGTTTTTGGGCGGTCCGCACGCTCCAGACGTCCGTGAAGGCGGCAACCCGGGCGGCCACTACAGCTGGTATTTCTGGGGCACACTGGACACCGTCTACGCCGCGATGGGCAAACCCCTCTGCTTTTCGTTTTTGGGTTATGCCTCAAAAGAAGGCATCCGCCCCGAGATGCCGCCCGGGTTCGAATGGGCGAACAGGATCACAACCGAACAACAATCGGCCTGGAACGCGCGCGCGATCGAACTGGCACGCGACAGCGGCAAAGTGCAACTTGCCATTCTCTACAACTGGAATTTTCGGGCCTGGTATGACACTGGGGATCCGCAAGCGGCCTACTCACTCGTACGTCCGGACGGCTCGTGCCCAACCTGCGCTGCGCTCCGAGCAACAGTGGCAAAATAGCGCGCTGAGTAGTATTTCAACGGTAAATGGGTTTTTAAGCCACAGTGGGCACAGAGGTCACGAAGGCAAGAACAAAAAACTTTGCCGCCGTGACCTCTGTGCCTTCTGTGGCTTAAAAACCAAGCTTCTAGTTCTGGTCATTCAAATTCGCTTCTGAGTCAATATGCTAAAAAAACTTACCTCGACGCTCATCGCGCTCACAACGCTCTCCAGCGCGCTCATTTCGACATCGTGGGTATCGGCGCAAGCCGCAACCTGGGCTTGCACCGATACGGCCAAAGGCCGCACTGTCACGGCGAACACGCTCAACGTGCGCGAAAAGCCAGACTTGAAAGCGGCAATTGTCGGCAAAGTCGCGCGCAACGCGCTGGTCTGCCCGGATCCGGCTGCGCCGGCCGAGGGGTGGTACACGATAAAGAGCAGCGCGGGTGGCACCGGCTTCGTGCTTGCGCAGTGGACGCGGCCCTACAGAGCCGCCCCGCCCGCGGCCGCGGCCAAGAACAAGCCGGCGCCCGCTGCTGCTGCGGTCAGCGGTTTTGACTTTGGCGCGCACTTCAAAGAGACAGAATATTCTGCCGCGCATGCGCAACGAGGCAGGCATGGGCTGGGCCAAGTATCAGGTCGTGATGCCCGGCGGCGCGCCGGATATCGGCGGGCTTGATCAACGCGGCGCACGGCAACGGCATCAAGCTGCTGGTCGGCGCGGTGGGCGATCGTGGCCGCGCGGGCGACGCGAATTATCACAAGGAATTTGCGCGCGAGCTGGCGAATCTTGCCACGCAAGGCGCAGATGCGATCGAAGTGTGGAACGAGCCCAACCTCGACCGCGAGTATGGCGGCAGCGGCGCCGGCCAAGTCAACCCGGAGAACTATGCCAACATGCTGCGCGAGGCCTATGGCGCGATTAAGTCGGTCAACCCGAATGTGTTGGTGATCAGCGGCGCCCCCGCACCGACCGGCTATTTCGGCGGCAACTGCACCAACGCGGGCTGCGACGATGCGCCTTTCGTGCAACGTCTGGCCGCGGCGGGCGCGGCCGCGTGGCTCGATTGCATCGGCGCACACCACAACGGCACCATGGTCGGGCCAGATCAACGCATCCGGCGCGCCGGTGGGCAGCGCGGGATCACCCGCAGTGGTATTTCCAGGGCACGCTGGCTGTCAACTACAACGCCTTTGGCGGCAAGCGCCCGGTGTGCTGGACCGAGTTGGGCTATGTGACCAAAGACGGCATTGCGCCAGCTTGCCAGGTGGCTTCTCGTGGGGCAACAACATCACGTTGGGCAATCAAGCCGATTGGCTGCGCCGTGCGGCTGAACTTTCAGAGACGAGCGGCAAGGTGCGCTCATGATTATCTGGAACGCCGACTTCCGCCAGTTCGACGACGACCCGCAAGTCTGGCTTACTCGATCTTCCGGCCCGGATGGCAGCTGTCCGGCCTGTGGCGGCTTGAAAGCCGTTTCGGGCGATAGCTAGAATTGCCAGGATTCGTTCGCAGAGTATCGATCCTGTAACAATCTGGTTTAGCGATAGAACACAGTTGCATAGCGTGTAACGTGAATTAGCCGAGCGCGCATTGCGCTATCAGCAATAATGACCACCCGGCTTGTACGATAGCGCCCTGCGTTTTTTTGCGACAGACGTCGCCGCACGTGCATTCGTTGACACGCATTCGGCGCTGGGTCAATGGCGGCATTTCAATTGAATCAGACGAGGAGACAATCTGCTATGTGCGGCATCATTGGCTACATCGGACCACGCGAAGCATCGTCGATTCATCTACGGCGGCTTGAAGCGGCTTGAATATCGTGGCTACGACTCGTCGGGCATCGCAGTTGCTCGACGGCGACCACGATTGCGATCGAACGCGCGGTCGGCAAGCTCGGCAACATGGACGCACAATGGACGGCTTGCGCGCCATTTACAAAGCGCGTCTACAGCCAAGTCGCGCATCAAAACCGGCATCGGCCACACTCGCTGGGCCACACACGGCGGCGTGACCGAAGAAAACGCGCACCCGCATCTGAACAGCCGATGGCAGCATCGCGGTGATCCAGAACGGCATCATCGAAAATTTTGTCGAGCTCAAGCACGAGTTGCAGGCCGAGGGCGTGATCTTCAAAAGCGAAACCGACACCGAAGTGGTGCCGCACTTGGTTGACGCGCTACATCGCAGCGGCCAGAGCTTTGAGCAGGCCGCCTTCGGCGCGCTGCGACAACTGCGCGGCTCCAACGCGATCGTGATGATGAACACGCGCATGAGCCGGGCAAGCTGATCGCCGCGCGGCTGGGCAACGCCGGCGGCGTCTCGATCGGCATGAACAAGGACGAGACATTTATCGCCTCCGATGTGCCGGGCATTCTGGAGCACACGCGCAACATTGTCTTTCTTGAAGACGGCGAAGTGGCGATCATCGAGCGTCGGCAAGATCGAAGTGCGCAAGCTGGATGGCACGCCGGTCAAGCCAAACCGATGCACACGATCGCGTGGGATCCGGTCAGCGCCGAAAAGGGCGAGTATCGCCACTTCATGCAGAAGGAAATCTTCGAGCAGGCGCGCGCGCTCACCGACACGTTGCGCGGCCGGGTCAATTTTGAGACGGGCGCAGGTCACGCTCGATGGCTTGACAGCTGGCGTGCCCAACAAGATTTACTCGGTGGCCTGCGGCACGTCGCATGCACAGCGCGTTGGTCGGCAAATTCTATCTTGAGAACATCGCGCGCATCCCGGTCGAGGTCGATTACGGCTCCGAGTTTCGCTATCGCGATCCGCTGATCGAGCGCCGGCGACGCGGTGTTGGGCATCACCCAAAGCGGCGAGACCGCCGACACGCTGGCCGCCATGGACGAAGGCCGCGAACAGGGCGCGCGCGTGTGGTCGATCGTCAACGCGATCGGCTCGCAGGCCGAACGCGTCATCCGACGGCGTTATCGGCATGCGCACCGGCCCGGAGATCGGCGTGTGCAGCACCAAGACGTTTATGGCGTCGATCGTCGATCAGTATTTGCTGGCCTGCTATCTGGCGCAGCAATCGGCGACGCGCCAGATCGCGCGCGGGCGTAGCGCTGGCGCCGAAGCCTTGGCGCATCTGCCCGGGCTGGTCAGCCAAGTGCTCGAAGCCAACCCGATCTACGAAGAACTGGCGAATCGCTTTCACGACCGCGAGCACTTCTCTGTTTTTGGGCCGCGGCATCAATTATCCGATTGCGCTGGAAGGCGCGCTCAAGCTGAAAGAGATCAGCTACATTCACGCCGAAGGCTATCCGGCCGGCGAGATGAAGCACGGCCCGATCGCGCTGATCGACGAGACACATGCCGGTGGTGTGCATCGCTGTGCGCGACAGCGTCTACGAAAAGATGATCTCGCAGGTTGAACAGGTGCGCGCGCGCGGCGGCATTGTGATCGCGATCGCCACGGAGGGCGACGCTTTGATTCAGCACCAAAGCCGACTATGTGATTGAGATCCCGCCGGCGCCGGAGTTGCTGCTCCCGGTGCTGACGACGATCCCGATGCAGCGGCTGGCCTATCACATGGCGGTGCGGCTGGGCTGCGATGTCGATCAGCCGCGCAACCTGGCCAAGAGCGTGACGGTGGAGTAACGGCCGGCCGACTGTCAGCGTTTGAGTGACACAGTGAGCTTGACCGTGCTGCCGGCGTTGACGGCTGAGATCACATCGAGAGCGGCGCCGATCGAGGCGCTGCGCTCCTGCATTGAGGCAAGCCCAATGTGGCCGGGATAGTCACTGCCAGCGTCGAACCCAATGCCATCGTCCATGAGCGTGAGGATCAATTCGCGCCCGTTGGACAACACGCTCAGCGTAACCTGCTTGGCCGAGGCGTGCTTGATGACATTGTTGAACGCCTCCATCATGATGCGATAAATCGCTTCTTTCTCATGAATGGGACAAACGGGCTCATCGATCGCGGCGTTGACAGTGAGTTTCAACTTATGGCGTTCGGCCAGTGTCTGGGTTTGTTTGCGAAGCGCGCTGATGAGACCTTCATTGATGAGCGACTCCGGCCGCAGCTCTAGCACCAGGCTGCGCATTTCGGAATGCGCGGACTCGGCCAGCCGCAGCGAGTATTCGATCGCCGAATCCGCCGCCGCAGTGTTGTTGCCGAGGTGTTCACGCGCTGTGCGCATACCCAGCGCCATGCCAAACAACGATTGCAACACTGAATCATGCAATTCGCGCGACAAGCGCGTGCGTTCGGCTGTGGTCGCTGCCAGCACCTGTGCAAGCCGCAGCCGCGCATTTTCGATCGATGCGGCAGCCTGCAAGCCAAATGCCGACAACACTTCGGACTGGTCAAATAGGTGCTGCTCCGCGCGATTTGTGCCGATAAAGACCAACCCGATTGTCTTGTGGTTCGAAATGAGCGGCACAACGGAGATGAGCGAGGCCATCGCGTCTGTTTTGTGCGGCCACAATTCGCGCCGGCAATCGCCAAGCAGTGCCAGAAGCGCGTTGATCATGTCGCGTGGCATTGTCACTGGATGCACATCGGATAGGTGCTCCACCGTAAGCAGCTTGGTCGCGGGTTTGTAGCCGTCGCGGAACGCAATCACGCCTGCGCGTTGCGGGAGATTCAGCCAGCGACGCGCGCCGGCAATTGTGATCTGCTCGCCATCGCCATGAAAGAGTGCGATGTAGGACTCATCGCTCGGCGACAGGCTGTTGACTTCGTCCAGCACGCGATCGCACGCATCGAGCAAGTCCAGCGGGCGCGCCAGAATCAGCGAGGCATTCAGCAGCCGGCGCTGCTGCTGGGTGAGCGCGACATTTTCGCGCAGCGTCACCGACTGACGCAACACGACCAACCCGACCGTGCAGAAGAACCCGAGCATGATCAAAATCGCGCCCGGGCCAGGGTCCGAATAGACAAATCTGTCGTAGATCACCACCGCAAATGCCATTGCCAGCCAGACGAAGGGCGTCATCAGCGAGAGCATATGAACCCAGGGCTTGGTCTCAAGCGGCAGCGGTGAGGATTCACCTGTATCGGCCAGCTCGACATGATGCGTGGGCTCGCGCATGCTTGCGATCGCGGCGCACGACACCAAAACCGCATTCGCCGCAAACAGCAGATCGACAATGCTTGCGCCACTGACATACGTCGAGTTTGCGTCCTGATAGGCGAAACCGGCATCGGCCAGAATCAGCGCGAACACCGATGCTGCGTAAAACGACATCGTGCTGCTTGGCACATGCAGCCGAAATAGCGCGCTCGTCGCCAGCCACAGCAACACAAGATTCAAGAAGGGATACAGCGACGCCAGCAACAGGCCAAGCCCGAGTTCTTGCGGATCGTTGACGAGCGACGGCAGCACCAGATATGCCAGCATCATCGACGATGACACCACAACAATTCCGATATCGATGGCAAACTTCAGCCCGGCCGTGGCTTTGAGCGTGCGCAACGGCAAATGATACAAACCGGCGAGCGCAAATATGTAATACGAAGCGTAGCCGAGGTCGGCAATCGAGGGCGTATCCGGCTCGGCGCCGCTCGCGAATTCCTGCACAGTCCAAAGCACATCGCCAAGCGCATGCGCAAGCTGGCCAAAGGCAAACAGTCGCAGCACCAACGCAAACCGGCGTTCCACGCGCGCGTGCGTGCTCGCGTAGAACATCAGCAAGGCGGCTAGCAGGCCATGCGCAGACAGCAACACGCTGTCACCGACCGAGCGAATCAGTCCGTCGTTTGGCGCAACCACAAAAAACACGAAGTGCGCTACGGCCAGCATAACGACAAGCACGAGCGCGGCAGTGCCAGGCGGGCCATATGGTGTGTTTTTTACCGCCGATTGCCGCGATGTGACGTTCTTTGTGATATCCATGTACTAGCAGCGTGTCCTCTGTATCGGAATTATTGCATATCCACAGGCAGACACAGCCGTAATGTTTACGGAATAACAGTTCTACGCATAAATGACGCTACACAGGCCAAGCGACTCAGCCTGATTACCGTGCGATGTGCGCCGCGCTATAAAAAGACTCTCGGCCAGCCTATTTGTCCCAGCGCCGATCCGGCTGCCAAAACCCGAGTTTTGGCGAATCCCAGTCGCTGGTTTCTTCAAAAAGCCCGGACGGCGCGCGCAAATTCTCGCGAATGGCGTCATAGTTCAGATCGACGCCGAGCCCGGGCCCGTTGGGCACCGTCACATAGCCGTCCTTGATGTAGTCTTTTGGCAGCCCGGTGACCAGCCCCTCCCAAAACGGCAGATCCAGGCCGTGATGCTCCAGCGCGACAAACGACGACGAGCGCGGCAGCCGTGTGCACATTGGCCATAAACGCAATCGGCGAACCGGCGAAGTGCAGCGCAGTGGGAATTTGGAATCGCTCGGCGTAGTCGGCGATTTTCTTTGTCTCGAGCATGCCGCCGGAAGTGAGCAGATCGGGGTGCACGATGTCGACGGCGCGCTTCTCGATCATCTCGCGAAAGCCATCCCACAGATAGAGCTCTTCGCCCGCGGCCACTGGCGTGCTGATGGCATCGGTCACCTGTTTGTGGCCGTCGATGTCATAGTGATGCACGGGATCTTCCATCCAGGCCAGGCCATACGGCGCCAGCGCATGACCCAGTTTGATGACTTCTTTGACCGTCATCATGCCGTGACCATAGTGATCGATGCACAGCGAGACATCCCAGCCGGCCTTCTCGCGCACATGCGCCACGACTTCGGCCATGCGCGCGATGCCTGTGTCCGTGACTTGCACCACCCGGCCCGGTGCCAGCGGCGCGCCACCACCAGGTGCCCATCTGCTTTCTCGTGCCGCGTCGGCGCTGCCGATGCGACATGTCTGCATGCCTGCCAGCAGATGCAGGCCGATGTCAAACTTGATAAACGACATGCCCATCTTTTTGCGGCCGAGCACGCGCTTGGCATAGCCTTCGGGTGTGGTGTCGGTCGGCGCAGGCGTATCGGCATACAGCCGCACGGCTTCGCGATATTTTCCGCCCAAAAACTGCCAGCACGGCACACCATAGACCTTGCCGAGCAAGTCCCACAACGCGATCTCGATGCCGCTGACGCCGCCACCCTCACGGCCCCAATTGCCATAGTGTTTGATGTGGCGAAAGATCATGTCCAGGTTGCACGGGTTCTGCCCGAGCAACATGCTTTTGAACTGCAGCGCGTTCTCTTTGTGGCCGGCGTCGCGCACTTCACCGATGCCATAGACGCCCTGGTTTGTATCGATCCGAATGATCGGATAGTCGTAATTGCTGCACACCACCGCCACGCGCAGATCGGTGATCTTTAGATCCGATGGGCGCGAGTACATGTTAACCGTGTTTGTAAGCGCGTCGATCGCCGCGCGCTTGTCGGCTTTTGGCGCGCTGCGCGCGCGTTTGTTTTGAGCTGCCATATGCCTATTGAATAGGGTCTGCCGTGAATCAGCAAGCGCGTGTACGCTCTCCCGTGTCAGTTCGGCACTTTGGATTGACAGGTCTGGACATGGTCTTAAGATTTGGAAACGCTCCCAGTTTCGCCGACTTTGTCGTAAACTCCGTGGCGGTAACGATCCTTGATGTCGCGGTCACCGGTTTGACGACTTGCCCATCGCAGCGCACACCTCGCCATCCCTTATCACTATTCATCAACCCATCTACGATATTGGCGCGCAGCTGACGCGCGCGCTGATCAGCCATATCGAACGCCCGCGTGGACTCGACCATCATTACCCCAAGGCTCATCGTGAGGGACTCGACATGATCATCACGCAACCCGTGCGCGCGCCCAACCCGGCTGGGCCGCATTGCATGACGCGGACCAAGGTGCACACATGAAACAACGCGCGCATTTTCTCGATGTCGATCTGCAGGCCGAACATGCGGAAGACCGTCCTTATGTCATCGCCGGCAACCGCATGTATGCCATCGGCATGATGAGTGGCGTGCCGCCGAGCATTGGCGCAGAGCATCTGGTCGGCGAAATGGGTGGTCTTTGGGCGCATCCGTTCAAAGCGCTAGATGCCTGGTGTTTTCAGGTTGGCGCGCGATCTGGCAAGCGCAACAGGGCGATCGACGACATCACTACGCGCTTTGACGGGGCGTTTTGGAAGGTTACGCGCACGCGCAGCAGCGGCGCGCTGTCGATCCTTGAAACCGAGTGGATCGACGAAGACGCGCCGATCATGCACCTGAGCTGTCAGGTGACCAACACTGGTGCAAGGGCGATCGCCGTCACACTGCAATTTGAAGCGGCATTTGATCTGCGTGCCTGTTGGATGAGCACGCATTTGACTGGCCCGACGCGCATCCAACGCGCGCCGGACAGGGTGCTGGCGTCTTCCAGCGCCATGCGCGGACTGAGTGTGGCGGTGCTGGCCGATGGCCTGCTCAAACGCGCGGCGCTACTGCAACCCGGCGCATCGAGTGAGATGCGCGTGGTCGTTGCAGCAACCAACACTGGTGGGCCGACCGAGGCTCGCGTGTTGGCCGAACGCGCGCTGCGCGAGCACGAGACGCGCGTCCGCCACAAACAGGCGGCCTATACGCGCAGCGCCCGCCATGCGCATGACGGCGGCGATGGCGAGTTGCGCGCGGCTTATACCTGCGCGCGCGCGAATCTGAAACTGCTCGAAACAGTGAATGCGGCCGGGCACTATGCAATCGCCGGATTGCCTGAGTACCCAAATTTGTTTGGCTGCGACACTGCTTACAGCGTTGCTGGTCTGTGCGCCGCCGGCCGCGCCGATCTGGCGAAAGATGCGCTACGCGGGCTGGCCACGGTGGCCAACCGGCAATGCGGGCGTGTGCCGCACGAAATCGTCCCGGACGGCAATGTCTTTAACCCGGGCAATACCCAGGAAACGCCGCAATTTGTGATCGCGGTGGCGCAGGTCTATGACCGTGAGCCAAAATTAGGCTGGTTGCTGGAAACCTATCCGATCTGCCGAGCGGCGTTGCTGAGTTATCTGCGCACTGGGTTTACGTGGCAGAGCTCACAGACGGGCGAGTCAACATTTCCGATTACCCGCACGGCAATGCGATGGTTGAACGCGAGGGCATGCTGCCGCTCAAACTCGACGCCACCTGCTACACCTGGCAGGCGCTCAACGCGTTTGTCCGCATGGCGGAGGTTTTGGCAAATAACCGACGCGGCGCGCATCTGGTCGATCGTGCCGACATCACGGCGGCGCGCGCATGGGCGCGCAACATCAAAAAGAATTTCGAACGCGACTGGTGGATTGAGAATAAACAGCTCTACGCCGATTCGCTCGGCTGGGATGGCGCCCAGCAACATGAAGGGCATTGGACGCAGGTGGTGCCAATTGAAACCGGCCTGGCCAGCGCAGCCCATGCGCGACGCGTGCTGACCACTGTCAAAAGCAAGTGGCTGAGCGTTGACGGGCTGCCACACACCTACCCCGGCGAACCCCGCGTGTGGACGCTGCCCTGCGCATTGCTCGCGCGCGCGGCGCTGCGTCTCGGTGATCATGCGCTTGCGCTGCGCATGCTGAGCAATATCGCATCGACATTGCTCACACGTCAGCTAGGCATGTTTGAAGAGCTTATTCCTCAGGGGCTGTGTTTTGTGCAGCTCTGGTCCGCGGCGATGTATGTCGAAATTTTTGAGGAGGTGATGGCACAGCGCAACTACAACAGCAGTTAGCCAATGGCGCGGCATCGCCGCATTACTTGCAAAAGGCGCTAGGAGCGAACGTGACGTATTTCAGGAGGCAAGAATTGATGAGTTTGAGGAACCAACCCCTAGCGCGGGGGTGCATTTTTTAAAGGGGAACGTCCCGGCGAAGCCAAGCGCGTGCCAGCCGGGTCCGTAGGCCGTAAACGGCCATGCTCAGATACGAAGCCCTGGGCTAATGGCAGCAACTTCCGCGCGTGGCGGCCGTTATAGCCGGCAGTCACACAACGACGCCAATCCTGTGAGCGCTGGCATGCAGCCCAGGGCTTCGTATCTGAGCATGGCCGTTTACGGCCTGCGGACCCGGCTGGCACGCGCTTGGCCACGCTACATGACGCTCCTTTTGGAAATGCACCCTGGCGCGGCGAATCGCGCTGGCAGCGCTATGCTGGCCATGCCGGCGCTCTTTCACGCACCGGTCGCCACCCGCGTGCTGCTAGGTGACGCTGCTGGCGCTCGCGCTCGGCGTGCCGCTCGGGAAGCCGTCTCCGTCGCTGTTGCAGTTACCTGCCCGTTTGCGGACAATGCCGTAACCCAACGACTATCTGTTACGGGGGCTAACATGGTCGAGGGAGCAATTATTTTTTTGGCGTGTGCTGGTGCGATATTCGTATTCAATGCGTTGCGCACTGAGGATCAGAGCAGGCTGATTAAGTCTCACCTGCAGGCGCTTGGCGCCACAGACATCGAAATTTTGCATCGCCTGCTGTCGTATGACGACAAGGGCAATCGGATCTACGAGATCGAATACACCGATCAGGCCGGCGCCCGCGTTCGTGGCACCTGCCGGACGCTCGGCAAGCGCAACGCGCGGCGCAGACTGGCCACGCAACAGCCTGGCGCAGCGGTGTCGCAGGGCGCCACAGCAATTGGATAGCCGCAGGCAATGCCTGCGACTATCCGTCTGCGGCTATCCGTCCAACCGAAAAATTCGGCGCGCATTGCCGGCATAGACCGCGCGCAGAATATCGTCCGCCAAAAATAACCCGTATGCCATCCAACGCCCCTGCCCCGGCACCGGCCCGGCGTTGCTGTAGTTGAAATACTCGTCGTCCGTTTCAAGAAAGCGGTAATACAACTGATATTGATCGACATTCGGGCCAGCGTCAATGCCAAACAGGATTCGATCCGCGTAGCGTTCAAAGAACCGGCGCGAGGCATAGGGTTGACGGCCAAGTTCACCGATCCGCGCGGAGATATCCACACAAAAGTTCGGACAGCGGTCCATGAGCGCGGCCACCCAACCCAGGTTTTCAGCGTAGCACCCGACATGCGCGCCGATAAACGTGGTGCGTGGATGGCGCGTCACCACATCGGCGAACTGCGTCAAAATTGTGTCGAACGACGGATACGGCGGCGAGGTGAACTGCCAGTCTGGATGCCCCTGCAACTCGTCCCAACGCTCATTCGTGGCGTCAACCGGGTCAAAAAACGCGACCGGGTCCGCGATGTGGATGACGACCGGCAGACCCAGTTCGCCGGCGGTTTGCCAGACCGGATCCAGCCGCCGGTCGTTGACCGCAACCAACGCACCGTGTTGATCGCGTTCGAGCAGGCCAAAGTTCTTCCAGATCTTGAGGCCCTGGGCGCCCCAGCGCGCCTGCTCGCGCAGTCTTTCGGCCGCCCAATCGCCAAAGCCGTCGCCGCGTGTCGCGAACTGCGCCCAACCGACGCCGGCAAAGGTCACGATGCGCTCCGGTGCAAATGATTTGAAGCGATCCAGCCGCTGGCGCAGGATCTCCTCGCCCCACCCGCCATCCAGGTCGAAGTAGCAACTAACGCCAACGCTGTCGAGCCGGTCGAAAAGCTCGCGCGGGTCCCGCTCGGCGTAATTGCCGGCAAATGGCCCTAGTGGTTATGCGCGTCGATGACCGGGAACTTCGGCAGCGGCACCTGCGTGACTTTTGTGACCAGCTTTGACTGCGGTTTCCATTCGGCGAGATTCATACGTATTCGAACTCCTCGTGGCGTAAATGATATGCAGATTGGCGCTGCCTCGCATGTGTGACTACGCCGGCATCTGCGCCAGCAGCGACTGATATGCCTCAATTGAAAATCGGCCGCCGCCGATGCTCAGCGCATTTGCCGCACCCGCTGCAATGCCTCGCCGCAGAGCGTCGCGTTCGCTCACGCCCGCCGCCAACCCGCACAACAGCCCGGCCAGCAGCGTGTCGCCGCTGCCCGCCGCGCTGACAATCTCAATCTTCGGCGCTGGCATATGCAAATGGCCGCTGTCGTTGAGCAACGTCGCACCAGCAGCACCCTGGGTGACCACAAGCCGTGCCAACCCGCGCTCGCGGCGCAATGCCTGCGCAGCCTCGATATCGGCGATGTTGACGCCCGTCGCAGTCAAAAACTCACGCGCATTGATCTTGATGTTGATGCCCGGGACTGTGCACGCAACGGTCAGCGGTTCGCTGTGCGTGTCGACCCAGACTGGCACCCCGGTGGCGACCAGCGTTTGGAGAAACGACTTGAAAAGCGCCGGCAATTCGCCGGGCGCCGCGCCAAGCGGCAGGCTCCCACACACACACACCGCGCTGCAGGATGCCGCGGCGGCCAGCGCATCTGCGCCGAGCTGCGTCCACCCAGCGGCATCGGCTATCGGGCCGTTGCCGTTGATGATCGATTCATCGCCGCCTTTTTCATAGGCCAGAATCGTGCAAAAGCGCGACTCCCCGGGTGTGCGCAGCGCGGTCCAGGATGCCGGCAAGCCTTCGTCGGCCGCGAGCTGCGCAAGATATGCACCACTGCGGCCGGCGATAAACCCGCCGCACAGCGCGTCGCTCCCGAGGCGCCGCAACGCGCGCGCCACGTTAACGCCCTTGCCGCCAGCGGCCGCCTGGCTGCTGCTTGCGCGCAACACATCGCCTGGCCCAAACGGTTGCACCGTCATCGTCAAGTCAATCGCGGCGTTGGGCGTGATGCACAGAATCATGCGTTAGTACGCCTCAAACCAGCGTTCATCCGGCGACGGCGCCGCGTAGAACGACGTCCACGGCTTCGCCAATGCGTCGCAAAGCGCGGTCACGCGCCGCATGCGTTCGCCCGCCAGACCGAGCAAGAACGCACTGCGTTCGGCCGGTGTCTGTGTCGCGGCTTCCTTCCAAACCGCGCGTCCGACGGCCACGCCGCTGGCGCCGGCTTCGCACGCGGCGACGACCTGGCTCAAGAACACTTCATAGTTGACACCGGCCGACAGCAACACCCATGGCACTGCACATGCGGCCGACAATTCGCGGCACGCTTCGGCCCAGATGCGGGTGTCTGGATCCTGTTTGACATCCAGCGGGAACTCCGCCTTGATCACATCGACGCCGGGTGGCGCCAGCCTGCGCGCGCTCTCGATCACGACGCGGCGCTTCTCAGCCGATGACAGCGTCTTTTTCGCCGGGTCGCTCGACACCGAATACGACAACGGCTCAACCAGCAACGCAATATCCTGGGCGATGCTCTCGGCGCCGACCTCGGCCACAAACTGTTCAACCTGCGCGGCGTTTGGCGCATCCGGATGGTAATAGATCAGCAGTTTGATTGCGCTGGCGCCCATGCGGCGCGTTTTTGCGATCGACCAACCGTTCAGCAGGCGGCTCTTGCGCGCGGTCGCCTCGCCCTCGTAGCCCGAGGCTTCGACAGCGACGACCAACCCGCGCGACCCGGCCAGCGCGCCTGAAGCGATGCACTGCGCTGCGCCGACCTCCGGATCCAGCAGCACCGAAGGCGCATGCGGTGAGAGCGCTCCAATCACTTCAGTTTTGAAAGCTTGCATCTCGGCCGGCGTCACAGACGCGGGCGCGTCCGGGCGCATGGCCTGGCGCAGACTGCCGCGTTGATCGAGCGCCAACGTCACGAGCGCGCCGCGCGCGGTGGCGCATTGTTGCAATCCACGCCACTTGCCAATTGATATTTTCATGCGCACCAGTATCGTCGGAGTTGTCGACGCTATGCACTGGGGCATTGGGCTGCAGCAACTATCAATCCAAAAGAAGGCGCCGCAGATTTCACGGATTACACAGAACAAACAGATTGTCTGTGTAATCCGTGGGAGTGTCTGTTGGGGCCTTTTTTATTTGGGATAGCGATAGCGCTCGCGCTCGACTCATTTGTGCGAGGCCGGATCGTCGAAGGCGCAGCGCTCAGCGTATTCAAATATCGCGCGAAACGCCGCCCCGAAGCGCGCGCCCAGGTCAGAGTCCGCCAGGATGCCGGCAGCATCCAATCCGCGCCGCGGCAGCGCGATGACGAGCGCCTCGTCGTCGATCAACTGAGCCGACATGGTGCGCAGGATCTCTCGGAGCTGGGCATGCACGTGCACGGAATTGGGCGAAATGTTGAGCAGCGCGACAGGTTTTTCGGGGAACTCAAGGCTGCTGACGAGCCAGTCGAGCGCATTTTTCGAGCACGCCCGGCACGCCATGCGCGTATTCCGGGCTTGATATCATCACAACCTGCGCCCAGCCGATTTGCGCGCGCAGCGTGAGCACAGCGTCCGGCAGCAGCGAATTTTCACGATCATGGTCCGGGTTGAAGTGCGGCAACGCATCCAGCGCAATGGCGTTTCGCACGGCCGCCTGATCGCCGGCGACGGCCGCTAGCGCCTGCAACGCGGAGCGTTCGACGACACGGCACGCAGGCTGCCGCAGATCGTCAGGATGCGAAGGGGTCCGGCACCCTCCGAGGGTGTCGGACCCATCAATTCGCCAAGGCCTGCTCCACCAGCTCGCGCGTCACTTCGGACGCGCTGGTCCTGATGGCGTAGCGCTCGACGGTGCTGCGCAACTCGCGCGTGGCGCTGATGCGGCTGAGCCACGGCACGTTCTCGAGGTGCGTCTCCATGCGTTCGCGCGCATCATCGGTCCATTTCAGGTTGCTCGCGCCAGTCAACGGGTTGTGCACCTGTTTGAGCTGCCCGGCACCCTTGACATCATCGAACGGCAGGAAGTTGAAGACCATCTCGTAGTAGCGGTTGACAATCTCCTGCAGCACAAATACCACGCCGGAGTAGCCCATGAACGGCGTGCCCAGCGCGCGCCGCACGATCGCGCCCGGAAACGAGGCCGGGATAAAAAACGTGGCGCTTCGCGCCGGCTTCGGTCAGATAAATCTTTTCGTTCAGGCTGCCAAACACAAATCCGGGTTGCTTTTTGTGCAGCGCCTCGCGGATCGCGATGTTGTCCATCGCGCCAACCTGATACGGGCGCGACGCAGCGAACTGCACCTTCATGCCAAACTCGTCGCCCAGCAGCTTCACCAAGCCATCGGAATACGTCTTGCCCGGCGACAACGGCGATCTCGGTCGTGGCAAACCAGTCGCTCTGCACGCCCTTCCACAGATCCCAGACCGGCAGCAGCGTGGTCTTCTTCTCGCGCTCGATAAACGCCGCGGCCTGCGCCTGTGTGCCCAGCAATTCGCCCAGCTTGCTCGATAAACGCGGTCGTCTCCTGCATGCCCATCGGCGCAAACAGATATGGCTCGCCAAGTTTCTCCGCCAGCGGCTCGCCAAACTCGCGATACATCACGATGTTGACATCGCCGTCGGACCAGCGCGGCGTATCGGCCAGCTTGGACTCATACGGATAGACCATGTTGATCACGCCGCCCGCACCGGCAATCAGGCGCTTGATCTCATGCAGATCGGAGGGCGCATTAAAGCAGCCGTAGGTCGGGCCGATGACATTGACGCGTTTGCCGGCCACCGCGTCTGCCGCCGCAGCGCGTTGAGCTGTCGCAGTGCTCTGAATCTGCGAACTTCGCATTCGGCGCGCCAAAGTTCTCCCACAGCCAGACCATGATGCGGCTGCGGCCCTCGTACTCATCGCCTTCAAGCGACTTGCTCCAGAAGAACGGCACCGGCGGCGTCATGCTTGACTGAGCCAGTCGCCGTGGTCGCTTGAGATCATCTCGCTCTCGGCGGTGCTGATGACGATGATCTCCTTGCCCGGGTGAATCTGGCGGCACGGCATCGACCGTCGCGCGCACACGGCCCGGCCGTGCCCAGCATGGTGACTTCCTGCTCGCGCATCGTGCTCGGCGTGACGTTGTCGATATCGGCGATCGCATCGGTGTAGTCGGTGACCGCCTGCGCGATCAGGTTGTAGCAGCCGATCGGCGCGTCGACGACGACATGCGCATCGGGCATGACGCACATCGTCCAGATCGCGGCCCAGTAGCCGCTGGTGCTCTCAAGATCGCGGATCAGCTTGATGGGCGCGTGTTTTTTGCCACCGGTCGAGATCTGTGTCTCGATCTCCGGCGCCGCGATGTTGTTTGTGGTTTCTTCCATCTATCTTCGTGCCTCAGGGATTGTGCTCTCAAAATGCACGGACGCGTTCTCAGTCCATCGTGTTGACGACGATATCGTGCCGAGCGGACAACTTCGCCTTCGAAGAAGCTACGCATCCACTGGTAGCGCGGCGTCGCTTCCAGCGCGCCCTTGATCAGGGAGACTGTGCCCGCCAGCCCGGCGCTCAGGAAGAGCGGCCGCACGCTGAGCATATTTGTGTAATACATGGCCGGGATGCCGCGCGCCTTGGCGGCGGCGCTGAGCGATGTGGTGCCGAGCACCAGATCTGGCTTGTATTTGTCGAGCGCGCGCACGTCCTGTTCCAGTGTCTTCTGATACGTAATCTCTTTCAAACCGCGCGCGCGCAGCCACGCTTCGTCGGCCGCTGTATACAACGACTTGTTGATCGATGTGCTGACATATGGCACCTGTGCACCGGCTTCAACCAGCAACCGAGCGTACAGCAACTCGTTGCCCTTCGTAGCCACACACGTGCACCTTGGCGCCGTTCAGATTAAACGTTGCAGAATCGCCTCGCACTTGCGCGCGCTCCTCGACCGCCACCTGTTCAACCAGATCCTGATCCAGTTTTAGCGCATTGCCCATGCCCTTGATCCAGCCGTAGGTCGCTTCCGGACCGACGGGCGCGCCACTGATGATCGGCACTCCGGCCGAGCGTAGCGTCGACAGCTGCCGCCATAGAACGGATGCACCGCGGCGATCGCGCCGACCTTTGCCGGCCAGTCGGTAATCGTCGAGATTGCGCGACGGCAAATTGGCCGCCAGGCCGCTGCCCATGCGTTTGAGCACCGCGTCGATCGTGAGCGGATCGGCCGGAAACACCTCGCCGAGCATGATCGCCTTCTTCTTGAGCGACTCTTCCTCGGCGTTGCTGCCGTCGTGCGTAAGCGGGGCTTCGACGCCATCCGCTGTGATGCCGCCGCGCCGCGCCTCGATCGCGTATTTTTTGAGGATCGCGTTGATTGCAACGTCTTTTGCTTCCGGGTGCGAGTGAATCGCATAGGCCGGCACGCGGATCAAAATCGTGTCGATGCCATTGACCTGCGCGGGCAGCATCTCTTCGGTTAGCCCGGCCGTCTCAGCCACGCACAGCGACAGCGCAGCGATCAGCTTTGTGCCCGGCATTTTGCTGGCCTCCATGCACGAGGCCAGCGCGGCTTCAGCCACATTGCCGGCGACCAGCTCTTTTGTGCCGAGCTCCGGCGCGGCGATCGATTTGCGCGAGGCGTAAAAGTGCGACACGAAGGACAGGCCGTAGAGACAACCAGTATCGGTCACCATCGCGGTTTGCACGCCATCGATGCGCATCAGCACGCGCAGGCTGCCGAAGGCCGGGCACATCGACTGCGGCGTCAGATTGTGCTCCGGGTCAACCGAGTGACCTGTTGGCTGCGCGCTAACCGACGCCGGCGTGTTGCCCTTTACTTCAATTAGGTCTGCTGAGATCAAGCTGCCTTCCGGCACAGTTAATGACATTAAAACTCCTGATGCCTCGAACGAGGGATTTCCGCATGACGACGAACTTAGCCGCTGCGAGCCTGACCGGCGGCCAACCGCCGCCATGTCGTCGCTCGGCGCAATATGCCCCACCATGCCGCTGACACCGGCCGCCAGCGCATGAAAGAACGAGACGGTCGCCGGCGCAGCAGCGCCTCGCCCGCGAATCGACGCGGCACATACCAGCCCGCAGCCAGCAACAGCGACACGCCCATGCCACCAGCCCCCGACGCCGTGCCGGCCATTGCAACATGCGCCCGGTCAGATAACACAACAGGATGCCGCCGCCGATGCCGGACAGCATCAACACGGTAAACCGGCGATCGGCAGCATGCCAGACATCACATACAGCAGCGGCGTCTCGCTGCCTTCAGCCGTGCCCGGCGCAGAAGTGAAGACCGCAAACGGCAGCACCGACAGCGCAACGCGATCACCAGCGACTTCACGCTTGCTTTCGCGAGCAAGCCGATTGTGTTTTGAGTCATGATTTTCTCCAGGGTCATCCTGGAGCTCAACTGAAGGACTTCGTTGAGCGCTAGTGTCTGTAAAAGCTACCGCACTACGAGATCCTTCAGCTGCGCTTCAGGATGACAGGTGCTACTCATAAAACGGCGCGGCGGTGTAGCGCAGATCAGCCATGCGGAACTTTTCACCGCTGTGGCTGAGCGCGGAGAGAATCGCAATTTTGGCGTCGGTCTCTTTGCACGGATCGCCAAACACCGCGTCCCAGCCGGCCTCTGACGAGACGATCACGCCGCGGTCGTCCTGCACTTCGACAAGATTGGTGACGGTCAGGCCAAGCTCCTGCATGATGCGGCGAACGATCAGCTTGGCGTCCTGGCTATACAGATCGCTGCTCAGATCGATGCCGCGCGCAGCCACGGTGGTGCGGCCCATCAGGTCGTCCATCGAGGCGCCCGGCGGCACACCCGGCGGCTCGGCCGCGCCAAACACATCAAGAAACTCGTCGTATTCGAGCGGCGCCACGACATCGGGCACTTTGTAGTTGCGCGTGTGAATGGTGTTAACGAACTGGTCGAACAGCGCGTCCATATCCGGCATGTCGAACAACAGTTTGCAGCGATCGCTCAGAATGCGCGCCGGCGGGCTAAACGGGATGGTCAGCAATATCGGCAACCCAACACGCTCGGCGAAGCGCTCGGCCACACCGCTGCCATCATCACGGTTCAGAACCATGCCAATCACGCGCGTCTTGCCGCCCATGCTCTGGAAATAATTGACCGCGCGCGCGATGTTGTTGGCCGAGTACAGGCTCATGCGGTCGTGCGAAGCCACGATCACGATCTCTTCGGCCAGGCTTTTTGCGATGGGCGTGGCAAAGCCGCCGCAGACAACGTCACCCAGAAAGTCCATCACGATATAGTCCAATGCCCAGTCCGACATGCCGCGCTCTTCGAGCAGGCCAAAGCCAAACGAGATACCGCGCCCGCCGCAACCGCGCCCCACCTCCGGGCCGCCGAGTTCGGCGCCATATACCGTCGCCTTCCCCTGCAGTTCGGTGCGAAAGATCAGATGCTGCACATCCAGTTCTTTCTCGCGATTGGTGTCCTTAAACAACCGCCACTGGTCGCCGATCGTCGGCAGACTGCGGCCATCGAACAACGCGTTGCAACTGTCGTGCTTCGGGTCGCAGCCCAGCTGCAGCACGCGATGTCCCTTCAGCGCCATTTTGGCGCTCAAGTTTGCCGTAAAGAAACTCTTGCCGATGCCGCCTTTGCCATATATGGCGATCATTCTTGGTGTCATGGGAACTCCTTGGTGAGAACACAGCATACAGATTACAGATTACAGACAATTGGATCTGGTTGTCTGTGATCTGTGTTCTGTATTCTGTGTTCTCACTACTTAAACCTCTCGTCGACTTCAACCTTGTATCCAATCGCAAGGCGGTTGGTTTTGCTTGCGAGCGCGATGATTTCGAGCAATTCGCCAAACACCGCCTCGCTCATGCCTTTGGCACGCGCGGCGGCGGTGTGCGAACTAATGCAGTATTCGCAGTTATTGGCCACGCTCACCGCGATGTAGATCAGCTCTTTTGTGAGCGGATCAATCGCGCTGGGCGTGCCCATCACGCTTTTTACTTCCTCCCACGTGCGCCTAAGCGTGGGCGGGTGCGCAGCGATGGCCTTCCACAGGTTGTTGATGTAGTCGGTCTTGCGCGTGCGCATGATGTCGTCATACACTTCGCGCACCTCGGCGCTAGCCTGTTCATATTCGATCAACTTGGTCACGATTCACTCGCCTCCTGAATACCCTGCCGCAGAATTTGGTTTGCCGCAAAACGGGTAGCCAGTCGCGCTCCGCGCGACTGGCTACCCGTTTTGCGGGACAAATTTCCCAACGCAATGCGGCAAAACAACGCCTTCCAAGCGTGTTTATGTAATTGTGAATGCATCACCATGTCAGCACCATCTTGATGCAATCCGGATTGTTAAAAGATACTGCAAACGCCTCCGGAGCGCTTTCGGCAGCCATGCTGTGCGTGATCAGCGGCGACATGTCGATGCGCCCGCTGGCGATGGCATCGCGCGCGCGCGCCAGATCGCCCGGCGCCCACTGCGCGCTGCTCAGGAGCGACAATTCGCGCAGAAAGATCGGCTGATAGGGCAGATTCAGCGCATCGTAGTAGCCAAGCAGCACCACGCGACCGCCTTTCTTGACACGCATCAGGATTGGCGCGATCACCTCCATCTTGCCGGTGGCATCAATCACCACGTCGTAGAGCGGCGGCGTCATCGGCGGCACGGCCGGCAGCGACTCATGCTTTTCATCGGCCGTTGAAACGGCCAGCCGGCTCGGCGTGCGTTCAACCACAGTCACCTGTGCGCCGGCGGCTTTTGCAAAGCGAGCCGCCAGTTGCCCGACCACGCCCTGCCCGAGAACCAGCACCTGCGGCGCCGTGAGCTGCGCCAGGCTGATATCGACGCCATGCAGCGCCGTGGCTGCCAACGCCAGCATGACGCCCTGCTGGTCGGTCAGCGCACCGATGTCCGTCACCTGCGCGACTGGCGCCACAATCAGCGCGCTCTGTCCGCCGAAGGCCGGGTTGACACCGACAAAGCCGTAATTGCCGCCGACATACACCGAGCGGCCAATCCAGGATTGCGTGTTTGCGCCAGCCTCGATCACTTCACCGACGGTCTCATAGCCTGGCACGACTGGAAACTGGAGCATCGGATGCGGCATCACCCCCTTGAGCAGCATACGCTCAGTGCCTGCGCTGATCGACGTCAGGCGCGTGCGCACCAGCACATCGTCCACGCCAAGCGGTTTGAGCTGCACCGTGCGCAGCTCAATGGTGTCGGCGGCGGGGATGACGATTGCGGTTGTTTGCATGGTGTTAGCTGCTCAGTTTGCGCCCCACCGAAAAGTCCATGAGCGGGTCGACACGCTGGTGCGTGACACGCTTGAGCATAAAGCGCACACTGAGCGCCAGATGCGCCACGATAAAAAGCCAATTGATGATGTAGGTGATCATGTGCAGCGGCTCCGAGCGAATCGACTGGCTGATCATCGTGAACAAAAAGACACCGTAGCCGATATACACGTGAATCACGCGGATCTGATTTCTTGGCTTCGGGATGCCATACAGATAAAAGCTGGCCGCCGCATGCACAAAAAACAGCAAGATAAACGCGTTGTTAAAGACCGGGCTAACCCAACTGGGCATGCCGCTCAACCCGAGTCCCTTCTGGTAGTACGCCACGGTGCCAATCAGCAGAAACGGGACCATCACCCAGGCCATCCCGCGATTGCCGACAGCGACCTTACGCTTGCGGTCGCGGATCTGCTCGGCCAGGATCTGTTTCTGCATCGGCGACATCGATGTGGCGGACGCCTCGAATTGCGCGCGCGTCAGATACGGAAAGCGCGCGACAGTGGCGACCAAGCCGGCGATCAGCGCAACTTCGCCAAGGTTTGCCACAACGCCCAGCCCGCTGGCAAACGACGCAATGCCAAACATCGCGATCGAGACAATCAGCAGCCACGGCCACTTGGTTTTGACAAACATGCTGATGCCCAGGAAGATCAACAACGTCATCGTGGTGATCGAAGCCAGCGGCGGACCAGACGAGACCGGATTGGCGTAGCGCAGCGTGTCGGCAAAGCGCGTGGCTTCGAGCTGAAGCTGAATAACATCGGTATAGACAGCGTAGCCAATCGCCAACGCCACAATCACGGCGTAGGCGATTGCGACTTTGCGCGTCCACGCCCACTCGACAATGGCATTGCGCGCCAGGGTCAATCCGACAATCGCCAGCAACGGCGTCGTCAGCGCGTGCAACGCATACCGCACCCAGTTGAGCGATTGCAACAGCGCACCTTCGCCGATCGTGCTGCCCAGGCCGACGATCGCATTGTCATAGACCAGCCCGGCCGCGCTGATGCACAACAGGCCGACAGAGAAGTGCTGATCGCGGCGCAGCAGCCGCAACGCATAAACAAGCAAACCGAGTTGAACAAGTGCATAGGCCAAATAAATTGTGGAAACCATCGTAACCTCCTAACGACTCTTTGATTACAACTTAATAACGGCTGGTGCCGGCCAGAGATCATTGCTTATGCCGGCACCGCCACACCTTCCAGACGATCTTCGAGATCGGCAAACAGATCGCGCAACTGGTCGATCATCGCGCCGTCGGCCTGCCACAGCCCGCGCCCATTGGCTTCGAGCAAACGGCCAACGATGTTGCGCATCGCCTGCGGGTTGAGCTGCGTCAGCCGATCGCGCATTGCCGCGTCGAGCGCATAGGTCTGCGCAGCCTGTGTGTAGACAAAGTCGTCGACACAGTTGCTGACCGCATCCCAGCCCAACATGTAGGTAAAGCGATTGCTGATCTCGGCAGCGCCGCTGCGGCCGTGTTTGAGCATGCCTTCGAACCAATTGGGATTCAGCAGTTTGGTGCGGTATTCGACGCGCAACACTTTGTCGACATCGTCGATCTTTGTGTCGGCGGTATAGCTCTCGATGTAATTCAGCTTGACATTGCTCGTGCTGCGGTGTTTCGCGGCCAGTTGCAACGCGCCGGACGATGAAAAGTAATGGTCGATATCGGCCACGCCGTATTCGACAGAATCGACCTGATGCACCACGCGCGCAACCGTGCCGAGCAGCGATTCGAACAGCTCTGGCGACTTGTGGCCGGCGCGGCCGCCGCCATAGGCAAACGCGTTGCGCTTGATAAATTGCGTGTCGAGATCCTGCTGGCTCTCCCAGGCCGAATCTTCCACCATGTCGTCGACATAGCTGCCATACTGCCCCTTGGCCTGCGTGAACAGCCGTGCGGTCGCAGCTTCGAATGTCGCGCCTTCGGCAAGGCGCTGCTGCACGTGGCGGCGAATCGCGTTTTGCTCAGCCGGTTCATCGGCGCGCGCGGCGTCTTTGACCAGCTTGTCGAGATGATCCATCAAGAGCTCGAACGTGTCGCGGAAGATCGGGCTGAGCTGCATCAGGACATCGATGCGCGGCCGGCCCAGCTGCTCCAGCGGCACCAGCGCGTAGTGACTGATCTTGCCCTGTCCATCGTAGGCCGGCTCGGCGCCGATCAACCCGAGCACAATCGCGATCGACTCGCCCTTGGTTTTGATTGTGTCGAGGCCCCACAGCACCTGCGCAATCGTCTCCGGGTAGGCGCCGGTCTCGGACACATGCTTCTGCACGATCGCCTCGGCGATCTGGCGGCCCTTGGCGAATGCCAGCTCGCTGGGGATGCGCCACGGGTCGATCGAGTGAATGTTGCGGCCGGTCGGCAGGATGCTCAGGCCGTCACGGATCAGATCGCCGCCCGGCGCCGGCGGCACAAAGCGTCCGCTCAGCGCGCGCGAAAGGCCGCCAAGTTCGGCCGAATTGTCAGACAGCGCCTGCGCCATCGCACGGCCGCGCCGCACCAAATCGGCTGCGCGCAGATCGCGCATGAGGGTGGTGAACTGCGCAGTATGGCCGTTTGCATGCATGCCAAAGACCGACCACTGCACAAACTCGCGGCAATCGGCATCGAGTTGTTCGCGCTTTGAGATCGCGGCGGGGTTGCCGGCGCGCGCGGCGCTGGCAATGCTGGCGTAGTCGACCGTTGGATCGAGCATGGCCTGCAACGTCAGGCCATCGTGGCCGATCTTGAGCGACTCGGTGATCGTGGTCAGCTGCGCCGTCTGCGGCTGCGCCTCGCCCAGCGTGTGCAACGCGTTTGTGATCAGGCGTTGCTCAAGCTCGACGATGTAGGCATACAGGCGGCTGATATATGCGCCAAAGTCCTCGCCTTCTAGCAACGGGCAATCGGTGTCGAGGTTTGCAAGCGCAACTTTTGCAAGAATTGTTTCGCAATCAACCCCGGCATATGCCGGGCTTAAGCCCGGCATATGCCGGGGTTGCGCCTCACGCGCGTCCGAGAGCAGCGTCTTGAGCGCCTGCAGCTCTTTGTAGAGCCCGGCGCGCGCCATCGGCGGCACGTTGTGCGACACGATCGTGGCATACGCGCGGCGTTTGGCGATGTTGGCCTCACTTGGATTATTCACCGGATAGACATACACATGCGGCAGCTCGCCACACAGCGCATCGCTCCAGCAGCGGCTGGTCGCGCCGAGCATCAACCCGGGCATCCACTCCGCCGAGCCGTGCATGCCGATGTGCACCATCGCATCGGCGCCGAACGCGCGGCTGAGCCAGCGATAGAACGCCACATACTGGTGATGCGGCACGTTCTCTTTGTCGAATAACAGGCGCATCGGATCGCCAGCCACACCCATGCGCGGCTGCACGCCGATATAGACGTTGCCCAGCTGCAACCCGCCGATCCACAGCGCGTCGCGGCCATAGGGCGCCACCTCGCCGGGAAATGCGCCCCAGCGCTGCACAATGCGCTCGCGCTCCTCAAACGTGGCCAGTTGGGCATATGCAGTCGCGTTCACCGTGACACCGCTGCGCGTGTCGAGGGCTTTGGCCGGATCGGTTGAGGCATCAAGCTGCGCCATCAGCGCCTCGGGCGATTCCGGCAGCGTGCCAACGTTGTAGCCCTCGGCGCGCAGGCGCGTCAGCAGGTTGAACAGGCTGCGCGGCACATCGAGCAACGCGGCAGTCGCTTTCTTGCCCAGGCCGGGTGGGTAGTCATACACCACCAGCGCGATCTTTTTGTCGGCGTTTTTCTTGTGGCGCAGTTCACCCCAGCGCTTAGCGCGTTGAGCCAGACGCTGCAGACGGTCGTTGACCGTTACAAACGCGCCGTTGTCGACCGCGCCAATCACGACCGGGTCGATCGCGCCATCCATCTCGGGCAGCGAATACAGTGCCGCGCTCTGCATCGGGCCAACGCCGTTCTCATGCCACGATTTGAGATCTTGAACGAACAGCGGCTGCGCGACCATGTAGGGCACATCCAGCTTGTTCAGAATATCGGCGGCAGCTTCTTTGTGCGCGCCGGGTTTTGTGCTGCCGGCCGGGCCGCCGATCAACGAGAAGCCGATCATGCTGATCAGCACATCGATCTTTTCGCGCGCCAGCCAATCGCGCACGACGACATGGCCCTCAATGCCAGTCACAAAGATTGGCAGCACATCGAGCCCTTCGGCTTCAAGCGCGCGAATGGCGTCGTTGATATAGACCGGTGATTGCACCAGATGCTTTCGAAAGAACAACAGCGCCACGCGCGTGGCCGGCGCAGCCTGCTTGCCGGACTTGCGTACCTTCTTCTGCCAATCGCGGTAGCTCTTAATATCTTTGAACGTGGCCGGCGCATCCGGGTGATGCAGCCCCATCAGTGGAACATCAATCGGCGCGGCCACCTCGATCTCGCGGCCAAAATACTCGTTCAGCACCAGCCGGAACATGCTCGCGACGTTTTCCGGCCGCGGCTGGTTCCAATAGACATTCACCTGCATCCAGTTTTTGAAGTCGCGCGCCTTCTCCGGCATAAATCGCATCAGCGTTTGCGTAAGCTTCATCAGCTTGGTGTAGCCGTAGAGCGTGTCTTCTTCGCGGCCGTTCACCAGCAACTTGGCGACCTTTTTGACCGAATCTGGCATGCCGCCCTTACCCTCGCGCTTCGAGAGATCGTAGTCCCCCACCCGGTTGAGCTTCATCACCTCGGGCATGGACTCGTAGGCGAACACGGTCTTCGCGCGCGAGTGCTCGACTTCGCCGCGCAAGTAATCGGCGTGCGCGCGAAAGTTGATCATGCTGACGAACAGGCAATCAGCCTCGCGGATCGCCTGTGAGACGGCCGGGTTATCGCCTTCCAGATCACGCTCGGTGAAGTTGCGCACCACAGCGTCCGATGCCAGATCGCCGCGCACTTGCTCCCAAACATGCGCATTGAAATGCTCCAAACCAACAATCGCCACTATATTGGGTTTGTTTGTCATGCTGTCACTCCCACGCCCGCCACCAGCGCCGCGATCTGCTCCGCGCGCGCATTTGGCAAATAGACATACCGCCCGCCCAGCTGCTGTGCCAGTTTTGCCGCTTCGCCGCGCGAGGCATAGCTGGCCTGTGTATCGATCACCACCGATGCGACGCCGTCGCCGCGCACCAGCAGCGCGAGCTGATCAATCTCGCGTTTGAGGGTCTCGCGATCGGCCGGCACGTCCGGGTTCAGGCCGCAGTTGCCGCGGCCATCGGTCATCAGCACCAGCGAGGCTTGCCGCACACCGCGCCCGCGCGCCTGTTTGACCAGCTGCCAGCCGGTCAACAACGCCGAGGCCAACGGCGTGGCGCCGCCAGTTCGCAACACATCGAGCTCACGCTTGGCGCGGTCGACGCTGGTCGACGGCGGCAGCAACACCTGCGCACCGCGCCCGCGAAATGCCACCAACGCAACCTGATCGCGATGCACGTAGGCCGTTTGCAGCAACTTTGCGGCCGCGCCCTTGGCTTCGCGCATGCGGTTGAGCGCCATCGAGCCGCTAGCGTCGACGATGAACACAAATAACGTGCCAGCCTTGTCGCGATAGCGCTTGAGGCGGATATCAGCGGTCTCCAGGCGCACTCCGGCGCGTTTGCCGGCGCCTGCCGCAGCCTGGCGCGCATGCTGCCACGGGGCCGCAGCCAACAACGTATGCAGCACGGCGATGCGGCCATCGCGCGGCGCGCCGGGAACTGCGCGCACAAATTTGCCGCGCTGCAGGTTGAGCGCCTCGCCGCGCGAACCGGATCGCGCATTGCGCGCGGCCGCAAACGGCAGCGCCAGCACATCGGCTGGCAAATCTGCCGCGATCGCTGCGAACAGCATCTCTTCCGGGACTGCCGCGGTTTCCGGAGGCTGCGCCGCGTCTTCGTTCGATTCGGGCTGCTGCTGCTCGGCCGGCGGCGGTTCGGGCGCGCGCTGTTCTTCGGGCTGCTGCTGCTCGGGCAACTGCGTGGCGCGCGGCAGCAGCACCAGCTTGGCAGCCAGCTGCAGATCGTCGTCATCAACGCCATCGCGACCGTTCAGCGCGGCGTTGGCAACGGCCGCCCGCGCGGCGAACACATCGGCGCGGTTGCCCTCCACGCCGAGCGAGAGCGCCAGCTTGACGAGCGTTTCGATCTGCTTTTGCGAAATTGTGACGCCGGGCAGCGTCGCGCGCGCATCGGCAATCACCGCGCAGAGCAGCGCCAGCTCGGTTGCAGCATCTTCGTTTGCGGTGAGCGCCTGATTGCGGCGCACTACCTCGGCGCGCGCGTTTGCGTCAGCCATCATGGTGAACGGCGCGATCAGCGCGACGCGGTCGAGCAGGCCTTTGCGCAGCTCGCCTTCGCGCGGGTCGAAGGTGCCGAGCAGCATGAACTGCGCCGGAAAGCGCGCGCTCAGGCCATCGCGTTCAACGCGGACGTCGCCGTTGGCCAGCGTGGCGATCAGCGCAGTCTCGATGGCGGCGTCGAGCAGGTTGATGCCGTCGACGTGCAGCACGCCGCCGTGCGCCTGCGCCAGCAGCCCGCGCTGCAGCACGCGCCGGCCGCCGGCCAGTGTGGCTTCGAGATCGATGCCGCCGATCAAGCGGTCCTCGCTGGTGTTGACGGGCATCTCGACAAACGGCGTGCCCTCTGGCAGCAGCCCGCGAAATGCGCGCGCCAGCGTGCTCTTGCCGCTGCCGATCGACGCCGACATGATGCAGCCACCCAGCCGCGGATCGACAGCCAGGAGCAACAGCGCCTGCTTGACCGTGTCGAGGCCGACCAGCTCGGTGAACTTCATGGCAGGCACCTCGTGATCTGCTCGATGTGATCGATATCGTGCATGCAGGCATTGGCGCAGAAATGAAGCAGCGTACCCGCTCCGAATTCCGGATGAACACCCGTGCGCTGCCAGGCCGCGTCGTCGAGCGCAGACAGACGCGCAACCAGCGCATTGCGCCGCTCGATCAGCTCACGCAGCACGGCGGCGCTGTCGCAGTTGGCATAGTCGTGCGCAACAATCAGCGCATCGTTGTCCATGGCTTCGATGCGCGGCGCATCGGCCGTCAGGATCGCGTGCGCGCGCCGGCCGAAAATAACCTCGTAATCCAACAAGTGACACAGCACGAATAAGGCCGACCAGCCATCGGCGCCATCACGACCGCTTTGCAGCTTCTCTTGCGAGGCGCTACCCAACACCGCGCGCAGGAGCGCGTGGTTTTTGGTGAGCGTGCGCAGGGTTCGTCGTGGATCCAGAATCGCCATGTCGGTTTGCGCGGCTAAAGCGCGCTCAAAATATGTTCGTCGGAACCGGTTGGGTCGAGCGGATCGCGCCGCAGCCGATGCCGCAACGCGCTGAGTGAGACTGCCTTAATGTCTTCGACTGTCGTAACGCGGCGGCCCTCAAGCGCAGCCAACGCCGAGGCCGCCCGGATGAGTGTGAGCTCGCCGCGATGGCCGTCGATGCCCAGCTTCATGCACAGCCCGGCGGCATACAACAGAACCGCGTCGGGCACACTGACGGTGCAAATCAACGACTGCGCCTTTTGAATACGTTTGCGCAGGGCGTCCTGCTCCCGCCGCCATGCGGCGCAAAACGCGGCAGGATCGGCGTCGAACGCGCGGCGGCGTTTGACAATCTCGACACGCTGACCGACATCGGTGATGGTTGTGATGCGCGCCGAAAATCCAAAGCGGTCCAGCAATTGCGGGCGCAGCTCGCCCTCTTCGGGGTTGCCGCTGCCGACCAGAACAAAGCGCGCCGGATGTTTGATGCTGACGCCCTCGCGCTCGACCACGTTTTGGCCGCTGGCCGCCACATCGAGCAGCACATCGACCAGGTGATCGTCCAGAAGATTCACTTCGTCGATATACAAAAAGCCGCGGTTGGCGCGCGCCAGCAGACCAGGCTCGAAGCGCTTCTCGCCGCGCGTCAGTGCCGCTTCGATATCGATCGTCCCGCAGACGCGATCTTCGGTCGCACCAAGCGGCAGATCGACCACTGGCACCGGGATTTTTTCAACCGTGGATGACGGGCGGCGGCCAGTGGCCGTCTGCCGCCCGTCATCCACTGTCTCTCTGTTATACGCATCGCCCTTCACCCGTGTGATCGACGGCAGCACATCGGCCAGCGCGCGCACCGCGGTGCTTTTGCCCGTGCCACGATGCCCCATGACCATGACGCCGCCGATGCGCGGCTCGATCACGTTGAGAATCAGCGACTGCTTCATCTCTTCCTGACCCACAATTGCAGCGAACGGAAATGCGAGCGAATCCGACATGTGAGCTCTACGCTTCGCCGAGCGTCAACCCGAGCTGTTCACGCGTCATCTTCTTGAACTTGACGATGTCGACCTTTGCCATCAGCGTCATTGCGGTCAGGCACATGACGATCGAGAGTGCGAAGATCATCGAGTAGGCGAGCGGTGCGTTGCCGAAGATCACCAGGCCGCCGTCGCGCATTGCGCCGCCGATCAACTGACCCCAGCCGTTGGCGAGCGCCTGCGCCATGCCCCAGGCGCCCATCAGCGAGCCCGTTTCACCAGGGACGGTCATATCCATCATCATGCTCAGCGCGCCGATGTTGAAGATGCCCATGCCGGCGCCAAGTGTGACGATGCCGACATACATCAGCGACAACATGCCGATCTGCGACGACACGATCAGCAGCAGAAAGCCAAGCGCAGAGACCAGCGCGCCAAAATTCGCAATAGTGCGCTTGCTGATTGCGGCGCGGCTGCCGATGATGCCCATCACCAGCATCGCCACGATTGTGGCCGAGCCCATGATGCTCTGGAAGCGCGCGGTGGCCGATGCGGCCAGGCCAAACACTTCGCCGCCAAACGGCTCAAGAATATCGTCCTGCAAAAACAGGCCGAAGATCGCGGTGATGATGAAGAAGAAGAACACACGCGCTTGCGAGTTGCGGAAGATGCGGCCGTATGCCTCCTTGATGTTGAGCGGCGGGCGCGTCTTTGCGCTGGCGGCTTCGGCGCGGGTCATGCGTTTCTCGACGCCGATCAGCGGCAGAAACCCGATCAGGCACACCAGCGGTCCATACAGAAACAGGCGCGGCATCAACGCGATCGCGGTTTCGGAGCGAATCGCGCGGCAGGCTTCGGTCAGGCACTCTTTTGGCGCGCCAGCGGCGGTTTCGGCCGACTGCAACAGGATCGATGTGACGATGCCGCTGGCCACAATGCAGACCATCTGAAAGAGCCAGACGCCCGAGACTACACCGGGCCGGTTGCGTTTGCCCTCGGTCATCTCAGCGATCAGAGTGTTGTGCGAATCGCCGTTCATGGCGAAGCCAAACCCAAAGCCGCACATGCACAGCAGCATCAGACCAAATGCCAGCGGCTGCCCGTTTGCATATGCGATCGCGGCGTAGGGCAATGGAATGAGCGATACGGCCGACAGCATGATGCCGACAAACATCAGCGGGGTGCGGCGCAGGCCCAACCAGCTGCGCCGGTCGGCCATGCGGCCATTGACGACCTGAAAGATGTTCATAGCGTTGTAGCACAAATACATCAGGCCAACGAGCGTCGCCGCGATTTTGAGCTCGTTGATCATGACGCGGTTAAACACGCTGAGCAACAGCACAAACAGATATGCGACGCCGAGCTTTGGCAACATCAGGCGCAGCGTGGTGCGCGCCGGCAGCACGAGAGCGCCATCGGTTTCGCCGCTCCTGGGTTGCTTTCTTAAATTTGCAGTCAATGTGGACAATACGGACATGGGGCACCTCCAAATTTCAGTTCGCGGCAGGCGACGAAAAACAAAAACGGGCAAGGACGGAAGTGTCCTTACCCGCGTGAGCACGTAAGTGAATGCGTTCAATTGAAGCAGCGACGGCGGCGCACCTGCGCTGCGGCCGGAATGCATAAAGAAGCGGCGCACCTTGACCAACGCGCCGGCCATCTGCGCTGCGTAATCCAGATGGGTCTGGCACTCAACAACCGGCACATTGATGTTCGACCAGTGGCTAACACAGATCACTGGCGACCATGCCAGCGCGCCAAACAGCAACACTGTCAGAACGATTGCGCCAAGGCTGCCGGTGCAGGCGGCAATCCCGCACAAGATCACTGCCACATGTGCGAGGCACAGCCGATCAGCGATACGGCTGATTCGGTGCTGCGAGGACGCTCTTACCCAACTGTGCATCTCAGATGAGTATCTGCTTCTGCTCAGAACATTACAATCTCATGAATGTCATAACTTGAGTGTTACATCTGTTATGTGAACGAAGTCTCGTATATGTCAGTGTTTGTACGGCTTTGTGCTGAGCTCTAAGTAAACCGATTAACTGGCGCAAATGCTCGAAATACTGCACTCAGGTCAAGTGCGTTAAACGCGGCCAATGACCGTCGCGCGGCGGCACGCTCTGTCATTGTTCACGACGGGCGCGCCTGACTGAACGACCGGCGTCGGATTAATCACCTGGGCTATTTCCGAAAAAACACAAATCGTCCCGGCCTGCGCGCGGGACGATTTGTGTTTCGCCGAAACTGACCGTGACGTGAGCTGTCAGCCAATCTTTAGGAGCAACTCGTCAATCGGTTTGCGCGCGCGCGGCGCGTTTAGGCCAGCGCGAACATCCTCGGGCAACGCTGCGCCGTCACCCTCATAGCCCAGCGCCATGGCGGTGACTGGCTCAATACCCGTTTCCTCGCTGTTGATCAGCAGGCGCGCCGACTGCACGTCAAAGCCGCCCATAAATCGCGTCATCAACCCGCGTGCCTGCGCCTCAACCGCGATCGCCATGTTGGCCATCCCGGCGTCGTGCAACGCAGAAGTGGCGGCAACACGCTCGCCCTTCGGGTTAATGCGGTAACGTTGCAGTCGCGGTCAGGATGAGCACCGGTGCGTATTGCGCCCAAACTTGGTTGAACGGCAATAGCCGTGAAAATATCTCAGCGCGGGTCGGTTCACCCATCTGCCCGACTAGAAAGCGCCACGGTTGACCATTGCCGCCGCTCGGCGACCAACGCGCGGCTTCAAGGATGGCGTCAAGATCGACAGTGCTGATGGGGCGTGCTGCGTCAAATGCGCGCCCACTGCGGCGCGCTCGCAAAAGTGGATGGATATCGGTAGTCATGGAGGACACCAGTATCGCACGCACACAGCGCAATCTAGATGGAAAGGCGCGTGCACACGCCTGCTAAAAAAATGTTGGTTAGCCGCCGAAGGGCAGCTTCGCCGTGGCTAGACCGGGACCTCGGTCCCCGGGCGGGTATAACACACAGCGAAAACTGGATGTGGCGCGCATCCAGTACACTCCAGCACGTGAGACCCAACCAAACACTCCAACTGCTTCGCGCGGGCAAACCCGCTCTCGGAATCTGGCTGGCCACTGGCCAACCACAAGTGGCACGATTGCTCGCGCATCAGGGCTGCCTGGACTGGATCATGATCGATTGCGAACACACGCCGATCGACGTCTCCACAGTGGCGTTGTGCGCGGGGTTTATCGCGGATGGCAGCCGGGGCGCATGCACACCGCTGGTGCGCGTGACGGCCGGCACGGTCGATCAGATAAAGCGCGCGCTGGATGGCGGCGCACAGGGCATTTTGGTGCCGCTGGTCAACACACCGGAGCAGGCGGCCGAGGTCGTGCAGTTCGCCAAATATCCGCCGGAGGGCGTGCGCGGCAACGGCGGCATGCTGCCCCACGTTAGTTTTGCGACCGATCGCCTGGATTACACCGCAAACGCCAACCGCGAAAATATGGTGGCCATTCAGATTGAGACAAAAGAAGCGGTCGACAATATTGACGCAATCTTGTCCGTGCCGGGCATCGACTGCGCCTTCATCGGTCCGAACGATCTGCATATCTCATATGGTCTGCCGCCGGGTTACTGGACTAACGACGGGCCGTTTCAAGCCGCAGCCATGCGTGTGTTGGCCGCCTGTAAACGTCACAACGTCATTCCGGGCATCCTGGCCGCAAACCCGGTGCAGGGCAAAGCGCGCGTCGCGGACGGTTTTATGTTTGTGGGCTACGGCAGCGATGTTGGGTTGATGATGGGCGCAGTTGGCGCCGGTTATGGGCTTATCACCGGCAAGCCTGAACCCGCGGGTGGCTGGGCTGGCGCGTTGCGCGCCAGCTGAGTCACCACGGAATCTGCGCGCGGTCTGTAAAAAACGCGCCGGTCGGGCCGTCTGCGGGCAGTTGCGCCAGCCAGACCGCTGTGTCCGCGCCTTGATCTGGTGTGCGCGGTGCTGTAGCGCCGCCCATGTCGGTGTGCACCCAGCCCGGACACATCGCATTGACGAGCACATCACGGCCGCGCGCCAGATGCGCCAGTTGCATCGTCAACCCGTTCAGCGCGAATTTCGACAGGTTATACGCCGGCCAGCTGCCGGTTTGTGACTGTATCTGACCGGCGGTCGACGACATGTTGACCACGCGCCCAAAGTTGCGCGCAAGCATGCCGGGCATAAACGCCTGCGCCAGCATCAGCGGCCCGATTGTGTTTGTTGTCAACACCTCACGCATCATGGCCGGCGAGATCGTGAGCGTATCAAGAGCACGGTCGGGCAGTATGCCGGCATTGTTGATCAGCACGTCGATGCGTTCGAACTGTGCGAGCACCTGCGCCCGGAACGCTGCAATACTGCCCTCGTCGTCTACGCTGAGCGGCAGCACAGTCACATCGCCCCACCCGGACGCAGATTTTCGCAAGTCGCCGGCGTTCGCCAGATCGCGCGCTGTCGCAATGACGCGCAGCCCGGCCTGCGCAAGCCGGCGCGTGATGGCAAACCCGATGCCGCGGTTTGCCCCGGTAACGATGGCGATGCGCTGTGTCATGCCGCCATTATCGCCCGGCGACCAGCAGCGATAGCTCTACGTAGCGGTCTTCAATCTGTTTGAGAACGTCGGTCGTCTCCCAATGGTCCTGCGGCGGCAGAGTCCAGGTGATCGCCATGCGATTTTTGGCGACTCCCTGCTGCACAAGAAATGCCGCAATCGCTTCGGCGCGTTCGCGGGCAGTGCTTTCGACATCGGCCTGTGTGATTGCACCCTTCGGTCCCGGCCAGGCTGAGCTGCCTTTTACGCGCAACAGCAGGCCCGGGCTCTGGCGCAGGATCGGCACCGCGCATTCGATCAGCGTCTGTTTGGCCGAATCGCTCAGCTCGGCGCTGTCTGGCAGGAAGTCAAAGCGCGAGCAAGGCAGCGTCGCGACGGTGCGCGTTTCAGTGATTGCTTTTGACGGCGCGTCGGGCACCTGCGTTGCGGCAGCGACAGGCGCGGCTGTCGGCGCCGCGGCAGCCGCTGTCTTCGTAACCGGCGCAGCCTCGGCAATCGCCGGTTCAGCGCCCCGTCCCAGCGCAAACGATGCGTTCACAAAGCGATTGGTCGCGTTTGAGCTGACCAGCTTGCCGCGCGCGCTCCCTTGCACAAACGACGAATCAATCACACCTGAGATGTCGTTGGTTGGGATCGGATACCCGGCGGCGGCCCAGGTGTTGCGCGTCTGACGCAGCCGTTCGACGATCTGCGACATCTGCTGAAAGGCACGCACGTTGTCGGCCAGATCGGCCTGCGCAACGCCTTCAAGCATGCCGCGCAGATCCTCGGCCGAGCGTTCCTGGCTGACGCCGGTGTAGTCGTTGTTGCCCCAATCCGCAATCGCTTTGGCGGACTTCGCAAAGTCGGCCTGCTGCAGTTCCAGCGCCTCGAACCAGGCATCGTGAAACGCCTGAATCAGCGGGCGTTTGTTGCGCATGGCCTGCCGCGACATGACGATCGCGCCGAGGATCGAGCGAAAGTCGCGGCTGCTGGCGAAGATCTGGCCGCCGCCTTTTGCCGCGTCGCGGATCACCGGATCCCATCCGCTTACGACATCGGCCTCGCCACGGTTAAACGCCGCAATGGCACTGGCCTGATCCGGCTGCGGCAGAAACTGCACATCGTTTGGCGAGATGCGCACCGTGTTCATCAGGTCGAGCACAAAAAACTCGCTTGGGCCATGCGCTTCAAACGCGATGCGCTTGCCCTTCAGATCGTTCAGCGTCGCCACGTTGCGCGCCCAGATCTGATCGGCACCGGCGCTCTCGTTGATAAACGTGGTGATGATGCCCGGGTCATCCAGCGCGATTGAATCGAACGTCGTCAACAGGCAGTCGATCTGACCGCTTTGCACCGTTGCCATGCGGTTCTTCTCGGTCACGATGTAGTTCTCATTCAAATAGAACGGCACGATGCCCAGATGAAAGCCATGTTTGATATCGAGCCCGGAGGTTTGTATCTGTTGCAGCGGATAGTCCGCTGAGAATGCATAGGCGGCGCAGACAAACGTCTCCAATCCGTCGTTCTCTTTGCGGTTCTTGCCCCACACCGGCGCGAGGTGTTTGTTCTGCGCGCTGGCCTGCGCGGACGCGGTCGATGTCGGTGCTGCTGTAGTGGTCGCAACAGGCTTGGCATCAGGCGCGCTCTGCGCCTGCCGTGGCAGTATCGTTACCGGCGAAACGGCAGTCAGCCGCGCGGCCTCGGAATCCGGCCCGAGCTGTGCGCGAAGCACCAGCGACGCCACAATGACAAGCACCGCAGCCCCAATCAATACCCAAAATGCAGTTCGTGAACTTCCCAGGTTTTCCTCAATGTGTGTGAACAGCGGCGGCGACTTCGCAGTTGCGGCGCAGCGTGTTTACTGCCAAATGTCGTGCTTCAAGACGTTGCGACTGTTGCGCGAGATGGGTCTGCACGTCGGCGACAAAAGTCCAGTCGTCGGGTTCGCGCGTGATGCCGGCAACTTTGCCATGCGCAACTACCAGACGCTTGATCGTGTCCTGCAGATCGCCACGCGCCTGGTTCAACCCAACATAGACACTCTGCAACAGCTCGCGGTTAACATCGCTCCCGCTGATCGTTTCCGGCGCGCTCGCGCTATCGATCATCGGTTCGCCAAGCGCTTGCGCAAACTGCACCAGCGTTGTCGAAACATCCGGCGTCGTCGCTTTCGGCATCAGCGATTGCAGGTAGTTGCGGACATAGTCATCGGCCACAAACATGTCCAGCGCGTGCGCCACGCGATACATGCCGATCAGCACTCGATCGATATCGCCAACCATGCTGCCGAGCGATGGCACGCGTTGATGCGCGATCTCGTCAAACAACAGTTTGTGGTAGTGCAGGCCCTCGGCAAACTCATCGCGCACATCGAGCAGGCGCAGCGTGTTGCGATCCATGCGCGTGTAGCACACCGACGCGATGATCGGCAGCATAAAGGCGTTGTCGCGCAGGCTGATACAACGATGATAGGCGCCCCAATTGCGCCAAAGAGCAACCATATCCACACCAGCCATGTCGGCCACAGAAATCCGACAATCGTCAGGCCGATTAACATTGCCGTGAGCAATATAACGACGGCGACTTCAATGCGAAAGATGGCGCGAGGCAGCGCGATCCTTCTTGCATCAGCAAGAACACTCTCTGCGGTAAGCCTTTGCTCGTTCAACGTACTCATTGCAGTGACGCCCCCGCGCCGTGCACCGTTCTTCGCTCGCCGTTTCCCCAAACGGCGCTATAAACAAGATCCAAATGCACAGTGCGAGCCGTGAAGAGCAGCGGCAACATGCGATCGAACCTAGACTTTCTACGAGCATCTTACGGATTTGCGCGATCTAATTCAATGGATGGAGCTCAAAAATCTGCACAATTACCGGCAAATCCGGTCATTTACGGTGCTTGGTGCAGTCACTCTTGCGGAGACCAGCAATTTGCACTGTGGATCTGCTTGCAACACAATTGTGGTTGGACTGCTGAATGCCAATCGATACGCCCAAATGACGCAACGTCATGCTTGCAATGTACCCGGAACGCAGAAAAATCAAATTGTGTTGCAGGGCGATCACTGGTAATTTTCTTTGCGTTTACTGCATGTATTACGAAAATTCTGGCACTGATACGGACTTGCCTGCTTACGCACAATCGCTTACGCTAAGTTGAATGCCAAACAGCCCACACTCTGCTGCATCGACCGCCTTTGGCAGCGCGCTCCGCGAAGCCCGCATCAAAGCAGGTCTGCGGTTGCGAAAGCTTGGCGAGGCTGTCGGTTACTCCGAGGCGCATTTGGCGCGCCTTGAAAGTGCGCAACGCGTGCCAAACCCAGGCATCGTGGCAGAACGATTGGTGCCCGCGCTTGGCCTGGATGTGAACAGCGGCGCGGGGAAGCGACTGATTGAGTTGGCTCAGCAAGCGCATCAACGTCGCATGGCGGATCGTTCGAAACGCCCGCTGCCGGCGAAATCACGGCTGCCCGCCCAGATCACCCGCTTTGTTGGCCGCACGCGCGAACGGTCGCGGCTGCATCAGCTTTTCTCGTCCGCTGATCGCGTGATTACGTTGTGTGGGCCAGGCGGTGTCGGAAAGACGCGGCTTGGGCTCGAGGTCGGCGCAATGCTCGTCGATGAGGATGCCTTTCGCGACGGCGTGTGGCTAATTGAGCTAGCCGCCATCACCGATCCAGCAACCGTCGCGATCACAATCGCCGAAATGTTTGGCGCAGCCGGCGAGAGCGGGAACGCGGAGGCATTGGCTGATCATTTGCACGACCGCAACGGTCTGCTCTTTATCGACAACTGCGAACACATGCTGGACACGGTGCGCGCGCTGGCGATCCAACTGCTCGCAAGCTGCCCGCATATCAAACTCATGTTGACGAGCCGCGAGCCGCTTAACATCAGCGGCGAAGTCGTGTTTGTCGTCCCGCCGCTTAGCGCGCCCGACGCGCGCGAGCTGTTTAACGATCGCGCGCAGGCTGCGACACCGGACATGCGATTTTCGGATGCCGAACAAACCCAGGTCCAGTCGATATGTGAAGCGCTCGACGGCCTGCCGCTTGCCATCGAACTGGCGGCTTCGCGGCTGCGCAACATGTCGATCAATCAGATCGCGGCATTTCTGGCAAGCCGGAGTCGTTTTGCGCTGCTAACGGATGGGAACCGCGGTGCAATGCATCGCCACCACACCTTGCGCAATCTGATCGACTGGAGTTTTAGCTTGCTGACTGAAGCAGAACGCACGCTGCTGCGCCGGCTGTCCGTCTTTGCCGGCGGCTGGCGGCTTGAAGCCGCGGAAGCCGTGTGTGCGGACGGCGCATTTCTCAGACACGAACATATTTTCGACCTGCTGATGAATTTGGCAGGCAAGTCGCTGGTTACGATCGAAGCGCGCGGCGAGCACCAGCGCTATCGCTTCCTCGAATCCATCCGCGAGTATGCTCGCGATGCGCTGTCGCTGGGCGACGAGTATCAACAAACGCGCGGGCGGCATCTCGAGTTTGTGCGACAGCTGGCCGACGGCGCTGAAGCCAATCTGCGCTTTGATCAACAGAATATCTGGCGCGAGCTGCTGCAAAACGACCATGAGAATATTCTGGTCGCCCTGGCCTGGGCGCGCGATACTGGCGCTCACGCTATTGGCGGCAAGATTCTCCTAAGCACAAACTGGTATTTTTACGATAGCGTGCGCTGGGAAGAGTACCGAACGCTGGGTCGATCAGCTCATTTTGAGCCGCTCGGATGCCGCCCCGGAGATGCGCCTTGAAGCCATGGTCAACGTCGGCGCGATGCGCCTAAACCAGGGTGACTATGACGGCGCCTGGTCGATGCTGCATCCATCCATGCAGGCGATGCGCAAGTTGCGGCTGCACGGCATCACTATCCGCTGTCTCTCGATATTGAGCTGGATGATCATCGACGACCGCAAAGCACTGGCCGCGACGCGGCAGGCAGTCACAATCGCAAAAAAACACAAGCTTAAATGGGAACTGGGGCTGGCGTTGTTGACGCACGGCACACGGCTCGCGACGATCAATCAGGCAGCACGCGCGATCGCCGCGCTTGAAGAGTGCCTGAGCGTTACCGATGAGCTTAATGATCACGGCACCCGCACAACAGCGCTCTACGAGCTGTGCAATGTGCTCGTCAAACAGCGCCGGCTGGACGAGGCGCGCCTCGCGGCCGAGCGCGCGCTGACAATTGCGGAACGCTTCAAGACGACGCACAACCGCTCGCGCACGTTGCTGGCGCTCGGCAAAGTAGCTGTCTCGCAAAACGATACGCAGCGGCTATACGAGGTCATTCATTCGGGCATCCAACTGTTTCATCAGATCGGGCACGCCTCGTTGGTCGCCGAGCACATTGTTCACGCCAGCAACGTGGCGCTGCGGGCCAACCAGTATGAATACGCGGCGGTTTTGCTGTACGCCGCACAGGCAATGCGCACGCAATCGCGCATGTATGTGACGGTGATGGATAGCCGGCAGGACGAATTTATGAATGCTGAGATTCAAAACAAACTTGATCGGCCGACGTTGCGCCAGGCCTGGCTGTGCGGCAGCCAGATGACAACGGACGACACCATCGCATTCACGCTCAAAGTCATGAATGCCATCACACCGGGACCGTAACTGCTGGAAAAGACATGTGCCGGCGAGATTCACTGTTTCGCCGGCACATGGCCTAACGCGTTACAAAGCGCGTCATCCCCAGAGAATGAGACTCTACAACAAAAGCCCGATCCACCTACATCCTCAACTTGTCAAAACTTGTACGTTGCGTGTTCCAGACGTACCACGTTTTATCAGCCGCCCGATGCGCCAACCGCTGACGGGTTGGTCATGAGCGTCTCATAATTTGCCTCAAATCGAGCCTTTAGGTCGTGTGCTTTGGCGTCATAGGCCGCTTTATCCGCCCATGTGTTGCGCGGATTGAGCACCTCAGCCGGCACTCCCGGACACGCGACCGGGATATGAAAGCCAAACACCGGATCGGCCACCGTCTCGATATCACGCAACCGTCCGTCGAGAACAGCCGTCACCATGGCCCGCGTATGGCTGATCTTCATGCGCGCGCCCACGCCGTAGGGCCCGCCACTCCAGCCGGTGTTGACCAGCCACACATTGCAGCGGTTGGATTCGAGCTTGCGTTGCAGCAGCTCGGCATAAACCTTCGGGTAATGCACCATAAACGGCGCGCCAAAGCACGTGCTAAATGTGGCCTGCGGCTCGGTCACGCCGCGTTCGGTGCCAGCCAGCTTTGCGGTATAGCCGGACAAAAAGTAATACAACGCCTGCTCGGTATCGAGCTTGGCAATCGGCGGCAGCACGCCAAACGCATCCGCGGTCAGAAAGAGCACGTTGGCCGGATGTCCGCCCATGCCTGTCGCGACAAAGTTCGGAATAAAGTGAATCGGATACGCCGCGCGCGTGTTCTCGGTGATCTCCTCGCTGTCCAGATCCAGCGCGTGCGAGTCGCGCGCCATCACGACGTTTTCAAGCACCGTGCCAAATTGGCCAAGCGTGGCGTAGATCTCCGGCTCGGCTTCCTGCGACAACCGAATCACTTTGGCGTAGCAGCCGCCTTCGAAGTTGAATACGCCACTATCGCTCCAGCCGTGCTCATCATCGCCAATCAAGCCGCGTTTGTGATCTGCCGAGAGCGTGGTCTTGCCGGTGCCGCTCAGCCCGAAGAACAGCGCGGTGTCGCCCATAAACCCGACGTTTGCCGCGCAGTGCATGGGAAACACACTTTTAAGCGGTAGCAGAAAATTCAGCGCGGTAAAAATGCTCTTTTTGATTTCCCCCGCGTAGCGCGTGCCGCAAATGATCACGGTCTTTGTCGCAAAGTTCAAAACGATCGCGCAATTCTGGCCATTCGCAACTTTGCGCGTGCCGTGCCGATCCGGATCCGGGTGAAACTCCGGCGCATGCAGGATCGTAAAGCCCGGCACAAAGTCGGCCAGGTCGGAGGCATACGGGCGAATAAACTGGTTATACGCAAACAGCGTATGCCAGGCACTTTCAGAAATAAGCCGCACGTTCAGGCGATGCTCCGGGTTCGCACACGCATACACATCCCGCACAAAGAGCTCTTTTGTGTTCAGGTATGACTTGACATCGCGCTCCAGCCGCTCATAGTGCGAGGTTGACAACGCTTGATTGACTTTGCCCCACCAGATCTTGCCCTCGCTCTCGGGTTCACGCACCACCCACTTGTCTGCGGGCGATCGGCCAGTAAACGGCGCCGTCACCGCGTTAAAGGCCCCGCCCGATGTCAAATGCCCTTCGCCACGCCGAACGGCTATCTCGATTGTCTCGGCCGGTGAAGGATTCCAAGTCTGCCGGATGCCTGTGAGGCCGATGGCATGGATACCGTGAATACTGTGAATCATGGTTGTATGTTGTTGGCTGCGCACCGCGCACGCGCGGAATGAGCTGTTGCGGCGGGGCTGCATGCCTCACCGGTGATCACGCCCGCATCATGGCGGACGGGTGTATGTATCGGATGCCCGAAGTTTTGTTCGAGGTTTGAACGATACGTGATGAACCACCACACGTCAATGCGTGATTGCGATCAATCTGAATCGTCGAATCATTTGACGCACCAGGTCGGTCGGTATATCAACCGCGTACGGCAGCTCGCCAATACGCGTGCGCAGCGATCTGCGCCATGCTGGCTCATGCTACGCGACCATCGGCCAAACTCGTCCGCCAAAGGACGTAGGCGAGGCGGTTCAAGGATTCTCCGGCATGTCCGGGAAAACAACAGCCCGGCGGTTCTCGCCGGGCTGTTGACAATCACGCACTATGCCGGTTTGTCGCCGCCATCCTCTGGCTTTGGCTTGGCAACCGGCTTGAGGCCGGCGCCAGGTTTGATACCAGCACCGGGCACAGACGCGCCGGGTTTGACCCCCGGCTTCAGGCCGGCACCGGGCTTGACCCCAGCGGCCGCCACAGGCGCGGCTGGCGTTGCTGCGGCGGCCACGGGCGCCGCCGCGGGCGCAGCTTTTGGCGCCTTCTTGGCTTCCTCGGCAGCTTTTGCCTCCAGCTCACGCTTCCAATCGGTCGGGTGAATCGACGCGTGATAGGTGTCGTCCTTGAGCAGCCGCGTCTTGTCATGGATCAGGCGCGCGTCGCGCTCTTCGGCCGGGTAATACGACAGCTCGTAGTTCGTGTCCATCTTGATCGCGTCAAACGGGCAGAACTCGGCGCAGTAACCGCAGTTCATGCAGATCGTCGCGTCGATGTGAAAATTCTTCGGCTGCGGCACCGGGCGCTTGGTCACCGGATCTTCCGTGCGTTCAATCCAGATGCACTGCGGCGGGCACACTTTTGCGCAAATGCCGCACGATGTGCATTTGATCTCATCCGCGGTGGTGTCTTGCACCAGAAACGGGATATAGCGAAAGTTCTCCGGCAGCGGCAAACGCTCGGCCGGATACTCGACTGTGGTCAGACCGTGGTTGCGCGGGTTCTGCCGGCGCAACGGACGCGACTCCAGCCCGGCGTTTTTGCCAAGAAACTTAAAGTCCTGCGCATACGAATCGATAAAGTGCTTGAGCGTCACGCCCAGCCCTTTCAAGATGCCTGATCCAAGAATACCCATAGTAAAAGAATCCAGAGCCAAGAATCCAGAATCCAGACCGGAATCCAGTGCACGCGCGCTTGTGTGTCAACAAGGGACCGTCTGGACTCTGGATTCTGGATTCTTGACTCTCTAGCGGTCCACTTCTCCCAGCACAATGTCCAACGAACCGAGAATCACGACGGCGTCGGCAACTTTTTGGCCGACAGTCATTTCTCGCAGCGAGTTTAGATTGATAAACGATGTCGAGCGGATGTGATACCGATACGGATTTTGCCCGCCATCGCTGACCACAAAAAATCCGAGTTCGCCCTTTGGCGTTTCGACGCGCGCGTAGTATTGTCCGGCCGGCACGCGGTGGTTATAGGCCTTCTTGCCCGCCTGAATATCGCCCCAGCGCGTGTTTGCATCCATCTGCTCAAGCGCTTGGCGCAGGATCTTTATGCTCTCGCGCATCTCCATCACGCGCACGCGATAGCGGTCGTAGACATCGCCGCCGAACAGCACCGGCACTTTGAAGTCGAACCGGTCGTAGATGCCATAGGGGTCGCTGCGCCGTAGGTCATACGGCACACCGGCTGCGCGCAAACACGGCCCGGTCAGACTGTAGTTGATGCTGCGCTCAGCGCTCAGATAGCCGCAGCCGATGGTGCGGCTCTTTACGATTTCGTTGTCGGCGATCAGCTCTTCGTATTCGTCGATCGCCGCCGGCAAGCGCTCATACACCAGATACTTGATGTCGGTGAGTTGCTTTTCAGTGAGATCACGGTTGACGCCGCCAAACCGCATGTAGTTTGGCATCAGGCGGCTGCCGCCGATTGACTCGAAGATATCGAGAATAAAGTCGCGCTCGGTGATGCCGTAGAGCGCCGGCGTAAAGAACGCGCCCAGGTCGTTTAGCAAAAAGCCGATGCCCCAGAAGTGGCTCTGGATGCGCGTGAGCTCCTGCATGATGACGCGCAGATACTCGACGCGTTCGGTCGGCTTGATGCCCATGCCCTTTTCGACCGCATTGACATAGCCCACTTCGTTGGACATCGCCACGATGTAGTCAAGCCGGTCTGTAAACGGAATGTTGTGCAACCAAGTGTTGCGCTCGCCGATCTTCTCGTGGTTGCGGTGCAAATAGCCCAGCACCAGCTTTAGATCAGTGACTGTCTCGCCGTCGAGTTTGAGCGCCATGCGCAACACGCCGTGCGTGGACGGATGCTGCGGGCCCATGTTGACGATGATCTCGTCGGTCTTGAGTTCTTCCTCGTCATACAGGCCGTTGTGGTTGGCATCGATCTCAACAACTGTACCGGCGGCAGTCGCGGCCGGCGCCTGCATGCTCTCGTAGATGTTGCCATCTGGATGCTCTTTGAACGTGAGCGGGTCAAAACCCGCCGGGTAGTTCAAGTTGTCTTCCCACGGCACACGGTCTTCAGCCAGCTTGTGATCGCCACCCGGCCAGCGCGATTCGAATGGCTTTGTATCGCCTTCGTAATACGCTTCCTTCCAGTCCTTGCGCATTGGCCAGCCGTTAAAGCCTTCCCACATCAGGATCCGGCGCAGGTCTGGGTGATTGCTAAATGGCACGCCATACATGTCATAGACTTCGCGCTCCTGAAACTCTGCGCCGGCATAAACCGGAACGAGCGACGGCACGGTGTCTGTCAGGTCATTGCCGGATTTGCGCGGCACGCGGGTCTTGTAGGTAAACGGCGCACCGCCAGTGCTGCGCGTGACCTGATACACCAGCTCGATGACGCCCTCTTTCAAATAATCGACCGCAGTCAGGTTCGAAAGCATGTCATATTTGAGCGTGTCACGCACATAGCGCGCGACTTCAAGCAGTTTGCCGGGCTCCGCAACCATCACGCCCAAGTAGTCGGCGGGCACGATCGCGCCATCCGCAAACGCCTGCATGAGCTGATCCATATCCGGATCTGTTTTTGCTTTGGCGGCGACAGGCGCAGCTTTGCCGTGCGCGGCTGCGGCAGCCGGTTTGGCTGCGGCGTCGCCGGCTGGTGCAGCGGGCTTTGCAGCCGGGGGCACAGGCGCGCCCGGCTTCATCGCCGGCTTGAGGCCGGCGCCGGGTGCGACCGGTGCGTCGGGCTTTGCAGCCGGTGGCACAGGTGCGCCTGGTTTGATGCCGGGCTTCAGACCCGCACCGGGCTTGATGCCCGCGCCTGGTTTTACTGCAGCTGGCTTCGCCGGTTCCGGCGTGGGGGATGTGTTCTCTTCAGCCATGGTTCTCCCAGATTAGGCGGCGGCCTGCGCTTTGATCTTTTCAGCGTCGCGCATATCGACAAGATCCGGCCCGAGAATCGGCACCGGGATCGACGCGCCGTCGCCCTTGGTATACCAGCTCACCTGGCGCAACGATTGTTTCTCGATCTGCTCTTGCAGCTTCAAAATGCTGTGCAGAAGCGCTTCGGGCCGGGGCGGGCATCCGGTGATGTAGACATCGACCGGGATAAATTTGTCGATGCCGCTGACCACGTTGTAGCCCTCTTTGAACGGCCCGCCTGCGGTTGCGCAGGCGCCCATTGCAATCACGTATTTGGGCTCGGGCATCTGGTTATACAGACGCACGATCTGCGGGACCATCTTTTTTGTGACGGTGCCGGCGACAATCATTAGATCAGCCTGGCGCGGGCTGGCGCGGAACAGCTCCCAACCAAAACGGGCCAAGTCATGCCGGCTGGCTGCCGTTGTAATCATTTCGATTGCGCAACAGGCCAAACCAAACTGCATGGGCCAGGTGCTGCGCTTGCGTCCCCAGTTGTAAATCTTGTCGAGCAAGGTCTGCACTGGCGTGATGGCGACGTTGTTCTGCAGGTCAGCGGGTACGCGAGGATCAGTATTTAGTTCCGACATAGTCAATTTTCAAGTTCAACCCATTCGACCAAGATCTGCTCCAAAAACGACGCGTCATAGTGCGCGGGTTCGTCTGCAAACCCGTCCAACACGACGACCCAAGCGTGCAACTGCGACAAAGATACCTCTGTCGGCGACATAGCCGGGTGCGCGCGTCTTAACAACAGCGCGATGGGATATGCATCATCCCAGTAGATTGGATCAGCCACTTGGCGACAGGATTATACCCACCAGGGGCCCGGAATTGGCCGAAAAGCGGGGTGATATTCGTCGGGGTTGAGGGGTGACAAACAAACAGACAGATCTGTGCGATCTGCCTGTTTTTCAGCGCGTTTGCGTGGTTGCCGGGCGGCTTACTCTTCCTCGGGCTCCTCGCCGTCGTCTTCCCCGTCTTCGGGTTTGGTATTGCCGACGACTTTGGTGGCCGCACCGGTCGAAATTGTCGCGCGCACGCGCGCATCGATCGTTTCAACCATTTCCGGGTGCTCCATCAAGTAGGCCTTGGCGTTGTCGCGGCCCTGGCCGATGCGGGTGCCATCAAACAGGAAGAACGCGCCGCGCTTCTCGACAATCGCCATCTGCGTGGCGACATCAAGCATGTCGCCAATGATGCTGATGCCCTCAGCAAACATGATGTCGAACTCGCACTCCTTAAACGGAGGCGCGACTTTGTTTTTGGTGACACGCACACGGGTGCGACCGCCGACGACGTCGCCGCCGTTCTTGATCGCGTTAATGCGGCGCACATCCAAACGCACCGATGCGTAGAACTTGAGCGCCATGCCGCCGGTCGTGGTCTCCGGGTTGCCATACATCACGCCGATCTTCTGGCGCAACTGGTTTGTAAAGATCACGGTGGTGTTGGTCTGCTTGATGATACCGGTCAAACGACGCAGCGCTTTGCTCATCAAGCGCGCCTGCGTGCCCGGCTGCATGTCGGTGATTTCGCCTTCGATTTCGGCCTTTGGCACCAGCGCGGCGACGGAGTCGATCACCAGCACATTCACCGCGTTCGAGCGAATCAGTTGTTCGGCGATGTCAAACGCCTGCTCACCGGTGTCCGGCTGTGAGATCAACAGGTTGTCGACGTTCACACCGCACTTTGCCGCGTAAACCGGATCGAGTGCGTGCTCCATGTCGATATAGGCAGCTGTGCCGCCGCGCTTCTGTGACGAAGCCACAATGTGCTGACACACCGTGGTTTTGCCCGAAGCTTCCGGCCCGTAGATCTCGGTGATGCGGCCGCACGGCACGCCGCCGATGCCGAGCGCAATGTCCAACGTCAGCGCGCCAGTGGGGATGGCTTCGACCTTCATGTTAGTCGATTCGCCCATGCGCATGATCGCGCCATCGCCGTGCGCCTTCAAAATCGAGGCAAGCGCGATATCCAGCGCCTTGCTCTTGCCGTCTTTGCTGATTTCTTTTGTGTTGTCTTTGGTTGCCCGCATGATCTTTCCTTAGGTCCCATCTCTAAATCGGCCAGGATTGTGAAATCGCCGAAGATTTCTAGATCGGTCCATTGCTATCGAACTGTCTTTTAGAGCCAGTCCGAGCGGACGGGCCTTGTAGTGTGTCGCCGCAGCCTGCCGCGACGATTTGGATTGACAGCCACACTGCGGCGGCTGCCGGTTTCTGTTCACCTAGAACGCTTGTTCTATTATATACAGTTCGCATAGGATTTCAAGCCCCCGGCGACAAAGTGTCAGGAACTGTCAGCCACGAGCCAACCGTGCGCGCGTGCCGCTCAGCAGCGGGGCGCTCAGCACACAATCAATTGCTCGCGCTCGGGCCCAACGCTGGCGAGCGAGACCGGCACGCCGACAAATTCGCTCATGCGGCGTAGATAGCCGTGCACCTCGGTCGGCAGATCAGAATACTTGCGCACGGCGCTGATATCAGCCTGCCAGCCTGGCAGCGTTTCATAGACTGGTTTGCAGGCGGCCAGAATCTCGCCGTCCTGCGGGAAGGCGTCAAGCGTCGCGCCCGCATGCGTATACGCCACACAGACCGGCAGCTCCGCCAACCCGCTCAAAATATCGAGCTTGGTGACAGCCAGTTCGGTGATGCCGTTGAGCTGCACGGTGTAGCGCAGCGCGGCCAGATCCAACCACCCTACCCGGCGCGGCCGGCCGGTCGTGGAGCCGTATTCGTCCCAGGGGTTCGATCCGGTCCCGCGCAAGCGCAACGCCGCCTCGCCATCGAGCTCGGTCACAAACGGGCGCGCGCCGACGCAGGTTGAGAACGCCTTGGCCACGCCGATGATGCGCTTGATCGCCTGCGGCGGCACAGCCAGCCCGGTCAGCACGCCGCCGATGGTGGCATTCGACGACGTCACATACGGATAGGTGCCGTGATCGAGGTCGAGCATGGCAGCCTGCGCGCCTTCAGCCAGAATCCGCTTGCCGTCGCGCAGCGCGCTGTGCATCAGGCTAAACGTGTTGTCGAGATAGGGTTTTAGCTCGAGCGCGGCAGCGGCGTAGGCGGCCGCGAGTTCCCGCGAATCGAGCGGGCCGCGGCCATACTCACGGCTGAGTGTGACGTTGGCCGCCTCCGTATGCGTAAACACCGCGTCCGCGAAACGCTCGGGGTCAGCCATCAAACCGGCTCGAATGCCGACCCGGGCGGCCTTGTCACTATAGGTAAAACCGATGCCACGCTGCGTGGTGCCAATGCCGCCACCGGCCGCCTCGCGCGCCGCATCAAACGCGATATGGCCTGGCAGAATCACATGCGCCGCCTGGCTGATGCGCAGGTTGTCCGGTGAAATCGTCGCGCCGCTGGCGCGCACATCCGCCATCTCTTTGAGCAAATTGCGCGGGTTGAGCACCACGCCATTGCCGATCACATTCAGAATCCCGGGTCGAAAGACACCGGACGGCAGCAGGTGCAATTTAACAACCTGGTTGCCGATCGTGATCGAGTGTCCGGCGTTGTCGCCGCCGTTGTAACGGGCGACGATGTCGATATCGTTGGCGAGGGCGTCGATCATGCGGCCCTTGCCTTCATCGCCCCACTGCGCTCCGAGCAAAACAGTAATTGACATGTGACTGGCTATTCCTCTGCAAGGGCGTTTTTTGAGAGCCGTTGCGAGGTGATTCTACGCGTGATTGCGAGCGATGCTCACAGCGGGTGCATTTTTTTTAGAGGGGAGCGTCATGGAGCGTGGCCAATGCTTGTGCCAGCCGGGTCCGCAGGCCGTAAACGGCCATGCTCAGATACGAAGCCCTGGGCTGATGGCAACAACTTCCGCGCGTGGCGGCCGTTTTAGCCGGCAGTCACACAACGACGCCAATTCTGTGAGCGCTGGCATGCAGCCCAGGGCTTCGTATCTGAGCATGGCCGTTTACGGCCTGCGGACCCGGCAGGCCCAAGCATTGGCTTCGCCATGACGTTCCCCTCTCAGAAAAATGCACCTCTCACAGCAGATTTTCGGCGGCCAGCAACGCATATGTTTCGCGCGCCAGCTGATTGACGCTGCGCACAGCCGCGCCGGGGTCTGTGTACATGTCGCGAAACACCGCGTCCACCCGCAGCGCAAGATCGCGCGGAACATTGTCGAATCGCGCCGCGCGCGCAATCGCACCCTTCTCGTTTAACAAATACTTGCCATTCAGCGCAAACAGGACTTGCGCGAGCGACGCCGTCGCGCGAAACAGACACCCGCTGACATAGGACATGTCCCGGCGCGTAATTGCCTTTTCGGTGATGCCGGTTGAGAAATCCACTTCAAACCAGAATGCGCGCACGATCGCGCGCCGCAACGCGTCTGGCATGGGTGCTGTGCGCATCTTGAGTCGCGAAATCACGCCGTGCGGATCGGCGAGCGGGCGGCACTCGGCGACTTCCCCCATATAGATCGCGCTGCAAAATGCGTGCGGATGTCCGATCTGGTAATCAATCCTGATGGACCCGGCATGACACTCGGCGATCACCTGTTCAACCGCGCTGATATCGCGATAGATAACATCAACCGGCGTGTCGCCAATCACCAGCCAGCCGCCGCCGTTGATGCGCGGTCCCCAGCCGCCAATGGGCGTGATCAGACCGCTGCGATGCGCATCATCGACGGTGGTGGCGAACGCGTCGAGCGCAGCCGTGTCGAGCGATTGCGCGCCATCGTAGTACAGGCCGATATCGACATCGCTTGCCGCTGTCGCGGTGCCGGTGGCTCGCGATCCGCCCAGGACCACGGCACGCACTCCGGGCACTTCGGCCAGCTGTGCAGCGAGATCAGCGATCCAAGTGTCGATCATGCGCTGATTATCGGCGTGTCACTTTCGGAGGGTGCCCCTGCCTCAGAACTTGCCGGCGCTATAGCCAAAGTCGATTGACAGCGCCGCGCCGGAGATGCCCGCCGCCTCCGGTTGTGCCAGAAATGCGACAAACGCCGCAACCTCGTCCGCGCTCAAAAACCGCGCCGCTGAGCCCTGCGGATAACCGGCGAGCAGGCGGCGACGATAGGCCTGTGGATCGCCGGAGCTGTCGGCCTGAAATGCCAGCATGGGCGTGTCGACATCGCCCGGGCAAACTGCGTTGACGCGCACACCCTGTGGCGCAAGCTCAAGCGCCAGCGCCTTGCTGAACAACACCACCCCGCCCTTCGACGCGCAATACGCAGCCGCGCCGGCATTGCCCTGCAGCCCGGCATCGCTGGCGATATTTATGATGCTGCCGCGCGTGAGCTGGAGATGCGGGATCGCAGCCGCACACATGTGCAGCGTGCCTTTGAGATTGATGTCGAGCACCAGATCGAGATCCTCGGCGCGGATGTCGGCGAAAGGCCCCTCGCGCCAGATGCCAGCCGCATTGACCAGGCAGTCCAACCGCGCTGTGGCCGCGACAACTTCTGCCAGCAGCGTTTGGCACGCGCGTTGTGTGCGCACGTCGGCCGCAAACGCGACGCTGACCGGCAAGGTGTCCGCAAGCACCTGCAATGGCTCAGCGCGCACATCCGTCAGCACGAGGCGCCAACCTAATGCCGCGAATTTGCGCGCCGTCGCAGCCCCAATGCCGCCAGCGGCGCCGGTGATAAGCACAACGGGTTGTTCCATATGCGCTATCCTAAACGTCCCATGAAACGCACCCGCGCGCTCGAAATCTTGGATGAAGCCGGCATCGCCTTCAGCGTGCACGAATTCAAGGCGGTTGAATTCACCGTTGAAGAAACCGCACTCGCGCTCGGGCTGCCGCTGAATGCGTTGTTTAAAACGCTGGTCGTCGAAGGCGAACGGCGCGGGCTGGTGATGGCGCTGTTGCCCGGCGACGCGCAGCTCAGCCTGAGCAAGCTCGCAAAAGCCATCGGCGATAAACGCTGCGAGATGATCGATGTTGACGATCTGTTTCGCGTGACCGGCTATCTCAAGGGCGGTTGTTCTCCGCTTGGCGCACGCAAGGCATTCCCGGTCTATATCGACGAGACGGCCATCCTGCACGAGCGCATCTGCGTCAGTGCCGGGCTGCGCGGCGTGCAGATGCAGCTCGCGCCGGACGATCTGCTGCGCATGACCCACGGAGTGTATGCAGATCTTAGAGATGTCTCGACATAGCCTCGATGCCAAACCTGGAAGTAACCTGGAACGAACCGGGTTCGTTCCAGGTTACTTCCAGGTTTGGTGTCGAGGCTATGTCGAGATCACGGCATCGGAAGCGCGACCAGCGGCAGCCACAGCGTCGGCGTTACGCGTTCGGTGACGCGCACGGCCAACGCATACTCAGGCCAGCTCAGATCATTCAAGCGCAACGTGCCGCTGGCGGCCGTGTGCAGGAGCAGGTCGAGCGTCATCGTGTAGCGGCCGGGCGCACGCGCGGCGAGATCGTCGAGCGGCAGCAACACGTTGGGCGCCGGGTCGCCGGGGGGCAACCCGCACGGCACCTGCGCGCCCGCCGGTCCGTCTATCGAGAGCCCGTTCGACAGCACCCAGCGGTAGCCGAGCGTGTAACTCAGCACGCCGCTGCCGCAGGTCCACGGCGCAATGCCGGTGTTTTGAATCTGCAGCGGGATGCTGTAACTCACGCCTGGCGACAACGCTTCGGGCATGCCGCTGCGCAGCAGATTCCAGCGTTGATCCGGAAACAACGCCACACCGCTGGCATCGCGCAGGCGCGCGCGGGTGTAATAGTGAAACAAGATCTGTTCGTAGCGCGGCCAGGTGACGCTCCACGGCGCGCTGTTGCGGCCGGCATAGGAGCACTGGTTGCCGCGCGCCCAGCGGCTGGCGCCCTCCTGCGACATGCCGCGGCCGTGGCCAAAATCGTTGGCGTCGCAGGCGGTGCTGATCGGATCATCGACCGCGTTGAGGCCGGCGCGCGATCCGGCGCGCGTGCGCACGGTCCAATCGGCGGCGAATTCGGCGAACATCGGCAGGTCTTCGACCACGGTCAAATATCGGACTGGCCCAACCGACGCACAGACCAGCTTCTGGTTGTTGCTCAGATTCGTGCTGGCGCAGACGGTTTCGGCCATGTTTGGCGCCGCGCCCAGGCTTTCAAACTTACCTGGGATAAACGCCTGAAATGAGATCGAGTTGTTGATCGCGCGGTTGTTCAGAATGTTGTTGAGCGCGTATGTGCGCGCGGCTACGGCCTGCGCCTGCAATGCGCTTGGGTGATAGAAGAGCCCCATCTCCTGCGGCACCACATCGAGCAGGTAATCGTTCTCGATCGAAATCGTGATTGGGTTGCTTGCATACGGATATGGCAGCGTGCCGCCTGGGCCGCAGCCAAAGCTGGTGTCGCCGGGTGTGCAGAGCGCGCCGGTCGAGAGTCCGCTGGGCGTCAGTCGGAACATCGTCAGCTTGATCTGCGCCGGCGCGACATACGGTGCTTGGGCGCGCGTGACAGGCGCAGATTGAAACAGCTGCGTGCCAGACAACAGGCAGGCGAGCGCGGTGGAACAAAGGCGGTGCACGCTGTTCATGGCGCAATCACGGGCAGATCAAACAGGCACACACGGCCGTCGGTCAGCGGCTGGTCCGGCTTGGGTGCTGCACATGCCACAGCGAGGCGCGCGCCATCGGTCGAGAACTGCGCGCCCCAGTAGGACGGCGAGAACTGCGCGCCGATCTGCGAAATGGGTGCAAGCGCAGCGGTGCGCACATCGAGCAGGTGCAGGCTCTCATAGGACGATCGCTCAGCTTGATCGGCAATGGTCAACAACACTTGTGTGCCCTGCGGGCGCCAGCCGATGCCCCCGACCGGCGCCGCACCCGTATCGAACGGCGTCAGCAGGCCGGATTCGGTGTCGATCACGCGCACATGCGTCGCGCCGAGCCGCAGCGGGTCGGTTTGCACAAGTGCGGCCAGATAGCGGCCATCGCTGCTCCAGGCCGCGTCGACCAACGGCAACAGCACGCCCGCGGCATCGCGGTTAATGCGCCAGACGCACGGCGGCCCAGCAGCGCCGACCAGCAGCGCGCCGCTCGAGCGAAAGACCAGGCGCTCCGGGCCGTGCGGCCGAATGCGCGTGCGCACCGCGCCGTCGACGTAGGCGTGCGCCGGGTCGCCCGTCGGCAGCAGGTCGATCAGCGCGACGTTTGGGGATTCTGGCGCGGCCAGCGCGATTTCGCGCGCGTTCTTGTTTGCCAGTTCGGGCAACAGCGGGGATGAGGCCCGCGTCGTCAGGGCGCGCACAGCGCCGGTTTCAAGCGCGAGCAGGCCAACACGTTCCGTCGATGTGAACGCATCGGTTTGCACGATGAGCAATGTGTCGTCCTGCGCCCAGGCGGCGATGCGCGCAGGCGCATCCAGCGTGTAAACGGCACCGGGTTGCGTCGCAATGGCTGCGCCCCGCACGATACCGCGCACAGGCGCCAGGGAAAATCGCAGCTGGCGATCGCCGGCGCCGCGACAGCGGGTTGCAGCAGCTCCGCGCGTTGCGGACGCGTGGCAACCACGGCAACGACGGCGACGACCGCCATGAGCGCGGCGCTGCCAGCCAGCAGCGCAATGGGAGAACGGGACACAGTCACGGGGCGAATTGTCGCTGGGAATTCTGAATGCGAAGCCCACCGGGCAGCCTCCGGGAAGCGCCCGGGTCGCGACCCGGGCGCTTCCCGGAGGCTGCCCGGTGGGCTTACCGCCCGTCTCATTTGTCCCTTTGCTTCGCGGGCATAATGGCGGCATGTCCAGCCAGAGCAAAACGCGCGATACAGCGGCCCCCACGCCAACCGAGAACGAAATCAAGCAAGGCGATCGCGCTTTGAAGCGTTCGATCGTTTTCTCGGCCACGCGCTGCACGATTCAATATGTGCTGTTGCCGTTTGTGTTGCCAGTGATCGGTGTGGCCAGCACGATCGGCGCGGCGATCAGCGCGGTGCTCAGCCTGATCGCGCTCGGCACGGTCTGGTTTAACGTGCGCGATTTGTGGCACACCAGCTGGAAGTATCGCTATCTCGGCATGGCGCTGGTGATGACGTGCGTGATCGCGGTCTTTTTATATTTGGACGCGCGGGTGTTGATGCGGTAGAGAATACAGAATACAGAATACAGAATACAGAATAAGAATACCGCGGCGCGATTCATTGCTGCCAAGCCCCTATCTGTGTTCTGTTGTCTGTGTTCCCCCAATCGCGCCCCCTCACCCGCTCCGGCGTCAATGGCAGATCATTGATCCAGACGCCGGTGGCGTCGTGAATCGCAGCGACGATGGCCGGCGCCACAATCATGAGCGGCAACTCGGCCACGCCGCGGATGCCAAACGTGCCGGATGGATCCGGCGTCTCGACGATGCGCGATTCCATCACGTCCGGCACATCCAGCACCGACGGAATCAGATACGTGCTGAAATGCGCGGTCTTGACGTGGCCGCCGACGCTGACAAAGTTTTCAAGCACGGCGTATCCCAGGCCCTGGACGACTGCGCCTTCGATTTGCCCGACCACCTGCTGCGGATTGACTGCACGGCCGACATCATCGGCGCAGATCAGCTTAAGCACGCGCAGATGGCCGGTCTCGGTGTCTACTTCAACATCGGCCTGTTCCGCCACATAGGCATAGGTGATGTTCGGATCGCCGGCACCGGTCTGCGGATCAAGCTGCGTGGTCTTGCGCGGGCGATACACAAAGTGAGCGCGCGCCGGGCGCTCCTCATCCTGCCAGCGCAGCAATGCCTTACTGGCTGCGCCTGCGATCGCGCCGGCGGTCATGTAGGTCAGACGCGAGGCCGAGGCGCTGCCGCTGCTGCCGCTGCTGGCTGTGTCGCTGGCCACCAGCGCGACGCGTTCGGTCGGAAGCCCAAGCGCCTGCGCGGCAAGCTGGATAAACGCGGTGTGCGCGCCCTGCCCGCACTCGGCGCCGGCCAGATACACAGTCGCGTATTCGACCTGCGTGTCGCCATGCAGCTCGATCGTGGCTTCGCTGCGCTCGGGATAGCCAAATGAGAAACCGATATTTTTGTGACCGGCTGAAAACCCACGCCCGACGCGCAGGTAACGCTCAGAGGGCTCCGGCTTCGCCGCGGGCGGCGGATCGACGCACGCCTGGATCGTCTGCGTCAGCGAGCACCCCGGCGGCACCGGCGTGCCGAACGCGGTTACCGTGCCGTCGCGCCAGCCGTTTTTGAGCCGCAGCTCAACTGGGTCCATATTGAGCGCCGCGGCCAGCTTGTTGATCTGAGTCTCAGCGACGAACAGCCCCTGTGGCGCGCCAAAACCGCGAAACGCGCCGCTCGGCACGTTGTGCGTCACCACGGCTGCCGTGTCGATCGCGACATTCGGAATGTCATAGGGGCCAACGCAGGTGCTGGTGGCGTTGCCAAGTACTTTGTTGCTGGTGTAGTTATATGGCCCGGCATCGGTCTGCAACAGGACCTGCGCGGCCACAATGCGGCCGTCGCGCATGGCGCCAAGCCGGGCATGCGCGCGCATCGGATGCCGTTTGTGGTGGCCGATGATGCTCTCTTCACGCGTCCAGACAATCTTGACCGGTCGCCCGAGCCGCAAAGATGCCAGGCACAACACGATCTGCACGCTCATGTCTTCGCGTCCGCCAAACGCGCCGCCAATGGCCGGATAGATCACACGCACCTGTTCGAGCGGCAGCCGCAGCGCGTGCGCGATCTGTTCCTGATCTTCGTGCGTCCACTGCCCGGCAACCTGGATGGTGATGCGGCCCTGCGCGTCGGTATAGGCCAGGCCAGCCTCGGGCTGCAAATAAGCGTGCTCCTGCGCACCGGCGCTGTAGTCATCCTCGATGACGATATCGGCGCTGGCAAACGCCGCGTCGATATCACTGCCGTGGCGCACACGATAGCGCTGAATCACGTTTCCGGCGTAGTGCGGGTGAATCTGCGCGGCATCCGGCGCAAGCGCGCTGGCGATCGAATCAATCGCAGGCAAGTCCGCATAATCGACCGTGATGAGTGCGCGAGCGCGTTCGGCGGCTTCGACGGTCTCGGCCACGACCAGCGCTAATTTTTCGCCAACATGGCGGACCACGCCGTCGAACGCCAAGGTGCGGTCATCCGGTTTGTGCGGCTGCGCGTGCGGCGAAAGCGCGATGCGCGCGCCGTCGCGCATCGGCGAGACCATCACCGGCGCGTCAAACAGCACCAGCCCGTATTCGTTGTTTGGGATATCCGCGCCGGTAAAGATTTCAATGACGCCGGGAACGGCCCGAGCCGCTGCCAGATCCATGCCCAGCACCTGCGCGTGCGGCCGGCGCGCAAACAGGATACACGCGTGCGCCATGTTTGGCATGTTGAGATCGCCGGGGTAATCGGCTGTGCCGGTAACTTTTGCGTGTGCGTCGATGCGGGGAAGTGATTGACCCAGTGCCATGATGTGTTGACAACATTGTAACCAAGCAGTATCCGTGACTGTCACGCTGTGCCATGCTTCGGCGACGCTGAGCATCCAAACGGCACTTGATCGGAATTTGATAGAAAACGAGAGCAAATCGGGCTAGAAATGGTCATGCATCTGTCAATATTTCTCTTACAATTTTGGCGAGGGTTAGGAGGGTTAGGAAATGCGATTTGGGGTTTGTGCACCCATTGAAAAAGCGGCTGCGATACATCGCGCGGGCGCGGACTACATCGAGCTCAACTGCAGCGCCACGCTGCAACCAGAATTGCGCGATGCCGACTGGGCGCCGATGCGCGATCAGTTGCACGCGCTGCCGTTGCCGGTTGAAGCGTTCAACGTCTTTATCACGGCCAAAAAGCTGGTCGGCCCGGAGGCCGATCTGGCCTGGCTCACAAAATATGTTGATCGTGCTGCCCGTCGAGCCGCTGAGCTTGGCGCGTCGATCATTGTGATCGGTAGCGGCGGCGCGCGCGCTGTGCCGCCGGCGGTCAGCCAGTACCGCGCCACCGCGCAGTTCAAACAGTTTTTGGAAGCCTGTGCCGTGGCGGGTGAGCGGCATGGCATCAAGTTTTGCATCGAACCGCTAAACCGGCGCGAGACGAACCTGATCAACTCGGTCGAAGCGGGCGCTGAAATCGTGCGAAACATCCACTCCTCGCATGTGCGCTTGCTGGTCGACAGTTATCACATGGATGTCGAGCGCGAACCGCTCAACGCGATTGTGAAGTGCCACGGCTTGATCAGCCATGCGCACACCGCCGACGCCAACCGCGTCCCGCCCGGCCAGAGCGACTACGACCACGCCGCCCTGCGCGACGCCCTGCGCATCGGCGGCTACTCTGGCCGCATCAGCATCGAATGCACCTGGCAGCAGTTCGACGCCGAAGTCGGGCCGGCGGTGGAGTATCTGCGCGCGAAGATGGCGAGTTAGAACACAGACAACAGACAATACAAATACAGAATACAGAATACAGAATACAGACGAGCCGTGTGTAAGGCCGGCTCGTCTGTATTCTGTTGTCTGTTGTCTGTGTTCTAATTCGGATGCACCCATGACTTCCTCACCCATCCGCGTGCTGCATTTCGCCGATATTCATATCGGCATGGAAAATTTCGGCCGCATCGACCCAACCACCGGCATCAATCAGCGCGTGCTGGACTTTGTGCGGCGCATGGCTGAAGTTGTGACCTATGCGTTGGAGAACGACGCCGATTGCGTGATTTTCGCTGGCGATGCGTTTAAGACGCGCGATCCAAACCCAACCTACCAGCGCGAGTTCGCGCGCCAGCTGATGCGGCTCTCCAAGACGGACATCCCGATCGTGCTGCTGGTCGGCAACCACGATACGCCGATCATGGAGAAGCGCGCCACCAGCATCGACATTTTTGGCGTGCTGGATGTGCCGCATGTGATTGTGGCGTCAACCGAACGAGCTGCACCGTATCGAAACAAAACGCGGCACGCTGCAAATCGGCACAGTGCCGTGGCCGCAACGTTCGCGCCTGATGCAAAGCGACGACGCGCGCGGTCTGAACATCGATGAGCTGGATGCCAAGCTCGAAATCAAGGTCGTCGAAAAGATCGACGAGATGGAGAGCGCGCTCGATGGCGTCAGCCCGGCCATTCTCACGGCGCATCTGACCGTGAGCGGCGCGGTTTGGGGCAGCGAGCGCCAGGTCATGATCGGGCGCGACACCACCGTCAAGCTGGCTGCGTTTACATCGGGCGCTTGGGACTATGTCGCGCTTGGCCATATTCACAAGCACCAGAACGTCAACGCCGGCAACTACCCGGGCGTGGTGTATTCCGGCAGCCTGGAACGCATCGACTTTGGCGAAGAACGGGAGGCCAAGGGCTTTTGCTGGATCGAAGCGTCGCGCGCGGGGCACCACATGGTCGTTCCAGTCGCTCGACGTGCGGCCGTTTCTGACGATCTACTGCCGACGTGACCGCAGAGGGCGAAACGCCGACCGACGCAGTGCTGCGTGAACTTGAACGCCACGACGTCGCCGGCGCCATCGTGCGCGTGCGCGTCAAAATTTGCCAGAGCCAGGAGCCCTATCTGCGCACGCGCGACATCGAAGACGCGCTGGCCGATGCGCACATGATCGCCGGCATCGTCAAAGAGATTCAGCGCGAAACGCGCAGCCGCATCGGGCTTGAAAACCCTGAATCGCTCGCGCCGGCCGAGTTGCTTGAGCGGTATTTGCTCAGCAAAGACAAGCCTGCCGACGAAATCGCCGCGTTGATGGGCATGGCGAACGAGATCCTGAAGTCGCCGGGGGCATGACGGCGACCGCAGGTGGTGCCTGCAGCTACCCAGATGATGTCGCCGATCGTCTGCTACGATTGCCCACCATACTCGCATGGACTTCATACAAACACTTCGCGAAAAACCGCTGCTTGCCGATGGCGCCATGGGCACGATGCTTTATGCGCAGGGCATCGAGTTCGAGCAGAGCTTTGAAGAGCTCAACCTGATGCAGCCCGAGCTCGATCCTGAACATCCATCGAGCCTATGTCGCTGCGGGCGCCGATATTCTCGAAACCAACACGTTCTCGCGCGACCCCCACGCATCTCGAAAAGTGGAACCGCAGCGAGAAAGCCGCCGAGATCAACCGCGCCGGCGCGCAGCTGGCGCGCAAGGCTGCTGCTGAATCCGGCCGGCAGGTATTTGTGGCCGGCTCGGTCGGCCCGACCGGCATCCGACTCGCCCCGCTCGGCACGCTCAAACCGGAAGAAGCGCGCGAGGCGTTTGTCGATCAGATCGCTGCGCTGGCGGAAGCCGGTGTCGATCTGCTGGTGCTCGAGACGTTTCGCCGATCTGCGCGAGATCGAGATCGCCATTGAGTGCCGCACGCGTCAGTGCTGCGATCTGCCGATCGTGGCCTCGATGAGCTTCAACCGCGAAGTGCGCACGCTGACCGGCGCCACACCCGAGGCCGCGCTTGCAAAGCTGGTCGCGTTGAACGTGGCCGCGATTGGCGCAAACTGTTCGACCGGCCCGCGCGGCGTGTTTGAAGTGATGTCGCGCTACCAGGCAGCGCTGCCCGCCGGCGTCGACGGCGCGGTGTTTTCGGCGATGCCAAACGCCGGTTATCCGGAAAGCCGCGGCGAGCGCCTGTTTTATCCAGCTTCGGCCGAGTATTTTGCCAACTACGCCAAACGCTTTGTATGAAGCGGGCGCGCGCATTGTGGGCGGCTGCTGCGGCACCACGCCCGAGCACATCGCCGGCATGCGCCGCGCGCTGGACGAGCTGGCCGGCGGCGCGCCAGCCACGTTCCGCGCGATCACGAATTTCACCGCGCAACGAGCCGGAGACCGCAGCGACGTCAGCGCACCCAGCCGAAACCTCGCTGGCCGCAGCGCTGCGCGAGCGGCACGTTTGTCATCACGGTCGAGATGGAGCCGCCCAAGAGCACCGACACGCGCGATCTCGAAAACAACGCGCGCATGCTGCGCGATGCCGGCGCATCGATGCTTGATATCTCGGACATTCCGATGGCGCGCATGCGCATGACCGGGCTGGCGGCCGCGCACAAAGTGCAACAGGCGACCGGGCTCGAAACCGTGCTGCACTTTCCGGTGCGCGGCCGCAACCTGCTGCGCGTGCAGGGCGACCTGCTGGCTGCGCATGCGCTCAACGTGCGCAATCTGTTTGTCACCATGGGCGATCCCGCCAGCATTGGCGATTACCCGCAGGCGTTCGACCACCACGACATTGTGCCTACCGGTCTGGTGCAGCTGATCAAAGAACAGTTCAACTGCGGCAAAGACAGCGCCGGCAGCGCGATCGGCCCGGCCTGCACGTTTGTGGTCGGCGTGGCCGCCAACCTGACGCCGAGCGATTTTGACAAAGAGGCCAAGCTGCTCAAAAAGAAGATCGACTGCGGCGCGGATTTCGCGCTGACGCAGCCGGTGTTTGACGCCAAAACCGCGCTGCGCTTTTCTTGCGCACTACGAAAAGTCGTTCGGCCCGCTGACGCTGCCGTTGCTGGTCGGCGTGCTGCCGCTGGCGTCGCCGCGGCATGCCATCTTTCTGAAAAACGAGGTGCCGGGCATGATGCTGCCCGACGCGCTGGTCGCGCGCATGGAGCAGGCCGGCGAGCAGCGCGCGACGAAGGGCGCAATATCGCGGCCGAAGTGCTGGCCGAAATGCGCGCCGCATGTGCAGGGCGTCTACTTTATCCCGGCATTCAAACGCTACGACGTCGTTGCGGCGCTGATCGCGCGCGATCACGCTGTTCTTAGGTATCGCTGCCATTTTCTGGCGCACATTCACCATAGACCTTCATGTAATCGATGCACGACCTGTTGATCATCGGCGGCGGCATCGTCGGGCTGGCAACCGCCCGCGCGATCGCAGCGCGCAACCCGGAGCTCTCGATCGCGTGCTTGAAAAAGAGACGTTTGTTGCCGCGCATCAGACCGGGCACAACAGCGGTGTCATCCACTCCGGCATCTACTACAAACCCGGCTCGCTCAAGGCGCAGTTGTGCGTGGACGGCGCCGCGCGCATGTATGACTTCTGCGAGGCGCACGGCGTCGCCCACAAGCGCTGCGGCAAGGTCATCGTGGCCACGCATGAGGGTGAACTCGAAAAGCTCGGCGAGCTGCATCGGCGCGCCACGGCCAACGGCGTGCCCGGCGTCGAACGGATCGACGCGACGCAGCTCAAAGAAATCGAACCGCATGCGGCCGGCATCGCCGGGCTGTGGTCGCCCAACACCGGCATCGCCGACTACGTGGGCGTATGCGACACACTCAAAGATCAGCTCGAACGGCGCGGCGTGCAAGTGCGGCTGATTCAACAGATCAAGCAGATCGACGAGACGCGGCCCATCCGTGCAGCTGACCACGCAGCGCGAGTCGTTCGAGGCCAAGCATGTCATCAGCTGCGCCGGGCTGCACGCCGACACGCTGGCGCGCATGATGGGCCTGGCCAGCGAGATGCAAATTGTGCCGTTTCGCGGCGAGTATTTCTTCGTCAAACCGGAGCGACGGCAGCTGGTGCAGCGGCTTGATCTATCCGGTTCCCGATCCAAATTTTCCATTTCTCGGCGTGCACTTCACGATCACAACCACGGGCGAGGTTGAAGCCGGGCCAAACGCGGTGCTGGCCTTTGCGCGCGAAGGCTATGCAAAGAGCACGGTGAATCCAGGCGAGCTCGCGCAGACGCTCGGCTTTCCCGGTTTCCAGAAGCTTGCGGCCAAGTGGTGGCGCACCGGCGCCTATGAGATCTACCGTTCGCTAAACAAGGCCGAATTTGTGCGGTCGCTGCAAAAATTGGTGCCCGCCATTACATCTGCCGACGATGTGTGCGCGGCGGCGCCGGTGTGCGCGCGCAAGCCGTCGGCGTTGACGGCGCGCTGGTTGATGACTTTTACTTTGCCGACAGCCCGCGCTCGCTGCACGTGCTCAACGCGCCCTCCCCGGCTGCCACCGCCAGCCTTGCAATAGGCGAGCACATCGCCACGCGCGCAGCCGAACGCTGGGGCTTATAGCCGAGCGCAGCATGCTCTCTCAGCGCGGTATGGACCGCTTCAAAGCCTGCTCTACCGGGGCATGTCACGCCGACGGTGTCACGCGATATGCAAGCACGCAGAATTGCCCCTGAGTGCGCGCAGCCAATCGTCACGCATGTCACTTGAAGTGGCCATTTTACGGGCATATTAGCGCGTTTCAATGCAAAGGATAAGCCGGCGCTAGTGACTTGGTCTGAGGTATCAGTCGAGGTGAATACGTAGACTCATCTGCAAGGAAGACCTAGAACGGAGCGAAACAATGAGCACTTCAACACTGATAGTCGGACAAAGACAACAGACTGGCACGATCACACGTGTAGCGCGATCTGTCGGCTACAAACTGGAGTCCGGCCTGCTGCCGAGCCGCGAGAAAAGCTTCATGCTTTCCACCGGCGACAGCTTTGTGTATCCGGTCAAAAGCGACATCGGCCGCATGCTCAGCATGAAGGTGGATCCGCTGCACCATGGCTTCCTGCGCCAGACACTCCGCCCGGGCGACACGTTTATCGACATCGGCGCAAACCGGGGCCTCAGCACGATGATCGCCGCGCGCGCCGTTGGCGGCGAAGGTCGCGTATTTGCGTTTGAGCCAAGCGATCGCGACGCCGATGCGCTCCAGGAGAACCTCAATCGCAACCGCATCTCGAATGTCGGCATCTTCCGCAAAGCAGTGATTGATCAGGCTGGCCGCCGGCCGTTCGCCCTGTCGAAGGACAGCGCGCGGAATTCATTTGCCAAAAACACACGCGCCAGTCAGGAGATCGAGAACTGGTTCCCGGTTGAAACCACGACCTTCGACCGCTTTATGAGCCGCGTCGATGCCAAGAACCTCAAGCTGGTCAACATTGATGTTGAAGGCGCCGAGGGCCTGGTCCTGAATGGCGCAGCCTATAGCCTTTCTGGTGATGCAGCTCCGATACTGATGGTGCACCTGCATGACGAAGCCCTGCGCGGGTTGAACGCGACCGGCGGCACAATCATCGACAAGCTCGAGACGCTGGGCTACCAGATGTATGAACTCACACGCTACGGTGGTTACACCCAGCGTATCGCCCTGATGCGCCATCAGCGCAGCGCGGTCTATCACAACACCGTGCTCGTGGCGGCCAAAGCCTGCCATGCGATCCGTCCGTCGGCATAGCATTGCTTTTGCCGAAAGACGCGAGGCTGCGTCGGCGAGCTGCTGACGCCTGCGAACAACAGCGTTAGGTCCACTCGATGCGCACGCGTTCGCCATTGGCCGAGTCGAGACGCACAGGCAGCGTTGCACCTGCATGCACCTGTGCAATGCGGCCGTGCGCGACCGGGCATTCAATCTCGGTCCGAAAAGGCGCATGACCGCCGCGGCGTACTTCCAGCAACAGCCGCAGCACGGCCTCTCCCATCAGCACCTGGCCGGTCGGCCATGTCGAAATTACCGTCGCACGGGCGCGCGCGTTTGGATCGGTCGGCGCGCCATCTTCGTCACCCCTTGGCGACGCGGGCCGCAAGCGGCCCGTGAGGATGATCAACACAAACCCAACAACAACGCCTGCCAACACCGGCAAAATTTCGATGAATCGATTGGGTTGCTGGTTCATGGTGCTTGCTACTCCAACCCGCCCTCGTGACATATCTTGTATCTGCAAAGCACAGATGTCTCTCAAAAACGCGCCACTTTCTCTCAAGGTTCGAGAGATTCCCCGTACAATCCAGCGCATGGCGAAAGCCAGAACGCAGCACAACGATGCACCGCCAATTACGCAGGCAAGCTTTCGCGCGCAGCTGGAGCTCGCGTTAACGCATTTTGGCGACCCGGACTGGCTGGGTGTCAATTCGCCGCTGGCAGCGCCATACATTTTTGGCGCGCTTCAAGCGCCGCGCGGAACACTGCGTTCGCCAGGCGAGCGCGCCGCCGCGCAAGGCATGGCTCTGCGCGCACGCTTGTTGGCCGCAGCACAGACGTTGCGCCCCAGCCCGGAGCAGCGATTCGATCCGGCGCGCCTGCTGGAGCTCACCTATTTCAAACCCAGCAGTGTGCGAACTCAAGCGGGCATTGCGACCGAACTCGAGATTTCGCCCGCAACGTATTACCGGCACCGCGCCGAGGCCATCACACAGCTTGAAGCCGCCCTGGTCGCCGATATGCGCGTGGCATCCCACACCGATCGCCCATCGCCAGTGGGCAGTTTCGTGGGCCGCGCGCTTGAACGCGATACCTGCCTACGCGCGCTGCAAAGCAAAAAGATCGTCGCGTTGACGGGCGAAAGCGGTTCCGGCAAAACCACGCTGGGCGCGCAGATTGTCGCGGCGCTCGAGGGCCCGGTGTTCTGGCATACGTTCCGCAGCGGCATCAACGATCGCCTGCCAGCCGTTATTTTCGCCCTGGCGCAATTTCTACAGTCGCTCGGGGAACCGGGTCTGTGGATGCAGCTGGCTGCCAATCAGAACAAGATCGAGGCGGATCTGGCGCTGGCGCTCACGCGTGCGGCGTTTGACCGCCTGGGTGGGCGGCCGGTGCTGGTGTTTGATGAAGCCGATCTGATCGCCCCGCGCGCACTGGAACGCGTGGACGAGGCGCATCAGGCCACGCGTAATTTCATCGAAGCGCTGGCAGTGCCGCCGCGTCCCGGCCCGGCCATGCTGCTGATCGGCCAACAGCTGCTGGTTGAACCGCATGTGCACTTCATCCTGGAAGGGCTTTCGCGCGACGATACGCGGCGCATGCTGGCCGACTCCGGCACAACGCTCGCGCTGCCGGCCGACGAGGAGCGCTTCTATTCGTTTACCCACGGCAACCCGCTGCTCATCACGCTATTTCTCGCGCTGCACAAAAGCGGCGAAGCGTTGACCGACACGTTGCGCGGTCTGGCGCAGGCGCCGTCGATGCAGTTGCTGCTCAACCGCATCTCGCGCCGGCTCTCCGTGGCTGAGCGCTTGACACTTGCACTGCTGGCCGTGTTTGAGGGGGCTGCGCCGGCCGATGCCTGGCGCGATGAATTGGGAGCCGCCCTGCAGACGATGCTGGATCGCGGTCTGGTGATTTCGGATGGTCGGGGCGGTGTGTCGCTTCAACCGGCGCTGCGCGAGGCGATCGGACGGCAGGTCAGCATCGAACAGCGCGCGCGCAGCCATCTTTTTGCCGCGCAGGCGCGCGCCGAACGGGCGGAATACACGCAGGCCGCTGCGCATTACGTTGAAGCGGGCGAGCCCGTGTTGGCCGTCCTGTTGTGGTCGGAGCATCGCGAGCGCGAAATTGCGCGCGGCAACGCGAGTGCGGCGCTGGCGGTTTTTGAACGCATCAACCGCGACCTGCTCGACGATCCGGAACAGCGCGCGCTCATACTCATTCGCAGCCATCTGCGCGAACTGGCCGGTGACGGCCAGGCTGCACTGCGCGATCTTGATGCGTTGGTTTGGAGCGACGACGATGTCGGCACACCCCAGGCGAAGATGCTGGCCGGAAACTTCGAGATGTTGCTTGGCAACACGGATCGGGCGCTGGCGCACTTTCGCAACGGACTGCGCGCCACCGATCGGCAGCTGGCGCAACTTCCGCTGCAGCGCACGCACTTGTTTGCGCGCAGCGGCTACGCGCACATCACCGCCCGCGATCTGGACAATGCCTGGGCTGCCGCGCTAAACGCGCGCTTTGAGGCCAGCTATTTGCAGGGCGAAGTGGAGAGCGAACGCGGCAATTACAGCCAGGCGCAGCAGCACTTTGAGTCGGCATTGGATCATGCCGCCACACTCAATTCGCCGGCCGCCGCGGCGCGCGCGCACTTTGCACTCGGCACGCTGGCCGGCCGCCGCGAAGACGCGGCAGGCGCCGTGACGCAACTAGACCATGCGCGCGCGATTTTCGCAGCGCTCGGGGATCTCGTTCAGGTGCATCGGTGCGAAGCAAACATCGGCTTTTGCCATGTTCAATCTGGCAACTACCAGGCTGCGCTTGCGCCCGCACAGCGTTCGCTTGACTTTTTTTTGGCGCTCAACCGGCCCTATTTTGTCGCGCTGAATGCCGGCAACCTGGCGGAAGCGCACTTGCGGCTGGACGATTTGGATCGCGCCGAACACTACGCGCTACAGGCCATGCAGCAGGAAGACCCCGGCGCCATGGCCTATGGCATGACAGTGATTGCTGAAGTGCGTTTGCGCCAGCGTCGGCTACAGGATGCCGACCACGCGGCAGCCGATGCAGTCCGGCTTGCAATTGCATCCAATGACGCCTGGGCAGAAGCTGCAGCTCAACGCGTGCTCGGTCAGATTTGCGTCGAGCTCAACGAGACCGACCGCGCGCGTAGCGCATATGCGCGCGCAATTGACGATTTTTTCGGCGCTCGACCTGCCTCGCGAAGTATCGCGCACGCGCGCGTTGCTCTAATTCTGTCGTCAAAAATCACAACCCACTCCCCCGTGAAGCGGGGAGTGGGTTGTGATTTTTGACCGATTGCCTAGCAACCGCCGCAGCCAGCGCGCGGATCCACCACGATCTCGTCGAGCGTGCCACTGAGCCGATACTGCGCTAGGCCAATAATGCTGCCGCTCAATGAGCGCAACGACGCATCGTAGCCGCCGATATACACCGGGTTCGGACCATGGTCGAAACTCGACGGTCTGCCGTGAAAAACTGCTTGGCGCGCAACGCATGGCGCCATTGCCGATGTTATGCGTCAACGTGCTGGTGCTGTCGTAAAAGACCGAGTGATAGTCGCCGTTGGTTGCGGCGCATGCAGGTGTTTCAAACCAGCGCGTGTTGTGACGCGTGCTCATGCCCGCCTGCCCGCCGCTGGCCGGCAGATAGAACGCTGCGCTCGGATGGTGAAAGATCGGGTTGCCGAGCTTGCCGCTGCTGCTGTTGCCCAGATTTTGAGCACGCACATGCATGTCGAGCATCGACACCGGCACTTCGCCATCTTGCGGACCGGTGGCCCAGAAATTGGCGCACTTGATATAGCCGCCATTAAATGTGGCTTTGCCGCCGCTGATTGTCACCGCGCCGACAACGCTGCACGGAATAATGTCCTTTTCGATCCCCCAGAAGGCTCCGCTCTGCGCGACAAACAACTTGGGGTGAACCAGACAGCCATTGGGGGTGCCATTGTTGAAGTTCATGATGAACCGCCAGTGCAGCGAGGAGCCTGTGTTTGGCATCGAATCAGAGCACGGATCGGCATACAGCACTGCCGGATTTTGCGTCACCGATGTGTTGATTGACGGGCGCGGTGGCACGCCACCGAGGGCAACGCTCTGCTGCGTTGCACCAAACAAAAAGCCGGCGGCTGAAATCGCCGCAATGAGTAATCGTGTTGAAGTGCGTTTCATCATTCCCCCAGTGCCTATCCGTGCTAAGGAGTCGCGTCAGAATAATTTGATGGACGATTTCCCCGCCAAACGTTTGACGACCGACTCAGCGTAATCGTATCGACTTTCGCTGTCATCATCCATCAAGATTCAACATGCTTCCTCTCATAAGTCGCATAGGTTCTCTCAACATTACAGGGAACCGGCAACCGAACCGCGCCCGGTTGCCGGCAAACACGCCTCGTCTTACTTGTGCAACGCCAGTGGCAACAGCACGCGCAGCGGCGGCGCGGTGTAGCTGAGGTCGCCCTCCGTCACCGTAAATCCGCTCACGTTGCTTGCAGCCTGACTGGTGCGCGTGGGATTCACCGCATCGATGCTCAAGTTGCCGACCTCAACCAGATCGCTGCCATCCAGCAGCACTTTGATTTGCGTCGGGCTGACATACACCGTAGCGCGGTCTTCGCCGTTGACGCGCGCGCGTGTTTCAGGCAGAAAGCCGACGCCGTCGATCAGAATTTCGATCTGCGTCACCGGGCTGAACTGCGGCGCGGACGCCGGGGTCAGCGCGTTGAGCGTCGGCGCAAGCACCTGCGTTGGCAACGCCACAGTCAGCCCTTTCGCCTGCGACTCAGGGCCGGTCGCGTCAGCCGACTGAATGCCATCGAGCTGCTGCGCGCTGGCCTGGCATGGCGGTGTTTTTGACCGTAACCGCCAATGTGCCACCGCCGGCGAAGTCGCTGGCTGGCAATGACGCGCGCAACTGTGTCGCGCTGACGAATGACGTCGGCCGCGCTACGCCGTTGACAAACACGGTGGACGTAGCGATAAAGTTCTGCCCGCTGACTTCCAGGTTCTGGTCGCCGCTGCCCGCGACGATGCCGTTGGTGTTGAACGCGTCAACCGACGGGATCAGCAGATCCGCACTGGCCACTACGCTCAGCAGCGCGCCGTTGCTCAGACCAAACGCCGGCGCCGGTTGCGGGTTGATAACGACCACGCCTTTGTCGCCCGCGGCAGCGATATCGCTGGCCAGCACCCGGACCCGCAGTTGCGTGCGGCTGACAAATGTCGTCGCCCGGCCCTGTCCGCCGATGAGCACGAATGCCCCGGGCAAAAAGTCCTCGCCATGGAGCGTCAGATCGAACTCGGCGCTGCCGACCAGGCGCGCGGCCGGTGACAGGCTCAGGAGCACCGGGCGCGGGTTATTGCGCTCGATCGACACGAGCGCGTCGTCGCTGTTGCCAGTGACCAACATGCGGCCATTGCCAACAAACGCCACGCCGCGCGGGCCATCGAGTTTTGGCGGGTTGCCTGGGCCGGCCGGGCTCACCAGCACGTCGCGGTACGTCAGCCTGCCCGTCTTTGGGTTGCGCGCAAACGCCAGCACCGCATTGCTTACGTGACGACGAGGCAATGAGCAACTCCCCATCCGGTGAAATTGCAATGTCGCTGGCAGCGTCGAGCGAAGTGATCAATCCGTTGCCATTGATCTGGCAACCGATGCTCGTCAGATTACCATCGAGCAGATCGCGTTGAAATGCGCAGACAGCATCACCGGTATACGACGCGGTATAGACGAACCCACCGTCGGCGCTGACGATGACCCGGAACACGCCGGAAAGGGCTGGAACAGTGCTGGCATCAATTCCGCCAGCCAGGGCCAGTTGGCCGCTCAGTCCATCGCGCTTGAGCACGGTGACGCGATTTCCCACGTAATTGGCGACATACGCAAAGTTGCCGTCCGGGCTGATCGCGATGCCATAGGGCCCATTCAGATTCGCATTCAAAAATGTTTGCACATGGCCCAGCGCGCCGTTGGTCTGGTTGCGCCGAAAGACGACGACCGAATCGTTGTTTATCCCGGTCACATATACAAAACGGCCATCCTGGCTGAACGCAATGCCATACGCGCCATTGAGCCCGTTCAGCGTCTCCAGACACACCAGGTTTACGCCGCGGCGCACACAATCACCGTTGCGCACGCTGTCGATCCAGGTCAGTGTGCCGTCCTCGTTGTTGCGACGATAGGTCACAATGGCATCGCCGGCAAGACCCGTCGCGTAGACATTTTCGCCATCCGGACTGACCGCGACCTGCAACGGTGAGGTGAACTGGGCGCTGGCAGCCAGCACAGCGCTGGCGTATGTCTGTGTCGGCGCAAGCGTGTTCTGGCTGAGATCGAATAAGTGAATCGCGCTATCGCCCTCGTCGGCCGCGTAGGCGTGTCGGCCATCCGGGCTGACTGAAATACCATAAGGCCCAGCCGTCGCGCCCAATGCCGCGCTGCTGGTGTGCGAACCAAACACGGCGTCCGGCACCTTATCGACAACACAAGTTACCGTAAACGTCACCGCCGGTTGGGCGGGCGCATTTGTGGTGAATGTGAGTTGACCGGTCTTTAGGCCGGGTGAGTCGCCGGCGCAGGTGAACTGAACTGCAGCGCTGGCGCCGGCGGATACGCCGATTGGGAAGACCGAATTCAGTGCGATGCTGCCCGCAGGCGTGGCCGTAAACGTGGCGTTGCTCAGGGTCAACAGCGCATTGCCGGTGTTTTGCACCAAGACGCTGAATGGGTCCGGTGAGCCGACAACCGTGTTCTCGGTCAGAACAGTGCCGATTGGCGGCGAGGTGGCAAAGCCCGCTTGCGAACCGGCTGCGCCCGTGCACTGCAGGCTATAGGTTACTGCCGGGCTCTCGGTATCGTTTGTGTTAAATGCCAGCGTGGCCGTGCCGACGCTGGCGGACGCTGGCGTGCAGCCGATGGCAACACTTTGCGCACCGCCGGGGTTGAGCAGCGCCGCAATGGGCGTGAACGTAAACCAGCTGGCTTGATTGCCGGTCAAGGACACGTTCGCAATCGTCAGGATTGCGTCGCCGGTATTGAACAGCCGCAGCGCCTGCGTCTTTGTAAATATCGTGTTTACGGCGCCGATACCGATGTTGATGGCGCCGCTCTTTGTAGGCAGCGACGAGAACTTTGGCCGCACTTCATCGCGCTCAATCGGTCCGATGTCAAACGCCACAACACCATCGCCGTTGCCATCGACCGGCCGCGGCATACCGCGCGCATCCTTGTCCGATTCGAGATCGGGATCCTGCGGCATCGCGCCGGGCGCGATCTTGTCGACCAGCGGGCTGTCTGGCAGCGGTTGTTGTGAAAGCAATGACGGGATGGCGCCATCGTTGAGCGCGGGCGGAGCGAGCTTGGGGTCGGCGTTCTGCTCATCGCCGGATTCGGGTTTGTCGCAGCTGGTGTCGCTAAACGAGTTCTGGCCCTTGCTCTCGATCGGCCAGACCTCTTCGTCGTCTGGGTCTGCGGTGTTTTCGTCGCTTGTGGATTTGTCGCGGCAGTTTTGCGGCAAATTTCCGGCGAAGACCGACATCCGGAACGAGGCCACATCGTATTTGCTGTCGTGCGAGTAAATGCCGCCGCCAGCGCTGCCGGCCACGTTGCCGTTGATCGTGACGCCGATCGCGTCGATTTTTGCCTCGCTGCCGGTCAGGTTCAGGTTGGCGATGCCGCCGCCCTCGGCGCTGGCGTTATTGCCGGCGATGCCGACCAGGCGCAATTTGAGCTGGCCACCGAGATCGTTGGCGAGCGCGCCACCCGCGCCGGTGACCGAGTTGGCGACAAACATGCTGCGTTTGATCGTCATCGTGTCGACGTTGCGCACCGCGCCGCCGCTGCCAAGCTTGCCGGGTGAACCGGCGTGATTCGCCTGAAAGGTTGAATCCTGAATCGTCAGCAGCGTGCCGCCGTTGTGCGAAATCGCGCCGCCCGAGCCTTCGAGCGCGACATTGGCGCTAAATGTGCTGCGTTTCACCGTTACGGGATAGGTGTTGCCGTTGGCGCGCAGTGAAATTGCGCCGCCGCCTTCTCCAAACTGCCCGCCGTCGCCGCCATGATCGAGCTCGGCCGGCGTGCCTTTGGTGACATTGGCGTTAAACGCGCTGTCGGCAATCTCCATGCGGCCGGCGATAAACGCGATCGCGCCGCCCTCGGCATCCGAGACGTTGGCGTCGAACGTGCTGGCGGTGACGGTCAGCACCCAGGTGGTGCGAATGGCGCCGCCAGCTTTGGTGCCCTCGTTGGCGTCCTTTTGCACAGCCTTGTTGGCCTTGAACGAGACGCCGGCGATCAGCGCGGTGCCATCATTGCGAATGGCGCCGCCACCCGCGCCGCCGGCGCTGTTGTTTTCGAACTTCCCGCCTGCGATGTTGAGCGTGCCGCGGCTGTCGATCGCGGTCCATTTTGCATTTTTGATCGTCACGTTGATCAGGTTCAGGCGCCCGCTGCTCTCGACGTCGAACAGGATCGTCTGCAGCGCCGCGGCGTCAAACGTGATCGGCCCCTGCAGCGTGACGCCGTTGCGCGTATCCGGCATGCCGCCCAGGGCATTTTTGACGACAAGCGTGCCGGCGCTGGCGAACTTGACGAGGGTGTTGCCGCCGCTGGCAGGGCACTCGTTGACCGGCTTGTTGTCGCCGTTAAACGCGCTTTGCAGGGCTTCGCGCAGCGAACACTTGCCGTCGGCGGGATCGATCACATCGTTGAGTGTATTGACCGTGATGGTGACCGGCGCGATTTGCGGCGCGGTGGTCTCGGCGCGTGTGACGGCGGTGCCGACAAATGAAGCGGCCAGGATGACGATTAGGCTAAGTCGAAGGGTGTGTGTGCGCATAGTGCCTCGTGCTGTAACTAGGGCTGAAACGGACCTCGATACAAACTGCTCGCCATAGCGTAGTCGATTGTGCGGCTGACGCACTCTCACGTGCCGCTCGATTTATCTCAGGTGGACTACACCTACGTGTAGTCCACCTATTTAGTCGCACCTAAATCGCATTGATTTCAGGCCGCTTTGATGTCTGCATACACATTCCATCAAAAGTTGCGCAAGAATGACGCCACACTCCACTAAAATTTGGTGGAATGCATATCGCGCTCGGCTATCGCTTCTTCGACACCAGTCTGGGGTATCACCTCGAGCGGGCGCTGCTTGCGGAAGGCCATGCGGTCACTTATGTCGGGCTGGCGATGCCCGAACGAGCGGGTTTTGGCGAGGCTGAGGCGATCGCCACGCAGATGTCGCAGCTCAAGCCCGATCTGTTTTTGTGGATTGATCCGGCCGGCCGCTACTTCCCACGCGGCATTGAACAGCTCGACGTACCGACCGCGTGCTATCTGATCGACGCGCACATCGGCCACTGGCGCGCCAGCGCGGCACGCTTTTTCGACATCGTATTTCTGGCGCAGAAGCGCTATGTCGAGCCTTATCGCCTGGCACTTGGGCATCAACAGGTGCATTGGTTGCCGCTGGCCGCGGCGGATGATGTGCACCGCGATCACCAGCTCCCGCGCATCTACGAGATTGGCTTTGTCGGCAACCTGGACCGCGCGCACACCCGCACGCCGCGCGCGCGCAGGCTCGCGTTGTTACGCGCGGCGTTCGCGCTCAATCCGCCCGGCCCACATGATTCAGCCAGCGTCGGCCGCATCTATAGCCAGAGCAAAATCGTGTTCAACACCAGCATTGCCGGCGACGTCACGATGCGGTTGTTTGAGGGCGCGGCCTGCGGTGCGTTGGTCTTGACCGATCCCGTGCCCGCCGAGAATGGCCTGGCCGCGTTGTTCACGCCAGACGAGCTGGTCACCTATCAGGACGACGATGACCTGCTGCGTCAGGCGCGCGCATATCTGGCCGACGATGCCGCGCGCAACACCATCGCCCGCGCGGGACAGGCGCGTGTGCTTGGCGAGCACACATATCGGCACCGCGCGCGATCGCTGCGCGCGATCGTCGAGAACGAGCATGCCAACCGTGTCGCGCCGATGCGCAGCGCCGATGCCACGACACGGCAGCGCGCCCGGTTGAACGTGTTTACGCACTTGCATATGCTGGACGCCGTGATGGATGAGACACGCGGCGCGCATCCGATCAAACGCCTGTGGTCGGCGTTGCCCTGTATCGCGCGGCGGGTGGTGATTTAGCCATGAGCACCCGAACGCGCCTGCTCTTCATCGCCCGCTATCGCAATGCGGCAATGCACCAAAAAGTTGAATTGCTGGCGGCACAGCATGGATTCGAGGTTCTGCAAGTGCTGCCTAGCGCGTGGCAGGACGAACTCGGCAGCGCAACTTGGCACGGCGAAACAGCGCGCATCGCGCAATTGACGCGCAAGCCGATTGCGATGCGCGGGCGGCCGAACGACCCGCATCGGGCCACATATCGCACGCTGGATTTCGGCATGCGGGCCTTTCGACCGGATCTGATCGTGGCTGAAGAGGAGCCGGACAGCCTGGCTGCGCTGCAGATCGTCGCCGCGCGCGCGCTATTTGCCCGCCGCGCAAAGCTGGTGCTCTACACCTGGCAGAATGTCGCGCGCCCGCTCAGCGCCGCGGCGCGCGGCGTCATGCGCGCCACGTTGCGCGCCAGCGACATGGTCATCTGCGCAAACACCGCTGCTGTCGCTCTGCTGCGCGCGCATGGGTATGCCAAAGCGACACCGCTCATCCCGGCCATCGGCGTGGACACGCGCGTGTTCTACCCCGAGGCGCTGCCGCATCCAGCGCGCACGTTGCGTGTGGGTTTTGCCGGCCGGTTGGATATGAACAAAGGCCTCGCCACGCTGATCGCGGCCTGCGCACAATCGCGCGACGCGCTTGGCAACCTGGCCTTTGCGGGCGATGGGCCGGATCGCGCGCAAATTCAAACCGCGCTGAAAGACAACGACTTGACATCCGTCGCGACGCTGCACGGTGCGCTCACGCCAGAGCAACTGGCCGCGTTTATGCGCTCGCTCGATGTGCTCGTGCTGGCCAGCCGTAGCACGCCGGTCTGGAAAGAACAGTTTGGACGCGTGCTGACCGAAGCGATGGCGTGTGGCGCTTGCGTTGTGGGTTCGGACTCAGGCGCAATCCCGGAAGTCATCGGAGACGCCGGTCTGACGTTTCCGGAAGGCGACGCCACTCAGCTCGCCGAACGCCTAAAAACGCTCGCCCGCGACGTGGCCTTGCGCCACACCCTGCGCGCGCGCGGATTGCAGCGCGTGTCCGAACATTACTCAAACGAACGCATTGCCGCCAGAACCGCGTCGAGCGTGCGCACACTTCTATCACCATGACATCACCCGTAACTTCACCCGCCACCGGCGCGACGGCTTGCCCGCTCTGCGGCGCACACGACGTAACAACGGCGCATAACCGCAACGGATACGCGCTCAAACGCTGCGCCGCGTGCGCGCACCTGCATGTCAACCCAATGCCAAGCGACGCCGACTTGCATGCGCACTACCAGAACCCGGCCTACTATCAGGGCGAACAGGATCAGGGCTATCTTAACTACGAAGACATGCATCGCGCGTTGAAGCCGCACTTTGAACGACGGCTTGCGACGCTGGCGGCCGAACTGCCGGGCGCAGGCCGCATCCTCGACTTTGGCTGCGCCGACGGCTACTTTCTTGAGTTGGCGCGCGCTGCGGGCTGGCAGGTGAATGGCGTTGAATTGTCAGCGGACATGGCAGCCACGGCCTCAAAACGCCTCGGGATCACGGTTGCGCAATCGCTAGCAGCCAGCGACGCGCGCGAGCTCGACGCGCTGACGCTGTGGGAGGTCATCGAGCACGTGCCGCGCCCGATCGAACAGTTAACCCAGCTGCGCGACCGGCTGCGGCCAGGCGGCGTGCTGATGTTTTCGACGCCAAATAACAGCCACTGGCAGGCGCTGCGCCGCCCGGAATCCTGGGGCGTCTATCGCCCGCCATCGCATCTGCAGTATTTCACCGCCGAGAGCGCCACCGATGCGTTGCGCCGAGCCGGGTTCGACCGCATTCACGTGCGCAAGGTCATGCCGTTGCCGCCGATGCCGGCCTGGCTCGAACGCGCCAGCAAGCCGCTCTACGATCAGCTCGGCTCCGGCCAGGCGCGCAACTGGTCGGCCACGCTCTGGCTCTGGCGCGCCATCCGCGTCGGCGCCTGGGCCTGGCAGAAGTTGGCCCATGCGAGCGATGATGTTTATACGACGCTGGAGGTTGTGGCGATCAAGTAGCGCGGAGTAACGAACACTATGACCACGCTAGCCATCATCATAATTAGTTGGAACACGGCTGACCTGCTGCGAACGTGCCTGGCCTCTATTGAGGCGCATCGACTACAGCCTGGGTGGGAAGTCATCGTCGTGGACAACGCCTCGTCAGATGGCAGCGCAGAGATGGTGCAAGCTGAATTCCCCAACGTTACGCTGATCAAAAATGCCAATAACGAAGGATTTGGCAAAGCAAACAATATTGGCATGGCACAGACCAATGCTGATGTCATTGTGCTTCTCAACTCGGACACTGAAGCAAGTGTCGCAACGATAGAGTCTTTACGAAGGCAGCTTGATGAGAACCCATGTTTAGGGGTGCTAAGCCCCATGCTCATCACACCAGCAGGAAAAGCGCAAGCATTTGCCTATGGCGCAGACCCGACAATTGGATATCTACTAAGTCGCGCCTGGAATCGACTCCTGTTTAAGCGAGCACTCCACGACTGGAACGTACCCTATCCAATCTCAGTCGACTGGGTTGCTGGAACATGCATGGTTGTTCGCGGCTCCATATTGCGAGCGGTCCATGGATTCGATGAGTCATTCTTCATGTACTTCGAAGACGCTGACTTATGCAAGCGTATTCGAGGTGCAGGCCTGGATGTAATCTACGATCCGCGATCAGAGATTTTGCATATCGGCGGGCAAAGCATGAAGAAAAACAAACGCGCGCAAGACGCTTACCAGAATGGCCTTATTACGTTCTACAAGAAGCACTACGGATTCCTTGCAACGCTTCTACTAAAAGCCATGCTGCCCATTTACAGCAGATTTATGTGACACCTTACGCGCGTTCGTGTAGAACGTCGGCTCCGCACTGACGCCATCCTCTAGCGCGCCAACATTGGCAGGTAGACCGTTGCAAATCCGGTCAGGTTGCTTGCGCTTATCGCCGAAACGTTACCAGCCTCATCGGCAACACGCACATAGACTCGGTCGGACCCACGCGCAGAAAGTCGGGCTTGCGCTGAATACGGTTGCCACTGTGAACCTGCGAACCCGCTGTCGGTCGACACTTGCATCAGACTGACTCCGCTGCCGCCCTCTTGATCGTCAGCATCCAGATCGAGGGTGACTGACACCGCGTTTGTGTTCGTCACAGGTATTACAGGTTTCACGCCAACACGTGGTGGCATCGGGTCATAGATGATGTCGTCGATAATCGATGCGCCGCCGCATAGGGGGATGCCTGAAGAACCGTAGTATCGAGCATACACAAGAAGTGTCGCTATTCGTTTCCCTGGGTCATTCAGTGTCCACGAGTAACTGGACGTATATGTCACCTGTGGCGCACTGGACAATCCGCCATCATTGCTAAGTCGCATGTTTGTGCTATTCGAAACAAACGAACCGACGATGACTTGGCGCTTGTTCGTAAACACTTTTCCATCGTTAATGCTAATTGAACATTCACGCGGATCGGCAGTCGGAGCGGGCGTCGGTGTCAACGTAGGCGCGGCAGTTGGCGTGGGCGTTGGCGTGGGAAGTGACGAAGCCAATTGCGCAATCTCTTGTCCGGACAGTTGTCGGTCATAGACGCGAACTTCATCAAGTTTTCCGTTGAGCGAGTAGTAGAAACCAGACGTTCGCTCACCTGAACCAAGCGCCAGGCTCGTGAGGTTTGGAAGGTTCATTGGAACAAATTGCGACTGTGATGCAACTTCGACGCCGTCGATATACAACTTCGAGGACGCGCCGCCTTTAATGGTGAGTGCGATGTGGTGCCACTGATCAGGTTGTACCGTAATTTGCGGCAGGTACCAAGGGGCATTTTCGCCAGCATTAATGTAGGGATGCCCGCCTGGATAGAGCAACATTCGATACGTGCAACATTCCACATCACTCATGATCGCTTGCCAGTTTGAAGCAATATCATCACCCTTGGGATATACCCAGGAAGCAAACGTCACTTCATTCGAAGCAAGCGAAATCGGACCAGATGCATAGGCGTAGGATGTTCCACCGGGCGCTGGCCGCACAAATGACAAACCTGAATTCTGCCAGCCCGCCGTCCAAGTCGCGCCAAGGAGTTGCGCATGCCGCGTATCCGTAACTGTATTGAACGCAGTCGTGCCGGTGTTTTCGTCCATGTCGTAATGAACGATTAATCCACCCGTGGTGAGCACCGGAGGTTGCGCAGTGGGCGTTGGCGTGGGGAGTGGCGCCGGGCTACCAGAAGCCAATTGCTCAATCTCCTGCCCAGATAGTTGCCGGGTGTAGACGCGAACTTCATCAAGTTTTCCGTTGAGCGAGTAGTAGAAACCGGATGTGCGCTCTCCTGAGCCAAGCGCCAGGCTCGTGATGGTTGGCAAGGCCATCGGAACATACGCCGTCTGCGTTGCAACCTCAACGCCGTCGATGTACAACTTCGCGGACGCGCCGCCTTTAATAGAAAGCGCGATGTGGTGCCATTGATCAGGTTGCACCGTGATTTGAGGCAGGTACCAATCGGCATTTTTACCAGTATTGATGTAAGGGTGTCCGCCCGGATACAGCAACACTCGATAGTTGCAGCACGCCACATCACTCATGATCGCTTGCCAGTTTGAAGCCATATCGTCACCTTTGGGATACACCCAGGAGGCGAACGTCACTTCATTGGAAGCTAGCGAAATCGGGGCAGTTGTAAAGGCGTAAGATGTACCACTGGTCGCTGGACGCCCAAAAGCTAACCCGGAGTTTTGCCACCCTTCAGTCCATGTGGCACCAACAAGCTCCGCATGCCGCGTATCTGTAACAGTATTGAACGCCGTTGGACCATTATTTTCGTCCATGGCGTAGTGAACGATCAAGCCATCCGTGGGGAATTCTGTCCACTTTGCGCTCACGCGAATATTGACTAAACCTGCTGCGCCAGACAAAGCGCTGATGGCGACAACCGTGACAAATCGGGCAAAATGGCTTTTACTTGGAACAATCCGCATATTTGATAGCTCGATGGCAACCGCAAGCAATGGCGACAACTTAGCGCGACTAGGATACTAAGCCACTTTGAGATCGTCAATCATCCTGATGGATGTTCAGACTTTATCTCGATTGATCCTTAACGCAAAAGCAAGATTCGAATCGAGACAGTTTTCCACGCAAATAAAGATATACTCTTTGTTTCAGACGCTTTCTGTCGACATCTAAGGCATCATGACGAACAACATCGACATCGAAGATTTTACGTTTTTGCGCAAAAATGCAGCCGCTGGCCGCGAGCTCAATCTGCCGAATTTTTTGCATCTGGATCAACCGCTTGGTCTCTGGAACTACATCCGCATCGCGAACGATGTTAAGGCAAAGCTTGAACCTGGCGCTAAAGTGCTTGATTGGGGCTGCGGCATGGGACAGATGACATATCTGCTTAAACGTCGCGGAATGCATGTCACCTCCTATGATGTTCGCGATAAGGACGATATTTTGCCTCCAGTTCCACTGAGCGCAGCAATTGACCGTATCGTCTCTCAGGAGCCAACTCATCTGCCATTTGAAGATGCGCGTTTCGACGCAGTACTCAGCTGTGGCGTGCTCGAGCATGTAGACGAATTCAGCGAACCAGGTAACGAAGGTAAATCGCTCCTTGAAATTGCGCGCGTCCTAAAGAAGGGTGGCAAGCTATTAATCTATCAACTCCCCCAACATGCTGCGTGGCAAGAGTCAATTATTCGCAAGTTGAAGCTGGGTTATGCCCATCCGCGACGATACAAGACAAACGAAATTCATCGCATGCTGGCAAAGAGCAACTTTGATGTCGTGCAAACGCGTCGTGCGAATTTGATTCCTAAAAATCTGACTGGGATGCCAAGTTCGCTCCGAAACGCGTACAGCAGCCTGGCAAAACCAATCATTGCGGTAGATGGCATCATTTCTCAGACGCCCCTGCTCCGCAATGTCGCAGGTGTCCTTGAGCTCGTAGCTCAGAAAAATAACCGTGCCCGGAGAAGCGCCCGCTAGCGATTCTTCAGGCACGGCTTGTCAATCCGGCGAGCGAGTGTCAGTGTCCTGACTCGTCCTCTTGCTCACCAGCGTTTTTGCGCATGTCATTCACGATCTCAGCGCGGCTCAATTCGCGGTTATAGACGCGAACGTCGTCGAGCTTACCGTCAAGGGAATAGAAGTAACCGCTTGTCCGCTCGCCCGAACCAAGCGCAAGCGCGGTTGCGTTTGGCAATTGTGCTGGAACATATTCATTCTGTTCAGCGACTTTCGTGCCGTCGATGTAGAGCCGCGCATAGCCGCCGCCCTTGATGGTCAAAGCAATGTGGTACCACGTATTTGGCTGCAGCGTGATCTCAGGCAGGTACCAGTCCGCATGCTGTCCAGCGTTGATATACGGATGGCCACCGGGATAAAGCAGCATGCGGTAGTTGCAGCATTCCGGATCGCTCATTATTGCCTGCCAGTTGGTCTGCCAATCGTTCCCATTGTGTCGAAACCACGTTGAAAGGGTTACTTCATTCGTGCTAAAGTCGAACGGCCCTTCTGCTTGTGCAAAGTCTGAGAGTGACGTGTCTTCAGTCGTTGGCCGTCCGAAACCTAGTCCACCCTTGTAGCGCCCGGTCGTCCAAAAGGTGTTGTTGTAGAGCACAGCATGCTTGTCATTGCTTACACTGTTTTTAGCAATCGGGCCTGACTTTTCATTCATTTTGTAGAACGCTAGCAAGCCGCTGCTCCCAACCGATGAATCCTTCGGATGGATCGCGCTCACGTGATTTAGTGACGCAGTTAGTACCGTAGTCACGGCTGCTGCCACTATGACGAAACGTTTGGTGAGTAGGTTCTGTCTAGAAGGTGGTGTCTTGTATTGCATATGCATTTACTTCGCGATAGATCAAGCGATGTCTAGTCGAATCCGATTGATCACTACGCAAATCAGCGTAGCAGCCAAAGGCTAAGTACAACACCAACTTTAGGCTGACCCGCATTTGCTCTAGCACTTCCAAATGCAATCCTTGCACCCCACCCTTTGCGCACCGCTGCAATGTCGTCATGTGTTTGAAATAGTTGACACATCGCATCTTCTGGTGCAGGTTCCTACGATGAACAGACGAACATTTCTCTCCACCATTGTGCTCGCCACGCCCATACTTGTTGCCGGCAGTAGGAATGCCTTCGCTGCCAAACCCGCCAGCAACAAACCGTCGATCGACAATTTTTCTGTGTCAGCGGATGGCACGATTGCTGTGTCAACCACGCAGCTGCGCGTCGGCAAGAAATACTCGATTGTGATCGGCGGCATCCGCCAGTACTCGTATTACTTTGACGCTCTTGGCGCGCTGCGCCCGGTCGAAGCCGATGCCATGTATGGCCTGAAGGCCGATCGCTCGCTCGACTACCGCGCTCCCGTGATCCAAATCGACACAGACGTCACCACAGACACGATTGCGCGCTCAGCCAATGTTGAGAGCTTTGCCTCGCACCACTATGTCTTCCACGTTGTGCTGACCGGTGTCGCCGGCACCTCGCGCGCGGTGCAACTGCGCGTTTTGGACAGCGCATACTACGATAATGCGGGCAGCCATTCTGTGCAGATCTTCAAAGGTCATCTGAAGAAAGTTCCATCGGCGCTTACCGCGCCTGATGAGAACAATGCCGATGACAGCAGCGAAGACTAAACTCGCGCGCATAAATCCGAAAAAGCACAACGCCCCGCGTTTCACGCGGGGCGTTGTGCTTTTTCGGGGTAATACCCCAGTGTCATGATCCCTACGGGACTCGAACCCGTGTTTAAGCCTTGAGAGGGCTTCGTCCTAACCTCTAGACGAAGGGACCAATGCGGCCAAAATTGTATCACGCACGATCCTGCGCAAGCAACGCCTGCAGGAGCGTCTGTTCCTGCGCAAGCGACTTGACGGCGCCATCGAGCCAGGCCGCGCGCAATGCATCCAGCAGAGTCTTGAAGCGCGGTCCTGGCGGCACGCCCATGCGCTTGAGATCGTCGCCGGTGGTGGCCGGCCGCACCCAGCGCCAGTCCCTTAGTTCGCAGATACAGGCGCGCTGCTTGAGCACATGGCTGTCATAAAGGTGCCCAAACAGCAACGCCAGCGGGCCAAACGGCTTGAGCGTGTCGGACTGCACGCTGATCGCGCTCATGAACAGCTTGGGTGACAGGCTGCTGAGCACGCCCTGCTCCGAAAGCGCATCGCGCACGGGCACTTCCAATGGCAGCAGCTCCAGCCAGCGCGTAGCCGGCAGCTGGCCGATGTTGTAGGTCAACGCACCCCACCCGAGCGCGCGCAAGGCGTCGACAGCCGGCACATTCAGCGGCAGGGTTTCAACAGCGAGCGCATTGCTGCCGAGCACCTGCGTCAGACGCGCATAGCGCTGCGCAAGCACGCCGGGCGCGGGCACCGGGATGCCGAGTGCTTTGAACACGCCCCATGCGTCGAGCAGGCCGAGCGCGCGCGCCGGGTCAGCGTCCTGAAAGCACAACTCAAGGTCATATTTGACGCGCTCGCCCGAGAGTTGGCGCAGACTGGTTAACCCGCTGCCGATCCAGCCAAGCGTGCGCGCTTCTATGTCAAAGCCAAGCCGGCTGGCGTAGCGCGCGGCGCGCAGGATGCGCGTGGGGTCATCGACAAAACTGCGCGCGTGCAGGGCGCGCAACTGCCGGCGCTCCAGGTCGGCGGTGCCGCCGAGCGGGTCAATCAGCGCGCCATCGCTCAGCCGCAGCGCAATAGCGTTGATCGAAAAATCGCGCCGCAACAGGTCTGTCGCAAGCGGCGCCGGTTCGACATCCGGCAATGCCGCAGGCCGCGCGTAACGCTCGGCGCGCGACATGGCCAGATCGACTGTCACGCCGCGACACGTCCAGCGCGCGGTGTTAAAGCGCGCGTGGCGCTCGATCTCACCACCGTGTTGCGCCGCCAACGCAAGCGCAAAAGCGCCGGCATCGCCTTCCACCGCGATATCGAGATCGTCGACCGCGGGCGCGCGCAGCAACCAGTCGCGCACGGCCCCGCCAACGAGATACGCCTGCGTGCCAGAGGCGCGCGTCGCAGCCGCAATCAGCGCGATGACCGCGCGCTGATCCGTGTTTAAGAGTGTTTCAATCGTCGTCATGGCCGTTCTGAATTCACATCGCGTCGCGCTAGGTCGCGTCAAGTGGCTGGCCGCCAGGTGTCACCATCGGCCGGAACTTTCCAAGACAGCCTGGTGCAGCTCTTTGGCGAGCGTCTTGCGATTCTCACCCTTGATCGGCGCCTCGCCAAAGTGGATCTCGGCATCAAACGATTTGACATGCAGAAAGCGCCAGGCATGCGCTTGAAACGTGATGTTCTCCCACCAGCTCACATGCGTAAACGCCGGTGGTTCTCCAGCATGCGTTGCAAAGCGAATTGTGGCGTAGTGCACCGGCAGGCCAAGCTGGATCGCAGGTTCAAGAAATGTAGAGTTAAACGGGATCACCGTTTCGCCCTTCGTGGTGGTGGCTTCAGCAGCCATGCCGACGCCAAAGCCGGATTTGAGCGCGGTTTCGACTTTCTGTGTGACATCGGCGACGCCGTGCACGCTTTTGCGATCGACATAAATTGCGCCTAGCCGGGTGGCCATCGGGCCAATCAACAACCAGTCGGCCATCTCATGCTTGGCAATAAATGTGGCATCGTCCAGCGCGCAGGCGACCACCAGGATATCAACGTAACTCAGGTGGTTCATCACAAAGAAATATGGTGCCACGGGCGGTTTGCCGATAATCGTGAGCCGCATGCCAAATGCGTCGGCGATTTTGTTGCCCCAGCTGCGGTACATCTGCGTGCGGAACTTGAATGTGCGCGGGCTGGCTTTGCCGTTGAAAAGAACAAATATCTCAAACCAGAGATAGTGCGCCAGTGTTATCACTAGAAACGCAATAATCCGCCAAACTGCTCGCAAATTTCGCAACACGATGCGGTGAGTATAGCGGCCGCACAATAGCGTGCAGTGATGTTTTTCCCTAAAACGGGCAGAGAGAGGGGGCGAGAGAAGCCGGGGATAAGCCCGGCATATGCCGGGCTTATCCCCGGCTTTTTCGCCCTCGCCCGCATCAATATTGCAATTATGGCAATCCGACGCGTATACTACGCATTTAGTCGTAGCATCTGCGTTGAAATGCGGAGGACGTAAAGGAGCCTGATGAAAGTTTCGGTTTTAGGTACCGGCATTATGGGCGGGGGCGCAGCCCGCAGCCTGATCAAATCTGGTATCACAACAACGGTATGGAATCGCAGTGCTGAGAAAGCACGCCCGCTTATTGACATTGGCGCGATCTTTGCGCCAACACCCGCGCTGGCGGTTGCCGAGGCTGATTTCGTCATCAGTTTTCTCGCAGACGACGAGGTTTCACGCGATATCTGGCTGGGTTCCGGCGCGGCACTCCAGGCGATGAAACCCGGCGCCATCGCGATCGAGTCCGGCACCATGTCGGTCGGCTGGGTCAAACGGCTGTCGTTTGAAGCGCGCCGGCGCGGGCTGCGCTTTATCGACGCCCCGGTCACCGGCAGCAAGGTCGCGGCCGCAAACGGACAGCTCGTGCTGCTGATGGGGGGCGACAGCGCGGATATAGAGGCTGCACGGCCTGTGCTTTGCGCCATCAGCAGCGACCAAATCCACTTCGGCCCAGTCGGCGCCGGCGCGATCTACAAACTGATCAACAACATGCTCGCGGCGGCGCATCTGGCCGCGCTCGGTGAAGGCCTTGAACTTGCGCGGCGCGCTGGCCTCGACATGGCGACAGTCGCGAAGGCCATCCCCAGCGGGCCGGCTGCCAGCCGCATCGTGTTGATGAAACTGGACAACGCCGTGCACCATGCGCACAATGATGTGCATTTCTCGCTGCGCTGGATGCTCAAGGATGTGGACTACGCGCTGGCGCTCGGACGCGACCTCGGTGTCGACATGGACATCATCGCGCGCACGCAAACGCAGTTCGCCAAGGCCGCGGCCATGGGCCTGGCCGATAAGGACGTCGGCGCTGTGGTGGAAGTGGTCGCGGCGAAGCCGTGACCCCGCAGGGGCGCAGCGTGCTGCGCCCCTTTTACTGATTCGACTTCACACAAACAACGACGCCATCTCGCGCTGGCCTAGCATGCTGCGCATCACATCGTCGCTGGGCGCGATATTTTCGCCGCCACTGAAACGCGCGGCTGCATCGAGCACATTCGGCAGCAGGTGAATATCACCAACCGTGTTGAGATACACGCCGTCGTGGCTGAGCACCCAGGCCACGGCCCGGTCGATGTCGGCCTGATCACGCAGCGGCCGGTACCAGGTTGGCGCGTCATTGCGTTCCCCATCACCCCATGGCGCCGCAGTGATCGATTTGATCGTCTGCACTGCGCGGTTGTGAGTGCGGCAATTGGCGAGCAGCGCGCTGAAATCGGCCACATACTGCGGGATCTGCCACAGCACGAAATTCATCGGCAACAACACGCTGTCGAAGTCAAAGTGCGTCACGCTGCGCAGATGCATCTTTGGCACGCGCAGCTCGTGGCCGGTCACGCCGATATGCTTGACCCAGCCCGCGCGCTGCGCCTCAAGACAGGCCCTTAGTGCCCCGTCCGGACCCATCGCGGTGTCCCACTCGGCGTCGTCGATCAGGCAGTGCAGCTGAATCAGATCGACCGATTCAACCTGCATGCGCTCCAACGAGCGCTGAATCTGGGCGTAGGCTTTGTCGTAACTGCGCTCGCCGGTTTTTGTGGCGAGAAAGAACTGGTCGCGCAGGCCGCGCTTCATCCACGGCCCAATGCGATCTTCGGATTCGCCATAGCTCGCCGCGGTGTCAATGTGGTTGACGCCAAAGCGCAACAGCACGTCGAGCGTGGCGTCGGCTTCGGCCTGTGTGACTGTGCCAAGGGCGGCTGCGCCAAAAATCGTGCGCGTGCTCATGTGGCCGATACGGCCAAACGGGATTCGGGTGATTGCATGTGCCATGTGCGCAAGTTTAGTGCATCATGGCAGCAACGCGCTTTCAAGGCGCAACAGCCGCCGCTCGCCGTCAAACTCGGCAATCAGCTGGTTATCCGCCACCAGCCCGGCCGCGCTGCGCGATTGTTTTGTGGCGCGCGCTTCGACGCGCGTTTCAGATTCAACAATCGCAAGTTTGTAAAACGCCAGATAATTCAAAAACGCGCTGCGTTGATCGGCGATCATGTTGTCCGACAAAAACATCGGGAATGCGCGCAGCACGCGTTGGATCGGCTTCGACACCGGGCGCTTAAAGCGCGGGTCGCGAATCAGCAGATACAACGCGCCGCTTGGATAGGGCGCGCGGAAATAACAGCCGGCCCGGCAGATGCCGCTGGCGATTGCGGCAAGCCGGTGGCCGTTCAACTGCGGCGTGATCGCAAACGTGGGCGTGGTGAACTCGCTGATGCCGGCGCGCTCGCCAAATACTTTGACCTCGAGCGCGGAGAGCAAATGCTCGTTCTTGATGCCTTGTTCTTTGTTGGCCCAGCTCCACATCCAGGTGCCGTCGTCGTCGCTCTCGGTGCCCAGCATTTGGATGTTCAGCTGCAGCGGCTCGGCGTGCGGTTTGCGAAAGGCAAGCACGCCGGTGGCCAGGTCGAGCGCCCAGCCCGCTTTGCCCAGCATGACCTCAAAATAGATTTGCTTGTCGAATGAGGCCGCGCCGTGTTTAATCCAGAGACTTTCTAATGTCATGAAAATAGCCGCTTTCCCCAAATGTTACATCGACGATATCGCTCAGAATCGAACCATGTCCGTGTTTGACTGGATCGCCATGGCGCGCGATCTGCCGTGCGACGGGCTCGAAATGTATGAAGGTTTTCTGTGGCAGCTGGACGACGCCTATGTCGCCAGCGTTGGCAATGCGATCCGGGACGCCGGATTCGCCATGCCGATGCTGTGCTGCTCCCCAGACTTCACCCACCCCGACCCAGCCGCGCGCCAACGCGCATTTGACCACGAAGTGCTGATGATCGGCGTCACCCGCCAGTTAGGCGGCCCGGGCGCAACTTGCCGCGTGCTGAGCGGCCAACGCCACCCGGAGGTCGGCCGCGCCCAGGGCGTGGCCTGGGTGACCGATGCGATCACCCGCCTGCTGCCGATCGCGCGCGCGCACGATGTGGTGCTCGGCATGGAAAACCACTACAAAGACGGCGCCTGGCGCTACCCTGAGTTTGCGCAAAAGCAAGATGTGTTTCTCGAGATCGTCAACGCCATCGACGACCGTGCGCACTTCGGCGTGCAATATGACCCGAGCAACGCCATCGTGGCCGGTGATGATCCGATCGCATTGCTGCACGCGGTCAAAGAGCGCGTGGTCAGCATGCACGCCAGCGACCGCTTTCTGGCCGAAGGCGCCACGCTCGACAGCCTCAAGCAATCCGACGGCACAATCGGGTATTCCCCTAACCTGCGCCACGGCGTGACCGGCAAAGGCTTGAACGACTACGATGCCATCTTTAGCGCGCTGCGCTCGGTTGGTTATAACCGCTGGATCAGCATCGAAGACGGGATGAACGGTATGGACGAGATGCGCGAGTCGCTGGCGTTTCTGCACGCGATGCGCGCCAAATATGCGTGAGATTCAACGCGCGGGCGGTAACTGCGTAAAAAGCACTTCATAATTATGAAAAATACAATCCAGGTGTCGCTCGACGTCACCACCATCGAAGAAGCGCTCCAAATGGCGCGCGCCGCGGTCAATGCCGGCGTGGACTGGCTCGAAGCCGGCACCCCGCTGATCCTCGGCGAAGGCGTGCACGCGGTGCGCGCGCTGCGCAAGGCTTTCCCGGACACGCCGATTGTGGCCGACATCAAGGGCATGGATGGCGGCGGCCTCGAAGCCACGATGATGTTCAATGCCGGCGCGAATTTCGTGGTGGTGATGGGCCAGGCGCACGATGCCACGATCATCGAGGCGGTCAAATCCGCGCGCAAACACGGCGGCCAGATCATGGTCGACGTGATGCTGTGCGCCGACAAACCCGGCCGGGCAAAGCAGGCGCAAGATTTCGGGGCGCACATCATCACGGTGCACACCGGGTTTGACGAGCGCGGCATGATCAAGGGGCTCTCGCCGCTGGACGATCTGCAGTCGGTGCTCAACGCGGTCACGATCCCGGTGCAGGCAGTCGGCGGGTTGAGCGTCGAACAGGCGTTGCACACGCTTGAGCTCGGTGCGGAGATTGTGGTGTTTGGCGCGCCGCTGGTGGTGTCCAAGAACGCGTTTAAGGCGGCCGAGGGCGATTTTGAGGGGTTGCTGCGCGAGATTGTCGGGCGCGTAAAAGGCGGCAGCGCGCGCACGGCCTAACATGTCAAAAGACCCCGAAATTGACGCGCTGATCGCCCATTTCAAGCTTGAGCTGCTGCCGGTCGAGGGTGTGCTCTTCCATCAAACCTATCGCTCGCGCGATGGGGTGAGCCCGGCTGCCCTGCCCGCCCGGTACGCAAACCACCCGGGCGACAAACCGGCCGGCACCTGCGTGATTGCGATGTTCACCGCCGCGGCCGACTCCAGCTCGATCATGCATCGCCTGCTGACGGACGAGATCTGGCACTTCTATCTCGGCGATCCGATCGAGATGTTGCTGATGCAGCCCGACACACATACGAGCGCGCACATCACGCTCGGGCATGACGTGTTAAACGGGCAGCAGCTGCAGGTTGTGGTGCCGCACGGCGTCTGGATGGGCGCGCGGCTTAGACCCGGAGGCCGCTACGCGTTGTTTGGCAACACCATGGCGCCGGGATTCACCAGCTTTGATTTCGAAGCCGGCGCGCGCGACGAACTGCTCACGCAGTTTCCGCATGAGCGCGAGCTGATCACCGCGCTGACGCACGACGGTGCACAGCAGCGTCACATGCCGGAGGGCTACTGAGATGTCGATGATTCCGCCTGTATCGGCTTTGCTCGATTTTCGCGGCCGCACCGTGCTCGTAACGGGCAGCGGCGCCGGGTTAGGCAGCGCAATCGCGGCGCGCTTCGCCGAAGCGGGCGCGCGCGTGGTGGTGCACTACGGCACATCACAGGCCGCTGCGCTCGCCACCGTTCAGCGCATCGAGGCGGCCGGCGGCGAAGCGCTCGCGTTGCAGGCCGATGTGACTGACGCCGACGCGATCACCGTCTTAGTCGCGAGCACGGTCGCGCACTTTGGCGCGCCGGATGTGCTGGTCAACAACGCCGGGATCTATCCACTCCACAGCCTGCTCGAGATGTCAGCCTCTGACTGGGACAACGTGCTCAATGCCAATCTGCGTAGCGCGTTTCTGTGCACACAGGCGGTCGCGCGCGCGCTGATCGCGCCAAACGCGGCGGCGCGATCGTCAACATCACATCCATCGAGGCAGAAAACCCGGCGGTGGCGCACAGCCACTACAACGCTGCCAAGGCCGGGCTGGCCATGCTGACGCGGTCGAGCGCAAGCGAACTCGGCCAGCACGGCATCCGCGTCAACGCGGTCGCGCCCGGGCTGATCTGGCGCGCGGGCATCGAACAGGGCTGGCCCGACGGCGTGGCGCGTTGGCGCGCGCGCGCGCCGCTCGAACGGCTCGGCTTGCCCGAAGACGTGGCCGATGCCTGCCTGTTTCTGGCCTCACCGATGGCGCGTTGGATCACCGGCGCCAGCCTGACGGTCGATGGCGGCGTGCTCACGGCGCAAGCGTTTTGACATCCGGCGTGCGATAGAGCAATTGACCGCCCACCACAATTTCGGTTTCGACCAAATACTGCCGCAGCCCGTCCAGGTTAATTGAGATGCCCAGTCCCGGCGCAGCGGGCACGCGCACAGTGCCATCGGCGGCGCGAGCGATATGTGTGCTGGTTAGCGCCGTCGCCAGCGCGGCCGGTTCAACCGGATACTCGCAGATCACATGATCGCGCAGCCCGGCGTAAGCCTGCAACGACGCGCTGAGCGCCAGATGCGATGTAAACGTGTGGTTGACATATGTCACGCCTTTTGCCGCGGCGTAATCGGCGACCTGTTTGGCCACGGTGATGCCGCCGATGCGGCCAGCGTCGATCTGAACGAACCCCAGATCGGCATAGTCGATCATGTTGCGCGCCATGTGCAAGTTGTGCGATCCCTCGCCGCCAGCCAGCCGCACATTGCCGCTCACGCGCGCCAGTTGCCGATGCGCGCCAAACGCGTCTTTGTCAAAAGGCTCTTCAAACCAGGTGGTGCGCGCAGCCTGCAGCGCCGGCATGCGCAACGCGGCGGCATCGGCGTCGTCGCCAAAGACCGTACCCGCGTCGATCAACAGCACGCCATCGGCGCCGATGCCCTCGCGCGCGGCGACGATCTGATCGACATCGGCCTGCAGCGTGCCGCGCCCAAACGGCCCCCAGCCAAACTTCACTGCGCGAAAGCCCTGCTTGCGGGCGGACTGGCCCTTTTCGAGCGTCTGCTCCGGCGTGTCGCCAAACAGCACGGAGGCATATGGATCTTTGGCATACGTCTCGCGCGTGCCCAGCAGCTGCCACACCGGCGTGTGCAAGGCCTTGCCGAGCAGATCCCACAGCGCCATATCGATGCCGCTCAGCATGTGGTCGGCCTGCAGCAGGTCGAAGCTGTTGTCGTGCACAAGCCGGTTGATCCGCGTGATGTCGCGCGGGTCCGCGAGCGTTTGCCCGAGCACCGATGCCTGCACCGGCTTGCAGGCGCTGTGCGACATCGGGCAGACCATGCTGGCGATGCAGACCAGCGGCGCGGCCTCGCATTCGCCCCAGCCTTCCAGCCCGTTGTCGGCGCGCACCCGCACCACCAGGGCATCTTGGCTGCCATCGCCAATATCGTGCACAACCGGCATCGCGAGATAGAAGAGGTCGATGGTTTCGATTTTCATGATTTAGGAAGTATGGAAGAAGGTGCTTAAAGTGCTTGAGGTGCCAAAGTGCTTAAGGTATCAGCGCGATACCTTAAGCACTTTAGGCACCTCAAGCACTTTAAGCACCTTCTTCTCTAGAACTTGCGCAAGAACTCACGCTCTAGCGCGTGCTTGCGTGCCGGCGGCAAGAGTGATGCGCGCAGCGCGTTGAGCGAGAGCTGCTGCATCGTGGCGAGATCGAAGCCAAACGCGTCGGCGCAGCGCACATATTCATCATTGAGCGTGGTGTCGAACAGCGGCGGGTCATCCGAGTTAAGGGTGACATACAACCCGGCCTCGATCAGTTTTGGCAGCGGGTGCGCCGCCAGGCTCGACGCCACGCCGAGGCAGACGTTGCTGCTCGGGCAGACTTCGAGCGGAATCTGCCGCGCGCGCAACTCCTCGACAAGGGCCGGATCCTCCAGACAACGCACACCGTGGCCGATGCGCCGGGCGCCCAGCCGCCGGACTGCTGCCCAGATGCTGGCCGGCCCCTCGGTCTCGCCGGCGTGCGGGATGCTGGCCAGCCCGGCCGCGCGCGCGCGGTTAAACGCGTGCGCGTGTTTGGTCGGTGGGTGGCCAACTTCGTAGCCGCCCAGACCCAGCGCATCGACGCCCTGCTCGCGCCCTGCGATCACCCAGTCCGCGGTGATCTCACCCTGTTCAGGCACCACTTCGCGCGCGATGTCGACGATCAGCGCCATCGTCACGCCCAGCTCGGCCTCGGCCCAGCGGCGCGCGCGGTTGATTGCCGCCAGCTGGTCGTCGAACGACAGCCCGGTTAGTTTGTGCACGGTCAGCGCGGTGTACGTGACCTCGCTGTGCACGATGTTCTGCGCGGCCTGGCCCTGCAAGAACTCCCGCGTGATCAGTTCGATGTCATCCGCCGTCTTCAGACAGTCCGAAATCGCGACGTAAATATCGACGAAGTGCGGGAAGTCGACAAAGCGGTACCACTCGCGCAGACCGTCGACGGTGTCATACGGCAGCGTTTTATTGTTGCGCCTGGCCAGCAGCAACAGCGTTTCGGGGCGAATGCTGCCCTCAAGGTGCACATGCAGTTCGACCTTGGGCATGGCGCGGAGTGCTTGTTCTAGTGTGGAGGTCATAGGTTCTTTCAGAAAATCATACAGACGTTGCAGACCGCAAAAATGCGACCAACGGGTGCATCGTGCCGAATGTGCGTCGCAGCGTCGGCAGCAGGTCTTTATCGACATCGGCGTCCGGAGCCAGTGCAACAGATTGGCTGACCGTGAAGTTCTTGCGCTTGATCAGCTCGATATGCGGCAGCGCAGCGTCAAAGCCCTTGGGCGGGCGTTTGACGGCGTCGCCTTCGATGCCGTTTGGAAAGGCTTTTTTGAAGCCCTTGTCCTTGAGCAATGCATCGACCCTGTCTGGCCGCGCTGCGATAAGCTCGCGCACCTGCTGCAACTGCGGCGGTTCCGGCATATGCAGCCCGGCCGCAAGAAAGAGTGTGCCGGTGTGATCGATCTGCAGGTAATAGATCGGCTGGCCACCGCGCCGCCCATGTGTGCTGATGGCTGCGCTGAACTGTGTCTTGTAGGGCGATTTATCGGTAGCAAACCGCACGTCGCGGTTAATGCGAAAGATGCTGCTCTCGGGTTTGACGTGCTGGATTTCCGGGTCAAACGCGGCGATCGCGAAAATCGCATCCTGCACAAAATCGATCCACTGCGTGCGCAACGTTTGATACTGCGGGCGATTGGCGTCGAACCAGGTTTTGTTGTTGTTCTTCGACAGTTTCTTCAAAAACGTCACGAGCTCTGCAGGTTGAATCGGCATTTCAGTATTTTACGAGTTGCAAAGGGCGGGGAAGCTACCGGGAAGCGGCTGGGAGGCCTCCCGGCCGCTTCCCGGTAGCTTCCCCGCCCTTTGCGGTTTCTAACTAAACGCTCCGCAATCAATCATTTTCGAGCGCATCTTTTGGCGTTTCGGAAATCGGCAGCCCAAAGTAGGCCTCAATCAGCTGCCGCACAACCGGCCCGGCCTGTCCGGAGCCCTGCCCGGCGTTTTCGAGCATCACCGTCACCGCGATCTCAGGCGCATCTGCAGGCGCATAAGCCGTGAACCAGGCGAACGGCAGCGCATTGCCCGGCGCCTGCGCGGTGCCGCTCTTGCCTGCCACAATGAGTTTGCGCGCGCCGCGTTTTTGCTCGGCGTTGAGTTGTTTGCCGGCGAGCCACTGCCCGCCGATATCGTAGTAGTCAAACGTGGTGAAGCGATAGGTCGTCGTGCCGATGCGGGCGTTGGTCGTCACACCTTGCATGGCCTGTTGCATCGTCGCGAGATTTTCAGGCGACAACGGCAGCATCGGCACCGTGGGCTGCGGCTGTCTGGGTTCACCGATCACGAACGGCCGATGCAGCTGGCCGCCATTGGCGATCGCCATCGTCATGCGCGCAATTTGCAGCGGCGTGACGAGCATGAAGCCCTGCCCAACCGCCATGTTGACGGTATCACCCGGCCGCCACGGTTCGCCAAACGTCTGCTGTTTATAGTCCGGGTCCGGCACCACGCCGCCCTGCTCTGCCGCAAGCTCGATGCCGGTCGGCTCGCCAAAGCCAAACTTGCGCGCATAGTCGCCGAGCAAGGTTGAGCTGCGTTCTTCCAGCAGCTTGCCGATCTCGTAGAACACAATGTTGCACGATGCGGTCAGGCCGTCTTTGAGCGAGATGCGGCCGTGGCCGCCGCCCCGCCAGCAGTTCTTGCGAAACGTTGGACCATAGCCGGTCCAAAATCCGGGATCGTTAAAGATGGTGTTCATGTCGGCCACGCCTTCGCCAACGCCGGCGGCCATCGTCACCATCTTGAAGACTGACCCAGGCGGATACAAGCCCTGTGTGGCACGATTGAGCAGCGCGCCGCCGGTCACATCCTCGTTCAAAATATTGTTGGGATCGTAGGTCGGATAGCTGGCCATCGCCAGCACCGCAGCGTCATTGGCGCGCAACACGACGGCCGCGCCTCGGCGCCGTTCGAGCAATTGTTGCGCGGTCTGTTGCAGCGATGTGCTCAGCGTCAGCGTCACATCCGAGCCGCGGATCGCGGCGCGTTCAACAAGCGTGCGCACTTTGCCGCCGCCAACCACGCGCAATATCACTTCGGGCTTGCCCATCAGCACGTCCTCGCCACCGGCCTCGACGCCGCTGATGCCGACGCGCTCGTCGCCGCTGTAGCCGCGCGTTTTGTAGGCATCGAGCGTCTCCGGCGTGATCGCGCCAACAAACCCGAGCACATGCGGCGCGAAGTCCGGCCGATAGATTGTGCGCACATAAGTCTCCTGCGCGATGATGGCCGGGAAAGGTTGCAGCAGCGCGCTGTTCTGTTCGACCGTATCGACCGGCAGTTCGGCGATTGGCACATACCAGGTGCGCGGCAGGTTGGCGTATTTGGCGCGAATGGCCTCGGGCGTCAGCTCTGTGATGCGCGCCAGCGCCTCCACCAGGCGCGTCTCCTCGTCGGCATCGCCGATCATGTTGAGCTGGATGCCCAGCGTGGTGCGCAGCGAAGGCCCGGCCAGCAGCGTGCCATCCGCCGCGTTGATCGACGCACGCGGCAGCCAGCGTTGCTCGATAACAAATTTGCCGGTGTCCAGACCGGGCGCGATTGCGTTGCGCGTCCAGCGCACAAACCAGCCGACAGCCGGATCGGACTGCACAAGTTGGAGCGTGGTGCTGACCTCAAATGTGCCAAATACCGGGCTCTCCCAAGTTGAAACCAGCTGTGCTTCGGCTGCGGTGTCGCCCTTCGGCAGCAACCCACCACGCAGCTGCGACGTCATTGTGTGCACACGCGCATCGGCGCGCGCTTCGTCATACGCCAGCTGCAGGACATCGGGTGACGCGGCCTGCGTCTGCGACTCGGTATCCAGTAGCGCGTGTGCGGCGGCGTAGTTGCGCTGGTTCAGCGCATCGACAAACTGCGCAGCCGTAGCCGCCGCCGCTGCAAATCCGGCGGCCGGGGTCGCTGTTGGCGCGACAACCGGGCCGGGCAGAAGCTCGTTTGCGCCCGAGCTACAGGCCATCAACATGAGCGTGATGAGAATGACAGTCCAGCTGCGTTTCACGCCGGGATTGTAGCGGCCAAGGATTGGTGCAACGACAACGCGTGTATCACATAGCGGCTCGCACTAAGGCCTTGTCAAAGAATAACCGCTACAAGTTAGGGAGCAGGCCAGTAGCATAGCTGGATATGCAGGACGATCGGATACGAAAGCTTGGTGGCGGACGTAAGCATCTGACTCAGCAATACCCGCGACTGAACGACGAGTTACTGAAGCTGGTTGAACCACAAACACGTGGAGACCCGAAGTCAGCGTTGTGCTGGGTAGCAAAAAGCAGCCGCGCGCTGGCGACTGAGCTTGAAGCCAAGGGGATTGCAGTGTGTCATCAGAGCGTTTGTGCCGTACTCAGCGCGGCAGGTTACAGCTTGCAGGCCAATCAAACGACGCTTGGGAAAGGGATTCCAGATGGCGTCTATGACATCCAAGCAAACGACTTAACGTGTTGCAGCATCGTCCGAAAACTGCAACACGTTAAGCACTTGAGGCACTTCATGCACCGAAAGCACTTTCTTCCTAAACCCACCTGCGCCGCATCCGCGACGCGGTCACAATCGAGCCCGCAAGCATGCTCCAGACTGCGGAGCCGGCGGCGCCGAGCAAAATCGGCGCGAGATTTAGCGCTACAACAATATCAGGCATGTGACTTCCCCCAGCTGCAGTCAAAAACGTTCCGGCCGCACGTGCTGCGGCGCGCTGTGTTCTTGACACAGGGTTTCTAGGTTCTAGCAGAACAAAATCTCATCAACATGCGGCAAAAGTCTCGTTAAACCTTCGGAATCGTCTTTTGCATTAGACTGTGCTCGCGCAAAGGTCTTGCCACAAAAACACGCGCAACAGCACTGACGAAATATTTCTAAAAGCTATCGGATTGACTGCAGAGAACTCGGATTAATCGCACATGCAACACGAAATTCCCATCAGCGAGATTGGCATTAGAGGGCAGGCCATGGCCGACCCGATCAGCACCTGCGTGCATTGCGGCTTCTGTCTGCCGGCCTGCCCAACCTACAAGGTTCTGGGCGAAGAGATGGACTCGCCGCGCGGCCGCATTGTGTTGATCAAGAACGTGCTTGAGGGCAAAGTGACTGTGCAAGAGGCCACGCCATATATCGACCGCTGTCTGGGTTGTCTGGGTTGCGTCACAGCCTGCCCATCCGGTGTGAACTACGGCGAGCTACTCGTTAGCTATCGCGCCTTCTCCGAAGATAGGCGCGCGCGACCGCTGCAGGACAAGCTGGCTCGCGCGCTCGTGCGCGAAACGCTGCCCTACCCGAGCCGCTTCAGGCTGGCAGCCGGCATGGGCAAACTTGGCAAACTATTTCGCGGAATCATGCCGCAGCAATTGCGCTCGATGCTGGATTTGTTGCCTCTACAAATGCCAGCCCGTGGCGCCGATTTGCCCGAGGTAGTGCCCGCGATCGGCCCGAGGCGCGCGCGCGTCGCATTGGTGGCCGGTTGCGTGCAGCAAGCCATCGCGCCACAAATCAACCTAGCCACGCTGTTTGTGCTTGCGCGCAACGGCGTCGAGGTCGTCATTCCAAAACAGCAAGGCTGTTGCGGTTCACTCGGCATGCACACCGGTGATGATGCCAGCGCCCGCGCGCTTGCGGAGAACAACCTGCGCGTCTTTCCGAAAGATGTCGATGCGATCATCACAAACGCGGCCGGTTGCGGCAGCGGCATCAAGGAGTACGGTCTCTTGTTCCGCGGCACACCGCGCGCTGAGGAGGCAACTGCCTATGCGAAGCGATCGCGCGATGTGAGTGAGTTCCTGGATGAGCTCGGGCTGGTCCAGCCCGGCGCCCTGCCCGAAGCACTGACTGTGGCCTATCACGATGCCTGTCATCTGGCCCACGCTCAGGGCGTCGTCGGCGCGCCGCGCCGCCTGCTGCAAGCCGTGCCCAATCTGACGCTGCGCGAAATCCCCGAAGGCGACATCTGCTGCGGCAGCGCCGGCACCTACAACATCGAGCAACCCGAACTCGCCCGCCAGCTCGGAGAACGCAAAACACGCAACATTCTCAAAACAGACGCGCAGGCCATCGTCATGGGCAACATCGGCTGCATGGTGCAAATTGAAAACATGCTCGCCGCAGTCGGCAACCCGCTGCCGGTGCTGCATACGATGGAAGTGCTGGCGCGGGCTTATGGTCAGCAAGAAAGTGCTTAAGGCACTTTAGGCACCTTCCCCGACCACCGTCGCTTCACTCCGATTGTGATGCAGCTGACGCACGCCCAGTATTTTGTAGGCCGGCTGCAGCAGGTCGAGCGTTTTTGCGACGACGGCGGGCGCGCCGCGCGCGGGCAACTTCAGCGTCATCACAAATACGCCGCCACGCTTGAGCGCTTTGTGCGCCTGCAACATGACGCGCGCGGACTCAAGCGCGTCCATGCGCATATCGTTGACCAGCATATCGACCAGCTCGTGCGGCATGTCGAGATAACGCTGCGCCCACATGCGCTCGTGCCGCACCCCACGGTCCTGAAGCAACGGCGCGGCTAGATCAGCCGGGTCGACCGCGATCACGTTCAAGCTGCGCTGACGCAGCACGCGCGTCCATCCGCCGGGGCTTGCGCCCAGATCGAGCGCAACGCCGCGCAGCGGCAGCTTGAGCGAGAAGACATCAAACGCTTCGAGCAACTTGAACTCGGCGCGCGAGATCTGGTCGGACTCCTGTCGAAAACGCTGCGCACCGCCCGCCCAGCTGCTCAAGTTTTGGCGCGGCGTTGAGAATCCGAGATAGGCCTTCGTGCCATGACACAACACCGAGAAAATCTGGCCGGGGTGCCGCACGTCCTGCGGCGCGCCCGTCGCCAGCAACGGCTCGGCAATTTCGCGGCTCAGCGTGGCCGCGTCAAACACCTGATGCGTCGCGCCGGTGTAGCGCACCTGCACCGAGAACGGCACATCCGGGCGCATCGACGCAGCCATGCCTTGCGCCGCCGCGCAGATCGCATCGACATCGCGCTCGCTGCCATCCAGCTCGACAATGCGCGTGGCTGGTGCAAGATGCCGGATAAACGGCGCGTGGGCCGCCCGAATCGCGTCACCCAATTCTTCGAACTGCCGTGTTTTTGGCTGAGCCAGACCGATGCCTGGATCCAGCCAGCGGGCCAGCGTGGCGCCCGGGTCGACGCGCGATAGATCTTGCAGCGCGTAAGCCTGCGCATCCGGCGAACATGTAAATACGATCATAGTAACGCCGAGATTTCGGCCTGTGTCGGCATTTGTCTGCCGGTTCCCACCTTTTGAACTTTGGCTGCGCCCACCGCATTGGCAAAGCGCGCGGCACTCACCATATCACGATGTTTGAACCACGACACGATATAGCCCGCTGCGAACGAATCGCCCGCGCCCGATGTGTCGACTGCTTTGACCGGGATGCCCGCGATCTCGATGCGCGCACCTTCAGGCGAATAGCACAGACAGCCAGCCGCGCCACGTTTGATGACGACGGTTTGCGCGCCGTGCGCCTGCATCCAGCGCGCCGCGTCGTCTGCCGTGGTCTGGCGGGTAAACAGCAGCGCCTCATCTTCGGTGAGCAGCGCAGTGTGCGTGTGCGCGGTCACCTGCAATGCAACCTCGCGCAGGCTATCGTCGCTGACGATCGGGCCGAGGTCGGAGAAGATTGGCACACCGCCCTCGACCGCGATGCGCAGCGCATCCAGCGCGACCGGCCCGACGCGCGGCTCGTGCAACGCATACCCCGGCATGAAAAATGCGTCGACGCCGGTGATCAGCGCCCGTTCATCCGGGCCGATGCGCAGTAACTCGCCGGCGCCACGATGGACGAGAAAGACATGTTCACCAGCAGCGTCGACCATGACCAGCACGGTCATGTTGAGCGACCCGGCGCCGCGCTGCACGTGCGCCACATTTACGCCTTCCAGCTTGAGCGCCTGGTAAATCTGCTCGCCAGCGGTGTCTTCGCCGATTGTGCCGAACGCGATCGCCTGCACGCCCAACCGCGCGGCGACGATCAGCGAATTGCCAGCCCCGCCCGGCTCATAGCTGATCGCGCTGATTGACTGCACTTTGTTTGCTTCGACGGGCAGCCGTTCAACCTGCAGCACCATGTCGGTGACCAGATCGCCATAGAAGAGGATTCGGGGTTGTGCGTTCATGGGTCTAATTCGCGTAGGGGCTATGTCTAGAAACGGGCGACAGCAACAAAAACCAGGTTAGTAAGTGTGGCGAAATTGCGATATCCCGCGCTGCGCGCGGGATATCGCAATTTCGCCAGACTTACTAACCCATCTTTAAAGTTACAGATCGAAATGCGGCTTTAGCGCACCGGGCTCAATCGCCTCTTCCGGCCGTTGATAGCGGTTGTCGGTCGAGATGCGCATGCGGTTGCCGGACAAATTCGGCAGCGCCTTGTGCACGGTATACGCGTGAAAGAACAACGCGTCGCCGGGTTCAAAGTCTGTGGAATGCCAGACCGGCGCGTCTGGAAGGGCTAGCACGTCCGGGTCAACGCCGCGTCCGCCGACTGCGCCGACTGTCATCTTGTCGTGCGATGTAAAACCAAGGCGGTGCGAACCTGGCCAAACGGCCAATCCGCCCAGCTTCTCCGGCACGGCGCCGAGCGGCACCCAGCACGAGTAGGTTTCAACGGCGCCGCGGATATAAAAGTGATCTTGGTGCGGCGGCGTGGTCGCGATCTCATAGTTCGGAAAGGTCATGCGCCCAATGCGGCGCGGATGCACAAACGGATTGGGGTGATCAAGCAGCTTGCCCGCCACCGCGCGCAAATTGGGATGCTCGGGCAGATTGTGAAAATCCGGCAGCTTGAGCACGTGTTTGTAAACTGCAAAGTAATCCTGCTTGCCCTCGCTGGTTGGGGGATAAGCGGTGTTCGCGTAGCCATCTGCAACCGGGTGCGCCGCGTCAAGCCAACCGGCCTTGGCGCACAGCGCCAGCACCTGTTCGCGCACGGTGTTCACAGTGTCAGATGGAACCGCGCCACGCACAAAGACATAGCCGTGACGGAGCATGCGGCCACGCAAAGTTGGGCCGGAATCGGTGAGTTTTGACTCAAGAAATGGCTGAAACATGAGCGACGTTATAGCACCGAAACAGAAAGGGGTGCAGCACAGCGCCGCCTGGCCTGCTGTCGCTCATGATTCGCCCTGCTGCCGGAGGCGCGCTAGTCCTGCCGCGTAATTTGCGCCCCAAGCGATCGCAGCTTGTCGGCGAAACGTTCGTAGCCACGGTCGATCTGCTGCACGTTTGAGATCACGCTTTCGCCATCGGCGCACAATGCGGCGATAACCAGGGCCAGGCCAGCGCGGATGTCCGGGCTCTGCACGCGCTCGCCGCGCAGCTTGTTTGGACCCACGACCACGCAGCGATGCGGATCGCACAGAATAATCTGGGCGCCCATTGCGATCAGTTTGTCGACAAAGAAAAGCCGGCTTTCATACATCTTCTCAAAAATCAGCACGGTGCCGCGCGCCTGCGTGGCGGCCACGATGGTTGGGCTCATCGCATCGGCCGGATACAGCGGCCAGATGCCGTCGTCGATCTTTGGCACCGCGCCGCCCATGTCCGGCTCGACCACGAGTTCCTGCAAACCGGGCACAAACACGTCGTCGCCGCGCACATCAAAGCGGATGCCGAGCTTGCGGAGCATGATGCGCGTCATCGGCAGATGCTGCGTTGAAGCATTGCGAATCAGCATGCCGTTGCGGCCGCCGCAAAGCGCGCCGATCACGATCCAGCTGGTCACTTCAATATTGTCCGCGCCCACGGTGAAATCCGTGCCGTGCAGCGTGGGTTTGCCGTGCATGATGACAGTGTTGGTGCCGATGCCATCGATCTCAAGCCCCATGGAGACCAGCATGCGGCACAGATCCTGCACGTGGGGCTCGCTGGCGGCGTTGCGCAGCACGGTGGTGCCCTTTGCGAGCGCGGCGGCCATGATGGCGTTTTCGGTTGCGGTGACGCTGGCTTCGTCCAACATGATGTCGGCGCCGACCAGCTCGTCGCGTTCCAGGGTGTAGAAGCCAGGCGCAGCGGTGATGGATGCGCCCAGCGCCTCAAACGCTAGAAAGTGCGTGTCCAGGCGGCGGCGGCCGATGACATCGCCGCCTGGTGGCGGCAGGGTGACGCTGCCACAACGCGCCAGCATTGGGCCGGCCAGCAAGATGCTGGCGCGAATCTCGCGTGATAGCCGCGGGTCGATCGCGCAGGCCGAAACCCCGATGGGTCCACACGCAGCGCATTGGGTTCAAACCACTCGACTGCTGGCGCCGAGCGTCTGGATCAGCTCGACCAGCATCAGCACATCGCGGATGCGTGGGACGTTGCGCAGAACGACTGGCTGATCGGTGAGCAATGTGGCGGCAATTAATGGCAACGCCGCGTTTTTATTGCCGGACGCGACGATTTCGCCGCTGAGTTTTGCGCCGCCCTGTACGATGAAGTCAGCCAAGATGTATCAGGTTTCTCCCATCAGATCGCGCACGATATCGCTCATCGATAACACGCCAACCGGGTTACAGATATCTGTTTCATCAACAACGATGATGCGATGCACATGATTTTCGATCAGTGTCTTGGCTGCGGCGTTGAGCGGCGTATCGACGGTGACTGTGAGCACGTTGCGCGTCATCACTTTCGACACCGGTGTGTCGCCCCAGCCTACCGGGTCATTCAGCGATGCATTGACCAGATCGGTTTGCGAAACAATGCCGCACAACGAACAGGCGGCATCGGTGATCACAATTGAGCGAATGGTGTTGTCGCCCATGAGCTTGAGCGCGTTGCGCAACGTCTCGTTTTCGTTGCATGTGACAACGCCCTGGTGCATGGCATCCCGCACTGTTTTCGGCATGATTTTGTATCCCCCAGTCCTGTATTGTAGCGAGGGCAGCAAATTTGGCCCGTTTGCCCTCCGCCGGGAGGCCACCGGGAAGCGGCCGGGGCGCGCCCCGGCCGCTTCCCGGTGGCCTCCCGGCCGCACAACATCAGGTACCAAACACAGCCCGCCAGCGCGTGCTGGCGGGCTGTGTTCATATTCGTGTATCGAACCAGAGCGGGTGCCTACAGCACCAGACCCCACGGGTTTTCAAGCAGCCGTTTGATCTCGCCGAGAAACTGCGCGCCTTCGGCGCCGTCGGTGACGCGGTGATCACCGGCAAGGGTCAGCTTCATCATGGTGCGGCTGACGATCTGGCCGTCACGCACGACAGCCTGCGGCGAGGCGCCGCCGATGCCCAGAATCGCGGAATCGGGCATATTGATGATCGGAATCACCTCATCCACGCCATACATGCCGAGATTGCTGGTGGTAAACGTCTGGCCGCCCATATCGCCGGGCTGGCCCTTGCCGTCGCGCACGCGATTGGCGATCGTCGGCACTTCCGCGCCAATCTGTTTGAGCGTCTTTTTGTCTGCGTCGCGCAATGTGATCACGATCAGCCCGCCGTCCATCGCCACGGCGATGCCGACGTTGACTTGCTCGCGCAGGTCGATGCCATCGCCAGCAAATGTGGCGTTGAAGTTCGGGATAGCGGCGCAGTGCGTTTGCGACTGCCTTGACCACCATGTCGTTGACCGAGACTTTGATCGCCCTCGGGCTTGAGTGAATCGTTGATCTGCGCGCGCAGGGTCATGGCCGCATCCATCTCAACCACCATCGACACATAGTAGTGCGGCACAGTGGACTTGGCCTGCGCCATGCGCTGCGCAATGGTCTGGCGCATCTTTGTAAGCGGCTTCTTGCCGGAGGTCTGCGACGGGGCGACCGGTGCGGCCGGGGCAGCTGCAGGCGCTTTTGCAGCGACTGCGGGCGTCGGTGCTGGCGCTGGCGCCGGCTTTGCCGCGGCGGCCGCAGCCACGACTGGGCGCGGCAACAGGTGCGGCGACGGCGGCAGCCACAGCAGCGGCCGGTGCTGCCTGCACGGCGGGCGCGCCGCTCTGAGCCAGAAAGGCCTCAACGTCGCTCTTGACGACACGGCCATCCGGGCCGGTGCCGGGCACGGTGCGCAAATCAATGCCGCTCTCTTCGGCGATGCGCTTGGCCACCGGCGTGGCAAATACGCGGCCGTTGATGCAGATGGTCGGCGCGCGGCGCAGCGGCGGCCGCAGCGACAGGCGCCGCCACAGCTGCAGCAGGTGCCGCTGCGGCGCAGCCGGAGCCGGCGTGGCTGGCCCGGAGACCGCCTTCTCCCGGCGCGGCGATGATGCCGATCATCTCGCCCACCGGGATTTTATCACCGGCCTTGACCACAATTTTTGCCAACACGCCGCTGGCAAATGCCTCGATCTGAATCGTGGTCTTGTCGGTCTCAACCTCGGCGATCGCTTCGCCCTTGGCTGACCGCCTCGCCTTCTTTTTTGAGCCAGGCGGCGATCGTGCCCTCGGTCATGTCAAAGCCCATTTGGGGCATGGTGATGTTTGTTGCCATTGTTAGATACTGCTTTTGCATCATCGCGCTTAACCGCCGCGACTGACATCGTCGGCAAACGGCAGGGTGGCGCGTTCGAGATTTTTTGCGTAAGGCATTGGCACTTCGAGACCGGCCACGCGCGCGATCGGCGCATCCAGATAGTTAAAGGCCTGCTCTTGCAGCGACGCCGCGATTTCGGCGCCCAGGCCAACGCTGCGCCAGCCCTCTTCAACCACGATGGCGCGGTTGGTCTTGCGGACCGATTCAATCGCCAGCGACGAGATCGAGCGGACGCAGTGTGCGCAGATCGACGATTTCGACTTCGATGCCCTCTTCGGCCAGCATGTTCGGCGGCTTTGAGCGACTCCATCGCCATGCGGCCCCACGTCACTATCGTGACATCCTTGCCGCGGCGCTTGTAGTCGCTTTCGCCAATCGGCACCAGATACTCGCCATCCGGCACTTCGCCCTTCGTGCCATACAGCTGCAGATGCTCGAGAAAGACGACCGGGTCGTCGTCACGGATCGCCGCTCTTGAGCAAGCCTTTGGCATCATAGCGGTGTCGCCAGGCGCCACGACCTTGAGGCCGGGGATGCTGGCGAACCAGGCATCAAAGTTTTGCGAATGCGTCGATGCGGTGCGGCCATGGCCGTTTGGCGTGCGAATCACCATCGGCACCTTTAACTCGCCGTTGAACATGTGGCCTGTTTGGCGGCATGGTTGACGATCTGATCCCACGCCACCAGCGTGAAGTTGACCGTCATGATCTCGCAAACCGGGCGCATGCCATTCATCGCCGCGCCCACGCCGAAGCCGATGATGGCTTCCTCGGCAATCGGCACATCGCGCACGCGGCCGGGAAATTCTTTTGCCAGACCTTTTGTGACGCGCATACGCGCCGCCGCCGTTGTAGTGCACGATGTCTTCGCCCCAGATCACGACGCTGGGGTCGCGTTGCATTTCTTCGCGCATCGCGCGCAGAGGGCTTCTCGATAGGTTATTTCTGCCATGTTTTACACCTGACATTCAGTGTTTGCCATTGCCGTTGAAGTCCGCGCTGACGCGGCTGCCCAGTATGCGGCGGTCGGATCAGCGAGCCGCCCAGCTTGCATGTTGCTGACGGGCTCCTGATAGATATGTTGATATAGCGTGTCGAGCGCGGGTTCCGGGCTGGCTTCAGCAAATGCCACCGCAGCTTCGACCACAGCTTCGACTTCGGCCGCAATTTCCTCAAGTCCTGTCGGCGATGCGATGCCTTGCTTGCGAGCAGCACCTCGTTGGCGAAGCGATGAATCGGATCGCGCTTCTTCCACTCTGCCAGCGTGGCTTTGTCGCGCTGCACATCCGCATCGGCCATCGAATGGCCGCGATGGCGATAGGTCACCGCTTCGACCAGCGTCGGGCCTTCGCCGGCGCGCGCGCGTTGGCGGCGGCCCTGGCGATGCACTTCGTGCACGGCCAGAACATCGTTGCCATCGACTTTTTCGGCCGCCATGCCATAGCCATCGGCTTTGCGATAGATGTCCGGCAGCGCGCTGTGGATACGCCAATCGGCGTGCCCATCGCGATACTGGTTGTTCTCGACCAGGAAGATGACCGGCAGCTTCCAAATCTCGGCCCAGTTCAACGCGGCGTGAAACGTGCCGATGTTGGTGGAGCCATCGCCCATCACGCAGGTCACCACGCGGCCATTTTTGTGGAACTGGTTGGCCACTGCCACACCGCAGGCCAGCGTCAAATGCCCGCCGACGATGGCGTAGCCACCCCAGTAGTTGGACTCCATGTGCACCAGATGCATCGAGCCGCCGCGGCCGCCGGTGGTGCCACCCGAGCGGCCAAACAGCTCGGCCATCACGTGCTCGGGCTGCGCGCCTTTCAACATCGCGTAACCATGATCGCGGTAATGGGTGAACAGGTCGTCATCTGGGTTGAGCGCCGACATCGCGCCGACCGCAATGGCTTCCTGACCGTTCGTGAGGTGCAAAAAGCCTGCGATCTTTGCCTTGGTGTACATCTCGGCAGATTTGTCTTCAAAGACACGAATCAACAGCATCTGCCTGTACAGTGAAATAAGACTTGAGTTGTCCATAAGGTATTGGTGGGTGACTTAGCGGTTTCGACTGCGCAATCTGCGTACTTGCTCAGCACGGTTGCGCTGCAAACGCGTGAGGGCGGTAGCGCCGACATGGGCGGGATCCACAGCCATCCTTATATCGGGATGACCGGCGCCGTTTTATGGGCTGATCCAAATGCGATGAACTAATCCGAGCCACGGGCATATATTCTACGCCCGTTGGCGAAATCATCGCTGCGTATTTTTCGCTACGCACACGGATTATGTTCCCTTTGCCAGCGTGATCGCTTTGACACCGGCCAGACCGGACTCATAGAGACCCAGCACAAACAACATGGATGACAGCCGGTTCAAGTAGCGCACCAGTTCAATGTTCTCGACCAGCCCGTCGTGCACAAGTTTGACCACGACTCGCTCGGCGCGGCGGACGATGGTGCGCGCCAGGTCTAAATAGGCGCCCGGCAATGAATCACCCGGCACGACAAATTCCTTCGGCATCGTGATCAATGCGGTGATTTCATCGGTGGCCTGCTCCAGCCAGCTGACGCGCGCGGCGTCGATTTTGCGAAACTGGCTGGCAGCTTGCTGCGTGGCGGCCAGTTCCGCCATCATGTAATACAGATCGCGCTGCGCGATCAAAACAAGCTCTTTTGTGCGAGGGCTCATGGCGGCGGCGCGCGCCAGCCCCAGCGCTGACGTGGCTTCGTCGACCGTGCCATAGGCTTCCGGCTGTGGCATGTATTTGGCCACGCGCCCTTCCCCGAGCAACCCTGTAAACCCGTCGTCGCCTGTGCGCGTATATAAAGAGGATGTCATTGCGAGGATCATACCGCCGGGTGGGCATGAGAAGTAGGTGATGGGTTGTATGATCACGCCATGTATCCCGACAGTGAAATTTTGTTCCCTGCCCGCGCGATCCCGGAATTGCGCGCATCGCGCAAGGGCCCGAAGTGGCTGGAACTGATCGACCGTCTGAGCGCGCTGCCTGAGTCGCACGAAGACGTGCGCGCGTTCTCGCTGATGATGATTCGCCTGGGCAACTGCCTGACATGCGACCTCGACAGCTACCGCGCCAGCCTGGGCTGCACGCCCTGCGCAAAACGCACGGTCTCCAGTTTCAAAAGCAGTGATGAAACGCTCGTAAAGAAAATCGAAGAAGCGCGCAAAGAGATACGCGACTATAAAGAGTAAAGAATCCAGAGTCCAGAATTCAGACATGAACAAGCGCTATGAATAACCTACATCAAACTGGTTCATAATCTGTGTTCAGTACTCTACTCTTTCGTCTGGATTCTGGACTCTTTAATCTGTAATCTTCCATGTCCCGCATCAAACTCCCTCAACCTCACCGCGCCGGCAAACTGGCGATCAACCTGCCCGATGCAAATGCGTATGCCGAACTTGATCTGCACGCGGACCAGACCATCCGCGCTCTGACACAGCCGTTTCCCCGCACCAGCAGAATTTACGAGTTGCTGCTAAACGACCAGCGCATGATTGCGCACTGGGGCATGTCGAACTATTTGACGGTCGGGCGGCTCAACTACAACGACCACGGCCCGATTCACGCGCGCGTCACCGGCGCCTATGCCATGCAGCTGATGCGCTATTTAATGAGCGCTGGCACCGTGCCAATGGATGTGATCAACTCAAATGCCGGTGATGCGGACGACGCCATGCTCGTCACGCTGACCGGCGTGATGATGCACGATATTGGCAACTCGCTGCACCGCGCCGGACACGAAGCCATGGGTGTGATCATGTCGCAGCCCATTATTGAAGGCTGGCTGCGTGACATTTACGACGATGTGGAACAACGCACGCTGATACAGAACTTTATTTTGTCGGCAATCCAATGCCACGATATCAACCCGCCGCCGTTGTATATGGAAGGCGCCGTCGTCGCGGTGGCCGATGGCTGCGACATGACCAAGGGCCGCGCGCGCATGCCGTTCGACCTGGGCAAACTGGATATTCACGCGGTTTCTGCGCTCGCGATCGAGGATGTTCGCATCAAACCGGCGCACGGTCCGTTGCCCGTCGAGATCGAAGTGATGATGAGCAACAGCGCCGGCATCTTTCAGATTGAGGAAACGCTGATCCGCAAGATCAACGCCACTCCGCTCAAGGCCCACGTGCGCGTAAGTGTGTGCTCGGTGAACCCGGATGACGAATTTGAAAAGCGAATTGTCACAAGTGCAGTTACCGAGAACGGCCGCTTGAAACCGCTTTAGCAGGAGACACACATGGCACCGAACAAGCAAGCCCCGGTTGAATCGATCGATGACTACATCGCCAGACAGCCGCCGCAGGTGCAAGACAGGCTTGAGCAGATGCGCGACGCATGCCGCAAAGCTGCACCGGACGCCGAAGAGCGCATCGGCTATCAGATGCCAGCATTCTTTCAAACGCGTTACCTAGTCTATTTCGCGGCGGCCAAACAGCATATTGGTTTCTATCCAACGCCATCGGCGATCGAGAAGTTCAAAAAAGAGCTGGCGATATACAAGGGCGCGAAGGGTTCGGTTCAATTTCCACTGGACAAACCCCTGCCACTCGGGCTCATCGCCAAAATCGTCAAATTCCGCGTGCAAGAGACGCAGGCGAACGCTAAACCTGTCGCGATCAAGAAGAAGAAGTAGCCACAAAGGACACGGAGGAAAAATTTTCTTTCTCCGTGCCCTCTGTGTCCTCTGTGGCTATTTCTTCTTTCTTCAGCACCCTCAGTGGCTAAATCTAAAACGGCTCGCCATTGACAATTCAGAACACACGTTCTATATTCTAGAACATGCGTTCGATCGTCTCGCCAGACCCGTTCCAGAAACTCACCGCACTCAGCGCACAGATGACGCTTGAGGCCAACGATGCGCCCTCCCCGACTGCCGCACCGTGCGGGCACTCTCCAAAACAGCTGCAAGCGTTATACGGCACGGACTCGGCGCGTGAGTCGGTCTCGCTTAGCCAGCAAAAAAAGAACGCGCTCGGCACGCACGATGCGCTGATGCCGGGCGGCAAAAAAATCAGGCTGCTCAAGACCATGCTGACCAGCGCATGCGAGCGCAACTGCAACTACTGCCCGTTTCGGGCCGGGCGCGATATGCGGCGCGCGACGTTCAAACCGGAAGAGATGGCCCGCGTATTTTCGCAGATCCACACAAAGGGTGATGTGGAAGGACTCTTTCTCAGCAGCGGCATCGCCGGCGGCGGTGTCAAAACGCAGGACAGGTTGATCGACACAGCCGACATCCTGCGCAACAAGCTGCATTACCGGGGCTACCTGCACTTAAAGCTGATGCCCGGCACTGAACGGGATCAGCTGATTCGGGTTATGGCGCTGGCTGACCGGGTCAGCCTGAACCTCGAAGCGCCCAATCAAAAGCACCTGACACCGCTTGCGCCAAAGAAGACATTTTTTGAGGAGCTGCTGCAGCCGTTGGTATGGGCCTCGGAAATCCGCAAGACGCTGCCACCACCGCGCAACGGCCGCTGGGCCTCGTTTGCAACGCAGTTTGTGGTCGGCGCGGTTGGCGAGAGCGATGTGGAGTTGCTGCAAACAACTTCCGAGTTGACGCGACGCGGTCTGCAGCGCGCCTATTTTTCAGCATTCTCGCCGGTGCGCGACACGCCGCTCGAAAACACGCCAGCGGAAAATCCATGGCGCGAACACCGGTTGTATCAGGCCTCGTTTTTGTTGCGCGATTACGGGTTCGAATTTGAAGATCTGCCCTTCTCCAGTGCCGGCAAGCTGCCGCTCGAGACCGATCCAAAGCTGGCCTGGGCGCGCGCCAGCCTGACGCACCAACCAGTCGAGCTCAACCGCGCCGACCGGCGTGAACTGCTCAAAATCCCCGGCATCGGCCCGAAAGGCGCGGATGCGGTGATCGCCGCCCGGCGCGTGCGCGCGCTGACTGACCCAAAACAGCTTGAAAAGCTCGGTGTGATCGCAAAACGCGCACTTCCCTTTGTGCTGTTTAATGGCAAACGGCCGGTTGATCAGCTGGCGCTGTTTTCGTAGCGCGCGTGCTATCGTTTAGGCCACTAGCGAGCGGCATGTATTGATTTGCCGGTTGCGCGCTCGTGGCGCACTGCCGGCATTTGTAAAAAAATCTATGGCAACAATTCGATATCTCGTCAACGATGTGGATGCTTGCGTCGCGTTTTACACGACACATTTGGGGTTCAGCGTCAAAGAGCGCTGGGGGCCTGCGTTTGTAATTGTGGCGCGCGACGACCTAAATTTGTGGCTGAGCGGCCCGCAAACATCGGCCGCCAAACCGATGCCGGATGGCCGCAAACCTGAACCCGGCGGTTGGAACCGGCTGGTCATCGAGCTGCCAGACACAGTCGCCACTGCGGCTGCACTGCGCACGGCTGGCGTGGCGTTCCGCAACGATGTGATCAGCGGCCCCGGCGGCTCGCAAGTGCTGATCGACGATCCGGCCGGCAACCCAATCGAGCTGTTTACACCAGCGGCGAACTGACCATCCTGCAACGGGTTCGCATTTTCGGCAAAGCGACGTGTCTCTGGCGAATTGCGAGATAGAGTGTTTCGCCTCGCCGCAGCGTCAATCCCACCGGTTCAACGCGCCTACAGCAAAGCTGCGTAGGCGCCATTTTGCTATCGCCAAATCTAACTTTATGGGGCGCCTATTTAGGGCGACGGCGTTGATGTGTCGGTGGGCGCGGCGACCGTCACCACCACGATCGTCGCGGTATCGGTCGGCAGCGGCAACGGTGTGTCGCTCGGCACGGGTGCCGGAGGCGTGTCCGTCGGCAGGAAAATTGGGATCGGGGTCGTGGTAGGCGGCGGTGGCGGTGTGAACGTCGGCGTCAGTGTGCTCTCGACGGTCGGCGTCAGTGTGGGCAGCTTGGTCGCGGGCGGCACCGTGGTTGCGCGCGTGGTCGCGGTTGGAATCGGGGTCTCGGTTGTGGTGGTCGGGCTGAACTGCGTTGGTGTGGGAACCAGCACAGTTGTGGCGCCGGCAGTGATTTCAGCCGCGATGGTCGGCGCCGGCAGTGTTGCCGGAGGCAGCGCAGTGGGGGCCACACCCTGGCCGGTTCGTGTGATCCACAAGGCGGCTGCGCCGCACAGATACAACGGAATGGTCAGCAAAATAATCGCGATGACGATGCTATAGGCCGTGCGGTTGCGCCCGGAGCCGCGGGACTGTTGGGTCATTCGCGCCGGATGATAGCAGCAATTGCGGTATATTCAGGCCAGTCATCAAATGCAACAGCCGCGGACGATAGTCATTATTCAGATTAGCTAGGGTGCAGCCAGCTGCGCCCTGTTCGATGCGCTTGCCTGTCAAGCGCCGTAGCTACTGAGTGGTTCTATCGTTCGCGGCTGTTTTTTTTATACGTCATGTTTCAACCCGTCTCCAACCAAGTAGATTTCCCAGCGCAAGAACGCGAGGTGCTGGCCTTCTGGCAGCGCACCAACGCGTTTGAAAAACTGCGCGCGATGCGCGAGAACAGCGCCACGCGCTATAGCTTCGTGGACGGACCGATCACCGCCAACAACCCGATGGGTGTTCACCATGCCTGGGGTCGCACCTACAAAGATTTGTGGTGCCGGTATCACGCCATGCGCGGCGCCGAGTTGCGCTGGCAGCAGGGCTTTGACTGCCAGGGGCTGTGGGTCGAGGTCAACGTCGAGAAAGACCTGAACTTCAAGACAAAACGCGATATCGAAGCCTATGGCGTCACCAAGTTCATCAATCTGTGCAAACAGCGCGTGCTCAACAGCGCGGCGCAGCAGACTGAACAGTCGATCCGGCTGGGCTACTGGATGGATTGGAACGACCCGACCGAGCTGCGCATGCTGGCCGAAAAGATCGTGGCCAACCCATCCGAAGTGATCGCGCTTGAGCGCGATGGTGAACGCATCATAGGCACCGTCGAACAACTGGTCGGACAGCTCGGCATGCCCGAACTGGGTGGCTCGTACTTTACGTTTTCAAACGAAAATAACTACATGATCTGGACCTTTTTGAAGCGCTGCTTCGACAAGGGCTGGATCTATCGCGGCAATGACAGCATTCCCTGGTGCGGACGCTGCGGCACCGGCATCAGCCAGCACGAAATCGACACCGAAGGCTACCGCGATGTCGAGGACCCGTCGATCACCGTACGCTTTCGATTGCTGACGGCGGACGGCGGGCGGCCGACAGCGGCGGCGGGGCTTTCGCCGCATGTGGCCTGGGCGAGCGCCGAGGCGCGGGCGGCGTTCGAAGCCACGCCGAATCGTTATTTGTTGGCATGGACCACCACGCCCTGGACGCTGCCGGCCAACGTCATGGCGGCAGTCGGACCCAAGCTCGAATACAGCATCGTGCGGCAATTGCACAAAGACGGCGAGGCCGCCATCTATGTGCTCAGCACTGGCACGCTCAAACAGTTGCGCGGCGAATATGCCGTGCTCGGCACGCTGACCGGCGAGCATATGGCAGGCTGGACATACGAAGGCCTGTTTGATGAACTCCCGGTTTGGGTCGACGCCAACAAGACATGGGCGGACAAACATGGCTTTGACGGCGATCGCACGTTCGCCCACAGCGTCATCGTGTGGGATGAGGTCGGTGAAGCGGAAGGCACTGGCATCGTGCACATCGCGCCGGGCTGCGGCCCGGAGGACCACAAGCTGGGCAAGCTGCACGGCTCCCCGATGGTCGCGCCGCTGGATGAGTCCGGCGAGTATCTGTCCGGGTTTGGCGACCTGAGCGGCAAGCACGCGCATATGGTGCCGGATGCGATCGAGGCCAAGCTCAAGAGCAAGGGCTTCTTTTACAAACGCGAGAAATACAAGCACCGTTATGCGCACTGCTGGCGCTGCGCATCGCCACTTGTCTACCGACTGGTCGACGAGTGGTATATCAGCATGGATGTACTGCGGCACGACATGATGCGCGTGACCGAGACGATCAACTGGGTGCCGTCGTTTGGCAAGGAGCGCGAGCTCGACTGGCTGCACAACATGCACGACTGGATGATCTCGAAGAAGCGCTACTGGGGTCTGGCGCTGCCGATCTGGGAGTACGCTGACGGCAGCTACGAAGTGATCGGCAGCCTGGAAGAGCTCAAGGCCCGCGCGGTCGAAGGCTGGGAACAATTTGAAGGCCACACGCCGCACAAGCCGTGGATCGACGCAGTCAAGATAAAGCACCCGGTCACCGGTTTGATCGGCACGCGCGTGCCGGATGTGGGCAACCCATGGCTGGACGCCGGCATCATCGGCTTCAGCACAATGCGCTACCGATCCGACCCGGATTTCTGGCAGAAGTGGTTCCCGGGCAACTTTATGACCGAGAGCTTCCCAGGCCAGTTTCGAAACTGGTTCTACGCAATGATCGCGATGAGCACGGTTTTGGCCGATGTCCGCCCGGCCGACACGATCCTGGGTTTCGCCACGCTGTTGGACGAAAAGGGCAGCCCCATGCACAAGAGCACGGGCAACTCGATCGAGTTCAACGAAGCCGCCGACAAAGCTGGCGCGGATGTGATGCGCTGGCTGTATGCCCGGCAGCGCTATGACGACAACCTGCTCTTTGGTTATGGCACGCTCAGCGAAGTGCGCCGCAACGTCACGATCCCGCTGTGGAACGTGTATTCGTTTTTTGTGACGTATGCGAACGCGGATGGGTGGCGGCAGTTGGAGTCCACCTTGGAGGTGGACTCCAACTTGCAGGCGGCAGATGGAGCCCACCTCCAAGGTGGGCTCCATCTTGCCGCCGGGCTCCATCTGGCCGCTTCGCTTGACACGTGGGTGCTGACGCGCTTGCAGCAAACCGTCAACAATGTAGTCGACGCGCTCGATCGCTATGAGGCGCGCGACGCCGCGCTTTCGGTCGAGAAGTTTATCGAAGACCTGAGCGCTTGGTATGTGCGCCGCAGCCGCGAACGCTTCTGGCGCGAAGGCATGGATGACGACAAGCACGCAGCCTACGGCACGTTGCACACCGTGCTGACCACGCTGACGCGCCTGATGGCGCCGTTTATGCCGTTTTTGTCCGAGTCGATCTGGCAAAACCTGGCAGGCGCGGGCGATGACGCATCGGTCCATCACCAGCCCTACCCTGAGGCGCGCGCGTTAAGCGCAGACGAGCTGACCTTGCTCAACGATACCGCGATCGCGCGCACGATCGTCAATCTGGGGCACAGCGTCCGGGCGCAGAGCAAGTTAAAGGTTCGCCAGCCACTAGCGCGGGCGCGAATTGTGGCGGATACTGTGGCCCGTGGCGTGATTTCGAATCAGGCGGACATCATCCGCGATGAACTAAACATCAAACACATCGAGTTTGTCGATCGCGAAGACGAGTTGGTTAGCTACAAGGTGCTGCCTGACTTGAAGAAGCTCGGCAAGAAGCTTGGTCAGGATCTGCCAAAAGTGCGAGAGGGACTCGCGGCGATGCCTGCGGCGGAAATCGCTGCAGCCGTGAAACTGGGACATCCCATCACGATCGAGGGCGTGACGATTGCGGCGGACGAAATCATCGTTCAGGCGCAACCGAAGGCCGGCTTGGTCGTGGCGGGTGAAGCCGGCATGGTTGTGGCGCTCGATACGGTGTTGACCCCCGAGCTGGTCGATGAAGGACTGGCGCGTGAGGTCGTGCGACGAATCAACGACGCGCGCAAAGCTGCGAATCTGAATGTGTCAGATCGGATCGAAATTGTGTATCAGGCCACCGAAAAACTGGCGAATGCCATAGAGAACTTCAAGAGCTACATCCAAAGTGAGACACTCTCAGTAAGTTTGACATCTGGTACGCTCAATGACGCACATATTTCGACTGATGAATTCGATGGTGAGAAACTTACAATTTGGCTGATTAGAAAGTCTTGAGAGGGTGCTCACGTCTCAGCACAAGTATCTCCCCGGGGGATTCGCCTGCGTAGGTCAATGCAGGCGAATCTCCCGGGGAGATACCAGCAGTGATGGCGCGCGCACCGCTCAACTTAGAGGTCAGCCGAATGTCGCAGCCATCATTGCATCAAACCCAGAGCGCTAAACCAATGTCTAATCAAACATGGAAGGTCGCTGAATCCATAGGGGTGGAACAAGCGCAAGCCATGGACGATGTCCTTGCCTTGCTGGACGCCGCCGTCCCGCACAAATTTATCGCGCTGTTTGGCAGCCGCAACTCTGCGTCTGTGCTGTTGGGCGAATTGCTCGGCAAACAGTTGTTGCGGACACCCGGCCATCGCAAACTGATGGGCCTGTTGATCGACGCAACCCGCCTGCCCTCGCACATTGAGGCCTGGCAGCATCTGATCTTCTGTGTGCTCGATAAGCTCGGTGAAGCGCCGACAGCATCACGCACCGTGATTAACAGTCTGCGCGACGAGCTCAACGAACTGGTCCAAAAAGAGCGCATGCGCGATTCGTCGGCCGGACTTTCGTCGGCGGCGTTTGCGGCGCACTTCCGTTCGGCATTTCCCGGCCTGGTCAACGCCTCAGTCGGCGCTTCAAACAGCCTGCTGGTGCTCGGCATCGACAAACTTGACCAGATCGACGGCGTGTTCGCCATGGATCTGCTGGAAGCCTCAAAATACTTCTTGAATTCGCCGGATTGCGCCACGCTCATGGCCGCCGATGAAAAACCACTGATCGAAAAGCTCAAGAGCACATCGGCCTCAGCCGCCCGGCTGATCGTGACCTGGCCGACCGAGCATGTGGTCGTGCCCGAGCGCGTGATCACGCGCACCAGCAAAGCGCCGTTGCGCCCAGGTGGTTCGGCCCCCGCCGCTGCAGCCGGCAAACGCGCCGATCTTGGCACGGTGCCGTCGGACAGCGCACGCGTCATCAAAGAACTGCTCGAACCGGATCAGCGCGCAATCAACGCCGCCTGCGCCGAGTGGCATCGCGCCAACGAACAGCTCGAAAAGCGCAATGCAGACGGCCACATGAGCCGCGTGACCGGCACGCACATCGCAAAGCTGGTGGCGCTCAAAGCGATCTCGCCGCGCGTGTTTAACGCGGCAAAATTTGACGCGCCATTGCTCAGCCGGCTGGAGCGCGCCGCGCGCAGCGGCAACGCCGACATGCACGATGAGCTGCAACGCCATGTGGCACTCACATCGCAGCTAACGGCAGTCTTTAAGTCCGCGCCAAATTTTGTCGGTGTGGAGCCGCGCGATGTGGCAACCGCGCTGCGGTTTGTCTATGGCGGTGAAAACGAACCGGCCAAACCGGCCCCGGCTCCAGCCGCCGCAGTCGTCGAACGCAGTGCCGCAAAAGCATCGCCGTTTGTCGCGACACCGGAGCCACAGCCGCGCGCGCGCAGCCAGTCAATTACACTCGCGTTGTCGCCACTGCTGACCTTTGTCATCAGCGCGCTTGCAATCGTTGGTGTTGATCGGCTGGCCAAATGGGCCTCGGCCGCGCCGGCTGTGTTGCCAAATCTGACCAACCGCAGCATGGTTGGCAACGCTGCGATGCTCGGGTTGGAACTGTTTGGTCTGGCAATCACGCTGCTGATCTATGGCTTCTGGGGTTATGCGCGCAAGAGCGCGCTGTATCAGGCGGCCTTCGGTCTGATCATCGGCGGCCTCGGGTCAAACCTGTTTGACCACATCCAAACCGGCGGCGTGGTCAACTTCCTGCCGGTCTTCGGCCTATCGCTAAACCTCGCGCACCTCGGCCTGCTGGCCGGCGCGATCCTGCTGCTGGCCTCGATGTTCCAACCGCGTGAACAACCGGCCACGGCATAAAGCGAATTGGCCACAGAGGTCACGGAGCTTTTATTTTGCTGCCGTGCCTCTTTCTGTGGCTTAGTCTCTTCACACCCCCTACTCCCGATCCAACAAGGACTCCAGGCCGTCCTGCGCTTCGTCACGTGGGAGACCGCCTTCGGCCAGAATGTGATCGGGTAGCGCCAGTGCGCGCTCGTAAAACGCGATACCTTGGTCGATATAGGCCGGATCGGCATCGACCAGATCGTAGAGCGTGTCTTCTGCCTTGTCGAAAAGCCGGCGCTGCTCATACACCTGAAGCAGACGCCAGTTTGTGGCGGGCTGCCGTTCGAGATCCGCTGTGGCAGCCGCCAGTTCGTCGATCAGTTCGATATGCCCGAGCGTGCTCGAGTGGTGCATTTTGAGATACGCCGCGCAGACCACGCTGAGCGCCTTGAGCAGGCATGAATCACGCATCTCGATATTGCCTGTTTTGTCGTGCATCGCGGCTTCGATCTTAAGCAGATCGCCCAGCACAATCGCTCGATCAGCCTCGCCGACTTTGCCGACGGCGGTGGACAGAATCAGAAAGTCCTCTGATGTTTTGTGAACCAGGTCGCGGTCGAGCCGAACGTGCTTGCGATACGCGGCGTCGAGCGCGTCAAACGCGAGTTCGGTCTTGTTCTGTTCAAAAAGGGCCCGGATCTCGGCCCACACCTGGCCAATCTCTTCGACCAGGCGTTTTACGTAATCTTGTGAATGCGATGGCATGCGCGGGTGTCCTCACGCCGCAGCCTGGATCTAGGCGCAAGCGTGAGGACGATTCTATCCGCCGCGTTTGACAAGCACCTGTGGCTGCAGGAAGGCCGTCAGTGCACCGACATAGGCTCGTGTCAAGGGATTGGCGCCCATGATGCCATGATGCGGCGCACTACGTCGTCAGGCATCTCGCCGGAACACCCCAACTGATAGGTGACGCTCGCGATCGTGCAGTGCAGTTCAGCCCGCGTCGATTCGATATCGGCACCCCACCCGGTTTCCTTGTGAAACAGATGAGCACGTTTGTAGCGCACTCGCTGAGCAGCATGACCAGACACGTCAATAGTCTCGATATCTTTGAATTCGTCTGATGACAGGGGCTTTGAATCTGTTGTTATCGTCAGGCTTAGGTTCTGCAACTTATCCACGCGATGGTTGGCTTGCAGACACACCGGCGCCGGCGAAAACAGCGCGGCAAGCGCGGCTACGTCAATTCCGGCAGGACAATCACCGCTGATCGTCGGCGAGTCATTGCACATGCGCACGGTCGCACTGATCGAATAGCCTGCCGGCAGCCATGCCGGAAATCGAATCCGGAAAGGCATCCGTGATTGGGCGGTTTCAAAGTCAACTTCGACGGTGTCATAGCTGATCGAAAATCCAGTCATGTTTACACCCCATGCAGCTTGCGCACGGCTGCGATCACGCGCGACACATCAGGCTCACGGTCAGGCGGCGGGCCGAGTGGGTCTTCGACCGCGTCAGGCTGGCCCTGCATCACACGCAGTGCGTTCAAAACGCCGTAGCTGAGCGCGTCGAGGTCGTAACCGCCTTCGAGCACCGCCACGAACTTGCCGCCGCACAGCGTATCGCTCAGTGCGCACAGGCTGCGCACCATGGCGCTAAAACCGCTCAGCGAAACGCTCATGTGCGCCAACGGATCGCGCCAGTGCGCATCGAAACCGGCTGAGGCCAGCAGCAGGCTGGGCTTGAATCGCTGAGCCATCGGCACAATAATCTCGTCGAAGGCGCGCGCGTAGCCGGCATCGCCGGTTCCCGGCGGCAGCGGCACGTTGAGCGCCACGCCCAACCCAGGCCCGGCGCCGACCTCGTCGAGCGCCCCGCTGCCCGGATAAATATGGCCATACTGATGCAGCGAGGCGGTCAACACACGGGGATCCTGATAGAAAATATCCTGCGTGCCGTTGCCATGATGCACATCAAAATCGACAATCATCACGCGCGGGGTGTCGTTGGCCAGGCTTTTAACCGCAGCGGGCGACCACATCGGGTCGGTTGGGCCAAATTTGCCAAGGGCTGCCTGCGCGGCAAACGCCACGTTGTTAAACAGGCAAAAACCTTCGCCGTGTCCGGCATAGGCGTGGTGGCCGGGCGGGCGCACCAGCGCAAATGCCCGCTGCACCTCGCCGCGTTGCACCGCGCGCACACAGCTCATCGCGGCGCCGGCCGCCAGCGCCGCAGCGTCAAAGCTCTGTCGGGTGAGATAGGTGTCCGGGTTTAGGCTGCCCTTCCCGCTCGCGCAGATCGCATACACGCGCGAGACGTAATCCGGGTCGTGCAGATCGCACAACTCGTCAAACGTGGCTGGGACGCTCGCCAGCTGCGTGAGCCACTCGTGCGCGCGCTTTTTTGCAAGCAGCGCCTGCACTGCGCGCAGCCGTCCGGCATGCTCGGGGTGTCCGGGGAGATCGTGCTCGAGAAAGAGCGGATCGTAGGCAATGCCGACGTCAATCATGATGATGATGTTTTTGGCTGGCGGCCTGGGTCTTTTAGCGCAAACCAAACCAGCAGTGCGCCGATGATCAGGATCACCGCATTGGCGATAAACGGGCCTTCGTGGCGCACGTCATACAGCGCGCCCATGATCAACGGCCCGAGCGCTTTGCCCATCGTAACGGCCAGCGTATACAAGCCAAACCCGGTGCCGCGTTTTTTGCCGCCCATCATGTCGGCCACAAGCGCCTGTTCAGCAGGCACGGCAGCCGAATAACAAATCGCCTCAAGCGCGGCGAAGATCGTTAGTGCAAGGATGGCGACGATCCAGTTTTGGATCAGAATCGCCAGCACCGGTATCGTCAACGAGAATAATCCGCTGGCGATTAGCCCAATCGACATGGGTGGTTTGCGGCCATATTTGTCCGCAAAGATGCCCATGCGCGCCGGCAGGGTCGCCCAGATAATCGCAGATGGCACATACGACAAGGCGATATACAGCTTGTCGGCCGTGATGTTTTGCTCGATATAACGCAGGATAAAAATCTTCAGGCCTTCCGAGAAATTTGTAAACATCACGATCGCCATGAGCACGTAGAGCTGTGGATCAATCCGATCCCGGCGTTGCACCGGCTCATCGTCGGTTGACGCATCGGCCAGGCTCTTCGTCTCCGGCAATCCGCGATAGCTCATGAAGAACGCGACCAGGGCGCCGACCGCATAGATTGCAAATGCGGTAGACCAGACCTGCGGCGTGATCTGCAACTGCGCGTCTTTGTCAAAACCGTTTGCAATCAGAATTGGAATCGAAATCAGCGCGCCATACAGTCCGCCGCGAAACTGAGCCTGCTCGGTTGAGCCAAAACTTGAGCCCTTGCCCGCATCGCCAGCCAGATCAGCGGTAATCGCATAAGACGCCAGCAACAGCGTGCCCAGGCCAAAGCCCTGCACAATGCGCGCGATATCGAGCATAACCAGCGCATAGGTGTTACCCGTGACCAGCAACGGCGCGCTTGCGACGCCCAGCACAAATGGCCGGGCCAGCGCCATCAGCACCATGCCGAGAAAAATGATAAACAACCCCAGCCGCACATACCTGCGGCGGCCGTAGCGGTCAAGCGCCCTGCCAATCATCGGCCGGGCCACAGCGGTTGCCACTTCGCCAAGAAAAAACGTCAGGCCGAGATGCGTGGCACTTCCGCCAAGCTGACTCTGATAGAGCGGTGTGGCAACCACAAAGATCGACGTCGCCAGACAGGCCAGCCGCACGATGGATTGCAAACGCGCCAGTGCCAGCGCCGGTGTGGTGTCTGCCATGCGTGTCTCCTCGCCTTCGATGATTTTGTCGATGGCGAGCGACACTTTCTCAATGAGGTTTTGCATCCGGCGGCGGATTGTAAACGGGCCATGTTTGCAGGGCATGAGGGAAACCCGCAAACGACGGGGTAAACGGCGGTCGAGAATCAGCAATGCGTCACCTGGAGGCAATACTGGTCTCTATAATCAATGCGTGGCACGCATTTCACTTACATTACTGACCGTGGCATCGCTGCTGTCGCTAGCGGCTTGCGCGCCGGCGAAAGAACCTATCAGCAAACCGACGCTCGTGATCCTGGGGCCAGTCGAGGGCGCTCGTTTCAAAGTGGGCGAGCCGATCGGTGCGACATTTTCAGCCGTCGGGCGCGGCAAGCTGCTCAAGATCGTCGTCACGATCAACGATGGCGAAGAACAATCGCGCCAGATCGACCCGCCAGAGACCGTGGTCACCATCGGCATGTCGTTAAGCACCCGCAACACCGGCCGGCTGGTGCTCTCGGCGGCGGCTATTGACGCGGCAGGCGAGCGCAGCGCCCCGGCGGTGGTCAATATCATCGTTGGCGATGTGACAGAGCCCGCCTCGGCTGCCAACTCCGGCTCAAACGCAGAGGCAGGCGCACAACCCGCTGGCGGCGCGCCAACGGGCGGTGCGGCCGCTCCATCGACGGGCAGCGCGGGCTGCACGCTGGCCGCGCAGTATGTTTCGGATATCAGCATCCCCGATGGCACGCAGGTCCAGCCGGGTGGCGTGTTTGTCAAAACCTGGCGCATGCGCAACACGTCGACTTGCGACTGGCCGGCCGGTTTCAAGCTGGCGTTTTTTGAGGACGAGCCTATGAGCAAGAGCGCGGTTGGCAACCCGCTCCCCGCCCTTGCGAAGGATCAGGATTTCGATGTCAGCGTCGAACTGACCGCGCCGCAAACAAAGGGCGTCTACACCAGCACCTGGCGCCTGCGCGACACGACCGGCACCAGCTTCGGCAACCGCGTGTATGTCTCGATCCGCGTGCCATAGGTGCTAATAGGTGTAGTCCACCTTCGAGGTGGACTACACCTATTAGCACCTATGGCACGATGGCGTTCATCTTCGCGCTGGCCTGAATTTGCCCTGGGGCATAATTGCGGCAATGTCCACACAAACCCCGGAAATCAACGCTGAAACATTTGCGAGTACCGCGCAGGCCATCGAAAAGCAGGTCTCCAGCGTGATCATTGGGCAGCAGGATGTGATCCGGCACATGCTGATCGCCATCATCACCGGCAGCCACGTGTTGCTGGAAGGCGTGCCCGGGTTGGGCAAGACCACACTGGTGCGCACGTTTGCGGATGCGCTGGATCTGAGCTTTTCGCGCATTCAGTTCACACCCGATCTGATGCCGGCCGACATCATCGGCACCGATATTCTCGAAGAGCAGGAAAACGGCAAACGCGCCTTCCGCTTTCAAGCCGGCCCGATCTTTCGCCAACCTGGTGCTGGCCGACGAAATCAACCGCGCCACGCCCAAGACGCAGTCGGCCCTGCTCGAGGCGATGCAGGAGAAAACGGTCACGCGTGCTCGGCCGCACCTACGCCACCAGCGCGCCGTTTTTTGTGCTGGCCACCCAGAACCCGATCGAGATGGAAGGCACTTATCCGCTGCCCGAAGCGCAGCTTGATCGTTTCATGTTCAAGCTCAACGTGCATTTCCCGAACACCAACGAGCTGACAGAGATCATCGAAGCCACGACCGGCGAGATAAACAAAAAGCGCGGCCAAAGGTTACAACTGGGCCGGTGTTGCTGGCGATGAACCAATTTGCGCGCCAGGTGCCGGCCGCCAGCCATGTCACCCGCGCGGCTGCGGCGTTGATCGCAGCCACCCATCCCGACCGGCGAGGGCGCGCCCGAAATGGTGCGCAAATACGTGCGCTATGGCGCCAGCCCGCGCGGCGCGCAATCGTTGCTGCTCGGCGGCCGCGTGCTGGCGTTGCTCAAGGGCCGCTTTAATGTGGCGATCGAAGATCTCAAAGAGCTGGCGCCAGCCGCGTTGCGTCACCGCATGCAGGTCAATTTCGAAGGCCAGGCCGACGGCATCACCACCGACGCCGTCGTGGCCGAGGTCGTCAAGAATCCTCCGCGCGACTGCGTGATCACGCGCCCGCGCGACCAAATTCGCGTTCAAGCTGCGTCACGCCGATCTGAATCATCGTCGGCCGGCCATGCGGACAGGTGCGCGGCGAATCGCACGCTTCGAGATCGCGCACGAGCGCCTGCATCTCGGGGAACGACAACACGCGCCCGGCCTTGATCGACATGCGTTTGCACACGCGCCGCAACAGCTTGGCCTCGACATCGCTGCGCAACGGCGCGTCGCCGCTTTCAAGATCGGAGACGATCGCGCGCACGGCCGCGACGATGTCGTCCTGCTGCATCAGCGCCGGCACCGCGCGCACCAAAAACGTGCCGCCGCCAAAGTGATCGATCTCGAACCCAAGCGATTGCAGCACAGGCAGATGCTCGCTCAGCAACGCCACGCTGTCCGTTGGCACATCGACCGGCGCCGGGTCGAGCAACGCCTGCGTCTGCACGTCGCCCAGATCGTGTTGCGCCAGCAATTTCTCGAACAGGATGCGCTCGTGGGCGGCGTGTTGATCAATCAGATACAGCCCTTCCGGCCCTTCAGCCAAAATATAGGTTGCGGCCAGCTGGCCCAGAATCCGCAGCGCCGGCAACTGCCGGCCGCCCCACGCGCTCTGCTGAGCAGGCCCGGCAGGCGCGCGCTGTGGCACGCTAAACGCCGGGCTGTCGCTGCCATGGCGGCTCAGGTTGACGCGATTCCACGTCTCCGAGCCAGCCAGCGGAGCCTGCGCACCGGGCCGGGCCTCGATGACCGTCATCGATGCCAGACGATGGATGACGCACGGTCGAGGTCTCTTCAGCACCAGTTGCCCGTATTCCGCCCTCCTCCCCCGCAAACTCCCCTTCCGCCGCGCGCCTAAACACGCTGGGCGGCTCGGGCGGGGCCATGTTGGCGAGCAGCGCCGCGCGCACCGCGCGTTGCACCACCGAGAACACGCCGTCGGCATCGCGAAAGCGCACTTCGGCTTTGGCCGGATGCACGTTGACATCGACATCTTCCGGCGTGACATCGACCAGCACCACCGCGATTGGAAATCGTCCGACCATCAACAGCGTGTGATAGGCCTGGATGACCGCATACGACAGCTTGGTATCCTGCACCGGACGGCCGTTGACAAACAGCGAAATCTTGCTGCGGTTGCCGTGGCTGACATGCGGCAACGCAGCATAGCCACGCACGCGCATGCTGCTGCTGGTCGGCGTAGCCGGTTCTACCGAAACCATGGCTTCGGCGATGTCCGCGCCATACGTTTCGATCACCACATCGCGCAGATTGCCGTTGCCGTTTGTCTGCAGCGACAGTTTGCCATCGTGGCTAACCGCGAAGCGCACCTGCGGATACGCCAGCGCGTAGCGCATCATGACGCCGTCGATGTGCCCGCGCTCGGTCTGATTGCTCTTGAGAAATTTCAAGCGTGCCGGCACGCGGCTAAACAGGTGCTCAATCGTCATCGTGGTGCCGACCGGCCGGCCGATGCGCTCTTTCGAGACGACCTTGCCGTTGTCCAGCCGGATCAGTGTGCCACTTTGCTCGCTGGCATGGCGCGTCACGCAGGCCACCTGCGACACAGAGGCAATGCTGGCCAGCGCCTCGCCGCGAAACCCAAGCGTGTGAATGTCCTGCAAATCGTCGATGTGCGTGAGCTTGCTGGTGGCGTGATGCAAAAACGCGGTCTCGACCTCGTCCGGCAAGATTCCGGCGCCGTCGTCGGTGATACGAATAAGCCGCCGGCCGCCCTCGGCACATTCGACGCGAATCTCGGTCGCACCGGCGTCGATGGCGTTCTCCACCAACTCTTTCACCACGGCCGATGGCCGCTCGATCACTTCGCCTGCCGCAATCCGAGCAACAAGCACTTCCGGCAGAACCTGTATGGGCATGGGGCTATTCTATTTCGTCAATGTTATCCAGTTGGAGTTCAATGGCGCGGACGGAGATCTGGATTTCGCGCAGCGAGAGCGCCAGCGAGATCAGCAGCAGGATCAGGCTCAGCCCGAAGGCGATGGCGCCTGCGAGAGAAAGCTGCAAAAACAACAGGAACATGCTGAGCGCGCAGCCGATAAAGCTGAGCACGCCAAAGATTTGCATATCGCGGATCAGGTGCATGCGATAGCGCAGGTTTGCGAGCTGGCCGGTGATGTTCCTGCGCGCGCTGGCGTCTGATTGATACCGGTCATGCAGGTTGCGCGCCACGGCAGCCAGCCCCAGAAAGCGGTTGGTGTAGGCCAGCAGGATCAGCGAGATGGCCGGAAAAAGCAGCGCGGGGGTGGCGATCGCTAGTGCCAAGGATTAAGTCTCCAACACGACCGGCGCCGGCAGCGGCACAGGCGTTTCAACAAGCGGCGTCAGAAGATCGACGATCGGCATGACTTTGAAATCCTGCAACACCAGTTGCAAATTTTTGTTGCCGTTCCATTCGTTTTCGTCGAGCTGAAACGCGATGTCGAGCAGGGCATTTTCTGAAAGTTCGGCACTGCGCTCCCCTGCCCGCCAGAAGATGGCATCCCAGCTCGCTTTGCGGCTGTCGCGCACCTTGATCTGCAGGTGCGGGCCAATGCCGGACTCGCTCTTGCCAACGCGCCGCCAGCTGATCATGCGCACACCGCGCGCGACAAACACCGGCCGCGGGTTATCCGGCCCGTGCGGCTCAAGCTGGCACAATTCTTTGTGGGCTTTGCCGGTGACGGCGCTCAGATCGATCTCGGCCGCAGCCTTGATCACACGCTGCCAGCCGTGCTCAGGTTGGGCGGCGCCTGCAATCCCGTTCAGCCGTTCGCGCAGCGCGGACAATTGCGCAACGGGCAGCGTAAACCCGGCAGCGGCGGCGTGCCCGCCGTGTTTGGTGAGCAGATCGGCGCACGCATCGAGCGCCTCAGTCATGTGAAAGCCATGCACGCTGCGGCATGAACCGCGCGCTTCGTCGGCGTTGATCGCGACAACGATGGCCGGCCGGTAATGGCGTTCAACCAGGCGCGCGGCAGCCAGGCCGATTACGCCTGGGTTGTAGTCGTCGGCCGCGGCAAAGAGCAACGGCGCATCCGGATCCGGATCGAGCGCGCGGCGTTCAGCGTCTTCGGCCATCGTCGCGGTGATCGACTGGCGCATTTCGTTTTGATAGGAGACCTGCTGGGCCAGATCTTCAGCCGCGGTCGCGTCCTCGCACATCAGCAGATCGAACGCCGTGGTCGCGCTCTCAAGCCGGCCGGCTGCGTTGAGCCGCGGCGCCAGCACAAAACCAATCTTGCCGGAATCGACACTGGCGGGTTTGACGCCGCCGGCGCGCATCAGCGCCAGCACGCCCGGGCGCGGCGCCTTGTTGATCTCACCCAGCCCGGCGCGCACCAGCATGCGGTTCTCACCGGTCATCGAGACCACGTCGGCGACAGTGCCAAGCGCGACCATGTCCAGCAGCGAGCGCTCGCTGACCTGGTTGGGCCGTTTGAGCGTGCGCAAGATCGCCTGCGCCAGGCGAAACGCCACACCGACGCCAGCCAGCAGCTTGTAGGGATACTCACAGTCTGGACGCTTTGGGTTGACAAACGCCAGCGCCTTCGGCAGCCGTTCAGGATCGGGTTCATGGTGATCGGTAATGATCAGATCCAGCCCGAGCGCAAGCGCGTGCTCGGCTTCGCGGATCGCGCGCGCACCGCAATCGACCGTGATCACGAGCGTAACGCCCGCGGCACTGAGGCTGGTCAGCGCCTCGCTGTTGACGCCATAGCCTTCGTCAAAGCGGTTTGGGATATACACGCGCGACCGCGCGCGCAACGAATCAAACAAGCGTTTGAGCACCACGCACGAGGTAACCCCATCGCAGTCATAGTCGCCATAGATCGCGATCGACTCATCGGCATTGACCGCCTGCACAATGCGATCGACCGCGCGCTGCATGTCCATCAACGCGAAGGGGTCGTTTTTTTCAAAGGCACCGTCGATAAAGCCCTTGGCTTTTTCCGGGTCGGTAAAACCGCGGCTGTAGAGCGTCATCGCGGTGAGCGGATGCAGCGCCGGCAATGCGGCGATAAAGTCCGCAGGCGGCGGTGGCGCAATTTCCCAAACAGCGGTCATGGCGCGGAAGGATAACCGAGAACGCGCTTCGTGCGGGGAAGTGTCAGCATGTGTCAGGATAGCCGCGCCCGGATAACCGCAGGCAATGCCGACGGCTATCCGGGCGCGGTAAACAATGCCGCGATGCGCCGCTGCACGATGGGCACTTCGTGGTCGAGCACGGTCCAAGGGTTGACGTAGATGCCGTGTTCGGCGCTGGTCGCAACCGAGATCGCCGGTGTGCCGGCCAGCAATGCTTCGGCGACCTGCTCGCCGGTTTTGTTGAGCACGGCCGGATCCCAGGTCAGCTCGACACGAGGCAACGGCTGCCCGGCTTCGTTTGGAAAGCTGCGCAGCGCGCGCACGCCGGGCAGCAGATTCCAGACCGCGCACCACTCAGCGACCACGTGCTCGTCGCGCTCGCGTTTGCCGGCGTGGTCGAGCGTAAGGTAGCGCTCGACGGCGGCCAGCAGACCGGCGGTATCTTCTTTGCTAACCTTCATCGGCCGGCCAAAGCCTTGGTTCGGGCTGCCGATCGGGCGCATGGCATCGATCAGCCATTTTTTGCCAACGACCAGGCCGGTGCCCTGCGGGCCGCTGAGCGCTTTGCCGCCGGAAAAGATCGCGGCACTTGCGCCAAGCTGTGTAAAACGCCACAGATTTTCCATCGGCGGCAACTGTGCGGCGGCATCGACGATGAGTGGCACATCCCGCGCGGCGCAGGCTGCGATGACTTGCTCAATTGGCAGATCGGCTTGCCCGGTCATGGCGCCTTGGAACCAGACAAACGCCGCAGTGCGCGACGTAAACGCGGCCTCGAGTTGAGCCGGCGTGGTCTGCGTGTCGTCGCCGATCAGCACCATGCGCGCGCCAGGCAGACGCACCGCGTGGTCATACGGATTGCGGTGCGACTGAAAGACGATGACCTCGTCCTTTGGGTCAGGCGCGCCGTCCTGCCCCGGCAAGAGTTTGACGCGAGCGAGATCGCCGCGCGTCATGCAGGCGGCCACGGCGAGCACGATGCCGGCCGCGGCGCCGGTGCTGATATAGGCCGCCTCGTTGTGCGTGAGCAAGGCGATGCGCTCACCCGCCGCGCGTTGCAGCAGCGGCAGATCGACCCAGGCATGCGCGGCTTCATCCATCGCCTCGCGCACCTCGTGCGGCATCAGCGAACCGCCAAGCCGGGTCAACGTGGCATTGGCATTGATGATCGGTGGGACTTTTAGTTCGGAGAGCAGGCTCATGCGGGGAGTATAGGCGCGCGAGGCTTTGGCGAGAGGGGCATTTCGGGCTGCCTAGTCCCACGTGGATGCAGCGCTTGCTGCCGTCGGCCGACGGCAGGCAAGCACTGCGTGTTTTCTCGTAAATCACTTGTTGTTTTCAAGGCGTGCGCGGGGTCTTAAGACCTTTCGGGTTTCGAGACCTGCCAGATCTTCAAACCCGAATGGTCTTTAGACCTGAAAGGTCTCCAAACCTCGCGCACACCTATGAGTTGCCAGCGCCTGCTATCCATGCTTAACTCCAGCGCATGCGCTTTGACCTGTTGGTAAAAAACGGCACCCTAATCGACCCAGCCTCGGCCCGGCATGGCCCACATGACATCGCGATAAAGCGCGGCCAGATTGCCGCGATTGAGCGCGAGATCCCGGCCGAATCAGCGGCACAGGTCATCGACGCCGCCGGTCAATTTGTCACGCCCGGTCTGGTCGATCTGCACACGCATGTCTATCACGGCGCAACGTTCTGGGGCATCGCACCGGACCCGGTCGCCGCGCGCAGTGGCGTCACAACCTGGCTCGATGTCGGTTCGGCCGGCGCCTACAACCTGATCGGGCTGCGCGATTGGATCGTGCGGCCATCGCATGCGCGCATCTACGCGTTGCTCAATATTTCGAGCATCGGTCTGACCGCCCCAACCTACGAGCTGAGCAACCTGAATTACTGTGATGTCGACATCTGCTGCAAGCTGGTCGATCAAAACCGCGACTTTGTGCTCGGCATCAAGGCGCGCATCGACACGAATACGGTCGGCGCGAACGGCATCGAACCGCTGTTGCGCGCCCGGCAGGCCGCCGACAGGCTGCAGCTGCCGCTGATGGCGCACATCGGGATTGGTCCGCCCACGATCAAAGAGGTGCTGCCGCACCTCAGACCCGGCGACATTTTGACGCACTGTTTTACCGGCCACAGCATGAAGCTGATCGACGATGACGGCAAATTGCTCGAAGATGCCCGGCGCGCCTGGGACAACGGCGTGGTGCTTGACATCGGCCACGGCGCCGGATCGTTTTCATTTCTCACGGCCGAAGCGATGTTGGCTGCCGGACAGCTGCCCGATGTCATTTCAAGCGATATTCATCAGATCAGCGTTCATGGCCCGATGTTTGACATGCCAACATGCCTGAGCAAGTTTATGGCGCTGGGCTTGAGCTTTGGGCAGGTCATCCGCGCGGCCACGGTCGCACCGGCGCAGGCGATGGGGCTTGCCGACCAACTCGGCGCGTTGCGCGTCGGCGGCCCAGCCGACATCGCAGTGTTCGCAGTCGATGAGGGTGCGTTTACGTTTTACGATGTGTTTATGAACGCGCGGACCGGCAAGCAGCGCGTGCGCAACACGCATACGATCGCGCGCGGCCGCCTGATGCAAACGCAGCCGGATGGCCCCACCGCGCCGTGGATCACGCTCACCAACGATCAGCGCGCTCTGATCGAGCGCGGACATGTGCCTAATGGCGCGGCAAAGCAGTAACAATCCCGACCTCGAAAACAATCACGCATCGACAACTGGCGGCTCAGGCGTGGCGGCGGCGTCTGGCGCTGTTTCGACTTCGGGCGCCGGTGGCGGCAGCTCGTTGTGCTTGATGTGCGCGATCACGCAGCGAATTTCGCCAAAGTCGATGCGATCAGGCAGCTTCGTTTTGACGGGCGCGAGCTTGTCCATTGAGCCCACCGTCTCGATCGCGCGGCGAATCTCCTGCTCAATGTCCTCATTGACTACGCGGCGCAAATCCAGCCGGCCGTTGCCGATCAAATCGGCCGCATGCACGTAGACGGTGTTGATCACAATGCCGCGCTTCACCGCGATTTCTTTCGCGGTCAGACCCTCGCCAAAGAGCATCTCGGTGATCTCCACCGTCGACTGTTTTGAGTTCCCAGTGGCCACTGGCGTGGGCGGCTTGGATGCCTCGATCAGCTGTTTGAAATCGGGATGCGGTTCGCCCTTGGCATCGCGAATATGAAAGTCGCAGCACGGTTTGGAGGTGCACATTTTCGCGCTCGCCAAAGTGCGAAACCAGCTGCTGCTGCCGGCACATCGTGGTGGTTTCGGCGTAATCGACGATCTTGTTGAGCCGCTCGCGCTTGTGCGCGCGCCACAGCTTGACGTCGGCCTGTATCTGATCGAGCGTGTCTTCGCTCAGTTCACCCGGCTTTAGGTGAATGCCATACGAGTCATCACGCAGGCGTTCGAGCGCATCGTAGCGCTCGAGCTGCGACAGCCCAACGCGCAGCTTGACTTCGAACAGCCGCGTCGCCCGGATCAGCTCGTCCGGCGACACTTTTGCAATGCCATCGTCGCGCACGCGCGCCAGCGACCGCGCGGTGCAGCGTCAGCAATTCGTTGCGCGAGGGCGAATCGTTCTCGATAAACCACTCCTGCAGATTGCGATCCTGCGGCGCATACAACAGCATGCACTGCGCCAGGCGGCCATCGCGGCCTGCGCGACCGGCCTCCTGGTAATACGCCTCGAGCGTGCCCGGGATGCTGTAATGAATCACAAAACGCACATCCGGCCGGTCGACACCCATGCCAAACGCGTTTGTCGCGATCATGATTGCGTTCGGATCGTTGAGATAGGCGTCCTGCACCATCGAACGCTGGCCGCGATCCATGCCGCCGTGATAGACATAGGCCGGCACGCGAAACTCGGCTTCCAGCGTGGTGGCCAGCTCTTCGGCTTCGCGCCGCGTGCCGACGTAAATGATGCCGGCGCCGCGCACCGTGCCAAGCACTTTGCGAATCGCGTTCTGTTTGCTGCGCAGATCCGGGGTCAGACGCACGTGGAAAGACCAGATTGGGCCGCGCAAAACCAGTCACAACCCGCTCGGCAACCGGCAATCGCAGCTGCGCGACGATATCGTCCTGCACTTCGGGCGTGGCGGTGGCCGTCAGCGCGACCGTGATCGGGTTGTCCAGCATCTCGCGCATCGCGCCGATGTTGAGATAGTCCGGCCGAAAATCATGGCCCCACTGCGAGATGCAGTGCGCTTCGTCGACGGCCAGCATCGAAATGTTCGAGGCGCGCAGCGCTTCAAGAAAGGGCCGGCTGCGCAGGCGCTCCGGCGCGATATAGACCAACTTGTAATCGCCGCGGCCGAGCTTCTCGATCCGGCGCGTTTGCTCAGTGGCCGACAACGAGCTGTTGATAAACGTGGCCGAGACGCCGTTTGTCTGCAAACGATCGACCTGGTCCTTCATCAACGCGATCAGCGGCGAAATAATCAGCGCGGTGCCGTGAGCGCCAGCGCCGAAACCTGATAAACCAGCGACTTGCCGCTACCGGTCGGCATCACAACAAGCGTATGCTGCCGGTTGAGGATGTGTTCGATCGCGGCACGTTGGCCGTGACGGAATTCTTCAAGGCCAAAGTGTTTCTGGAGAAGGGATCGGAGAAAATCAGGTTGCGTGTCGCTAGACGACATCTAGAAAGTGTAACAGCTTTAGATGGGGATAAACCACAGCCCTCCGATTGATTTGCAACACGGCGCGCGGTTTTCGAATACTGCCCTCTTTATTACGGATATCGCCTACGCATGTTGCGCAGTAGCGTCAGATTTGCAATAACCGTGCGGATCTCGTTACGCAGATCGATGCAAGCCACCTATAATCATCTTTAAGTGGACTCTCCCCTCCAGCCATTACACACTGCTGCAGCCACCGAAGCCCAAGACCGTTCACCACAGCTCGTCACCGCGCTACTCGGATCTATTTGCCTCGTGACAGTGAGCGTCTGCGTGTTGCTCTCGTTTTTCATGCCCACTTGGCCGGTGACATTCTGGGCCAACGTCAGCGTCGGCAGCATCAGCGTGATTCTGTATGTCGCGGTTCGCAAAGGATTTGCGCGCTCAGTCGGCGTGCTGGCGCTGTTTCTGATTTCACTCTCAGTCGCGGTCGACAGCTTTAACCCGAACCGAACGTTTGGCCTGGCGGCCCCTGCAATCCCCCTGTTGATCGTGTTTGCCGCATTTGTCTACGGCCGCACATCGATGTTATTAACAATCGCGCTCAACATCGTTTGGATTGTGATTGTTACCGCGCTAAAACTCTCTGTCTATCCGGTAGCCAGCCGGCTCAACAGCATGCAGATCATCGATGCTGTGGCGTATGTGCTGTATTTCATCGCAACCGGTTTGGTGATGGTTGCCGCCGAACAATACATGGCCCGCGCGCAAAGCCAGATCGACACTGCAGCACAAACCCTCGCGCAACGCAACGCCCTGCTGGAGCAAGAAGTCAAATTGCGGAAAAGAGCTGGAGATCGAGCAGACGACGCGCGCAAACGAGCTCTCCAAGCTGCTGGATCTGACCACATCGCTCAGCTCGACGATCGAATTGCCGACGCTGCTTTCCCTGATTTTGACAAAGCTGGCCGGCGTGGTCGAGTTTGACGAGGCTGTACATCGCCGAATTCACGCTGCCGCGCAGCCACGACGCGCGCGTAATCTCGGTCGCCGGCACATACCCGGATGCGCTCAAGGGCATGATGCTGCGTTTTCAGCCGGAGACGGATATCGCGCTGGCGCATGTCATCAAGACGCTCAGCCCGCTCGTATTTACCAATCTGGCAAGCGAAGATGCGCACACGGTGTCATTTAAGAGGTGGATGCTTCGCAGCAACCGATACTGCGCAACCGGCATGGTTTCCGCGATGCTGGTGCCGCTCGTCGTTAAAGGGCGCGCGATCGGGCTGATGGCGCTGTGCACCTCCCGGCCCGGCTATTTTTCGGCCCGGCTAGCCGATCTTGCGCTGGCGTTTGCCAGCCGGTCTGCCGCGGCGCTCGACACGGTGCGCCTGCACGGCGAGGCGCTGCAAGCTGCCGCGCTAAACGAACGCACGCGTTTGGCGCGCGATCTGCACGATTCGGTCTCGCAATCACTCTATGGCATCGTGCTCGGCACGCGCACCGCCATCGCCGGCGTGCAACAAGGAAAGCGCGACCAGCCAGGCGCTCGATTATGTGCTGAAACTCGCCGAATCCGGCCTGACCGAAATGCGCGCGCTGATCTTCGAGCTGCGGCCGGAGCATTTGCAGCAGGACGGCCTGATCGGCGCGCTGCAACGGCAGGTGCAGGCGATCTGCATGCGCCATGACGTGCACGCAAAAATCGATATGAATCTGGATGAACCTGATTTGCCCACCCGCGCAAAAGAAGGCATCTATCGCATTGTGCTCGAAGCCGTTCAAAACGTGATCAAACATTCAGGGGCAACCGAGCTGGTCCTCTCCGCAAATGCCTCTGCGGATGCGATCGTCATAAGCATTCGGGACAACGGCAGCGGTTTCGCACAGCAGCAAACGTATGCGCACAAGTGGGGCATCGTCGGCATGCAAGAACGCGCGCAGGATTTGGATGGTGTGCTCACGATCGATAGCGCGCCGGGAAGCGGCACCCGGGTCGTGCTATCACTGCCCTACCGCAACCAGCCTGCCAGTGTGGCCTAAACTGCCGCAGCCGCAGCGCCGCCGACGCAAAGCGAAGTGGCCGGGTTAAAAGACGCGTGAGCCGTTTGCGACAGGGCGTTCAACCGCCAACAGCACCACCCCATCCGGGGTATCGGTGCCGAGCACCAGACACTGGCTCTCGACACCGGCGATGTTGCGCGGCGCAAAGTTGAGCACGGCCAGCACCTGCCGGCCGATCAGCTCGGCCGCACTGTACAGTGCCGTCAACTGCGCGCTGCTGGTGCGGATGCCCAGCGGTCCAAAGTCGATCTCAAGGCGATAGGCGGGTTTGCGCGCCTTCGGGTTTGGCGTGCACGCAATCACAGTTCCGGCGCGCGCATCGCACGCGAAAAATTGCTCGGCTGGCACGATTGGGAGTGGGTCATTTGGATATCCGTTTGACATTGAGCTTGGCGTTGCGCAGGGCATGAGCACTGGAATCAGCCGGGTCTTGGTCAAGCTATGTGCACGGTTGCCGTTTGCGGAAGCGTGCGAAATTCTGGGCGAGCTTGCACAGGTGCAAATCGGTGTGACGAAAGCCTGGCATGAAACGCAAGCAGCAGGTCTGCGCGCATTACCGGCAATGCACCCAAAGCCGACGACGGCAGCAGCATTTCAAGCTGCGCAGTGTGTCAGCATCGCAATGGACGGCTGCAAGGTCAATGTGCGTGGTGAGGGCTGGAAGGAGGTCAAAGTTGGCACAATTTCTGAGGTTTTCGCAGAATCAGCGTTTACGGTCAACCGCCACAATGACACGATCTACCAGACGCGTGCGACAGATCACTCATATGTCGCACATCTGGGCGGACCTGAAGGATTTGGCACCAAATTGTTGACCGAAGCGCAAGCGCGACACTGGTCGAACAGCCATCAAAACGTTGTCCTTGGTGATGATCCTGGTCATGGTGCGATTTGCGCGAGAAGTATAATGTCGGCATTCGCTCCACGATGAGCCTCATATCCGCGCAGCGTCACCCAGACGCAGATGCGCGGAGATCCTGAGGACACAAACATGAGCAAAACACAATCGCTGCGCATATTGATCGCCGACGACGAATCGATCATTCGCATGGGCCTGCGGACCATTCTGAGCGAGCTGGGCCACACTGTACTATAGCGCCGCCGATGGCATCGAAGCCGTCTCGCTGGCGCAGCGGGAAGAGCCGGATCTCGCACTGCTCGACATTCGCATGCCATTTCGCGACGGGCTCGAGGCCGCCACTGAAATCGTCAAACACCGGCCCATCCCGATCATCATCCTGACGGCATACAACGAAAATGGGCTGCTCGACCGGGCGGCCACTATCCCAGTGCAAGGCTATCTGATCAAACCCGTCAAACAGGACGACTTGATCAGCACCATGCGCGTGGCGCTGGCCACCCACAGCGACCGCCGCCAGCTCACGCAAAAAGTGGATGAGCTTGAGGAAAAACTGACCGCGCGCAAACTCATCGACCGCGCCAAAGGCATCCTGATGAAAGAGGGTCTCGGCGAGGAAGAGGCCTACCATCACATCCAAATGGCCGCGCGTTCGCGCCGCACCACCATGAGCAAGATCGCTCAGGAAGTGGTGAACGCAACCCGCGTGGCGCGCAAATTAGCGACACTGAGGCCGCGAGCGTCAAGCGCTCCACCGGGCCAGGTCCCCAGCAGCGCAAGCAGCTTCGATCCGCGCATGTTACCTCGGACGCCGAGCAAATGCGCGCATATAGTCGCCATCTCGGCGCGTAAACCGTTGAAGGCACCGGCGAAGGCAGCGCACGCCATCTCGCTGGCATGCAGCAGGTGACGCGGCGCGATGCGTTTGCTGAGTGGATCGCGGCTCTGCGCCATACAGCAGATCGCCCACGATTGGAAACCCGATCGAGGCCAGATGCACGCGAAGTTGATGTGTGCGCCCGGTGTGCGGATGTCGCGCGCACAAACGTGTATGGCGCGTCCTTCGATGCGATGCGTTCAGTCGCCACAAACTCGGTCACCGCCTCGCGCCCGCCGGACAAGCACAGCCATGCGCTGGCGATTTGATGGATCGCGCGCGATCGGCTTGTCGATCGCGCCGCGCAACGGTTGCACCTCGCCGATGCACACTGCCAGATAGGTCTTGCGGATCTCGCGCGCGTTTGAACTGCTCTTGCAGAGCGCGATAAGCCGCATCGGTTTTGGCCACCAGGAGCACGCCGCTGGTCTCTTTGTCAAGGCGATGGACGATGCCCGGCCGCGTTTCATCGCCCACTTCGGCGATCTCAGGCGCATGCGCCAGCATGGCGTTGACCAGCGTGCCAGCGGCGTTGCCTGCGCCGGGATGCACCACCCATGCCGGCCGCCTTGTTGACCACCACAAGATCGGCATCTTCGTACATCACGGCCATCGGCGAGCGCCTCCGGCTGAGGCGTGGCAGCGACGGCGTCCGGCTCCTCGATGTCGATCACATCGCCCGGCGAAACACTATCGTTGGCGTCTTCGCAACGCGCCGTTGACCCGCACTGCGCCGGAGTCGATCCAGCGCTGCGCCGCGCTGCGGCTGACGTCGGCAGCAACACCGCGATGCTCTTGTCCAGCCGGTTGGCTTTGCGTTCGACGCTGATGTCGATGTGGTCGGGCTTACCGCTGATGCACCGCATGTTTGAGCGCATCGGTCATCATGTGCATGATAACAGCGTGCGCATCTTCAATGTAACCGTAGTGATTGCTGCGAACGACAACGGTGTGTGTTGACCATGGAGCAGCGGCGCCGCCCTCAAACCCGAGAGCCCGATGGTCTCAACTCCAAGTCTCGCCGCCGGCATCGATGGCGCGCAAAATGTTTGGCGAGTTGCCGCTGGCGCTGAAATCACAAGCAACAGCGTCGCCGGGAGCGGCAAGTTGCGCAACTGTTGGGCGAAAACATTTCGTCGTAGCCCACATCGTTGGCATAGGCTGTCATGAGCGGAATGTTGTCATTTAATGACATCACGCGGAAGCGTGCGCAGCGACGGCGCAAAATTTTTGCCCAGCATGGTCTTGCCAAAATCGGCCGCCATATGCGATGCGGTTGCGGCGCTGCCGCCATTGCCGGTTACAAAAAGCTGCCGGCCTTCGGCGTAGGCCAGAATCACGCGCTGGGCAACAGCGGCAATTGCCGGCTGATCAAGCGTGGCGATGACCTGCGTAAATCCCTGTAAATATTCCGCAAAAAAATCGGCGTCTGGCGTCATTGTTTCGAATCCGATGCTGCGATGGTGTGTCATTGTGGCGAACTGGGTCATGCCGAAACATGATGCAGATCGTCGTCAAAATTCTCAACGTCATTTCGACCTGAAGTTTGTGGCTCAACAGCGCGCCGCCAGTCATTAACAGTCGAAATAACATTCGTGAAGCGCGGCTATTGCGTCGACACATCACGATTCTGCAGGCAACGCTGCAGGGCTAGCGCTGCGGATTATCTCAAACGCCGCGGGCAGCGCGTCAACCACGGCAAACCCGGCTTGCTGGGCCAGGGTCGCGAGCTGCTCAGCGCCAAAGCCGGTGCGCACCAGAATCCCGCGCACGCCGGCGTTGCGGGCGGCATCCATATCACTGAGCTCATCGCCGATCATCCAGCTGTGGGCCAAGTCAAGGTCGAGCTCGCGCGCCGCGGACAGCAGCATGCCGGGCCTGGGTTTGCGACACTCGCAACCGGCATCGGCGCGGTGCGGGCAAAAATAGGCGCGGTCGATCCGGCCGCCGTGGCGTTCACCTGCGCAGCGACGGCCGGTTGATCGCCTCGGCCAGCGCGTGGTCGATCACGCCCTTCCCACCGCAGCCTGGTTTGAGACGATACAAACGCATGCGGCCAGCGCCGCAATCGGCGCATGGCGGCAAACGTATAGGCGAAAAAAGCCACGTCGTCCCAGATCGCACATACTGTCGCACGTTTTCGATCAGCACGCCGTCGCGGTCGAGAAAGATGGCGGGTCGCAAGCAAAAAAACCGCACGCGCAACGTGGTGATCTGTTGCGCTTGCAGTGATGGAACCACCCGCAAGGTTAGGCGGTGGCCTTGCACAACCGCGCTGAAAGCAGCCGCGTCGCGCGAGGCGATGTCGGACAGGATCTTGCGATCGAGCTCGATGCCGGCGGCCTTGAGCGAGTTGATCAGCTTGCTATAGGTTGTGCCATTTCGCGCGCGGCGGCGTTGATGCGCTGAATCCAAACGCGTGCAGCTCGCGGCGATGGTTGCGGCGATCCTCGGTCGGTACGACAGCGCGTGCAAGCGTGCTTCGTGCGCCTTGCGGATGTGCTTGTGACGCGCGCCAAACTGACCCTTGGTCTCGGCGAGGATTCGATTGTGACGGCGGCGGGTCTTTACGCCACCTTTTACTCTTGCCATGATTCTCCAGTCGCACCGCGCTATAGAGCCGCAGGATGCGTATGTCATTCCGGCGCCGAACGCTGTCGTCCGGCGCAACCACTTACTTCTTGCACATGTACGGGGCCAGGCGCTTGATGCGGCGGACGATGTTGTCGCCCTGGACCTCGGTCATTTCGCCTAAAAAGCGCCTTGACGCGCTGCGGCTTCTTGCGGCGAAAGTGGCTCTTGCCCTGGCGGGTGCGCATCACTTTGCCACTACCGGTTACTTTGAACCGTTTTGATGTCGCTTTGTGTGTCTTAATCTTCGGCATGATTCCTTCTTAAACGATCGCATCCAGAATCTTTCGGCAGAATCACATCCCCCGCAAAACGGGGATGTGATTCTGCCGAAACAGTTATTGGACGGGCTCTTTGACGTTACGGCAGGCCAAACTGTTCGTCGGCCCGCTGTTTAGCGAGCTTCCCGCGGCTGACCTGTTTGCGCTCACGTGTTTTCTCTTCTGGCGTCGGCGCATACTTGACTTCGGGCTGTGCGTCGTCGTCATCGTCGTGCTCTTCTGTCTCTTCTACCTCTTCGGATGCTTCATCGTAGCCTTCTGCCTTGTCTGCCTCGCGTTCGTCCTCGATGCGCTTCTGGGTCGCCTTGTTATTGGCGGCTGCCAGTGTTGCAGGCGACGGCGAAAGGATCAGCAGCATGGTGCGGCCTTCGATGTTCGGCATGGTCTCGACAAACGCAAGATCCTTTGTCGCCTCAACCACCTTGTTCAGCATTCCGCGAGCCACATGCAAGTGCGCCATTTCGCGGCCCTTGAAGCGCAAGGTCACTTTGACCTTGTTGCCAGATTCCAGAAAACGCCGCGCCGCTCGAATCTTGAAGAACAAGTGATGTTCTGTCGTCTTCGGGCGAAGCTGCACGCCTTTTAGTTCGATCTGCTTCTGGGTTCTTTTTGCTGCGCGATCCTTCTTTTCTTTCTCATACATGAACTTACCGTAGTCCATGATGCGGCAGACAGGCGGGTTCGCAGTTGGTGCAACCTCGATCACATCCATATGCAGACTGCGTGCGAGGTCAAGCGCGTCGCGCGTGTCCATCACCCCACGATTGTCGCCATCAGCCATAATGATGCGAACCGTGGTTGCACGTATCTGATTGTTGATTCTGAACTCAGGTTGACTGTTGAATTGCGGTCTCGATCTTGGGTAAGCGATACTGCTTGCCTCCTCCGTTTTTGACGGCCTTTAGAAAGTGTCTTTTGCACTAAAAGCGCAACATTATATACGTGGTTTTCCCACAAAACAAGTGAGTTGTCCACCAGTTGGGCCAACGGGTTCGGAGCCATGGGTGTGGAAACCTGACACTTTCTGACAGTTTGGGGCAAAACAGGTGTAGTCCACGTAAAGTGGACTACACCTGCGGTAGTCTACAGTCGACGCACCCGTTTTCGGGCAAAAAGCCAAGCAACTGCGCTTCAAAGAGGTGGACTACACGTAGGTGTAGTCCTCTTGGCTACAGAGTGCTAACATCAGCACGCCAACGATGCCGCCCGATTCCCCTAAAAAACCCAATGCGTTAAACGCAATTATCTTTTTTGACGCCCTCAGCACCATGTCCTGGCAGATGTGCATCACCAGTCCGTTGGTGCTGTTTGTGCGCAGCCTGGGTGCCTCCGGGCTGGCACTGGGGTTGCTGACCGGGCTAAATCCCATTATGTCGGTGCTGCAACTGCCGCTGGCGCCGCACGTGGCCCGGCGCGGTTACAAGCGCACCATGATGTTTGGCTGGGGTGTGCGAACCGTGGTGCTGACGCCGCTGATCGCCCTGCCCGTGCTGGCCGACAGCATCGGCCGGCAATCCACAGTCGTCATCGTGCTCGTCATCATGGCGTTGTTTACCGCCCTGCGCGCATCTGGCGTGGTGGCCTGGCTGCCGTGGATGAGTGCATTGTTGCCGGCGGCGTCGCGCGGCGCTTTTCTGAGCCGCGATCGCTTTTTTATGAACATCGCGGCATTGGCCGGGCTGACACTCTCCGGAATCTTTCTGGCGCGCGGCACAATCGGCTCCTACAGCCTCGGATTCGGCGTCGGCATCGTGGCAGCTTATGTGAGTCTGGTGTATTTGTGGCGCATCCCGGAACCGGCCCAGATTCCGGCAGCGCCAACTGCGTCATCGGGCCTCAGCAGTATCCGAGCCACGCTGCGCAACCCGGCCTTTCGCAAATTGTTGACCTTCGGCGCGCTCGCGCAGATTATCAATCTGGGCGCGGGCGCCTTTACGCTGGTCTATGCGCGCACCCGGATCGGCCTGCCAGACAGCGCCCTGCTGTGGCTGACAGCCGGCGCGTCGATTCTTGTGATGGCCGGCACCACCTGGGTGCGCAACCGGCTCGACCGGCATGGCAGCAAGCCTTTTCTGTGGGCCACGCTGGGCTGGTGGACGATCGCAATTGGCAGCTGGCTGTTGATGACGCTCAACGGCACACCCGCAATCGCGCGCTTTATCGCGCCGGTGCTGCTCGTTGTGACGGACGGCTTCGCCTGGATGTTCGAGCTGTTTACCATGCGTCTGACGCTCAACACGCTGGCCGATGCGCCGGACAACGCCACGCACTTCGCCGTCTACTCGGTCGTGGTCAATGTGATTGCCGGGCTGGCGCCGATCGCATTTGGCACATTGCTGGACAGCCTGGCTCCGCTGCACGTGCCGCTCGGCGCGATGATGGTTGACAACTACGGCGTATTGTTCGCGCTTGAACTTGGTGTGATCGCTCTGGCCGCGCTCGCGCTGCGCCGGGTGATCAACGCATGAGCGCGCTGTCCGATGACACGCGCCTGACCTACCGTTACGACCGGCTGCGCGCGATCTCGAGCGGCGTGATCGACAGCGCGGCAGCCACGTTTTTGCTGCTGATCGCGGTAAAAGCGCTCCAGGCCGACTCGCTCTCGAAGTCGTTGCTGGCGGCTGGTGGCAACATCGGGCTGCTGCTGACGTTGTGGCTGTTGCCGCTGGTCGAACGGATCAACCTGCGCGCCACCACGATCGCAGCGGTGCTGTGCGTCATCGCAGCGATTGCCTTTCTTTCGGTCAGCGTCGTGCCAGTGCTGCCGGTATATGTCATCGGCGCGGTGATCGCCATGGCATGCGTGAACTTGCTAATCCCGCTGACCACGTTTGTCTATCAGGCGAACTACCCGCCGCGTGAGCGTGGCCGCTATGTGTCGCGCGCGCTAACGATCCGGGTGGCGGTGGCGATGCTGGCCGGCATCCTTGGCGGACGACTGCTCGACACCGACATCGGCGCGTTTCGCTGGCTGCTGGTGCTGTTCGGCGTGGCGCTGGCAGGTTCGGCGCTGTGGCTGTTCAAGATGCCGTCGAAACGCGTGGTCTCGCAAGACGCACCCGGCGTGCGCCATTCGCCGTTCCACGCCATGCGCTTTATCAGGACAGACCCGCTGCTGCGGCTGACACTGGTAGCCTGGATGCTGATGGGCTTTGCCAATCTGATGATGGTGTCGCTGCGCGTCGAATACCTGGCGAACCCAAAATTCGGCATCGCGTTGAACTCCTCAGACGTGTCGCTGTATACGCTGGTGCTGCCCAACCTGGTGCGCATTGTGCTGACGCCGGTCTGGGGCTGGCTGTTTGACCGCATGAATTTTTTCGCCATGCGCATCCTGCTCAACGTCGGGTTTGCGCTCGGCACCGCAGCCTATTTCATGGGTGTCGGGCCGCTCGGGCTGGCGCTCGGCGCGATCATCTTTGGCGCCTCAGCGGCCGGCGGCGAGCTGGCCTGGAGCCTGTGGGTGACAAAGTTCTCGCCGCCCGACCACGTCATGGAGTACATGACCGTGCACACCTTTTTTACCGGGCTGCGCGGCATCGTCGCGCCGCTGCTTGCCTTTCAACTGGTCAACAGCGTGTCGATCACCACGCTAGGGTTTCTGTGCGCGGCCATGATTGTGTCGGCGTCGGCGATTTTGGTGCCGGAGATGCGAAGAAAAGTGCTTAAGGTGCTTAACGTCTTGATACCTTAAGCACTTACGCCCTGTGCACCTTAAGCACTTTTCATTTACACTAGCCCAATGAAGCTCTCCAAACTCTCCACCCCCTCCGGACCGCGCTGGCTGTGCGATGAAACACCGCTGGCCGCGTCGTTTAGCTTGAGCAGCTTACTGGCATTGCGCACGGAACATTTGCCGGCGTATATCGACATGCATCGCAGCGGAGAAACGTTTGCGTTTGGCGCCGCTCTGCCCCCGATCGACCCGGCGCAGGAAGTCTGGGCCAGCGGCGTGACGTATCTGCGCAGCCGCGACGCGCGCAAAGCCGAATCAACTGTTGCCGATGTGTATCAGAAGGTCTACGAAGCCGAGCGGCCGGAACTTTTTATGAAGTCGATCGGGTGGCGCGTGGTGACCAGCGGCGCCTACGTGCACATCCGCACTGACAGCACCTGGAACGTGCCGGAGCCCGAGCTGGTGCTTGTCATCAACGCTCACGGCGATATCGTCGGCTACACCGCCGGCAACGACATGTCGTCGCGTGATATCGAGGGTGAGAACCCGTTGTATCTGCCGCAGGCCAAGGTCTACAACAACAGCTGTGCGCTGGCCAACGAAATTGTGCTGTGCAACGCGGCAACCATGCGCGAACTGCCGGTCAACGTCAGCATCGCGCGTGATGGCGAAGTTGTGTTCTCTGGCGAAACGAGCATCAACCGGATGAAGCGCACGCTCGAAGAACTGGCCAGCTACTTGTATCGCGAGCTCGATTTCCCAAGCGGCGCGTTTTTGATGACCGGCACCGGCGTGGTGCCCGCCGAAAGCTTTACGCTCAATCACGGCGATCTGGTGCACATCAAAGTGGGTGACGTGAGTTTGGCGAATACGGTTGGATAGATAAAAGAATCACAGAATCCAGAGTCACAGACGGGTCACGACAGTGCCATGCACGCAGTTAAGTCCCAATCTGGATTCTGGGCTCTGGATTCTTCTAATCTCCCCCTACCACGCGCTCAGCTCGATCACAGTGTCCTCATAAAACCAGTGCACGGCAGCGTTTATATCGTCGTCTTCGACGCGCGCGACGAGCAGCTCGCAGACGGAGGGCTCAAGACCGATCAGGTCGTCGACCAGCCGCGCCTTATCTTTGCCCGCGGGCACTTCGGCACAGCGTTTGCGCAACGTGCGCCAGTCCTGATGAAATTCGGCGAACCAGACCATGATCAGGCGCTGATGGTTGATCGTAAAGCGCTCTTCTTCGCCCGAATTCGGATTGACACGCGCGAGCAACAGCTCGCCACCCAGCGGTGGCGGCCGGTGGATCAGATGCAGCCGGCGTTTGCCTGTAATAAGCTGGCGGCAGGATTGATCGATGTCTTCGATCGCTTCCGCGTCGATCACGCCGATCGTGTGCAAATACGTGTAGAGCCGGCGCACCGTTTCGATCAGTTCGCGGCGCTCATCCAGCGCCCAGCGCTGCAGGTATTGCCGGTCGACAAACTCGGTCGCCATTTCACTGACGTGATAGCCGGCCAGATCACCCGGCACGATGAGTTCGTGCGCGTAGGTGTCAAAAAACTCCAGCACCGTTTGCAGGCTGGTCCAGACCAGCAGCGGGTTAAACCCGGCATCGGCGGACTGTTTAAGAAACACTTCGAGGTACTCGCGCGCGAGCACCGGTTCCCACGGCGCAGCGACGTAGTGCGATTGCACGCCATCAAATGCCTCTTTGAGCAAATCGTCGGACGACGCAAAATACGTGGCCAACGCGCTCTCTTCCTCGCGACGCACGGCAGGGTCTCCCAGGATGCGGCCAAGCGGTTCGCGCAGTTCGCTCGGCACAACGGCAATCTTGAACGTGCGGCGTGTGGTGGCTGTGCTGGTTTTGCTGAGGCTGGACTTGCCGACAAACAGCAACGCGCGCCGGCGCAGCTCACCCAGGCTTGATTTGGGGGGTTGCTCATCCCAGAACCAGCCATCGCCGGTCATATCGCCAAAGTCGCGCACGAGCGCGCTCAGGCGCATCGAGCCGCCGCTTTCGAGCACGCGGCGCAGGGCGGCGCGCGCATAAGGGGGCATATCGAGCACGCAGCGCGCCAGATGGTCCATGCTGGTCAGCCGGCTGAACAGGGCATCGGCTTTGGCGCGGCGCGAACTGCGCGCTTCACCGCGCAGATTGATGCGGTGCATCGCGCAGGCCGCATCGAGCCACTGCGCCGGCATCCTGTGCACCGCGCTGGCCAGCGAAACACTCGCGCTGATTGGTTTGCTGTCCTGTTGCGCGCGCCAACGATCGCCGATGAAGCGGGTGAACTCCTCGGTCATTTCAAACGAAAGCGCATCGCCATCGTCATTCAAATCGTCGTTGAACTCATCGGATTCGTCATTCGGGTTGTATCGCATGATTCATCCCTCCGATCTGTCATCACTCGCTTGCACCGGTTTGAGCATCAAAATCCTAGTTTTCAAATAGCGGCGAAATTGCCATATCCCTCGCTCTGAGCAAGGGATATGGCAATTTCGCCAGATTTAGAAACCATGCTTTTGTTGCACTAGCGTTTGCTTTTGGCCTGCGCCGCAAGCTCGCGCCGTTTGTTAACCTCAGCAATGCGATCGTGCACGGCTGCATTTGCAAACATCGTCCACAGCGAGCAGCCAAACAACAGAAAAAGCGGCAGCAACACCAAAAACAGCCCTGTTAACAGCACGCCCGTCAGCAATAACACGAAGGTATACAACGGGTTTGCACCAGCGACAAGCGCTGAATTGCGTAGGGCCGTGCGAATGCTTTTGTCTTCCTGTTCGACCAAAAATGGCATCACATAAAACTGAATCGCCGAACACGAATAACATCGCGGCCAGCCAGGCACCTTGCGCCCAAACCGCCCAGGTTGTGTTGACTGCCGCATAGAACGAAATATTGAGCACGATCAGATACACAATCACCAGCAACGGCGCGGTCACCAGCCATGACTTTACAAAATACTGTTTAAACGCCGCAAAATAGTGTTCGAACTTGATGACAAATCCGCCGCTGACGCGATTCGACATGGCGTGCAACGCGGCCAGCGCCGGCGGCCCAAGCACGATCGTCGCCATCGCCAGCAACGTGACGATGTTCATCATGATCAGTGGCAACAGGTCATCCCAGCTATTTTTTAGTGCCCGGCCAATTACACGAAACGCGCCCATGCAGGAGATTGTAGCGTCGGCGTGCGGGTTGCGCCTGCGTGTCGTGCATCACTTCGCTACTGACGCGCTCGCGCGAATGCACCGCTGACGCGCTGCGGACGCACCGCTGACGCGCTGCGGACGCGCCGCTGCGCGTCCCTACGTGATGACGACGGCCTGCGGATTTTCGGCGAGGATGGCGCGGGCGCGCTGTTTGACCGGCAGTGTTTCAGCTTCACCATCGCGCGTTGCATAGAGCATGATCGGCGCCAGCGAATTCACACGCACAAACGTCGGCGAGTTTGCAACGACCAGCGGCCGAGCCACGACACCGCCAAAGCCAATAAATCGATCGACCGCATGGCGCCGCGGCCAGGTCGCTCGAACCATCGCCGACCAACATCGCGCGCACGCCCGGTCGCGCGCGCGCCACGGATCACTTCGGCCTTGCCGTTTTGCGTGGTGAGCGCACCCTCTTCATAGACGAGATACTCTTCATCCGGATTGCCCTGCGGGTGCGCGCTGTATTCCCACCAGCGGCCGGTCAGCGTGTTGTAGGTCACCCCCACCGCATAGATGTCGCGCCGGTGAATGCCAAGCGATACGCCAAACCCGACCACCGCGTCGGCCAGACCGCCGCTGACGATGTAGACGCGCTTGCCGAGCAGTTGCAGCCCCGCGATCACCTCGCGCGCATCCGGCACCACCGTGCGTTTGTAGGCTTCTTCGATGGCGCGCATGTCGGCGCGGCGCGGCGAGAGCAAGCGCAGGCGTTCGGCGTAGACCTCCTGCAGCGGGATCTTGCCGTCCATCGCGGCATTTGTAAGCGCGACGATGCGCGCTTCAACGCCTTTGAAGCGAGCCAGTTCGTCGATGCCCTCAATCGACGACAGCGTGCTGTCGCAGTCAAAAAATATTTCGTCCACACCCCGATTATCGGCGGGTTAGATCGTGCGCAATCTGGCGCACGCGGGTGGTGGCGCGCTCGATGAACTGCTCGGGCGGCATGGCTTTGCCAACGTGCCAGCCCTGGACGTAATCGCAGCCGTGTTCGGCGAGCCACTCCAGCTGATTGGCGTGCTCGACGCCTTCGGCCACGGTCAAAATTTCGAGGCCTTTTGCCAGCGCAATCACGGCCCGCAACACACCTTCATCTTTCGGGTCGCGGCCGATGCCATCGATAAACGATTTGTCGATCTTTACAAAGTCGACTGGCAGCTTCTTCAGGAAGACGATCGAGGTGTAGCCGCGGCCGAAGTCGTCGATTGCCAGCTGAAACCCAAGCGTGCGCAGGCTGTGCAGCACGCGGCTGGTGGCCTCCGGATCTTCGATCGCCGCGCTTTCGGTGATCTCAAACGTGATGTTTTGGGCGGGCACGCCGGAGCGATGCAGCAACTTTTCGGCAAAGTTGACAAAGTCGCCATCGCGCAGCGACAACACCGACAGATTGATCGACAGCGACGCGTCGATGCCGTCGTTTAGCCATTTGGCGACCTGTTTGAAGGCCGCAGTCGCAACCCACCGATCGATATCGACGATCATGCCGGACTCTTCGGCCAGCGGGATAAACACACCCGGCGATACCGGGCCGCGTTTGGGGTTGTTCCAACGCACCAGGGCCTCGGCCTTTTCGATCGCGCCCGAACTAACGCGCAAAATCGGCTGATAGTGCAGCACGAACTGCTCGCTTTCGATCGCGGCGCCGAGCTCGGCTTCAAGCTGCACCTGCTCGTCGAGATACTTGCTGATCTCCGGGCTATAGACCTGAAGGTGCTCGGCCTTGGTCTTGGCACGATACATCGCGATGTCTGCGTGCTGCTGCAACACATTGATCTGTGTGCCGTCGCGCGGGAAGATCGCGATGCCGACGCTGCCGCGCGATTGGATCATGTGGCCCAGCACATTGAACGGCGCGTCGAACTGGGTCAGCACGCATTGCGCAACAGAGATCGCGCGGTCCTCGTCGCCATCCAGCAGCATGATCGCAAATTCATCGCCGCCCAACCGCGCCAGGCGGTCGTCCGGCCTCAAGACAGCTATACAGGCGTTTGGACACCTCGACCAGCAGCTGATCGCCAACGTTGTGGCCGAGCGTGTCGTTGACGGCTTTGAAGCGATCGAGATCGATATACATGATCGCGAGCTTGCCGCGTGTCAGGTTTGCCTTGGCGATGGCGACATCGGCCCAGCTCTTCCAGGCCTGGCGGTTGCCAAAGCCGGTCAGCGTGTCGTAATAGGCGAGCTTCTCAATTTCGTCTTCGCTGATGCGCTGCTCGGTAATGTCCTGGATCGCGCCGACGGCCTTGCACCACACGCTGCTCAGTGTTCGACCAGATCGGGCGCGTCAGGGCTTTTAACCAGCGGATCTTGTCGGTGCCCTTTTTAGATGATGCGAAATTCGGCCTCGTTGGTCTCGTTGTCCAGTGTGCGGCGCAAACGTTGCTCGTAGATCGTGTGGTCTTCAGGATGCACGATGGCGCGCCAGTTTGTTTCGAACTCTTCGCGCGTGTAACCGGTGACAGTTGTCGATCGCGTCGGTCGACCATTCGCTCAAGATCATGCCATCGGCTGTGATCGCCCAGCCAAACGCATAGTCCGATGTGAGTTCTGAGATGGCGCGAAAGCGCGCTTCGCGTTCGCGCAGGTCTTCGGTGGTGGCATCGACCTGGGCTTCAAGCTCGGCGCGCATGCGCTTGAGCACGCGCACATCGCCGTTGACCACGCCAAGCCGTTGCACGCTGGCGTTGTAGCGCCAGGACAGGCTCATGATCAGCGCGATGGCGTTTGCAAATAGATTCACCCAACCAATGCCGGTGATCCACGGTTCGGTCGGCACGATGCCAAGCTTTTCGCAGAACAGCAACCCGAGTGCGGCAGCGCACCAGATGATCGTCGGGACAAAGCTGGAGCGCGGCAAATACATATACAGGTGCCCCATTGAAATCGACACCCAGGGGATAAACAGCAACACGCGGGCGCTCTTGTCGAACACGACGAGCACGCAGGTAAAGAGCAAAAGTCCGGCGTGCATCAGAATGCGTGCGTGGTTAAAAACGCCGTTGCGCACGAGCACGCGCGTCAGCGCAAGCATGGCTGTTAGCGCGCCGGCGGCTGTCGTGATATACAACGAGGCACTGGACCGCTCAAATGCAACATAGGACATGAAGCTGAGCACGGTCAGCGCGAAGCAACACATGATCGCCAGTAGATGAACACTGGTGAGCCATGCGGGTTCGTCTGATGTCGATCGTGCAGTTCGTGTTGCAGACATAGCCAGATGGCCTATCTCAAACCCAGGCGGCGATCACACTGTCGCGCACACGGCGCAGGGCAGCGTTAATGCCGACAGGATTGAAGATAAGTCCTAAAGTATTGCAAAAAACCATTGTAGTGAAATCACGTATTTCGACATACATCTTTTGATTGAGAATCACAACAGTTCTCAACACTTTCACAAGGAATAACATGCAAATCATCAGTGACATCGCCGTCACACCCATCGCAATTGCGGACCCGCCGCTACGCAATGCTGCCGGCCTGCATGCGCCTTACGCGCTGCGCCTCGTGATCGAGATACGCACAAGTGACGGCCTGTATGGCCTGGGTGAAATTCCAGGCGGCATTGACGTTGAGCGCGATCTGCGCGCCGTCGCACCGCGGCTGATCGGGCTGGACGCGTTTCAGCTCAATGCGATTGGCGCCGCCATCGAAGGCGCGTTTAGCAACGACGAAGCCGTGGGCAGCGCGGGCATGCGCACGACGATTCAAACCCGGCGCGCGGCGCGCCTGTTTGGCGCAATTGAAATCGCCTGTTTTGACATCATGGGCAAGGCGACTGGACGGCCCGTCTGCGATCTCCTCGGCGGCCGCGTGCGCGACCGTGTGCCGTTCTCGGCCTATCTGTTCTACAAACACGCCGGCGCCGGCGGCCCGCTCGGGTTTGACAGCGCGCCCGGCCTGAGCGGCTGGGCGGCCGAACGTCAGGCGGAGGCATTGACACCGGCCGGGATCGTGCGGCAGGCTCAGGCGATGTGCTCGGCGTTCGGCTTCAAATCGATCAAGCTCAAGGGCGGCACGCTGCCACCCGAGATCGAAGTTGCGTCGATGCTGGCGCTGCGCGATGCGTTTGGGCCGGATGTGCCGCTGCGGCTAGACCCAAACGCAGTTTGGACCGTGCCGACCGCGATCCGCTGCGGCAAACAGCTCGAAGGCGTGCTTGAGTATTACGAAGACCCGGTGCGCGGGCAAGCTGCCATGGCCGAAGTGGCTCAGGCGCTGCACATGCCGCTGGCGACAAACATGTGCACGGTGTCGTTTGACGATCTGCCCGGCAGCATCCGGCTCGGCAGCGAGCAGATCATTTTGAGCGACCATCATTTCTGGGGCGGTTTGCGCGCGTCGTTGGAATTGGCGCGCATCTGTCGCGTATTTGGGCGCGGACTGTCGATGCATTCGAATTCACACATCGGCATCTCGTTGATGGCGATGGCGCATCTGGCCGCGGCCACGCCGAATCTGACCTACGCCTGCGACACGCATTACCCGTGGCAGACAGAAGATGTGGTCACAAGCGGGCGCATCGCGATCGAAGACGGTTGCGTGGCCATCACAAACGCGCCCGGCCTCGGCATCGAACTCGACCGCCCCGCCCTCGCCCGCCTGCATGCCAACTACCTCGCCTGCGGCCTCACCGAGCGCAACGACGAAATCGAAATGCAGAAGGTGGAGCCCGGGTGGCGGTTTGAGGCGACGCGATGGTAGGGAAGAAGGTGCTTAAATGCTTAAGGTGCCTAAGGTGCTTAAGGTGTCGAACGCCGCAACTTTAAGCACCTTATTCCCTTAAGCACCTTCTTCTAAACCAGCCCGGTCTGGCTGTAATCTCCCAACATCAGTCGATAGCCCTGTGGTTTTGCCGGCGCGCGGGTGACGATCGAGCGGCGGCCGATCAGGCTGTCGTGGATGCGCGAGGGAATGTCGCGGATCTCGCAGTTTTCGAGCACGATGCTGCGGTCAATTTCGGCGTTTTCGATCACGCAATCGCTGTGGATGCTGGTGAACGGGCCGATGTAGCTGTTCACCACGCGCGTGTTTGCGCCGATGATCGACCGGGCCGCGCACGATGCTGTTGATGATCGTGCGCGCCCTTTTCCAAGGTGACGCGCGTGTCGACCTCGGAGTTTTCGATCGTGCCCTCGTTTGTCGGAACCAGTTCCTCGAGAATCAGCGCGTTGGCCTCCAGCATGTCCTCGCGTTTGCCGGTATCGACCCACCAGCCGTTGTGCACATACGGAAATACGCGCCTGCCGTTTGCACACCAGCCACTGAATCGCATCGGTGATTTCGAGCTCGTTGCGCCACGATGGCTTGATCTCGCTGACTGCCTGAAAAATATGCTTATCGAACATGTAGATGCCGACCAGCGCCAGATCGCTGGGCGGGTCTTTGGGCTTTTCGATCAGCCGTTCGATCTTGCCATTGGCGTCGAGCACCGCCACGCCATACGAACGCGGGTCGGCCACGCGTTTGAGCACGATCTGGCTGTTGTAATCGGATTCGGCGTATTGCTGGATCAGCTTGTGAATGCCGCCTTGGATGCAGTTGTCGCCCAGAAACATCACAAAGCTTGTCATCGCCTAAAAAGTCGCGGCTGATTTTGACCGCGTGCGCCAGGCCGGCCGGTTCGGCCTGCGTGATAAACGTGATCTTGACGCCCCAGCGCGAGCCATCGCCGACCTGCGCCTTGACTTCGTCATCGGTTGGCGGGCCGACGACGATGCCGATGTCGGTCACGCCGGCATCGCGGATCGATTCGATCACGCGAAAGAGCACGGGTTTGTTGGCCAGCGGGATCAGTTGTTTGGCGCTGGTAAAGGTCAGCGGCCGCAGGCGCGTGCCCTTGCCGCCGCTCAAGATAAGTCCTTTCATAGCTGTTGCGCCGATTCTATCCGTCAAAATACGGATCGGCGCACGCGCAACACGCGCTCAACCGACGGGCTCAACACGAATCACATCATACTTTCGGCGCTGCATGATGTCAAAAATGCGCTTGATCAGGCCGTATTTTTTGAGCGCCAGCGTCTGTGCCTGCGCGCCATGCGTCTGGCTGACGATGCTGGCAGTGGCGTCGATCCACGCGCCTTTGAGGCGGCCGCGGCTGTCGCACGGCGCAATGCGCACGCGGGCGTTGTTGCGAATGCGCTTGATTTTGCCGGCGTTCAAACCGGTTTGAATCAAAAACGCGCCATCAACTTCCACGAACCACACGGGCGTTGGCATCTCCACGCCGTTTTTGCGAAAGGTCAACAGATTCAAGTAGCTCTGGCGTTGAAACGCGTCGAAGTTTGTCATGGGGCTATCGGTACGCCATGGGTGGGCATAACGGGCGTCAACGGGTGCGCCACGATTTTTTGTATTGCCGTTGAGTTGCCGCGACATTTGCGCGTGGCGCACTGGGCTCGAGGTCTCGGGCTAACCATAGCAAAGGCGGCCTGCGCCGCCTGACGGCCATGCGCAAGCCGAGTTGTTTCACATCACAGAAATTTGTGGCGCACCCAGCGTCGACTCGTGCGATTTTTGCAACACACTCTATGGAATAATTCTTGCCCGGCTGCTGGACGAAATCATGAGCAGCCGACGATCATGGGAGTTTCCACGATGAGGGCCTTCAAACACTTTCCCCGGGTGCGCACGACTGCGGCACGCGCGCTTGTCACCGGCATCTGGCTGGCGTCGACCTTGGCGCCGGCCTATTCGGCCCAGGCGGCAACGCTGTCGCTGCACAACGCCGACGCTGCGCAACAGATTACCTGTCCGGACGATCTGCCGGCGCCCATACCCGGCGCCTTGCGCATCATGCCCATGGGCGACTCGATCACCGAGGGCGGTGCCTATAGCCTGTCAAATCCGCCGTCCACGCCGCCGCACGAGAGCTACCGGCTTTATCTGCATCAGCAGCTGACGGCGGCTGGCAAGAACGTGGAGTTCGTCGGCACGCGCTTTTCGCCGCCGTTTGGCGATAAATCGCCCTTCAAGGCGCCCTGGAGCCAAGGCCAAAGCGGCGCGGTGATCGGCCCGGATCCCAATTATTTTCACAGCCTGGCCAGCGGACTCGAACCGACGTCGGGCTATGCCAACATCCGCAAGGCGATTCAGTGCACACGCCCCAATATTATTCTGCTGATGATCGGCACAAACGACCTGATCCGGCGCTTCGATGTGCCGGGCTACGCCGATGGCGCGCCGGACAAATTGCAGGCGCTGGTGCAACAGCTGCAGATTGCGCTGCGCGACAACGGCCTGGGCAAAAGTCAGATCCTGATTGCGTCCACGCTGCCGTGGCTGGTGAGCACAGCGGTGCAAGGTTCACCCGAGCAGTTCGAGATCAATGGCCGCGCCGAACAGCTCGGCGCGCTCGACCCGTTTGACAACGTGCACTTTGTCGACATGTATAACCGGACCGGGTTGGTCGCGGCGGATTACTTTAATGAAGGGCTGGGTGTGGCGGTGCACTTCAAAAAGACCGGCGCGACAAAGATTGCCAAAGTCTGGTTCGATTCGCTGCGCGACTTTGTGTTTGAACCGGTGGCGCCGTGCGCAAACACCAATCTGCTCAAAAACGGCGACTTCGACAACGACACCCTCGACAACTGGACCAGTTACACCGCGTTTGGCAGCGACATCAGCGCGACAAACAAGCTGGCCCACATGGGGCGCAACGGCTGGATGGATCAGGTCATCCCCACCACGCCAAACAAGACGCACTATCTGGCGGCCTGGGTGCGCATCAACATCGAAGTGCGCAAACCGATCACGTATGGCCTATGGCTGGTGGCGCATTCAGAGAACTTCTCGTCGTACTACAACGGCTCGCGCTATCTGACCGCAGCCAACACACCGCCCGGCACATGGAAGCGCATCGCATTTACGTTTACGCCGGTCACTACGCGCACGCGCCTGACCTATCGCAACTACGGCGACGCGCTCGACAAACCCGACGGCCTCTACGATGCCGATATCGATCAGATCTACATCGGCACCTGCCCCGGCAGCGCCGCCTCGCCGGATGCGGGATTGCCCAGAAAGGTTATGTTGCCGGTGGTGGTGAGATAGGAGCGGTGCTTAGCTGAAGGGGCCGAACAGAAGGTGCTTAAGGCTGTGGTGCCTGAAGTGCTTAAGGTGTCAACACGTTAAGCACTTCAGCGCACCTTAAGCACCTTCTTCAATAATCCAACCCCTGCAGCTCAGTCAAATCGATCATCTTCATGTCTGCGTCGCCAGCGTCGGGCGCGCCCACGCCATCGCGGTGACAGAGCGTGCGGTAGGTGCAGGCCGCGCAGTGGCGGGTGTCGGTGGTGAGTTCGAATTCGGCCGGTTTGCGGCGCGCGATGTCAGCGACCAACTGGGTCAGAAAATCGCGGTCGCGCTCGTATTCGGCCTGCGTGTAGTCGATCTCGACCCACGGAGTTTCGGGGAAGTTCGCCAGCCAGTAGCGCATCACGCATTGCTCCGGCCGCAATCGTGCGTTCGCCGTTATACGGCGCGCCGGCGGTCGCCAGCACATACAAATAGGCGCGCGTCTGCATGACGGTCGCTGCAAAAACATCTGGCTGGGCGCGCGTTCGCCGCGCATTGTCTTCCAATCCACGATCACAATAGCGTCGCCAGATCGCGCTCATGTGTGCGCCAGCAGATCAAAGCGCGCATACAGCGCGGTATCGCCCAACGGCGCGACAAGCGCCAGCTCCGGCAGCCGCTGCGCCGGCAACGCGCCCAGTCGGTGGCGAGAAATCGCGACCACCAGATCGCGATTTCCGTCGTCTTCGTGCCGCCAGGCTGGCCGGGCTGGTCTCGCCCGCCGAGCAGCTAGCGCTCGATCCATTGATGCAGTAGCGCGCCCTTGCGCAGATATTCGCGATAGCCATCAGCGCATCCATGCCCTCCGGCGGCTGCTTCGAGCAGCGGCCACGCTTGCTGCGCGATGTATTTGAGGTAAAAGCGCCGCGGGCAATCGTTGAAAATCGCCCAGGCTGTGCTGGCTGAACTCAAATTCTCGGTCGATCATGCGGCGTAGTCCATGACTTCGCGCACTGCCAACGCGAGCGTGTTGTCGCGGTTGCTGCGCGTTTTGCAATAGCTGATCATCAGTTCGCTGCGCGCGCGCGTGACCCCGACATACAGCAGGCGCAGCCGCTCGGAGATGTAATCGACCTGCGCGCGTGTGCACCAGTCCGGGCAGCGGCGCGGCATCGCCCGTCCGGGCTGTCGTGATCGATTGCAGCTGCATGCGCGCCTCGGTGGCCGGGTCGTGCCGGCCGATAAACCACAACTCGCCGCGAAACCCGCCATCGGCGGCATCCGGGAAATCCGATCTCGTCGACGCCGAGCAGATACACCCGGTCCCACTCCAGCCCTTTGGCCTTGTGCATGGTCGTGACCGTGATCACGCCGGGCTTGCGGCTCAAAGCCGCCTTCGAGCAACGAGTTGCTCAGATACTTTTGTTTGTTTGCGGCGATCTCTTCGAGCTGGCGCGACAGATCGATCAACTGCGAGGCCGGATTGACGGACAGATAGCGGCGCAGGCTGACCGCCAGGCTGTGCGCGATCGCCAGATCGTTCTCCTCCTTGAGCGTGTCCTGCGCGACCGTCAGCACCAGCTGGTCGATCGGCAGCGCTGCTGGCGCGCAGCCACTTGGCCGCGAATATTGGCGATGGCGCGCGAGCTCACGCTGTTCTTCGGCGCTGACCACCACGCTTCGGGCAGCGCAGGCTCTGCGACCGGCGCGGGAAACAACAGCCGCTCGGGCTGCGCGCTGCGCAGCAGCGTGCGCAGCGACGCGCCGGTGCGATTGCATCGCGCCGCCGCCCGCCAGCGCCTCGCGCAGATCGGCCAGCGTGGACATGTTGGTCGGCTGCGCGCAGAATTTGACCGCGGCGGCCAGCAACCGCGCCACATCGCGCACTGGCTGGGCGTTTCGCAGTTGGTCCTGAAATAGCAGCCGCTCCGGATGTCCTGCCTGCAGCGCTTCAAGCGCCGCCACCATGCGGCGGCCGGTGTTGTTGGTCGGCGTCAGGATGCAGCAGGTGCGCGTCTCGGTTGGCCAGCACATAACGCACCGCGTTGCTGGCGATCTTTTGCGACTTCGTCTTCTTCGTCGGCGAATGCGTGGACGTATGGATGCGCGCGTCGGGTCGCTGGCGGATTTTGCTGCGGGTCGCCGGCTCGAGTGCGATGAATCGGCACATCGGCGCTCATCGCCTCGGCGCGCACGTCGGGCTCCGGATGCTCGTCGACCGCCCAGAGCGCAAACCGGTTGGCCAGATCGATGATCAGCGGCGCGCTGCGGCCGCTGACCGAGAGCGGCAGGCGCGCACACCGGTTCGCTGTATAAATTTGCGAAAGAAGGCCACATCAGACGCGGTAAAGGTGGTCATGATGGCCTGGTTGGGATCGCCCACCCGCACCCAATTGCCGTGGTCGCGGCACAGCATGCGCATAAGAATTCCTCCTGCAGCGGCGTGCTGTCCTGCGCTTCGTCCTCCAGAATAAACGGATAGCGCGCGGCCAGACGCGCGCGATAGGCAGTCATCGTTGTTCGAGCGCGCGTGATCGCGCGCCAGATCAGATCGTCGAAATCCAGCCGCCCGCCAGCGTACAAAATCCGTCTCGTAGCGATCGATATATCGCCGCGCCCATGCGCAAAAACGGCGAGACGCGGCTCGGGCGACTGCGCGTCGGCCCGCGCGATGCGGCGATCGAGTTCGACCGGTGACAGCTGCAGATTTTTGGCCAGCCGTGTGACCTCGTAGCCAAGCTTGCATCGTGGCTTCCCGCCACTGGTTCTCGACCTCGACGCGGCTCTGCGGCGATCAGATCGGGGGGCAAATGGCTCTGCCACTCGGCGGTGTGCGCCTGAACAAACATGCGCGCAGCCTCAGGCATGGCATTGCGGCCGCTGAGTTCATCGTCGACACGAAAGTCGCTGACTGTGCCGGCCAGATCCGGGCGCTCGCGAATAATGGCATTGGCCAAGCCGTGCAGCGTGAATACGCGATAGCCGCCATCGCTCATGTTTGGCGGCGGCCAACATCTGCCGGATGCGGGTTTTGATGTTGTCGACGGCTGAGTTTGTGAACGTCACAACCAGGATTTCGGCGTCGGGCGCGACGCGCCGGCGCTGCAACAGACTCACGACCAGCGCAGCCAGCGTATGGGTCTTGCCGCTGCCCGGAACCGCCGAAACGGCGATTTTGCCACCGGTGTAGTCAGAAATGGCCTGTTGTTCGAGTCGCAACGTTGTCACTGGGCGAATTGTATGCCGTCTGGCCTACGCGTCGGAGGCAATCCCTTACCCACAATTTTCGCGTCGGTTGGCGGCACTTCGCGCGCAAGTGCACAGCGTTAACCCCGAAAAAAGCAATATCTCCCGCGCGGAACGCTTTCCATTACCCACAAGTCGATATCGCGCAGCGCGCACCCAAATCATCATTTTGCCGCAAATCGAGGGGGGATTCCTCCGAAAAAGCAATATCTCCCGCGCTCCGCGCGGGAGATATTGCTTTTTTCGGAGTTAACTCTGTGCACTCGCGCGCGAAGTGCCGCCAACCGGCGCAAAAATTGCGGGTAAGGGATAGCGCGGAACGCGGGAGATATTGCTTTTTTCGGAAAAATCCCCCCCCTCGATCCACGGCAATATGGTGATCTGGGTGCTGCACTGCGCGTTACCGACTTGTGGGTAATGAAAAGCGTCGGAAGGCCCTCTGAGACCAGGTCGTAGATCGATTTCAGTCAAAAGCATTAAAAAGCCGAGAAAAACAGCATCTTGCAATAATCAAAACTTTCGCTACAATACATCCTAAGGCGGATGCATACGCTACACATGATCAGGTGCGCGGCAATGCAATCGCAAGTAAATACCTGCAAGACTGATATTACATAAGGAGCACGATGAGACCACTAGGATTTATGTTGATCGCTTTCGGCGGCACGTTGCTGGGCATGGACTTGGTTGGGACGACCGTCGCATTGTTTCCGGTTTCACACACACAACAGCTTGCGATCTCAGCCGGCATGATGTTTGTCGGCGTGATCATGATCATGCTTGCGCCTCGCGAAGCGCGCAACTAACCGCTGCGCTGCAAGGCGCGCGAGAGCATGCCGCCCTCTTCCTGACCAGACAACGTCAACTGACTGGAGGCGAGCACGATGCGTTCGCCGCAGCGATAGGCCAAGCCGCGCACCACCCGGCTGAGCATGTCGCGCGCCGTGCGCAATTCATCGTCATCGGTCCACTGGCGGCTGCGATCCCAACTGCGGCCGAGCGCATACGGATGCGTCAGCGGTTGATAGATGCGTTCGTGCCAGCCGGCCGACTGAACGTCCAGCCAGAACTGCACGCGCGAGCGCACATCGTTCGTCAGATACGCGTAGACCGGCGCGAGCAATACACCCTCGCCGCTGTCGTCCCCCACCCGGCGCTGCGCCGCCAGCATGCCTTCGGACAACATGCTGACATAAGCCAGTCCGATATCGGCGGTCGCAACTCGCTCCGCCCGGTCGCCCGGCACAAACGCCAGCAGCTCGCCCCAGCGCGCGGCATGCGGTTGCAGCCCGCGCGCTTCAAACACCTCGCGGAACATGCGCGCCGAGTGAATCAGGCGAGCCATGACATCGGCGCCCTCCAGATCGCTGTTCAGGCCAAACCCGCGTGTTGAGAGCAGATCGGTAAACGCGCGCTGCCAGAAAATGTCGAGCGGCACGACTGGCTGGCCCTCCATGGCGCGCGCTGGCCACTGTGCAATCCACTCTTGCAGGCGCGCATACGCATCGCGAAAGCGCATGCCCACCCGCAGCCAGGTGTTTTGATCATCCACCACCGGCAGCCCGCCGCGCAGACTCAGGCGCAGGATCTGATCGCTCAGCAGTTGGGCGCGCACCAGATCGAGATCGGCGATGCAGATCGACAACGCGCGCGCCAGTTCGCCCGATGCCGGCAGCAATCCCCAGCCCGGATGCGCGCACTTGGCCAGCGCGATTGTGGCCCGCACCACCGGATGGTCAAACAACGGGCGCGATGGGCGCAGAGTGCTAACTGTGATGCCGCTCTGCGTCAGCCGTTCGGAGAGCTCAAAGCGCAGCACATCTTCGACAAACGGCGCGATCACCGCGATCTCGTTGGGCGCCACGCCCTCGCCAACCAGCGTGGTGATGCGGTCTGCGACACCCTGCACCATCGACGCCCAGTATTTCGTAGCCGGGAGCACTTCGAGCGCGTTTTGCGCGCCAGCGGGCTGCGCGTGCGATGGCGCGGTGTTTGTGAGCAATACGCCGCCGAGGCGTTCGCCAAAGGCCGCGGGCGTGGCGCCCTCCAAGCGCGGGTCAGTCGTCTCTTCAACGCTGTCGCACAACGCCTGCAGGCGCGCGGCCGATTGCGGATCCGCGCCCAGAAACAGCCGATAGCCGCCGGGCGCATCGGACACGACCAGCGCCGATTCGCACGACTCCAGCACAAGCTCGAGCAGATCGTGCAGCGGCGGCACACCCTCTTCAATGTTGTCGGCCAGCACATGGCGGTAGCGCGCGCGCGCATAGCCACGGTAGGCTTCCTCCCGCATGAGCTGGCTGGCGAACAACGTCATGGTCAGCGAGAAGTCGAGCAGGCTATGTTCGAGACAGAATGCGCGAAAGGCCACAGCAGTCTCTTGCGCGGCGCGATATGAATCTTTGCGCGTCGAAACGCCGTTCCAGGCCGATGACAAGCGATCGGCGATGTCCTCCAGCGGAAAGCCGCTTGTGGCAGCCTTGTTTAAGTTGTCCAGCAGCTGGCTGACGATGCGCGGCCGATAGATGTTCAGATCGGTTTTGAGCTGCGCGAATTGCGTTTCAAGCTGCGCATTCAGAAAGTATTGGGCCGACTCGACGTTGATAAACATCGGCTCACGCGCAGGTTCGGCAAATCCGGCGCGCTCGGCGATCAGCGGGAAAAATAATCCAACATGCTGTTGCGCCAGAGCCGGCAGCGTGGTGATCGTCGGCTCGCCACGGGTGTTCCCGCGCACGGTGCTGAGCGCGGCGCGCAACCGATCGGCGGCGCTTTGCTGCGGCACAAGACACAAAATTCGATCCGGCCGGACGCCCGAGGCAACCAGCTCGCGCAGCCGCGCCGTTAACTGCGTGGTCTTACCTGTGCCGGCGTGGCCGGTCAAAAACACACGTTTCACGTAGTTGGGTGTGTCGCGGCTGAGCCGCGTTGCCAAAATCACCGCCTCGCGCCAGACGCGAGGCGGTGATTTTGGCGCTTAACCGTTGTGCTTTGGCAAACTCATAGTGCAACAAAAACCAAGTTTGTAAAGCGGCGAAATTGCACTATCCCCTGCTCCGCAGGGGATAGTGCAATTTCGCCAGATTTAGAAACCAACTTTCTCGTGCACTACGAGTTTGCGATATTCGTAACCTTGAACTTGATCGGGCCATCGGGGGCCTGGATCTGAAACTGTTCGTTGAGCTTGCGGCCGATCAACGCCTTGCCAAGCGGCGACTCGTTGCTGATGCGGCCGTTGATCGGATCGGCTTCGGCCGAACCGACAATGACGTAGTGCTCCGGGCTGCGCGTGCCAACCTCTGTGATACTTACCTTTGTGCCCAGCCTCACTTCGTTTGCCGGACCTTTGTTCTCGATCAGGATCGCATTGGCCAGGATTTGTTCAATATCCATGATGCGGCCTTCGACAAACGCCTGTTCGTTTTTGGCATCCTCGTATTCGGGTTTTCCTCAACCTCGCCTTCGGCCATCGCCTCGTGCAACCGTTGAGCCACCTCGGCACGCCGAACGTTCTTGAGGAACTCCAAGTCATCCTCCAACTGTTTCAGGCCTTCAGGCGTCAAATATTCTTGATTGTGCATCGCTAACCTCCCTGCAAACTGAGCAACCTTCCAACATCAACGCAATGAAAATCGGTCATCCTGCCTCGCGGCGCTGCCCGTTCAACACATTTGTTCTTACGGAAGGCCATGCAGTATATGCAACTCAGCATTTTCCAGCAACTGCCTATACGTAACTTCACAGGAACTGCGGACAAGGGCCAAACCGGGTAAAGAATGGCAATTGACGACCAACCCGCTCTATTGCGCGTCATTTGACCGCATTTCACGCGCCAGTGACGCCCAAGTATGCAGCGCCGCTACTTTATGCCGATGTGCTGAGTCACTTCACCGTCACCGTAGGTCAGTGATAGTCGTCATGCAGGGCCTTTCCGCGAAAACGCAGGTTGCGCTGGGGGCAGCGGTATAGTGTGGCGGCGAGGCTGGCTATGCGAAACGGGTGTCGTTGCGCACCACCGTCTCTTTCGTCGTGTGTGGGTTTGAATGGATCGTTCCGAAATCATGAGCAATTGCCAGAGCGGTTGCTCGGGCGTTACCAGATCCTGGCAGAAATTGGCCGCGGCGGGATGAGCACGGTCTTCCGCGCCACCGATCCAGCGCTCAAACGCAATGTTGCGCTCAAATTGCTGTCTCCTGCGTTGATTGGCAATGCCGACGCATTAACGCGTTTTCAACGCGAAGCCACTGCAGTGGCCAGCCTGAAACACCAACACATCGCCCTGGCCTATGATTTTGGCGAACACGAGACCCAGCCCTATATCGCGTTTGAATGGATCGATGGCAGCGATCTGCGCGATGTGATCAAACAGGGCGGCCGGCTGCCCATCGAACTGGCAAGCCGGCTTTTTAACCAGATTGCCGATGCGCTGAGTTATGCGCATGAGCGCGGCGTGATCCATCGCGATATCAAACCGGCAAACATCATCATTTCAAAAGAGGACAACGCCACGCTTGTGGATTTTGGCCTGGCGTGGATGTCCGATCTGCCCAGCCTGACCTCAACCGGCATGGTCTTCGGCACGCCCCTCTACATGGCGCCGGAACAGATCGAGGGCAAGCCCGTTGATCAACGCACAGATGTTTACAGCGTGGCGTTTGTGCTCTACGAGATGCTTACCGGCCAGCCGCCATTTGCCGAAAGCACAACGCCCGCGCTTGCTGATGCGCCAGCTCAACGCCGCGCCCGTGCCGTTGTCTGAAGTGAACCCCACGCTGCCAGCCGGGCTCGACGACGTCTTCGCCAAAGCCACGGCAAATGCTCGCAGCCGATCGATTTGCGTCGGTGAACGACTTTCGCAATGCAGTGAACCGCGCCATGCCGATCGGCACGCCGACGCTCGAAGTCGCGCAGACCGGCCGCACGCGCCTCAAGACCGGCGCAGTTTGTGGTTTGCCGGCGGCGGCGCGGTTGCGCTTGCAGCGATTGCGGCGTTTGGCTTTAGCGCCGGGGCGGACAGGCGCCGCCCCACCCGTTACACCGACGGTCGCCGCAGAGCGCCACCGCGCCGCCGTCCGCACCCACGGCGGTTCCGCCGACACTCGCACCGCAGATACGCATCGACACGCGCTGGGGCAACGAAGACCTGAACGCCGCGCGCAACCGCTACACCGGTGAAATTGGTAAAAACTATTCGGCAAGCCCGCGCTGGTCGGCCAAAATGCCCGCCGGCATGGCCGAGCCCGTTGGCATCATCTTTGGCCGCGGCCACGCCATCGCCGCCTACCGCGACAAGGGCATGGTCGCATCGATGTTAATACGGGCAACATCGTCTGGCAGAAGTCATTTGCCGCGAAGCTGATGGGCGTGCCGGTCATCTGTTGCACCTGGGACAAAGGCTTTGTGATCTACGGCACCGAAGACGGCGTGATCGCCGGCCAGAATCTGGAGGATGGCGCTGAAGTGTGGCGCATCGAAGCGACAAGGCGCATGGCACGATTGTCGGGCTGACCATCGGCAACGATGAACAGGTGTATGCGACCACGTATTCGAACTGGGTCTAGCGCTTTGATGGCTAGACGGTTTTATCAACTGGGAAGTTGAGCTCAAAGATGAAGAACTGATTTTCCCGCCGATCATGACCAATGCCGGTGTGTATGTGACTCAGCCAAAAAAATGCGCGTCATCGCGATCGACCGCGTCAAACGCGAAATTTTCTGGCGCGCAGAGCTGAGCGACACCCCCACCCTCAATAGCGCCATCAGCGGTGATGGCAGCGTTGTCGTCATCCCGATGGGCGCAAAGATGCAGGCTATTGTCCCCGCTATCCGGCAAAACGTTTGGGACGCGCAAGTCAATCAGGATATCTCCAGCATCGCCATCGACTGGGGACGTGTGTTTGTCAGCGGCTATGGCGGCACGGTGTATGCGCTGGATCATCTGTCCGGCAACACAAACTGGCAGATCCGCTGGCGCAACAATATCGACGCCAAGCCGTTGACGGATGCGCGAATCGTCTTGATCACGGACTCCGAAGGCCATGTGAGTGCGGTTGGCGCCGACAACGGGCTGGAAAGCCCGGACGTCAAGATCGACGCGGCAAAATCGGCGCGCGCCGGCCCGATCATGGTCGATGGCTGGCTGCTCCTGCAGTACGACGACCACATCGCCGCCTACCCGCCCAATTAACGGCCGCCAGCGCGCCCCTTGCGCGACCGGTGCATTGCGGGCGACGCAGCTAGGGTTAAGGCATGGCTGCCAACCCGAGTCTCCAACGAAAATCGCACGGCGCCGCCGCTCGAGTCGATTGTGTTTTCACGCCTGGCATTTGGCCCAACGCCGCGCGACGCCGAGGCGTTTGGCGCGCTGGGCGCAACACCGGAGGCGCGCTTCGAGCGCTGGGTCGATCACAGCTCAACCCGGCCGCCATCGACGACGCGGACTGCGACGCACGCCTTCGCGAGATGTCGCGTCTACACGCTGGAGCGTTCGCAGGCGCGAACTCTGGGACGAGTTCATGGCCAACAACAAATTCCAGGGCGACAACGAAAAGGAATACCAGCTCAAAGCCGTGCCGATGCAACAGGTGCGCACCGCGACGGTGCTGCGCGCGCTTTACAGCAAGCGCCAGCTGTTTGAAGTGTTGACCGACTTCTGGCACAACCACTTTCAACGTGTTCCCGCACGAAGTCGAAGAAATCTACACGATCTATCCGTCGTACTACACCAACGTCATCCGCAAACACGCGCTCGGAAACTTTCGCCAGATGCTGCAGGCCGTGGCCAGCAGCAGCGCGATGCAAACTATCTCGACAACGCCACCAGCCGCGACGAAGGCCCAAACGAAAACTTCGCGCGCGAACTGCTTGAACTGCACACGCTCGGCGCGGACAACTATCTCGGCGTGCGCGCGCCGGCCAGCATCCCAAAAGACGCCAACGGCGTGGCGGTCGGCTATGTCGACAACGATGTCTACGAAATTGCGCGCTGCTTTACCGGCTGGACCTTCGACCAAAACGCAGACTGGTGGCAGATGACCAACACCGGCGTATTTGTGTATCGCAAAGACTGGCACGACCGTTTCAACAAGATGGTTCTTGGCAAATATCTGCCGGCCGATCAAGCCGATCTCAAAGACGGCAAAGATGTGCTCGACATGCTGGCCAATCACCCTGGAACCGCGCGCCACATCGCCACAAAACTTTGCGCGCCGCCTGATCAGCGACACGCCGCCAAAACGCGTGATCGACGAAGCGGCCAAAGTCTTTCTGCAAGCACGCGCGGCGCCGGACCAGCTCAAGCAGGTCGTTCGCGCGATCGTGCTGTCGCCGGAGTTTCGCGCCACGTTCGGGGAAAAGATCCGGCGGCCGTTTGAAGTGGCGATGGCCATGCTGCGCGGATTTGACGCGCATGTGGCCGACCCGCGCGACATGCTGTGGCTCTTCGACCAGATGAGCGCGCCGCTGTATGGCCGCCGTCCGCCGGATGGCTATGCCGGATATCCGCGCTGCCTGGACCCACTCGGTCTCGATGATCTTTCGCTGGCGCTTCGCCATCGCGATCTCCGAGAATTGGCTCAAGGAAGAAAACCGCGCGGTCAAAGTCGATCTGCTGGCGGAGACGCCCGAAGGCAAACGCGCGCCGGCCGCAGCCGTCGATTACTGGCTCAACCGCCTGCTACTGCGGCCGGTCGCGCCGAGATGCGCGCCAGCCTGATCGACATGCTCGCAAAAGCCGATCCAGCAAACCCTGAAAGCTATTCGTCCTGGCTCACCCGCACCGTGCAGACGGTGGTGATGAGCCCGGAGTTTCAATTGCGATAACAGAATAAAGAATAAAGAATACAGAATACAGATCACAGACTTCAGAATGCATGAATCCCCCATGTGTTGGCTAAATCTTTATTCTGTAATCTGTATTCTTTATTCTTTATTCTTTATTCGAATTCTCCCCCGGAGCCCCATGTTTCAAACCCAAATGACCCGTCGCGGATTTCTGGTTGGCTGTTCGGCGGCGATCGCCGGGATGGCCGGCGCCAGAGTGTCAAACGTTGCGCTGGCGGCATCGCCCGAGCAGGCGGCGAGCCGCGACGTGCTGGTCGTGCTATTTTTGCGCGGCGGCTGGGACGCGCTGAGCGTGCTGCCGCCAATCGACGGGCCGGACCGCGGCATCTATGAGAAGGCGCGGCCGCGCTTGAAGCTCCCGACCAAGGGTGCCGGCGCCGCGCTCCGGCTGACCGATCAATTCGGCGTGCATCCGCGCATGGCGCCGTTGCTCGATCTGTATCGCGACAAGAAACTGGCGATCGTGCAGGCCGCCGGCCTCAAACACAGCACGCGCAGCCACTTTGACGCCATGGAATACATAGAGCTTGGCACGCCTGGCACGCGCACCACCACAAGCGGCTGGATCACGCGGCATTTGAATGCGCAGGCAGGCAACAGTGCGCTGGTTGTGCCCGCCGTAGGCGTCGGCACACAGCCGACCTCGTTGCTCGCGATGAACAAGGCCATCGCGATCAGCAACGTCGCCGAAATGAAGCTGCCGGATTGGGATGATTCCTGGAACATGCAGCAATCGCTGCTGCGCAAGCTGTACGCCAGCGACGATTGGATCGGCACGGCCGGCCGGCAGGCGTTTAGCGCGATTGAAACGATCCAAAAAAGCGCGCCCGGCGAGTACCGCCCGCAAGCGGCGTGTCGTACGCCGACAACGAACTGGGCGCGGGCTTTAAAGCGGCCGCCCAGATGATCAAGGCCGACATCGGCGTGCAGGCCATCTCGATCGATTACGGCGGCTGGGACACGCACGAATACCAGGCCGACGGCGCGAATGGCCACTTCCCGAATCTGCTCGGCGGGCTGGCCGAAGGATTGGCCGCGTTCTACAAAGATCTGGACGCTTCCGGCGCAACAAAGCGCGTCACGATTGTGGCGATGAGCGAGTTCGGCCGGCGTCTGGCCGAAAATGACAGCACCGGCACCGACCACGGTCATGGCGGCAGCATGCTCGTGCTCGGCGGCAATGTCAACGGCGGCGCGCTGTATGGCGCCTGGCCCGGTCTGGCGGACGAGCAGCTCTACGAGCGCACCGACCTCGAGATCACCACCGACTACCGGCACGTGCTCGGCGAGATTCTCGTCGCGCCGGCTTGGCAACACCAACATCGAGCCAGGTCTTTCCCGGCTACATCGGCGAAGCCCCGCTGGGCCTCGTGCGTTAGCCGCGCGCGGCAGGTTTTTGGTCGCCCGGGCACGCACATCGCACCGGACGGACGCCGGTTATCCCGCATACTCACTTCGCAACACACCCATGCAGATCAGATCAATATACGCGCCGTTCTGCCAGACATGTTCGCGCAGCCTGCCTTCGCGCACAAAACCACAAGCCTCATACGCTCGAATTGCGCGGTCGTTTGTCGCGTTCACCGTCAGGTGTATTCGTCGAAGGTTTCGCAGCTTGAATCCATATTCCAATAGAACTTTCACAGCATCGCGGCCGTAGCCCGCGCCCAGGTAATTTTTGTCACCAATCGTGATGCCTAATTCGGCGGTCTGTGCCACTTCGCCGTAATTAAACAATGCGCATTGACCGATGAACTTGCCGTCTGCTTCAATCGCAAAGCCCATACCATCGCGGCCACCCTTGCTTACATCCGCGTCAAACTGCGCTTGGAGTCGCTCCAGTGACTGCGGCGCTGGTGGGTCGCCGCCGCCACTTAATTCGATCTCAACATCGTTGTTGAACCGACAGAGCTGCACCAAATCGTCGCGAGACATCGCGCGCAAGATGACTTTCTGACCGTGCAACATTCGACAGATTATCGCGCACTCAATTTCTGTGCCGGGCACTGCCGAAAGGCCAACCACGGCCCGCCGCGCTGCAACTCCCCCTGCACGGCAAAATCGGCAAGCAGCATAGAATCGGGGGATGTCTGGTGCATTTCTGACGGATGCCAATGATTCAAAACGCTCGTGGGTGCTGACCGCGGAAGAGAATCAAGCGTTTGTGATCGGCCGCGAGATGCCGGCGGAACTGGTGCTCGCATTGGCGCCTATTTCGCGCAAACACGCGGCCATCGTCTTTCGCGACGGGCGGCACTGGCTTTCTGACCTGGGCAGTCGCAACGGCACGTATGTGAACGGCTCACCCGTCGGCAACGAGCAGGTGCGCCTGATTGATGGCGACGAAATCGTAGTCGGCGGCGCGCACGCGCTGTGCTTTCACGATCCAACCCAAACCGTTAAAGGCGAACGCATCGGGCGGCTGACCGGCATTTGGATAAACGAGCGCAATGGCGATGTGTTTGCCGATAGCCAGCGCGTCGTTCCGCCGCTCTCAGCCGCGCAGATGACGCTGCTGACGTTGCTCTACACCGCCAAAGGCCGGGTTGTCTCGCGCGAGGAAATCGTCGCCAGCGTCTGGCCGGCGGACGAGCCAAAAGGCATCAGCGAAGAGGCCATCGACGGCCTGATCAAACGGCTGCGCGCGCGTCTGCGCACGGTCAACCCCGATGTCGAATACATCGAACTGGTGCGCGGCCGCGGCGTGCGCATCAAGCAGCAGGATGGATCCGGACTGCCATCGGCAGTCTCACTACAAAACCATGAAAATTGAAAAAATCGATCTCTTTGAAATCAAGTTGCCGCTGGTGTCGCCCTTTGAGACCAGCTTCGGCGTCTCGCATCATAAGGAGTGCATCCTGCTGCGCGTCACGACAGCCGATGGCGTTGTGGGCTGGAGTGAATACGACGGCGACGGACCGGGCTACTCATACGAGACGATACCGACCGCCTGGCATATCTTGAGCGATTATCTGATTCCGATGACGCTCAAGGCGCCGTTTGATCTGCCGACCGATGCGCCGGAGCGTTTCAAGTGGGTGCGCGGCCACAACTTTACAAAAGCTGCGCTCGAGGGCGCACTGTGGGATATCGGCGCGCAAATGGCCGGCATCAGCGTGCGCGACTATATCGGCAAACTCAGCGGCCATACCGATTTGAAGGACCGCCTCAGCGTCGGCGTCAGCATCGGCGTGCAGGAAACCACCGAAAAGCTGGTGGAGCGCATCCTGCAATACCGCGCCGACGGCTATGCCCGCATCAAGATCAAGATCAAGCCCGGCCGCGATCTGGCCGATGCCCGTGGGGCGCGGGCGGCGATCCCCGGTGTGCCGCTGATGGTCGATGCCAACTCGGCTTACTCGCTCAAAGATGCGCCGATGCTCAAACAACTCGACGAGCTCGATCTTCTGATGATCGAACAACCGCTCGCCTATGACGATATTTATGAGCACAGCAAGCTGCAGCCGCAGCTCAAAACGCCGATCTGTCTGGATGAGTCGATCCACACGCCAGGCGACGCAAAGTTCGCGCTTGAGATGGGCGCCTGCCGCATCATCAACATCAAACAGGCCCGCGTCGGTGGCATCACGAACGCGATCAAGATCCACGATATTGCGATGAACGCCGGCGCACCGGTCTGGAAAGGCGGCATGCTCGAAACCGGCGTCGGCCGCGCGCTCAATGTCTCGCTGGCCGCCCTGCCCAACTTCCGCCTGCCCGGCGATCTGAGCGCCAGCAACCGCTACTTTCACGAGGACATCATCGAACCGGCTTTCAGCCTCGACAAAGACAACATGCTGCCAGTACCCTCCGGCCTCGGCCTCGGCGTCAACGTCGTCATGTCGCGCGTGGAGAAGCATACGGTCCGCAAAGCAAGCTTTGGGTAAGAGAATACAGAATACAGATTACAGAACACAGACTTCGCGTGTGCGCAGCACATCACTCTGTGATCTGTAATCTGTGTTCTGTATTCTTTATTCTTTATTCTCTCCATGAACCTCGGACTCCTTGGCGGCACCTTCGACCCACCCCATGTCGGGCACTTGATCATCGGCGATCAGGCGCAGACACAGTTGGGTCTGGACGAAGTCTGGTTCACGCCGGTCGGGCAGCCCACGCACAAAAGCGCGGCGGCGGTCAGCCCGGCGCAGCATCGCGTGGCGATGACGCGGCTGTCCATCGCCACCAACCCGCGCTTCCGCGTGTGCGAGACCGATGTCAATCGGCCCGGGCCGCACTACTCGCTCACGCTGATGCAGCAACTGCGCGCTGAGCATCCGCAACACACCTGGACGTTTATCATCGGCGAGGACTCGCTGGCCGATCTGCCAAAGTGGCATCAGCCCAACGCGCTGCTGCAACTGGTGCGGCTGGCCGTTGCGCGCCGCCCGGGCAGCACCCCGGACCTGGCGGCGGTGCGCGCGGTTGTGCCCGATATCGACACGCGCATTCTGTGGCTGGACACGCCGCTCATCGCGCTCTCGTCCACCGAACTGCGCAGACGGCTGGCCAGCGGCGGCTCCGTGCGCTATCTGCTCCCCCGCGCGGTCGCGGAGTATGCGCGGGAGAGCCGGCTGTATGGGGAAGAAGGTGCTTAAGGTGCTTGAAGTGCTTAAGTTAAGGTGAAGAAAGTGTCGAAACTTGAAGCACAATCTTCACCTCAAGCACTTCAAGCACTAAGCACTTAAGCACTTTAAGCACTTTAAGCACCTTAAGCACTTTCTTATGATCACCACCCTCCTGTTCGACATCGGCGGCGTGCTCGTCCAAACCACCAACACCGCCCCCCGCGAGAAGTGGGAACGCGCGTTGGGCTTGCCTGCCTGGGGCTTGTCTGACGTCGTTTTCAACAACGACGTCTCGCGCGCGGCATTTGTAGGCGCGGCGGATGCGCCGGATGTCTGGCGGCATGTCGCGCGCGAGTTGCAGCTGGATGCCGTCGATGCCAGCGCTATCGCGCGTGATTTTTGGATCGGTGACTCGGTCAACGCCGGGCATATTGCACTGATCGAATCGCTCCGCGGGCGATTCAAGCTCGGCATCCTGAGCAACGCCTGGCATGACATGCGCGCACGCGACGCCAGCCGCATCGATTTCGGCATGTTCGACGAAGTGGTGTATTCGTGCGAGGAGAAGCTGCGCAAACCCGACCCGGCTATCTACGCGCGCGCGCTCAAGCGGCTCGGCAGCACCCCGGAAGAAACGCTCTTTATCGACGATTTTGTCGAAAACATCGAGGCCGCGCGCGCGGTTGGGTTGCGCGCAATTTGGTATCAGCCGTCGGTCGATTTGCCGGCAGCGATCGCGGCGATGGTCCCGTAGGGACGCGCAGCGGCGCGTCCGGTACTCTGGCGCGGCCGTTATTTTGGATGGTCCCGTAGGGACGCGCAGCGGCGCGTCCGTGGATCCTCTGGCGCGGCCGTTATTTTGGATGGTCCCGTAGGGACGCGCAGCGGCGCGTCCAGGACCTGGCGCGGCCGTTATTTTGGATGGTCCCGTAGGGACGCGCAGCGGCGCGTCCAGTACTCTGGCGCGGCCGTTATTTTGGATGGTCACAGTGCCGGACGCGCCGCTGCGCGTCCCTACAGTCGGCGGATTTTTGCGGTCACGCTGGTCAATGGGCGCAGGGTAATCTGCGGGTCGGGCACGATGTGCTCATGGATCAGCTCAAACTTGACGTGCTGGGCAATCGTGGCCAAGACGATCTGACCCTCCATCAGCGCAAACTGATTGCCGAGGCAGGTGCGCGCGCCACCGCCAAATGGAACATACGCAAACTTGTGGCGCGCCGCTTCGCGTTCGGCGCTAAAACGCTCCGGAATAAAGCGCAAGGGCTCATCCCAGACAGCCGGGTTGCGATGCACGGTGTAGGCGCAAATGACGACGACGTCTGAGGCCTTGATCGGGCACCCATTTATTTCCACGTCGCGCGTGGCCTGGCGGCCATACACATATGCTGGCGGGTAGAGCCGCAGCGTCTCTTTAAATATCTGCAGCGTGTATGGCAATTGCGCCAGATCCGCATAGGTCGGCGCGCGATCGCCCAGCACCGAGACGACTTCCTCGCGCAGCTTGAGCCAGGCCTGCGGGTTTTTGGCGAGCAGCACCATCGCCCAGGTCAGCGCATTGGCCGTGGTCTCGTGGCCGGCCAGAAAGAGCGTCATGGCTTCATCGCGCACCTGCGCATCGGTGAGCCTGTCGCCTTCATCGCGTGAAGCCAGCAGCATCGAGAGCAAGTCGCCGTGATCGGCATCGCTGCCACGTCGCTCGTTGATGATGCGCTGCAGGATCTCGTCGAGCTGCTGCACGGATTCGCGAAAGCGCGTGTGCGCCGGCAATGGCCAGACCAGCGGCGGGCGAATCGTGCTGCGCTGGCGGCGCACAATAAATTCGAGCGCGTGTGAAAGCGCCACGCCGACGGCTTTGGCATCGCCATCGACATCCGCGTCAAACAGCGTCTTGGCCACAATCCGCAAGGTCAACCGCATCATCTCAGCATTCAGATCGACGATGCCGCCGTCTTTCCAGCTGCATACCGTTTGCTCGGCATAGCGATGCATGACATCGAGATACGAGATCACGCGGTTGTGGTGAAACGCCGGCGCAACAAGTTTGCGTTGCCGACGGTGCGATGCGTTTTCCGCCGTCAGCAGCCCCAGTCCCACCAGTGGTTCGACTACGGCGCTAAACAGGCCCTTTTCAAAGGCATCGGCTTTGTCGACCAGCACGTCGCGCACGGCGTCGGGCGCGTTCATCACGATAAAACGGCGGCCCGGCAACGTGATCGCGTAGACATCACCATGCTCGGCCAACCCGCGTTCGAAAACGCCGAGGGTGTCTTTTTGCATCTGTGCGGCATGGCCGAACACGGGCGCACCACCTGAAAGGATTGGAATTGCTGGCGATGATTGCATCAAGTTCTGTACTCAGGTGTTGCAAGATAGATCGACGACCGGCTAAGCTCCAACATGTTACAAGGTGCGTCCTGTGGATTACAGGCATACCGAAAGCAGCCTGAGCAATGGCTGAGGAAATCAACATTCAGGTAAACTCGGCGCTGTGCTAGATACAACCCCAAAACTGTCAATTCAAAACTTGTCAGTCTTTTACGGCAATTTTAGAGCCGTCGCCGGCGTCACCATGAACGTCGAACGCAACAAGATTACGGCCATCATCGGACCATCGGGGTGCGGCAAGAGCACGTTGCTGCGCTCGCTAAACCGGATGAACGAACTGCTGCCCAACACGCGCATCGAAGGATCGGTCAGTTTGGATGGCCAGGACATCTATGCCAGCAGCGTCGATGCGGTCGATGTGCGGCGGCGCATCGGCATGGTTTTCCAGCGCCCAAATCCATTTCCAAAGTCGATTTACGACAACGTGGCTTACGGCGTGACACTCAGCCGCACCCTCTCGCGCGGCGATCTGGACGGGGTGGTTGAAAAGAGCCTGCGCAGCGCCGGCTTGTGGGATGAAGTCAAAGACAAGCTTAAACAGTCGGGCATAGCGCTCTCCGGCGGACAACAACAGCGTTTGTGCATTGCGCGCACGATCGCGGTCGAACCCGAAATCGTGCTGATGGACGAGCCCTGTTCGGCGCTTGATCCGATCGCCACGCTCAAGGTCGAAGAGCTGATGCAGGAGCTCAAACAGCGCTATGCCATTGTCATCGTCACGCACAACATGCAGCAGGCCGCCCGCGCCAGCGATTACTGCGCGGTCATGATGATGCGCGACGACCGGGCCGGCGAAATGGCCGAATTTGGCGACACGCTCAAGATCTTTACAAAACCCTCGGACAAGCGCACGGAAGATTATGTGACCGGTCGGTTTGGATAGCGACCGGCTGCCAGGGCGCGGCACAACATTTGCCGCATGCTCTCCCCGGGAAAACGACAAGGCTCATTTTGTTCAAATGAGCCTTGTCGGTCAGTCAGAATATCCGTCAATCAGCAGAGAACTACTTGACATTCAGGCTCACCGTTATCGACTACCCCGTTCATTTCACGCGCCATTTTTCTCGCTGCGCGCCTCGCCTTTCGCTCGGAGTCATAGTCGTCGCCGTATTTGACCGTCTCACCTGTCTTTTCGTCAACAACCACCGCCACCCATCCACCGGTACCGCTCATATACGCGTCACCGGTATAAGCCCAAGCGGACGCCGCTGGTGTCAGCACAATTCCAGCAATCACAATTGCCATCACAATTCGCCGTGAGAGTTTTTTCTGATTCATCGTTTTACCTCTGCAAGGAGACTACTTGATTGGTATCTCAGCCGAGTCCCAATTCGGCGACAACTTTTCCCAACCTGCAAGGCAAAGCCAAATTTGACTCAGGTTAGGGCCTGCCACAGGCAAGCCAATACGGCTCGGTGCCGATGTCCATGGCTGTGGCAGGAGCCCGGCGTTGCGCTTTACTTAGCACCCATCTCATTTGGGGAATTTCTATCCGCGAACACACGATCCGTCCGCGCTGCGCGCGGACGGATCGTGTGTTCGCGGGCTAATCTCGGTGACCTCATGCGCTAGCCGCCGCCAATCGACGAGAAACGTGCGGACCCGACTAGAATCGGTTTTAGCCACATTCAGATACAGCGCGCTTTGTTTGACTGCAGAAAGGCATCCGATATGGAAACACGCGTATTTAAGACGATCGACGGTCATGAGATCAAAGCTGATATCTATTTGTCATCTCATGCAATGAAGGGCCAGAAGCATCCTGCTGTTCTCTTTATTCACGGTGGCGGGTTGATCATGGGGCATCGCAAAATGATTGCTCCAAACCAAGTGCAAGCACTTCATGATGGCGGTTTTCATGTTATATCGATTGATTACCGTCTCGCACCAGAAACAAAGCTGCCGGACATCGTTGGCGACATAAAAGACGCTTGGCGCTGGCTTCAGGAAAATGCGGAATCCTATGACATTGATCGTGACCGAATCGCGATCGCTGGTCATTCAGCGGGCGCGTTTTTAACGCTTGTGTGCGGATTCGTGCTCGACCCTCGTCCTCGTGCACTGGTATCGATGGCTGGCTATGGCAAATTGACCCATGCTGAATTTGAGAAGCCAAGTTCGTACTATGTGCAGAAACATGCAGCAGCAACTGAAAGTGAAGCGCGAAGTGCAATTGGCGAGAAGACGCTTTCAGAAAGCGGTCCCAACGATTCGATGCAGCGCTACACCGGACGTGGACTGTTCTATCTTTTCTGTCGCCAACAGGGCATCTGGTTGCATGAAATCAGTGGCCACATTCCGAGCGATCATGAATGGTTTGCGCAATACGAACCGATTCAAAACATAACCGGGACGTATCCGCCAACGCTTCTGCTCCACGGCGAAGCGGACACAGATGTGCCATACGATCAGTCGCTGCTCATGCAACGAGAACTCAATCGCCATGGCGTTGTGCATGAGCTTGTCAGCAATCCAAATTGGGGCCATGCATTTATCTATGTACCTAATGATCTGACAGTGGACAAAGCACTTCAACAGATGACGGCTTTCCTGCAGAGGCACATCTGATGGCCGTGTAGGGGCAAAGCATTGCCCCTACACGGCTGCATTTTTCTAAAGGGGAGCGGCAATTGGCGTGGCCCCAGCCCCAGTGCGCGCCTGCCGGGTCCGCAGGCCGTAAACGGCCATGCTCAGATACGAAGCCCTGGGCTGACTGCCAGCGCTCACAGGATTGGCGTCGTTGTGTGACTGCCGACTAATACGGCCGCCACGCGCGCAAGTTGTTGCCATCAGCCCTGGGCTTCGTATCTGAGCATGGCCGTTTACGGCCTGCGGACCCGGCAGGCCTAAGCATTGGCTTCGCCGTGACGTTCCCCTTTAGAAAAATGCACCCCCCTACACGGCCATCTGTCCGCCGTCGTACAATGCCCGCTCGTGTTCAACCTGGCGTCGATTTGGGACCTTCCTGCCAACACTGCTGTCCAACCTTTGGCGCGCGGCGGGTACAACAATCATCTCTTTCGCGTGGATGTCGGTGGCGTGCCGTCGTTTGTGCTGCGCCAGTATGGCAACCACAACAATCCGCGCATGATCGAGCACGAGCTGTCGGTGCTGCTGCAATTGCAGCGGCAAAAACTGCCGTTTAGCGTGCCGGCGCCAGTCTTTACAAAGCGCGGCGAGATTTGCGCCACGGTGCCTGGCCCGGACGGGCTGATCTTGCTGGTGTTGCTGCCCTTTATCGCGGGCACAAACCCGGATATCGCCAATCTGGCTCAATGTCGGGCGGTTGGCGCGGCCATCGCGCAGCTTGGGCAGGCCATGAAGAAGGTCGATGTGCGCGGGCTGCGCCTGCCGCCGCCCTACGTCGAGCTTGAGCGCGTGCACCCGCTCGTCAGTGAACCACTGCTCGCGCTGGACGATGTGGATGAACTCGCCGGCGGGATCGATGCAGGCCTGCGCGCGCGGGTCAACGCGATTCTTGAACGGGTCATCGCGGAGTCGCAGACGCGCTGGAAGAAGCTGGGCGAGCAACTCACACATGGCGATATGATCCCGGGCAATGTCATGGTCGCGGGCGACCGGGTTGTGGCGCTGATCGATTTTGAGAACTGCGCGCTCAACCCACGCGCGATGGACCTGGCTAGCGCGCTCGACACCTGGCTGTTCGATGTGCTCGGAAAACCCGGCGAGCTGTGGCAGCGCTTTCAGGCGCTCGGGGCCGGCTACACCTCAGCCCAAAAACTCTCGAAAGACGAATCGCAGCACTGCCGATGCTGATCCTGCTGCGCAATGCCAGCGTTCTGATGCATCTGTGCGGCCGCTTTATCGCCAACCTCACACCGTATAGCGATGTCGAGCACTGGCTGCACAGCTGGTGCAGCTCGACGACTGGCTGAGCGCGCACGCGAGTGAGCTGGTGAATCGCGCACACGAGTGGCAATAAAAAAGAGCGGGCAAATTGCCCGCTCTTTTTTATTGTGGGACCGACTTTTCTGATACGCGATGACCGCAGGCATTGCCTGCGGCTATCCCCCCTGCGGTGAACCGCTAACGCGACGCCGGCGTAAACCCGACGTTGACAGGCATCTTGGCCGGGCTTGGCGTGCCGGGAACATAGCTCTCGTCGCCGAAGTAGCCGTGCACACCCATCTCCGGGATGTCCAGGCCGCGCACTTCGACATCTGCCGGCACGCGCAACAGCTTGAGCGCATCGCAGATCTTGCAAGAAGACGATACGACAAAGCGCCCGCCGGCAACCGCAACTGGAGCCGGCTTCGGCGACCTGCGCAAGCAGCTGACTCACGCCGCCGCCGTAGAACAAGCCGGTCACCGCGCTCTGCATGCCGTTCCAGCCCGCGGTGATCGGCAAGTCCGTTGGCAAACAGACCCGACCGACAACACGCCCCACATGCCGTTTACAAAGTGAACCGGCACCGCGCCGACGGGGTCATCGATCTTGGCCTTCTCCAGCCAGACCGTGGCCAGGCACACCAGCACACCGGCGACCGCGCCGATGATCGCCGCATCGATCGCTATTGACAAACGCGCAGGGCGCGGTGATGGCGACCAGACCGGCCAGCATGCCGTTGACCGACATGGCGGGATCGGGCTTCTTGCCGGGGTGGATAAACCACATATAGCACATGCGACATGCACCCGCCGACCGCGCCGGCGACCAGCGTGTTGGCCGCGGCATTGGCAGCCAACTGGCCGAAGACGCCGGTGAATGCCGAGCGACGAGCCGGGGTTGAAGCCAAACCAGCCAAAGAACAGAAATGATGGTGCCCAGAATGCCGAATGGCAGGTTGTGCGCCGGAATGACATTGGCGCTGCCGTCTTTGTTAAAGCGGCCGATGCGCGGGCCGATCACGATCGCGCCGACCAGGCCGACCACGCCGCCGATCATGTGCACCACGCCGGAGCCGGCGAAGTCAACCGCGCCGTTGCCCAACCCAGCGATGCGGCCGAGGTTCTGCAGCCAGCCGCCGCCCCAGACCCAGTTGCCGACCAGCGGATAAATGAACATGCTGACCCACAGGCGCCATCAGCACAAAGCCGCTCCACTTGATGCGCTCGGCCATCGAGCCGGTCGGAATCGTGGCGGCGGTGTCCATAAACACCATCTGGAAGATAAAGAAACGACAGAATGCCGGTGTTCAAACCGACGCCCATCAGCATAAAGCCGCTGCCGCCCAGCAAGCCGGCCTTGCCAAAGGCGAGCAACGGCGAGGCCAGCAACCCGGTCCAATCGCCCAGCGTCACGGGTGAATGCGCCCAGGCGCCGGCCACCGCGCCGGCTGTGGCGACTTCGGCCCAGGCGTGGTTCACGCCGCCAAACTGAAAGGCAAAGCCGGTGAGCCAGTAGCCGAATGCGCCGATGGCGAACACCATCATGTTCATGGCCATGGTGTGCGCGGCGTTCTTGGCGCGGGTAAAGCCGACTTCAACCAACGCGAAACCGGCCTGCATGAAGAAGACCAGGAAGCCAGCGACACAGCATCCACATGATGTTGAGCGCCGTTTTGGTCTCGTCAGCGATCGGCTTTACATCCTCAATTTTCGGCGGCTGATGCCCTGGCCAAATACCTTCGAAGCCACCGCAAAAAAAACGCCTAGTGATAGCACTGTCCCCGTTGTTCTTAATGCAAATCGAAAAAATTGCGTTTGTGCATGACGAAAAATTCGCTCCTCTTGGAAAACCGACGACAAGGTCGAAAGATAGGACCACGATACAAAAACGTATCCGTGGCAAAAACAAAACCCCGCGCCCGTCTTGGGGAGTATCGGGTGCATTGCGAGCATGGCAACGCGATGGCCGTGTTGGGCACAGCCGTGTTCGAAAAACAAAAAAGCCCTCGTGACTTGCGCCTTCTTGGCGGTTGTCACGAGAGCGTCATGGCTTTCGAATGGCGTTAGTTTACGGGTATATGAGCGTTTGTCAAGGTATGGGAAGAAGGTGCTTAAGCTTGGTTTCGCACGTTTCTGGAATTGCCGAACGGGATTCCTTCACATGACACATTCGGCAGAGTGCTGTCGTTGCTTGATCCAGGGCAGTTTCAAAGCTGCTTTTTGAACTGGATACGCGATATCGCCAAACTCAAGCTCGGTGAAGTGGTAGCGATAGATGGCAAACGATTGCGTGGATCTAAAGATGGAAAGACGGGAACGCTGTCAGCGGAGATGATCAGCGCATGGGCGTCGAGCGCAGGACTCGTGATCGGACAAAAACACGTGCCAGAAGGCACCAATGAAATTGCGACTGTGCCGGAGTTGCTCAAAGTACTCATGCTGAAAGGCTGTATCGTCACAGTCGATGCGGCCAACTGTCAAGCTCAGAATGCGCGGCTGGTGATCGAACGAGGCGGCGACTACGTGTTTGCGCTGAAAGAAAACCAGCCAACGCTGTATGCAGATGTTGAAAAAGCCTTTGAGTTTGAAGCACAAACCGAATTCAGCCAGGTGCGCCACCCCTAGGAGAGGGCCTAAAGTGCTTGAGGTGCTTAACGTGTCGGCGTTCGATACGTTAAGCACTTTAAGCACCTTCTTCTACCCAATGCCATACAGCGGCTCGTATTTATTTTTGAGATACGCGACATACGCGGTGCTATCGAGCTCACCGCCAGTAACACGTTTGATGAGCTCCGGCGGCGTGTACTTGCTGCCGTGTTTGTAGATGTTGCCGCGCAGCCATTTGTGCAGCGACGAAAAACGTCCATCGCGAATCTGGGCTGGGATGTCCGGATGCGCGGCCACTGCGGCGTTAAAGAATTGCGCGCTGAGGATGTTGCCCAGCGTGTAGCCCTGAAAAACGCCGCCGACCGGGCCGGCAAACCAATGCACATCTTGCATGCACCCATCTTTGTCGTCGCTCGACGCCACGCCGATGTCGCTCTTGTAGCGCGCGCGCCAGACCTCTGGCAAATCATCGATCTTGAGCGTGCCCTCGAGCAACTGCTGCTCAATGTCAAAGCGGATGATGACATGCAGGTTGTAGGTCAATTCATCCGCGTCGACCCGAATCAGCGAGCGGCTGACCTTGTTGATGGCTTTGTAGAACGTGTCGAGCGGCACATTGCCGAGCTGCTTTCCAAATTTGCGCTGCAGTTTCGGATAGTAATACTCCCAGAAGTTGCGGCTGCGGCCGACGATGTTCTCCCACAGACGCGACTGGCTTTCATGCACACCGGAGCTGGCGCCATCGGCGATCGGCAGGCCTTCGTATTTCACGTCAACGCCCTGTTCATACATGGCGTGGCCGGCTTCGTGCACCGTGCTAAAGAACCCGTCGCCGAAATCGTTCTCCTGAAAACGCGTGGTGATGCGCACATCGCCGATCGAAAACGTGGTGCAAAACGGATGCAGTGTCTTGTCCTGCCGGCCGCGCTCAAGATCGTAGCCCAGGCGCTTGATCACCCCCATGCCAAAATCCCACTGCCGCCGCTCGGTGTATATCTGCCGCAGCACGCTGTCATCCGTCATCGGTTTCGACGTCACGGCGTTGACAAGCGGCACCAGCTGCGTGCGCAGATCCGCGAAGATCTTGCTGACGCTGCTGACTTTCATGCCGAAATCGCTGAAATCGATCAGCGGGTCCATGATGTGCTCATACGGTGCAAAGCATTCAGCCAGCTGACGCGAAAGATCGATGGTCTTTGCCAGTCCGTCGCGGACTTTTGAAAAATCGTTGGCCGGGCGCGCTTGCGACCACAGGTCATACATTCCGGCAAAATGCTCGGACATCGCGCCAATCAGCGCCCCGGGCACCTTTGTGCTGCGGTCATAGTTCCGGCGGGCGAGGCGCACCAGCGCGCCATCGTCGTTGTCCGGGGATAGTTTTTCAGACCACGCCTGCAACGCATCAAGCGTGCGGCCGAGTTCGATATCGGTTGCCTTGCTGTGGCCAATCTTGCTCAGGGTGGACATTTGCCGGGCGCGGGCAGCCGCCCCGCCCTGCGGCATGTATGTGGCTTGGTCCCAGCTCAACACAGCCGAGGCACGGCTGAGGTCATCTATTTCTACCAATCTGTTTTTAAGATCGGCAAGCAGTTCTTTTTCTTTCATTGTCGCTGTCTCACATCGCTGGCCATCGACAGGGCCAGCAGTGTCGAAGTAAACGGCCCCGTGCTGCGACGGGGCCATTTACTTCGCAAAACTAATTTAGAAATTACCGGACAAGCCTGCGCCGTTAAAGCATCCGCACAGTGCGCTGCACAAGCTGCAGCGTGACCACGTTAAACGGATCGCGCAAAAATGCCAGCTTGTCGCCGGCCGGCGTGGTCGTGACGTCGCCGCTCGGTGTTGCGCCGGCAGCAATCAGCTTGGCGCGAACCGCGTCCATGTCGTCAACATGAAATGCCACGTGGGCAGTGAAATCCGGGACGTCTTTGCCATCGTAGCTTGGCACTGCGGCGTTTGAATAGAACTCAAACATCATGTTCTTATCCGCATCCGCGATAAAGGTCATATGCGGCGGCACATCCTGCTGGCGCATCACGACAAACCCCAGCGTGTCGCAGTCCCACTTCGCAACTGCGTGCACATCCGGAACGTTAAAGGCGATATGTTCAAAACGAATCATGGTGGAAGTATACGGGGAAGAAGGTGCTTAAGGTGCCTGTGCTTAAAGTGCTTAAGGTGGTGGCAGCGTAACGCACACCTTAAGCACCTTCTTCTCAGAACAAATGTGCGAACTTCCTCTATACTTGACCCATGCCACAGACGACCGACGAACGCATCGCCGAACGGCTGATCGAGACGCTGCTGCAAAGCAAGCTGCTGACCGAGTCTCAGGCGCGCGCGCTGACGCAAAAAATCGCGCAGGGCGAAATGAAGACCGCGGACTGGCTCGCCCTCGCGGACTACAACGATGGGCGCGCTGCACACTAATCTATGCCACGCCGAATCGAAACCCTCACCCTGCGCGGCTTTCGCGGCGCATCCACGCCGTTGGAAATTAAGTTCGACGCCACTGCGCCCATCACGCTGATTTTTGGCGAAAACGGCTCGGGCAAAAGCACCATCTGCGACGCCATCGACTTTATCTGCAACAACCGGTTTGGCTCGCTGCAGGATAAAAGCGCGTCGATGAAGGCGTCGGAAGCGGTTGTGGCGCTTGGCGCCAGCGCCGCGCAGCTTGATGTGCAGCTGCGCTATGGCGGCGACGAGTGGCAGGGCAAGCTCAAAGGCACCAAACCCTCGGTGCTTGGCCCGGAGCAAAAACCCGTGGCGCACATTTTGCGGCGCGTCGATATTTCACGCGTGGTCGAAGCCGCGCCAAAAGACAAATACGAGGCGCTCAAAAGTTTCATCGCCGCGCCCGGCATCGAAAAGAGCGAGAAGACCTTGCGCGATGCGGTCAACACCACCAAACGCGAGCTTGAAGAGGCCGGGCGCGCCAAAGAGCACGCCGACAGCAGCCTGCAGCAGCTGTGGGAACTCGAAGGCGCGCCCGGCAGCGACCCGTTGGGCTGGGCGCACGACATGCTTGCGGAGGACAGCGCGGCGCTGCAGGCGCGCGGCGCCGATATTCAAAGCCGCATCAGCGCAGCCGCCCAGGCGCGCGATGTCGCGCAACGCGTCGAAGCCGCCAATGCGCAGCAGCGCGAGGTCGCGCGCCGGGCCGAGCAGGCCAACAGCGCGCTGGCCGAAGCGCAACAGCAGTCGCACGGGCGCAATGCTGCGCTGCTAAAGGTGCTGCGCGAAGCCGATGCCTTTCTCAAGGCAAGCGACCCGGGCGCGCACTGCCCGTTGTGCGGCCAGGCCAGCGACCGCGCGCATCTGCAGCAGCATGTCGCCGCGCAGCTCGCTGAAATGAACGCGCTGCTGCGACTGCAGGAATCCGCCGATGCCGCGCAGCGCGAACTGGCTACCGCCGTGGCCGGGCTGCGCGCCGCCGAGAACGCCGCCACACCCGCGTTGAGCACCGCCCTGCTCGCGCCGGAAGCACTGACCGCTTTGAACACACAGTTCAAGGCGATCCAGAACACGCTTGGTCAGCGCAATGCGCTGCGGTCGCATGTGCAAACGATCGAACGCTATGAGCAGCCAATCATCGCAAACACGCTGCGGCTGAGCAAGCTGGAAAAGATGCTGACGATTGTCGAAGGCGAGCGCAAGGCGCATGTCGACACCGTGCTCAGCGAGATCAGCAGCACCGTTGACGCGCTGTATGCGCGCATCCACCCCAACGAGGATCTTGGCGCGGTGCGCGTGTATCTCAAACCGGGCAGCGTCGGTTCACTTGAGCTCGACGCGCGCTTTGGCACCGAAAAGATCTGCCCGCCAGCCTCGTATTACAGCGAGGCGCATCTGGACACGCTCGGGTTGTGCGTGTATCTGGCGCTGGCCCGGCACAGCGGGCAGGACAGCATCATCGTGCTCGACGACGTGCTGACCTCGATCGACGACGCGCATCTCGGCCGCGTGATCGACCTGATGCACGAAGAAGCCGGCAATTTCAACCAGGTCATCATCACCACGCACTTTCGAGCCTGGCGCGACAAGTATCGCTTCCATCAGGCGCCGGGCAACCGCATCCAGCTGATCCAGCTGCACCGCTGGTCGCTCGAACGCGGTGTGCGGACGAGCAAAGACACCTTTAGCAACGCCGAGCTGCGCGAGTGGCTCGACCACGAGCCGTTTGAGCGCCAGATCGTGGCGTCGAAAGCCGGTGTGCTGGCCGAGGGCCTGCTCGACCGGCTGACTGAGATGTATCACTGCAAGCTGCCGCGCAAGGCCGACAATACGTATTCGCTGGTGGAACTGGCGCGCAGCATCGACAGCAAACTCAAACGCGAGCTGACAATTCGCCGCAATGGCCAGACCGTGCCGCTTGAGCCGCTGATCAACACCGTCGACAGCTATGCCTATGTGCGCAACCAGGTTGGCGCGCATTACAACCCGCAGGGCGCCAATGTATCTGACGACGACGTGCGCGCGCTGGGCGGCGCGGTCTTTGCGCTTGCGGAGGCGCTGGTATGCCCGGTTTGCGGCAGCATGCCCACCCGCGCCAAAGCGCCGCTGCTGTTTGAGTGCTCATGCGGGGTGACATCGCTCGAAGCCAGAGCCTGAGGCCTCCTCCCCCGCTGCATCTTTCCGTGCTCGTTAGAATGGCGGCATGTCCACCGATAAACCGTTGCGCTGGGGTTTGCTCAGCACCGCGCGGATCAACCGCACACTGATTCCGGCCATCCGCGCCTCGACGCGCAGCCAGGTCGTCGCCGTGGCCAGCCGCGATCTGGAAAAAGCGCGGGCCTATGCGGCAGAGTGGCAGATTGCGCAGGCGTTTGGCAGCTATGAAGCGCTGCTGGCATCGCCGGATATCGATGTGGTGTATTTGTCGTTGCCGAACAACATGCACGCCGAGTGGGCCATTAAGGCCGCCAACGCCGGCAAACACGTCTTGTGTGAAAAGCCGATCGCGCTAACCGTGGAGGAAGTCGACGCGATGACCGCCGCCGCGCGCGCAAACAAAACGGTGCTGGCCGAAGCGTTTATGTATCGCCATCACCCGCAAACGCTCAAGGCAAAGGCACTGATTGACAGCGGCGCGATCGGCGACGTGCGCCTGTTGCGCAGCAGCTTTACGTTTCAAATCGCGCCAGCGCACCACATCCGGCTCAAACCGGAGCTCGGCGGTGGCAGCGTCTGGGATGTTGGCTGCTATCAAATCAGCTACATGAACTATCTGATGGGCGGCGCACCGGTTGAAGTGCACGGCGCGGCGATCATGGGTTCGACCGGCGTGGACGAGACGTTTGCAGGCACCCTGCGCTACGCCGCAGGCGCGCTGGCCCAGTTTGATTGCGGCTTCCGCGCGCCATTTCGCGCGGACGTCGAGATCGTGGGCAGCGACGCGCTGATCCGGCTGCCAAAACCATTCAAACCCACGGCCGCCGACGCGATTTTGCTTGGCAAAGCCAGCGATGCGCTCGAGCCGATCACGACCGATTGCAGCGAGCCGCTGGCCCTGTATGAGGTCAACGATCTGGAAGACGCGGTGTTTTCGGGCACACCGACGCGCATCCCGCTCAGCGAATCGCGCGACACGGTGCGCACGGTGCAAGCCCTGTTGCGCAGCGCAGCGACACGACAGCCGGTGGCGTTAAAAGAGATGGTTTAAAGAGATGGAGTCCACCTTCGAGGTGGACTCCATCTCTTTAAACACCTTGAAGGTGGGCTCCATCTCTTTAATGCTATTTACTAGCGCAACGCCGCTCGATCTCAGCAGCGACACCCGGCAGTGAGCCGTTATCAGGATACAAGCGTTGCGCATCCTGCAGGGTCTGGCGCGCATCACCGCAGCGATTTGCCCATTGCTGGGCGTAGCCGAGATAGGTGTAATCGATCGCGCTGATGTTTTTGTTGTTCTCTTTGCTCAGCGCGATCGCCGTTGTGTAATCGGTAATCGCATTCAAAAAGTCATAGCGCTGAAAGCGCAATACACCGCGCCGCGTATAAATGCTGACGCGCTTCGGATCGAGCTTGATGGCTTTGTCGAACGCGAGCGGCGCTTTGTCGAACTCGCCCAGAATGCGATAGGCCTCGCCCAGCCGCTCATGGGCCTCCACGTTTTTGTCGTCGAGTTCAAGCGTGCGAGTCAGCGCATAGACTGCAGCATTGCCGTTGATCTTGACCGTGACCGGGTCAACCGAGCTGTTTGCCCAAAGATTTCTGATCTTGGCCTGCCCGACCAGCACAACCGGCAGGTTCGGGTTGACCTCGAGCGCGCGGTCATACCAGCTCATGGCGGTTTCGTACTGGCCAAACACGTAATAGAGATACCCCATGTTGCGCAGGGCATCGGTGCTGCGCGGGTCGATGTCAAGCGCGATCTGCACGGCTTTGAGCGCGCCATCTTTGTCTTCTTTGTCCGCCAGCGTCTCAGCCAGGTAGGCGTGCGCGATCAGGAGTTTGGGATCGGCCTTGATGGCGGTGTCGCACTCGGCCTGCGCCTCGTCGAGGCGCCCCTGCCATTCAACCGCCATGCACAACACCGCGCGCGATGGCGCGTGATTGACATTGATCGAAAGCGCTTTGCGCGCGCGTTGTTCACCCTTGGCCGGGTCGTTCATGAACACGAGCAGGCGCGCAATGCGGCTGTGCAGATCGGCATCGTTGGGTTTGCGGCGGCTGGCCTGATCGTAGAGTTCGACCGCCTTGCGGTAATTGCCGGCAAGCTCCGCCGTTTCAGCCTGTTTGACAAAATCGTCGAACGAGCGCGTTGGCGTGACGGTTAACCTTGGGAGCGTTGTGGCCTCGGCGGCCGAAAAAACATCCGGGTTGTTGCCCAGCCGCATCTGCAACAACAGGTAGCCGCTGCCACCCAGTGCGACCAACAGCACCAGCAATGCAAACCAGCCGCCGCCATTCCCGCCGCGTTTTTGCCGGCGGGCAAAACCCTTCCGATTGCGGTCAACTTTGAGATTCAGACTCACTGATGTGATGTTAGCCGCAAAGGCTGAGAGGGCATTTAGCCACAGAGGCCACAGAGTGCGCGGAGTTTTTATCTCCGTGCACTCTGTGGCAAACAAACCTTATCGCATCGCGGGGGCGGGCTGCGTCAGCATGCCCTCGAGCAGTTTTTCGACCGCCATGGTGTGGCTGTCAAAACCGTGTTTGCTGAAGTATTCGGAGTTGCAATGCCATTGGCCGTGGTCGTATGTCACCAGATATTCGCCGTTGTCACCTTGAACAACGATTGAGAATGTCAGAAATTCAAATCGGTCTTTTTCTAGCGAGTAGCGCTGCGCCTTTTCGATCTTGCCAATCACACTTGAGTCCATCATTTGCAGTTCCTCCGTCGTGACGATCCAAAATGACTACGCGGTGGCCACCAGGTGCCGTGCATAAGGCGTTCGGCGCGTTCGCCCAAACACATTACGAACAAGCGCTTAGCGGCAAATGCGTAGCCGGCAATAAAAAAGGCACACTCGTCGATAACGAGGTGCCTTTCACGCACAAGTAAAACGCTCACATTTCTGTGGCAATCGCAACAGCTCTTTTCCTATCACCATGTCTACGAGGATTCTAGTTGGGGACATCGTAATGTCAACCGACGCGTGCCATACGCTGCGATGAGAACATGCAATTCGCAAAACAAAATCCTGGAAAAATTAAAACAGCCTGGGTAAAAAGTATTACCCAGGCTGTGTCTTTCACGAAGCGCTCAGCGCTGACTTAGCGGCCGTTGGCTTTGTACCACTCGATCACGCCGGGGCCGGTTTGCACGAAGCTTGCGCCCTGGCAAATGCCCTTGTCGGTCGGGCCGGTGACAACTTCGAAGCAGCTGTCATCCATGTAGTAGTCGTTGTGCTCGACGAACTCGGACGAGCGTGTCCAGAGAAACGCGTTGACAACCGGGCCTTTGGCGACGCCATCAACCGAAAGCTGATGCCAGTCGTCATACTTCTTGGACCATTCCGAGCAGACCAGATTCGGATCGGTGTGGTCGCGCGGGCCGCCGTCCTGATCGATGCAGACCCGGGCTTCCAGGTTACCCGGATCCACCGATTTGGGCGGAACCAGGTTTGGCACGTTGCTGGTCCAGAGTTGCAGCCAGGTCGTGAAGCGCACCGGGGCGCCCGGTCGGAGGTTCTTCACATACTGCATAAACCCGGCGGTCGGGTTGGCTGCAAAGTAGTTGAACCCGTGATTTGAAAGGCGGCCGCTCTTGGCGCGCTCTTTGAATTCCGGCAAATAGCTGTCAGCCATGCGGAATTCCGGCGTGCGCCAGCGCTGGTCGCGCTGATCGTAACCGGCCGGCGGTTCGGCCCAAAATGGGACCCAATCCCACGACACAAACAGCTCGCCACGCCCCTGAAAGAACACGCCCGGGCCCTCGTGGCTCGGGTTGGTCATCAGGTTGATGCCGCGTTGAAACGTGGTGTCGACCACGACCGGTGTCTTCCTCCTGGCGGGCACTCGCGTCCTGGCGGTGACGGGCGTCGACTTGGCTGGCGTGCGCGTCTTGGTGGCGACGGGCGTCGACTTGGGTGGCGGCGTCTGGGCATCGACAGTGATCGCCAGGGCCAGAGTGCTCACTGCAAGTGACAGCCAAGGACTGCAACACGTATATTTTTGCGAGAAAAAAGCATGGGGTTCGTTCATCACTCCTTCAAAATGTGAGAGACATTATAGCGTCTCTCATATTCAAGAAAGCGCAGAAAGGCGCGTTTTTCCCGCCGGCTGACCTGCGGCTGCCAACCTCTGCCGATACCACCCAGGTACCGGAAAATCTGGTTCACTGCCCGCTGCATTACAATCCTTGAGCACAAGTCAGTTGCAAACGGTGTGACCGGAAATCACCGCATCCGCAAAGCGGAGCCACGATTTCCCGCAGAAGCCTTTACTAACTCACTTGGCTTGTATTTGAGCAAATGTAACGCTGTGTTGTTTTATTGATTGGAAAGGTGAGGTGTCGTGTGAAGGATCGCAAAAAGGCGGTCGTAATCGGTTCAGGGTTTGGCGGAATTGCGCTGGGGATCCGCCTGCAAAGCCTCGGATTTGAGACAACGATTGTCGAAAAATTGGATGCGCCAGGCGGGCGGGCGTATGTTCGGCGGGTGCAAGGGTTCACGTTCGACATGGGTCCGACCGTGCTAACTGTGCCGCACTTCATCGAGGAGTTGTTTGCGCTTGAGCCTGATCATTCAGCGTTGAGCGACCCGGATTTCCCCGCGCATACGCTGAGCGCCACACGCGTGACCCGCGGCATCTCCGGCGGACCGGCCACCAGCCGTTACATCGACATCGTGCCGATCCTGCCGTTCTACAGGATCTATTTTGACGATGGCGCCTTTTTCGACTACGACGGCGACCGCGACAACACCCGCGCGCAAATCCAGAAGCTGGCGCCAGAAGACCTGGAGGGCTACGATCGTTTTCACGCTGCTGCCGAGGCCATTTTCAAGCGCGGGTTTCTCGAAATCGGCTACACGCACTTTGGTGATGTCGGCGCGATGCTGCGCGTGGTGCCGGATCTGTTCAAACTGGACGCGGTGCGCTCGCTTTTCTCGTTCACCAGCAAGTATTTCAAAAGCGACAAGCTGCGGCAGGTGTTTAGCTTTGAACCGCTGCTGATCGGCGGCAACCCGCTCAAAGTGCCAGCGATCTACGCGATGATCCACTTCGTCGAAAAGACCTGGGGCGTGCACTTTGCGATGGGTGGCACCGGCGCGTTGGTGCTCGCGCTGATCAAAAAGTTTGAAGAAATGGGCGGAACGCTGCGCTGCAATGCCGAAGTCACGAAAATAAACGTCGACGAAAATCGGCAGGCCACCGGCATCACCCTGCGCGACGGCAGCGAGCTGCAGGCCGATTTGGTGGCGTCAAATGGCGACTATGTGCGCACCTATGCGCAGTTGATCGACCGCAAGCATCGCCGCATCAACAGCGACTTTCGGGTCAAGCTGGCAAAACAGTCGATGTCGCTGGTCGTAATTTATTTTGGATTTATGGCGGATGGCAACGAGTCAAAAAATCTGCGCCATCACAACATCATTCTTGGCCCGCGGTACGAAGGCTTGCTCACGGACATCTTCGACAACAAACGGCTCAGCCCGGACTTTTCGCAGTATCTGCACATTCCAACGTTGACCGACCCAAGCCTGGCCCCACCCGGCCATCATGCGGCGTATACGCTGATCCCAGTGCCGCATAACGCCAGCGGGATCGACTGGGGTGTTGAAGGCGACCGGCTGGTGGATCGCGTGTTGACCCTGCTCGATGAACGCGGCTATCTGCCGGGGTTGCGCGCGCGCCTGGTGCACAAGAGTTTTGTCGACCCGAGGTATTTTGAGAGCGCCCTGCTAAGCCATGTCGGCAATGCGTTTGGCGTGGAGCCGGTGCTGGCGCAGTCGGCCTTTTTCCGGCCGCACAACCGCAGCGAAGACATAAAGCGGCTGTATTTGGTCGGCGCAAACTATCAGCCCGGCGGTGGCACGCCATCGGTCATGATGTCAGCCAAGATGACGGCGCGGCTGATCGCGGAGGATTTTAAGATTGTGACATAAAAAAACCGGCGAGCCAGCTTCGCATAAAAACTGGGAATTTTGACGTAAGTGATGTGTTGTTTTTACATAATTAAGGGTAAACTATTGTTATGGCCTCGACCCAGAACCGGTTCCGGCACGATTTAGCGGCTTTTAATCAGACGCTGACTCTCGAGCGTGCGTTTGATTTGTGCGATGACATAACGCGAAATCATTCAAAGTCGTTTTACTTCAGCACGATGTTTTTACCGGCTGAAAAGCGCCGCGCAATTCGCGCGTTTTATGCGTTTTGCCGCACGACCGACGACATGGTCGATATCGCGGTCAATCGCAGCCCTGAGACACTGGAAGCCTGGCGTCAGGCCGCGCGCCGCGGACCGGCGTGTCAAACAGACCCCGTCCTGCTCGCCTGGGCCACTACGCGTGACAAATATCAGGTACCGCAGCAATTTATCGAGGAACTCATCGATGGCTGCGAAATGGATCTGACCGTGACGCGCTATCAAACATGGGCGGCGCTGCGGCAGTATTGCTACTGCGTGGCGAGCACGGTTGGCCTTGTATCAACGCATATCATCGGCGTCAACAAAGAAGAACAGCGCGGGCTCGCTGAGCAAAAGGCGATTGATCTCGGCATCGCGCTGCAGCTCACGAATATCTTGCGCGATGTGGGTGAAGATTTGAGCCGCGGCCGCATTTATCTGCCACAGGAAGACCTGGCCCGCTTCAACTACAGCGACGACGATCTGCGTCTGCGCGTGGTCGATCCGCGTTTTAAAGCGCTGATTCGGTTTGAAATGGACCGCGCCGACGCCTTATACGACAGCAGCATCCCGGGCACGGCGTATCTCAAACGCGACGGCCGGCTGGCCGTGGCCGCGGCGGCAATGCTATATCGCGGCATTCTCGGCAAGATTCACCTGAACGACTTTGATGTGTTTAATCGTCGCGCGCATCTGACAAATGGCGAAAAGGTGCAGCGCTTGCCCGGCATCTATTTTAAAGTGCGGAAGATGGGCGATGGTTGAGCGCATCGCCACCGTGGCGCGCGTTTCGCAAATGGGGCAAACAAACCACGGACCAGCAGCCTGCTGCTGGCACTCTATATCCTGTCGCTGCCAACCTATTGCCTGGTGCGTCTCGCGGGCGAGAACACGCTGACGTGGATTGCGACAGCGATCACCTGCCTGAGCTGGTTTTCATGCGTGCTGTCTAGCGCAGTTGAGCACGCGGGCGGAACATGCGCTGGCGCTGCTTGGCAGCGGGTTCGCCATCGCCCTGCTGTTTGAGCACCTTGGCAGCCGCTACGGATTTCTGTTCGGCAACTACCACTACACCGACCTGCTGGGCTTCAAGGCATTCGGCACGGTGCCGGTCATCATCCCGATCGCCTGGTTCATGATGCTCTATCCGAGCTGGCGCGTGGCCGGCCGGCTGCTGCGCAAGGTGCGCTCGGGCTGGTTTGTGCCGGCACGCATCGTCATTGGCGCGCTGGCGATGACCGCCTGGGACCTGAGCCTGGACCCGCGCTGGGTCGCGGATGGCGGCTGGGTCTGGCACGATGGCGGGGCCTACTTTGGCATCCCGCTCAGCAACTTTCTTGGCTGGTTTGTGACGGCGGCGTTGATTTTTCTGGCCTGGTCGCGCATCGATCGCGGCCACCGACGCGAGTCGCTGGCCGGCGCGCATTTCGACGCCCTGAGTCCAGGCATGCCCTACCCGAATGGGTCTATGTGATCACGTGGATGGGCGAAGGCATGGCCAACACGCTGTTTTGGGGCGGCCCGTTGATCGGGTTGATCGTGTTTGTGGCGATGGGGATCTTCGCACTGCCGGTCCTGCGCGATCTGACGCGGGGCAATGGGGTACGCCGCGCTGTTACGCGGCCACCAGCTCGTTCGGCGTAGCAAGCCGCGATTCACCCATTCGCACTTCGTCGAGCACTTCTGCCCATTTGCGCGGGTTGCTCAGCTGAAAACCGTCAGATCGCCGATTTTGCGTTTGATGACCAAAAAGGGACCGCCGCCCCAGCGCCCGTTGAACTTCGCCACCACGTGCACGCTGGCAATCTCGTTTAGCGGGATCACAATCTCGCGCTCGGGCATAACCTGCGCAAACCGCAGCGATGTTTCGGTCAGCGCCAGGGTGCCGTTATTGCCGACGCCAAATGCGCGCGGCTCGTTCAGAAAATTTGCCTGCGCCGGCGTGATCACAAATGTCAGCCCCTGCGATTTCCACGAATTCATCGCCACTTTACGTCGTTTGCGCACAGCCAGCGCGATGGATGACATCGAAATCGACAGTAACAGCAATGCCACGACAAATACGCTAACGCTGATGACAATCGGGTAAATGATTGGGTTGAGTGGCACTTCTGGAGACATAACTCTATTGTGCAACATCTCGCCGGAGATGGCAAGTGGGCTGCGCGTGGGCAAGTCGTTTCAACACAAACAGGAGACGATCAGGTCGCCTGCCTATAATTCGAGGCTTACCCCAAACATGGCTGACACCCCCATTCGGGACCGCGTTGCAAGCAAAACCCGCGCCAAAAGCAGGCGTGCTCGCCTGCTGCCCTTCTTCACCTTTTTACTTTTCGCATGCGCGATGGCCGGCATGGTGGCGGGCTCGGCCTATCTGGGCGTGCAGTCTGGCGGACGCGAACTCAACGCAAAACGTACGGCCACGGTCGGCGCCATCATCATGCAGCGCTTTGAATCCGGCAACGTCCAGCTCCGAGAGCAGAAATATGCGCTGGCCCAGGCCAGCTTTGAGGAAGTGCTCCGCTACCAGCCCGGCAACATCGGCGCGCGCGATCTGATGGCGACAGCCGTCGTCGCGCAGACGCCGGAGCCAAAACCCACGGTGAATACCCCCACCCCGGTCGTGACGGATCGCGGCGCGCTCTTGACCCGCGCGCGCGCAGCCACTGAACGCGAAGACTGGGACACCGTCCTCTCACTCACCGAACAGCTGACTGCAATCGACCCGCTGTTTGAAAAGCAACGCGTCGCCAACTTGCGCTGGGACGCGCTGGTTGCGCGCGGCACGGCCCGCCTGCGCGGTGACAACGCTGCGATCGAGCCCGGCTTGTTCGACCTCGATCAGGCCGCCGCCATCCGTGAGCTGCCGACCAGCTTGGTGACCGAGCAAAAACGCGCCACAAGTTATCAAACCGCTCTGCAGTATCTGGGCGCGGACTGGGATCGCGCCATCTTTTTGCTGTCGCAACTGCCGCAGGGGTATCGCGATGTCGCGCAGCAACTGTTTGGCGCGTATATCAACGCCGGCGACTCATACGCCGAGCTTCAAGAATGGTGCCCGGCAGCGGAAAAGTACGCCGATGCAGTGCGCGTGGCCTCCAGTGCAAAACTCGAGGCCAAACAACGAGAGGCTGCGCAGCAATGCCTGGTCGCCACACCGACAATTTCTGGCACGGTCGCACCCGGCGTCGGCGTGTCCGGCATGACGGTGTTGCCATCGTCTGGCATCGCTGGCCAGATCTTCTTCAATGTCTATGACAATGGCCAGTACCTGCCGTATGCGCTGGATCTGGCGACGAACAGCATCAGCGCGCTCAGCAATCAGTATGGCACCGGCTCCGTGCTGTCGCCGGACAACACGCGCACCGTCGAAAGCGTGTATGTGGACAACGCCTGGCAGCTCGTGATCCGCTCGGCAGCGGGCACCGCGGCGTTGACACCCGGCACCGCGCCGCAGTGGGGGCCGCTCGGCTATATCGCCTATCAAGGCTGCAGCGATCAATGCGGCATCCACATCGTCAACCCGGATCAGCCTGGCAGCACGCGCCGCGTAACGTCATGGACCGGCGACATCGCCTTCAAGTGGGCGCCACAGGGCGACCGGCTGGCCTACATGTCGAACTACAACAACGGCGCGTTTGAACTGTATACCGTCAGCATCAACGGAGACTTCCGGCAGCTGACCGCATTTGGCGGCAGCACCGGTGCGCCAGCCTGGTCACCCGATGGCGGGCAAATCGCATTTCTGTCGAACCGCGATGGCGCGTTTGGCTTGTTTACGATGAACGCGGATGGCAGTGGTGTGCAAAAGATTGTTGATTTTGGGCAGCTCTCGCCGGCCTGGCAGAGCCCACTGCTGAGCTGGGTCGACGCTAGGAGTAGGTGTAGTCCACCTTCGAAGGTGGACTACACCTATAGCGCAGCTCAGCCTGCAACGCGTCAAACCAGCGGTCGATGTCGGCGCGGGTGGCGTCATCGAGTGTGAACCCAACCGGGCCGCGCACGACCGTGTTCTTGAAAATGCCGCGCCGCTTGAGCAGGTGTTTTTCGACGGCAAGAAACGCATCGAGAGAAGTTTGCAGCTGGATCATGGCCACGATCGGCGCGGCGATCCGCTCGGCACGCGCGGCGTCGCCGGCTTCCAGCGCGCGCCAGAGCGCCACGATGCCGTCGATCAAATCAGCACCCGGCATGGTGCCGGACACGCCGCGGCGATGGCTGTCGATCAGCGCGATGCCGCCAGTGCCCTCGAAGACCGCGGCCCGGCGCTGAGTTGCGGCGTTGAGCTCGGACAGGCGCGGACCGATCGGTTCAGCTTCGGGTTTGAACATCACGCGCGGGCCGTAAGTGTCAAACAGCGCGGCCTGCATGGCGATGCTCATCGGCCGCCCGACATAGCCGCTGGCATCCTGGACCACGACCGGAATGCGCACCGATTCGATGATGCGGGCGTAGTAGCGGCTGAGTGCCTCTTCGCCGAGCTTGACCGACACCGGCGGGATAACCATCAGTGCGCTGGCGCCGACGCGCTCGGCGTGCTGCGCGAAGCCAATCGCCACCGCGGTCGATTCCGCACCGGCGCTGATGACGACCGGCCCGCGGCCCCGCGCGGCGTTGCACACGCACTCGGCCAGCGCGCGGCGCTCGTCGCCATCCAGCCGCAGCGTCTCGGAGACCATGCCGCTGACCACGCCGTCGGCGCCCATCTCAAACAGCCAGTCGATTTCGCGGGCAAGCGTGTCAAAATCGATCGATTCATCGTCGTTGAATGGAGTCTGGAACACCGGCAATACGCCCTTCATAGCACCTCTTGGAAAACACAAACGGCCCGGGCAGTTGCTGCCCGGGCCGTAGTATCGGTGAACACTGTCAAAACTGCCTAACGTTTTTCAGCGTAGACACGCAGGGCTGCCGAGCCCGAGTATTCCTGGAACTCGACGCGCAGGGTGTGGTTGCCGGGCGCGATGTTGACATCGCCGACAAACGTGCGGTACGACTGCTCGCGCCACTCGTTGATCACCAGCTGATCATCGACAAAGACACGAATGCCGTCATCGACCTGCGCCACAAAGCGATAGGTTCCGCCCACAAAGCTGCGGTATTGCGTAAAGCGGCCGCTCCAGTTATTGGCTGGCACCGCGCGATGCGGCGTGCCTGTGCCCCAGTTGAAATTCAACTCGCGCACCGTCGCCACATACACGGGTGAACCGACCAGATCGCGATTGTTGAAGTACTCCGCGCGCCACTCGAATGCGCTGGCCGGCGGGACACCGCCGCCACCGGGCGCGGGCGTGTTGCCAAGCTTGAAGTAGTTGAACTTGACCAGCGCCAAACCGGACTTCTCAACATAGTCGAGGCGCACGTTGCGCACACCTGGCGGAACGGAGACATCAACGGCTTTGGCGGCATTGCCTTCAAACCCGTAGTTGTCGATCACCAGGTTGCCATCGACATACAGGCGAAAGCCGTCGTCTGCCTGCACGCCAAAGCGATAGATGCCACCTTCAAAGCTGACCGCGCGCGACCAGCGGGCGGAGAAATTGTCCGAGAACACGCGGGCCGGATCGGGCGAGCCAAAGCCCCAGTTGAAGTTGACGGCTGCATCGTTGCGCACCGCAACCGGAAGACCAGATTGCGCGGTATTGTTCCAATACTCGCCATACCAGGGACCAGCAGGAACGCCACCGGTGCCACCGCCGGGCGCAGGGGCCGGAGCCGGGCGTGGCGCGACAACCAAGGTTGGAATGCACAACCGCTCGCCGATATAGATCTTGTCGCGGCGCAACCCGTTGGCGCGCTTGATCGACAGAATGTCAACGTTGTAGCGAACTGAAAGTTCACCGAGAGAGTCGCCAGAACGCACGCGATGCCATCTGCAAACGGTTTTTGCCGGAGATGTTGCCGCAGATGCGGGCGAGGGTGCAATAAACGACGCTGTTGCCATAGCTGCGGTAAGAACCGCAATTGCAAAGCGACGAATACGCGAAGTTGTCACTTTCTTTTCATGTTTTGTCATTGTTCACCTCGTTACGTCCAAATTGTAGCAGTTAGTGGCGCTTAGAATTAACAGGCAAAAGAATGAGCGTTGCGGCCAAAGTGCGATTTGTATTTACAGTTTTTACGGCAAAGTTACGCCTTTTTCCCATGTCATACTCACCCAATTATTGCAACAATGTCCGAGTTTGCATCCAACTGCTGGCCAGTGCACGGCGGATAACCGTCTGCTGAACGCCGACATGACGACGCATCTATAATCTTCTAAGGGCCGCGCCGGAGTAAATCTCCGATTTTTCGAGGATCCACGCTCTGCGCGGGTCAAAGACAAATCGCAGATTGCTTTTGTGCGCCCTGAGTAACAGGCATCAATTCATTTGGCAAATCTCCGCCTGACGCGTGGCGTCAGGCGGAGATTTGCCAAATAGACAACACGAGGTATTCACGAAATGACGCTTTACAAATTGGCCGCGGCCAGCCTGGCTGCGGCCTTCGTTTTGAGCGCGTGCGGCGCGCAACCAGCGGTGGTCGCCACGCCCACAGCGTTTCAGGCCACACCGACTTCGGGCGCAGTTCTACCGACTGCGACGGCGTCGCCAGCCCCAACAGGCACAGCCGCGCCTGCGGGCGCCGTCAACGACGCCCCAGCCCAGCCGGGTGAGACACCGATCGCCGGCGGCCCGGCCGTGGGCGAACGCAAATACGCCGCCCTGACGCCCGAACAGCGCAACAACGCGATCAGCGCGCCACCCGAGATGACCATCGACGTTAACAAGAAGTATGTTGCGACGCTGGAAACCACAAAGGGCACGATTGTGCTGGAGCTGTTTGCCAGCGCCGCGCCAAAAACCGTCAACAACTTTTTCGTGTTGTCCAACGCCGGTTTCTACGACAACATTCTGTTTCATCGCGTGATCTCTGACTTTATGGTGCAGACCGGCGATCCCACCGGCACCGGCAGCGGCGGCCCAGGCTACAACTTCGAGGACGAGTTCAACCCGAATCTCAAGCATGAGACACCGGGCGTGCTCTCGATGGCCAACGCCGGCCCAAACACAAACGGCAGCCAGTTCTTCATCACCCACGTGCCGACGCCATGGCTCGACGGCAAACACACGATCTTTGGCAAAGTCACTACCGGCATGGAAGTTGTCAATGCGATTGTGCAGGGCGACAAGATCCTGACTTCCAACGTGGCCACCAGCGATGACACCGCGACGATCTTCCCGACCCCGGTGCCGGTGCCTGTGAGCTGCGATGTGATCCCGACAAACATCACCGCGGCAGACCACATCCGCGGTGACGCGAAAGCGCCCGTCACCATCATCGAATACGCCGACCTGCAATGCCCGGGCTGTGCTGCATTGCACCCGCAGATGAAGACCACGCTGGCCACGCTCAGCGACACCGTGCGCATCGTGTATCGGCACTTCCCGCTGGTGACCATTCATGACAAGGCGCTGGTTGCCGCGCATGGCGCCGAAGCCGCCGCCAAGCAAGGCAAGTTTGACGAATACATCGACATGATGTATGCCAAACAAGAGGCCTGGAGCAAGACGCCGGCCGCCGACATCACCGCCACCCTCAAAACGATGGCGGCCGAGCTCGCGCTCGATGTGGCCAAATTCGAAGCAGACCTGGCTGATCCGGAAATTGCCAAGCGCGTCGCGCGCGATGTGGCATCCGCAACGGCGCTCAATCTGCAGGGCACGCCATCGACCTTTGTCGATAACATCCCGATTCCGCAGGAGCAGTTTGCAGACCCGGGCCTGGCCGAGCAGATTCGCGCCTATGCCAAAGACCGCGCAGTCCGCGCCGGCGCCGGCGTCAAGACGTTTGAATTCGAAAACGCCGAAAAGGTTGTTGATGATGGCGCAGTCTATGAGATGACGATCAAAACCAGCAAGGGCGATGTGGTGGTCGAGCTGGATACCAAGCTGGCGCCGCTCAACATCAACAGCGTGGTGTTTCTCGCGGGCAAAGGCTATTTCGACAACGCTCCGGTGCAGCAGAATTTTGCCGATCCAGGCGCGGTCGTCATCGGCGACAGCAGCGCCAGCGGCAACCCAGGCTACAGCTGCAGCGCGGAATCGAAAGGCAGCGACTTCAAGACTGCCGGCATGCTTGCGCTTAACCCGAACCCCAGTTCGCCGACGCGCACAACATCGCAGCTGGTATTTATCTACAGCGCTGCCGATCGTTTGAACGGCCAGCTGACAGCCCTGGGCAAAATCACAGCCGGGCTGGATATCGCCAAGAGCCTGCAGGGCCCAGAAGGGGACAAAAAGGGCGACCTGATCGTCTCGGTGACCGTCAAGAAGAAGTAACCCTTGTTTACGTTTACGCTGCGCCCGCGCTTTAGCGATATCGACGTCTATGCCCACGTGAACAACGCGGTGTATCTGACCTATTTCGAGGAAGCGCGGGTGGCGTTCACGCAGCAATGCGGGTTGCGCGAGCTGTTTACGCGTCAGTGCAGCACAATCATCGCGCACGCAGATATCGACTACAAGACGCCGGCAAAATTGCACGACGAGCTGCGCATTGAACTCACCGTTGGCGAGATCAAGCGCAGCTCGTTTTCGTTTCTCTACGCAGTCAGGCGGCCGGCCGACGATGCGCTCATTGCATCCGGATCAACAGTGCAAGTCTGCTTCAACTTCGATCTAAACACCCCCGTCCGCGTGCCCGAGTCATGGCGTGTGATCTTGGGTAACGCGTAAAATCATCGCCTATGTCTGACACTCCTGCCCTGCTCGCGCTCGAAGACGGTTCCCTGTGGCACGGAACCGCATGCGGAAAGATCGGCGAAACCACCGGTGAAGTGGTCTTTAACACCTCGATGACGGGTTATCAGGAAATCCTGACCGATCCGTCGTATCACGGCCAGATCATGGTGATGACGGCGCCGCAAATCGGCAACACCGGCACCAACCCGGAGGACGACGAAAGCGACCGCGCCTGGGTAGCCGGGTTCGTCATGCGCGAGCTCAGCCCGCTGGCCAGCAATTTTCGTTCGCGCCAGCCGCTGGACGCGTATTTGCGCGAACGCGACGTTGTCTCCATCAAAGGCGTCAGCACGCGCGCGCTGGTGCTGCATATTCGCACACACGGCGCGATGCGCGCCGCGCTTTCGTCAGCGAATACCGACCCGGCGCGTCTGGTGGCCATGGCGCGCGCCAGCCGCGATATGAACGGTCTAGATCTGGCGCGTGAGGTCACATGCGCGGCACAGTATGGTTGGACGGAGGGTGTCGATCAGCAATGGTATTTGCCCAATGCGCAGCCTGCTTCGCGGCGCGTAGGGAGACCGTCGCCGGTGTCGCATGGCGCTCCGTCGAGCGCAAAACACATCGTCGCCTACGATTTCGGCATCAAGCGAAACATCTTGCAGCTGCTCGCAGCGCGCGGATGCCGCATCAGCGTTGTACCCGCAACAACCACTGCCGATACCGTCCTGGCGATGAAGCCCGACGGTGTGTTTCTATCAAATGGCCCGGGCGATCCGGCTGCGTGCACGTACGCGGTTGACGCCACGCGCCAGCTGCTTGGAAAGGTACCGCTGTTTGGCATCTGTCTCGGTCACCAGATTCTGGGTCTGGCGCTCGGGGGCAGCACCTACAAGATGAAATTCGGTCATCGTGGAGGTAACCAACCGGTACTAGCGGACGGCCAAGTTGAAATCAGCAGTCATAACCATGGATTCGCCGTGCGGGCCGACAGCCTGCCGGCGGGCATCGAGGTCAGCCACATCAACCTGAACGACAACTGCGTCGAAGGGTTGCGCGCACCGGCCTTGAATGCGTTCTCGGTGCAATATCACCCGGAGGCCGCGCCTGGTCCACACGACGCGAACTACCTGTTCGATGAGTTTATGGCTGCGATGAACAAACCATGACGCCGCCTAGTGCCTTCTGACGAAATTACCGACTCCGCCTTGTGTAACAGGCGGAGTTTTTTTATCCACAACGACTGTCAGTCATACCGCTGTATTCACGGCTAATGGCTCACATCTGGTGCAGCAGGCGCGCAAACCCTGACGTTTTCGCAACACCAGTCGTGCAGTTTCTTACAGGTTTAACGTTGCAAGGAGTACTGTAGATCGATGAAGACCAAATCCGGTGCCAATCCAAAAAATAAGACCCAACCCGGCACACCACTGCTGCCCGTTCAAAACAGCGTCAACTTTTCGGTTCAACAGCCGATGACGACCACGACGCCGACAGTCGGAGCGACTGAAACCCCGACACTGACGGTGCCCACCGCGACCACCGTGCCGCCAACCGCGACGCTTGTGCCTCCGACTGCCACATTAGCGCCGCCGACCGCGACGGTTGTCGCACCCACGGCAACAACGGCCCCACCCACCGCGACGCTGGCCCCACCGACAGCGACACCGCAGCCCGGACAGCCGGCCCTGCCGCCGCTCGAGTGGATCGCCTACAACCGCCTGGCGTTTGGCCCGCAACCTGGCGATCTCGATGCCTTTCGCGCGTTGCCCGGCGCCACCATCCGCGACAAATTTTTGGTCTGGCTCGATCAGCAACTCAATCCCCGCAGCATCAACGACAACGCCTGCACCACCATTGTGGCCAATCACGGCTTGCCAACGATGGTGTATGCCGACAACGCCGAATCGCTGCGCGGCGCGCTGGCGCAACCGCCGCAGGGCGGCGGCGCGACCGGCCCGGTCAAGATTCGCCTGCCGATCGTCGGCAAAGGCGAGGCCATCACGCCCGACAGCGTGCTGCGCAACCACTGGCACACGTATTACCGCGCACGCTATCGCTCGACCAATGCCTCCACCTATGGCGGGCAGTATCCGGAAGACCGGCCGGCCGACGATGTCGTTATCTCCAGCGTGTTGCGCGCGCGCTATTCAAACCGCCAGTTGTATGAAGTGATGGTGGAGTTCTGGCACAACCACTTCAGCATTTATGCGTTTGAGGGCTATGCGCGCTGGACCTGGCAGCACTTCGACACGTTCGTCATCCGCCGCAACGCGCTCGGCAACTTCAAAACATTTCTGGAAGACGTGGCCAAGAGCCCGGCCATGCTCTACTATCTCGACAACTACATCAACACGCGCGGCGGCCCAAACGAGAACTGGGCGCGCGAGCTATTTGAGCTGCACGGCCTCGGCGCAGAAAACTACGGCGGCACGACGGCGCAATCCGCAGTGCCGGGCTACCCAGCCGCCCCGGTGCATTACGTCGACGAAGACGTGTATGAATCGACACGCTGCTTTACCGGCTGGACCGTGAACGACGCCTGGGGCCAGGACGCCAATCCGGCCAGCTGGGGCACCGGCGCGTTCCAGTATGTTCAGGAAGACCACGACCGATTTCAGAAGATTGTGCTCGGCAACACGATGGCGCCGGATGGCGCGCCAATGGCCGATGGCATGAAGGTGATTGAGCTGATCGCAAATCACCCGGGCACCGCGCGCTACATCGCGCGCCGCATGTGCATCCGCTTGATCGGCGACAACGTCGATGAAGCGACCGTGCAGGCAGTGGCCGATGTGTTCTACGCCAACCGCACCGCTGACGATCAGATCGCCAAGACTGTGCGCGCGATCGCAACATCAGCCGCGTTTGCAAACACCTATGCCGACAAGATCAAACGCCCGTATGAAGCCATGATCTCGGCGTTGCGCACCGCGCAAGTACAGCTCAACATGAAGCCGACGCTCAAGACCGGCACCGATGCACAGGGCAAGCCCAACGCCTGGTGGGAGGACAACATGTTCCGCTGGGATGGCCTTAACAACAACTACGAAGCGCTCGGCATGCCGATGTTCCAGCGCCGTTCGCCGGATGGCTGGCCGGACAAACAACGCAACTGGAGTGGCAGCACCGGCATGATCTTCCGCTGGAAGCTGATGTTTTTTATCCTGGACACCGGCTCCAAGACAGACCGCACGGACATCGACGTCGACGTGGTCGGCCAGACCAACACGCATGTGCCGGTCAGGTCCACTGCCAACATCGTGGACTACTGGATCGACCGGCTCGTCGGCCAGCCGATGGCGGCAGCCACGCGCAACGATCTGATTCAATACCTAGGCAAAGGCAGCGCCACGCCAAACCTGAACGACGCCGCCGTCGCGCGCCGACTGGTGCTCATGGTTTCGCTGATTCTGAGCTCGCCGGAATTTAACTGGAGATAAACACTATGGCAATTAAAACAAACATGACTCGCCGCCAGTTTATGGTCGGGTGCTCAGCCGCAATCGCCGCGATGGCCGGTTCGCGCATCACACAACTCGCAATGGCTTCGCCAGAAGGCCCGGATGCAAACACATACGAGACCATCGTCTCGGTGTTTTTGCGCGGCGGGATGGACGGCGTCAACGCGGTCATGCCGATCGACGGCGCCGAGCGCGGCTTCTACCAGACCGCACGTTCGGATCTGCAAGTTCCGGTTGCCGGCGTCGCCGGTCAGTATCTAGGCGCGGGCCAGCTGGCCGTCGGATCGCTCAACGGCACGACATTCGGATTGCACCCGGGTCTGCAGGCTTTTCACCGCCTGTTCAACCAAAACGCGCTTGCCATCGTGCATGCGACCGGTTTGATCAACGACACGCGCAGCCACTTCGATGCGATGCAGTTTATGGAAACGGCCACGCCTGGCATCAAAACGACGGGCACCGGCTGGATGACGCGCCACCTGCAGACCGCGCCCGGCCTGCCCACCGGCATCCTGATCCCGGCGCTCTCGGCCGGCAGCGCACCGGCGATGGCGCTGATGGGCCGCGAAGATCTGATTACGATGAACGGCGCGACCGGCTTCGACATCGGCGAGCCCTGGAACACTGCTTCGCAGGACGATCGCCGCGTGGTGCTGCGTTCGATGTATAGCGGCGCGAACTGGATGCACGTGGCCGGTTCAAAAACGCTCGACGCGTTTGACACGATCGACGCCGCGCTCGGCGATTACACGCCCTCACCCGGCGCGACCTACGTGCCCTACAACGGCTTTTCAGATCAGCTCAAGACAATTGCACAGATCGTGAAAGCCAACCTCGGCCTGCGCGCAGCGACGATTGACCTGGGTGGCTGGGACACGCACGAGAGTCAGCAGAACGGCGGCGGCGATCCGCGCGGCTACTTCTTGAATGCATTGGACAACCTCTCACGCGGCCTGGAAGCGTTCTACAACGACCTCTCGGGCAGCGGCCATCACACCCGTGTGACCGTCGTCGTGATGTCCGAGTTCGGCCGCCGCGTGGTTGAGAACAACAACCGCGGCACCGACCACGGCCATGGCAACGCCATGTTTGTGATCGGCGGCAGCGTCAACAAGGGCCTCTACGGCAGCTGGCCCGGCCTGTCGACTGCGAACCTCTACGACAACGCCGACCTCGCCATCACCACCGACTACCGCACCGTGCTGGCCGAGATTCTGACAAAACGCGCTGGCAATCCAAACATCAACGCGATCTTCCCAGGCTATGTGCCGGCAGCACAGTTGGGGATTGTGAGGTAGGGGAAGAGTAAAGAATCCAGAGTCCAGAATCCAGATTGGGAAACAGGTGACGTGAAGTCGCCTGTTCTTTTTTCTGGATTCTGGCGCTTGCGCGCAACACTGCGATTGGCTCGGGCAGTCCAAACCCAGCGCGTCATACACCCAAGCAAGCCCAGGTACCTGCGCATTTTCCGGTCTGGACTCTGGATTCTTTATTCTGCTAGAGTTCGCCCCCATGCCCCTCTCTCAAACCTTTGAGCGCTGGCTTCCGCTGATCGAAGCCGAAATGATCGACATTGTGAATCTGGCGTTTGCGCCGCAGCCGGCCGTGCTGAACACGATGTTGCGCTATCACCTGGGGTTTGCGAATACCGATGGCAGCGCGGCCCGCATCAACGCCGGCAAGCGCATCCGGCCGGTGCTGGCGCTGCTGTCCTGCGAAGCCGCCGGCGGCGATCCGGAGCGCGCGTTATCTGCTGCGGCCGGGATCGAGCTGCTGCACAACTTCTCGCTAATTCACGATGACATCGAAGACGGCGATGCGCTGCGGCGCGGCCGCCCGACGCTGTGGAAGCAGTGGGGAGTGCCACAGGCCATCAACAGCGGCGACACCATGTTCGCCATGGCGCACAGTGGCCTGCTGCGCAGTCGCGCGCGCGGTGTCGAAGCCGAGCGCGTGGTGCAGTCGCTCGAGGTCTTTGAGCGCACCAATATTCACCTGACGATCGGCCAGCATCTGGATCTGAGTTTTGAAACGCGCGACGCGGTCACGGCTGCCGAATACATGGAGATGATCGCCGGCAAGACCGCGGCGCTCACCCGCGGCGCCTGCGAAATCGGCGCGATTCTGGGTGGCGGCGACGCTGCGCTGATCGCCGCGCTGGGTGAGTTTGGCCGCTGCCTGGGCATGTCGTTTCAGCTGCAGGACGACGTGCTGGGCATCTGGGGCGACCCGGCCAAAACCGGCAAAGCTGACAGCGATCTGGCGCATCGCAAAAAGACGCTGCCGGTCTTGTTCGCGGCAGAGCGCGACCCGCGCGTGCACGCGCTCTACTTCACCGGCTCGGCCCCCACCCCTGAGCAGATCGACGAACTCAAAACGCGCATCGACGCCGCGGGCGGCCGCTCGCATACCGAATCCGCCGCAGCCGCTGCCTATGCGAATGGGATGGAAGCGTTGGCATCGGTCGCGCCCTCGCCGGCCAGCCAGACCCTGAATGCCCTCGCCCAAAGCCTACTCGGCCGGTCCACATGACGGACACGCTTCGCCGCATTTAGCAAATTGCGCGCGCCTGTGCTTAAATCGGCCTACGAGGGCCTCAAAAACATGGTTTTTAAAGCGGCGGCAGAACCGTGCCGGATTCCGGCAGCGGATAATCCGCAGCGCAACCGGCCATGATTTGGGCGTTGGGTTGGCGGCGAGAGTGGCTCGGATAACGGTTGCGGGAGGGCTGCATGGCGACAAAACACACTACAGACGCGACACACACATCGTTAAAACCTGCGCTTATTGAGCGCGAAGATCATCTGCAAACGCTAATGCAATTTTGGGACGACGCCTGCGCCGGGCACGGGCGCGTCGTTCTGTTGGCAGGCGAAGCCGGCTGTGGCAAATCATCGCTCGCCGCTGTGCTGCGCGAGCACATTCAAGCATCCGGCAAGCCGCACAAATTCGCTCAAGCCGCCTGCTCCGCGCAATCCGGCCGCGATGAGGCATTCTGGCCGTTTGCCGAAGCCTTTGCGCAGCTAACCACTAACAAGCGCCGCAAAGTTACCGAAGACGTGCTCGACTCACTGCTTGAAACCGCGCCGGAGTGGATCAGCATGGTGCCGGTCGCCGGCAGCATTCTGGGCGCGTCGCTCAAGACCGCGCAGCTGATCCGGGCGAAGACCAAGACTGGCGGCGAGCTCAACCCGGAGCGCCTGCTGCGCGAATATGTCGACGCGCTAAAAACAATCTGCGAATCAACACCGGCGCTGATCGTGCTGGACGATCTGCACTGGAGCGACGCCGCATCGATCAAACTGCTGTCGCACCTGTCGCGCAACATTGGCGAGCTGCGCGCGCTCGTCGTCGGCGCGTATCGGCCCTCCGACATTGCCGTCGATGGGCACGCACTCTACGGCCTGATCGATGACATCGAACGCTACGACGACAACGCCGTGATCACGATCCCGCCGCTTAGCGAAGCCGGCGTCAAACGGCTGATCGACGCGTCGCACGCGCCCAACAAATTCCCGCAAACGTTTGGCCCGCTGATGTTTCACAACACCGGCGGCTCGCCGTTGTTCTTGGTCGAGTCGCTGCAGCTGATGCGCGCGCAATCCGAAATTTTCAAGGACGACGGCGACAACAAGTGGGCCATCCAACCACAGTGGGAGGACGATCTGCCGCGCAGCGTCGAAGCTGTGGTTGACGAGCGCATCGGCCGCCTGCCAGAGGCCTTGCTCGATTTGCTGACGCTGTCCGCGGTGCAGGGCCGGACGTTCGACGCCGCAGTGCTGGCCTACGTGCTTGATACTGACGAGGTTCAAGTGATGAAGCAGCTGGAACCGGCTGAACGCGTGCACGGGCTGATCAACTACGTCGGCGACATCGAGCTCGACAACGACATCACCGCTCGCTATGCGCTTTCAAGCAGCCTTTTTCACCGCGCGCTGAGCGCGCGTCTGCGCGGCAAACAGAAGATGATGGTCTACCGCAAGACGGCGATCGGCATCGATCAGCTCTGGCCGGACGACAACGAAGATCTGGCCGCGCGGCTCTCCGAGCTGTATGCGGTGGGCAAAGTGCCCGATCGCGCCGCGTTCTTTGGCGTGGTCGCCGCGCGCAAATGCCGCAAGGCTGGACAGATTTCAAACGCGATCCAGCTGCTCGAAGACGCCGAGAAAATGCATGTGCGTTCCGGTGTGCAAAACAGCGCGCTGCAGGCAGAAATTGACGAACAGCTGGGTCATCTGTATGAGATCGATGCCAGTTACGACCGTTCGGCGGAACGCACGCAACGCGCCGCAGCGCCAGGTGTCGACGTCCTCGGCTGGCGCGCCTGGGCCAGCCTGCAGACGCGACTGGCGCGCCTGGCGGATCACGACGGCCGCTTCAACGACAGCCTGAGCATCATCGAAGCTGCGCGCGCCGCGTTGCCGGACGATTCGCCCGACAAATACAGCGTTGAAGCCGCCCAGGTCAGCACCGAATACACGCGCGCGCTCGTGCGCGTCAGTCGCGCCGATGAGGCGCTGGCGCACTGCGAAGAGGCGCTGGCGCGCACCACCTCGATTGCCGAGCCAGCCCGTCGCGAGATCGCGCGCGTGAACCTGCGCGGCGCGCAGGCCATGGCGTTGTATTTCAACGGCCAATACGACCGCTGTTTACGCGCGGCCGAAGAAACCCTGCCGATCGCCACAAAGCTGGGCATGCTGACGACCGTGCGCGGCTTGTTGACCAGCCTGGTGAACTGGTGCATCACTGTGGGCGAGTATCCGCGCGCGCGTCGCCACGTTGGGGAAATGCTCAAACTCGCGCTCGAAACCAGCGACGAGAGCCTGCGCGCGCTCTCGCACCTGCTCGACGGCAAAATGCTCACGCTGACCGGGCAGCACGCCAAAGCGCTCGAGCATTACGCGTTGGCGGAGGGCCTGGTTCTGCAGTTCAAGTCGTTTGCCTGGGAGCCGGAGCTGCTGGCGCTGAAGGCATGGTCGCTGATCGATCAAGGTGCGCATGACGCCGCGCGGCCGCTGCTGCAGCGCGCGGCTGTCCTGGCGCGGCGCAGCGGCTCGCGCGAATGGGTGGGCTATGTGCAATTGACGCAGGCGCGCTTTGAACTGCTGACCGGCCAGCCCGAAGCCGCGCTCGCGCACGCCGAAACCGCTCAGCAAATCTTTACCGAAGAAAGTGCGCGCTACGATCAAGCGCGTTCCGAGCGGGTCATCGCGCGGTGCCATCGCGCGCTGGGCCAGCACGAGAAGGCGTCCAACAGTTTTCAAACGGCGTGGCGCATGTTTGAGCTGCTCGGAAACCAGCAACAGCTTGAGCGCACCGAACAGCAACGCGACGGGAAATAGGCGCCACAGATTACACAGAAAATCGGCTCTTCCGGCAAAAGCGTGCTCCACTCGCCGGCTGTGCCCAAAATGCCGAGGAAACCATTGGCCTACGCGCCAAGTCCCTGCAAACAGCACGCTTTCGCCGGAAGAGCCGATTTTCTGTGTAATCTGTGCAATCTGTGGCTCTTTTTCTGGATTGAAAATTGCTGAGCGTGTCTATATCGTATCGCGCAGGCGCATGCAAATCACATCGCCGCCAAACAACCGCCCGGCGCGCTGTTTGATGCGCAGGGTGCGCGGCGAGGCAGCCAGGCTGATCCGTTCAAACCCATAGCGCTCGTAAAACGACTGCATCCTTGACAGACAAACCAGATGCAATTCGGTTGGCGCGCTAGAGATCAGCCGGCGCAGCAGTTCGCCGCCAATGCCCTGCCCGCGATATGGCTTGCGCACGACCAGGCTGCCAAACTCCTCGCAATCGGCATAGTGCTTGATCTGCGCGCAGCCGGCCACGCGTTGCGTCTGATCGTCCACGGCCAGCACAAAACGCTCCCAGTGCAGCGATGTCGGATCGAGGCCGGCCGCCAGAACCAGCCGACAAATCGCCCCGGCGTCGGCCGCGGTGGCGCGGCGATACAGGATCATGCGATGATTGTCGCACTTTTATGACGCGTTCTTTTCAAGCACCGATGCAACTGGCTGCGCCGCTCGCGCCCCATGCAAAAACGATCACGCTGAGCGACGGCATGCGCATCGTGCTGGCCGACAGCGCCGAACCGCACAAGCCCGCGCTCGTGCTGATTCATGGCCTGCAAGACGAGGCCGACTCCTGGCAGCGTGTGTTCGAGCCACTGACGCGCACGCACCGCGTGGTCGCGCTCGACCTGCCCGGGTTTGGCCGCAGCGATAAGTCGCGCCGCGCATACACCATCGGGTTGTTTGCGAAGACTGTGCTGGCGGTCATGACGCAACTCGGCATCGACCGCGCGGCGCTGGCCGGCAACTCGCTCGGCGGCATGATCGCAGAGCACATTGCGCTGACGCAGACGCCGCGGGTAACCGCGCTGGCGTTGCTGAGCGGCACACTGTCGATCACCCGCCACCCCCCCTCAAATGCCGGCGGCATCCGGCAACGTCTGTTTGCGAACCGCATCGAGCTGCAGTATTTTGAAACGCTGCGGCGCGACCCGCAGGCGGCCTATCGCACGCTCAAACCGTATTACCGCGATCTCGCTGGGTTGCCGCAGACGCAGCGTGACTTTTTGTTTCAGCGCGTCAACGAGCGGGTGTGGGATGAACCGCAACGGCGCGCGGCGTTCTCGGTGCGCAACAACATGCTTCCGTTTTTTGCGCTGAATGCGTTGCGGATCCGGCGCGAGATCGCCAAACTGCGCGTTCCGACCCAGGTGATCTGGGGCGCGGACAATGTGATCTTTCCGACAGCAAACGGCCCGGCGCGCGCGGCGCTGCAACCCGGTGCGGTCTTTCACGCGCTGCCTGAATGCGGGCATCTCCCACAGCAAGAGCAGCCCGAACGGGTGGTCGAGATTTTGGCGAGCGCGAGATAGATTGGTTGCCGGCGTCGGCACCGAGCGACGCTGCAACGACTATGCTTTGCGGAAGTTATTCGACGCGCTTCATCAACGTGAGATGCACGAAAACGTTTGCTGCAACAAAAAACCTCCCGCGCAGAGCACGGGAGGTTTTTTGTTGCGCTAAAATCTGCAGCGACTGCGCTAGGGCGCCGGAAGCAGCCCGCGCGGCGTGGGACGATCGTCGTCCGAGTTGCCGGTGTCACCGGAATCCAGTCCGCTGCCATCGCCAAATAGTGAATCGACACGCGCCTGCTCGCGACCGGCGTCAAACCCGACGATGAACATCGTTTTGCTGAGCGCGCGCAACGTCACCGCAAAGGGTTCGCGCGCGTCTTCCTTGCAAAAATTCCAGGCCGACTGCTCACCACTGGTGTGAATCCGATCGATATGCGCCATAACATCAGGATCCACCAACTCCTCGAGGGGCGCATCACCGAGCACCTTCTCAAGCCACTTAATGAAATCCGATTGGGTCATAGGCACAAGTTTACACACACTCGCTTATTTTGGCTTTGAGAGTCAAGGTAGAAAGCCGGTTAATTTTGCCGTCGAACTGTCACTGAGTTGCAATGGGTGTTCATCGATCAGAGCATGGGCGTCGACCGTCCGCGCAAGTCGCCCCGTTTTCGCGTGACTGCGTGAAATGCCCACGCGGTGCTGTGACAGCAACACATGCTATGTGCAGTACATCGCACACGCAGCACAAAGCTGACAGGTTTGTCAGCAAGTGTCAGGTACATCGACCGCCATGTCTGCAACGATCCGCCTATGTCACACCAGTTAAAGATGACGGCGGTCGAACTGCACCTGCTGGCCGAGCGGCTGCAGCGCGACGCGACGATGGGCGAATCCGTTCGGGTTGCGTTGCACCGCAATTGGGGCAGACTGGACGCCGGTTTTATTAGTTACGCGCGCGTCAATCTGGATGCTGCGGCTGAGCTCGAGCAACGCGAACTCTATGCGCTGAGTGCGATGTGCGACCAGCTGGCGGTTGCCGCGCGCAACAGCGCCGAACGTTTGACGCGGGCCGATCGCGATGCAGCAAGGCTGTTTGGGCCGGCGCCGACCCTGCCCGTGCCGATTGGGCGCGGCCCGTTTTTGACATCGCCGGTTGGCAGGTCGGTGCCGATTTCTGCGCAACAACCGCGCAAACCGTTGGACCCATATCCAAATCGGCCGGATCCAACCCTGATCGACCGCATTGATGACATCATCAAAACCTGGCTGGACGGGCTTTTGCCCGCGGACAAACCCGGCATCGAGACGCTCCGCGTCAAAGTCGATGCCAAAGTGCTGGCTGAGCTGTTGGGCATCCCGGCATCAGCCAGCGGCGAAGGTATCCTGGCCATCAGACGGCTCGAAAACGGCGCAATCGAAGTCACCCTCGCCGATGCCGCAGCGCTGGCGCTCGAGACCGATATCGAGCTGGTGCAACTCCAGGCGGGCGTCAAAGGCGTGGCCACCAACACCTATCTGTTCAATCCTGCAAAAACCGGCGACATGGCCGCGCTTGGCCTGTTGCTAGGCAGCAACGCCGTGAGCAAAACCGGCATCGGTGGCGTGGTGCCGCTTGCCTTGACCGGTTTCGCGCTGTCGCAGGCGCCCGCGTTGGATTGGCGCGACAACCTCAGAACAGCTACCGTTGAAGGCGGCATCGCTGCGCGGGCGAAACTCGAGCTTACCGGCAGCGCCGCAGGCAAACTCGATGCGGATTTTCTTGTCGGGGTCGGCACCCAGCGCGATGCGCAGGGCCGGCCCTACCCGATCACCACGCTGCGGTCAAAAACGGGCGTAAGGCTCAACACAGGGGCTCTGTTTACAGTAACCGGCGCACTGGATGCGCAAACACTGGTCACCGTGCACAACGATACGCCGCCACGCACGGTGGTGCAGGTGCGCATGCGGGCGCAAGGCGGCGGTGGCATCTCGCTGGCAGCCGGCAACAACGGCCTCAAGGGCGCCGCGCTCAATGGCGATGAAATCATCGCCACGATCGACGTGCAAGGCGATCCGCGTCAGGTGCTCAGCGGGATCGCGGCAGGCACTCTGGATCCAGCAGCCTGGCATGGCGCGGGCCTCACGGCCACCGCAACGTTTCAGACGGTGCATGTTGAGAACGCGGCAATTGAGGCGTCCGCCAGCGTGCCATTGGTCATCAGCGGCAGGGCCGACGTAACCATCGGGCGCGAGGTGCGCGGCCCGCTCGACAGCATCGAATTGTTGCGCGCCACCCCATGACAGCGGAAGACGCTTTGCCCATGGCAGCTGGAGATCGTGCCTCGGTCTGGTCGCTCTTCCCGCGCACGACGCGCGTGACATCGGTGATCGGCATTGGCTTCGAGTTGCCCGCTCGCTGGCGCGTCATGCTGACGGCAAATTCAATTGCGGCCGATCTCGCGTTGCCCAATGAGGCGGATACACCTCGCCTGATCCCGTTTGAATTCACGACATCGCCGGTCAGCGAGAGCAGCCTGGCACAGCTGGCAAAACGCAAGATCGCGACACTGCTCGACGCAGGGGATGCGCTGGTGACGCACAGCACCGTGCACAACCCGCGCAACGCACTGATCCTTGAGCTTGAATCGCTTCGTGATCACGGGCTGGTGCGCGCGCGCCAGATTTCAGAGCTGTATGACGGCGGGCGCACGTGCATTACGTTTACATTCCGCGACTGGCGCCCTGCCGCGGGTGTCTCGCTGAAACGCGCCAGCGCGATCTGGCAGGATGCGCTCATGTGCATTCCGCCGCTGGCCAACGGCTTTAAGCGCATCGTCAATGAAGAAGCCGGTTACCAGTGCGCTGTGCCGGCCGATTGGGTGATCGATCAGGCCGACGCGCGCTTGTTGGTGCTGCGCAAACCAGGGTTTCGACGCACACGCCCGGGCTTGATCGTGCAAACAGACCTGAGTGCGCGGCGTCCTCGGACGCTCGATGCCATGGCTGAACAGCTTCTCGGCACGCCGCTGGCGGTGACCATCGGCAACCGGGTGGCATTCAGGTGCGCACAACCGAGGCTGTCGACCCAAGCGATCTGCTGCACATCCTGATCCCGGAACCCACCGATACCGCCGCCTACTTTATTCAGCTGTGCGTGGGCCAGCACGAAGCCTGGATCGCCGATGCCATCCGAAACGGCTTCCATTGGCGCGGCTGATCCGCCGACCTGGTTTACTCGCGCTCCTCAGCAGCTTGTTCGCGCAATTTTTCAACCGTCGGCACAAATACGCCGCGCGCGCGACGCTGCGCATACAGCGTGATGAACCCGACAGCAGGCAGCGCCATCGCAAATGTGACAAACGCCAGCGCATCAAACGACGGCACAACGCGCGCGCGATCCAGGTTGAACAGCAGCAGCATCAACGACAGCCACACTGTCAGCGCGTTTGGGATCGCATCGCCGGAGTGCAGCAGCTTGAGCCCATCCCGGCGCACGCGCGTAAACGGCCAGAACAAATTCGAGCCGAGGTAGCCCAGTTGATCTTCCAGCACATGGGCGGCAAACCCGGCCGCGCTGACGATGCCCGCCAACACACCGCCAATCGGCGCGACCGCGCATCCCAGGGCCGCCGCCAGCACCAGCGAGTGCGACCAGGTACGATGCCACGGCAAAAATGCTGCGCTGACTGCGCCATCCGCGCCCACAGACAGCCGCAACGACGGGCCGCCCAGCTCGCCGACTTCGAACCCGCCGTCATAGGTTGCGCCCAGCAGGCCGGCTGTCGCGCGCGCTGTCTCGCTGCCCAGCGTCACAACGATTTCATGGTGCGCGGCATCCAACGCGATGCCATACGTGACCCAGTTGGCCACGCTAAGCCGCAGCGGATGCAGCTGCACCACACGCGGATGTCCGGCGCGCGCCAATGCCACCTCGGCGGCGAACGCATCGGCGATGCGTTGGGCGTCGTCGGCGCGACCCTCCGGCGCAATATCGGCATCACGCCGCTCCAGAAAGCGGGCGAAACGAAAATCCAGAAAGTCCGGCAGCATCGCGGCTGCGCCGCCCAGCGCGATCAACAGCGAGCCTTGTTCGGCATAGCCGACGACATCCGGAATACAGCTCGCCACGCTCAACCCGGTTGCAAAATGTGCGATGCCTTTCATGCGCCAGAGTGTAGGGATGAATCGTGCAGCGGGCCGGTTTTGTCAGGAAGTGTCAGGTTGCCGCAGCGAAAAAGACAGCGCCCGCGCTTGGCGCGGGCGCTGGCCTTTTCGCGAGACCGATCTGTCACTGCGCTTAGCGCACCGCCAGCGGCAGGAAGATCTGCGCGGCAGGCGCCAGCTCGACGCTTCTGATGCCGGTCTCCACATCGTAGAGCTCCGTCGGCTGCGCGCCTGATGCTTCAAACGCGTGGGACTCGCCGGCCTCGAGCGAGAACGCATCGGCATCCGCGTCAGCCGTTGCAGCCAGCGCAAGCTGGTTGCGGCGTGGCGAGATCGCGCGCAGCCCGTCGCCCATGTTGACGATCTCGATCACATCGCCGCGTGCCACCACGATGCGCTGCGGTTCAGCCGCGCCGTTGGTGATCACGATCACATGCCGGCGGCCGGACAGTTGCGGCGGCACCGGCACGATGCGGCCGCGGCCGCACTGTGTGATCGCCCTCGTTGGTCACGCAAATCGCGGCCGGCGCGCTCAGCAGGCTCGCGTGCCGTGCCGGTCTTGAACGTGGCACTGTAAAAGCCATCGCCATCTGGGTCGGTCAGCGCAATCTCACCGGTGCCCGGAATCGTCGCAGTAACCGCCGTCGGGGCGCTGCAGCACACGCGCACCGCGACGGTGTAGGTCGTGCTGGGCACCAACGCGACATACCAGCCGGTATCCTGCATCCAACCCATCCAGTGGCGCGGGTGCAAGCGCTCGCCGTCAGCGGCCGCGAACTTCAAGCTGATCGGATCCCACAGCAGCGTGCTGTCGACCGCGCAGCATGACCAGCGGCGAGCGGCGAATCGCCCCGGACGCAGCGCGGATCAGCGCCTGGATCTGATGCACACCATCCGGAAGTTGCACGGCAAGGCTCCAGTCGCCGCTGGCGTCGGCAGTGGCGCTGCCCGCCGAGCGTTCGCCAATCTCCACATCCACCAGTGAGCCGGCCTGCGCCTTGCCGTGAATCGTCAGTGTGCCGGTGCAAGTGCTGCCCGAGCGCGGATATGTGATCAGCGGCGGCAGGCTGGGCACGGTCAACGAGATGGCCGAGCCATTGTTGGCCAAATTCGTGTCATCGGGCGAATCGAGCGCGGCGCGGTTGCTCAGCACGGTGCCTGCTGGCGTCGTAAACGATACGCCGGTGCGCAGCAGCAGTGCGCCGCCGCGGCTCGCGCCCAGATCGCCGAGCGAGAATGTGTAGACGCCGTTCGACAGCGTCGGTGTAATCGTTGGCGCGCTGCGCATGCCAAACAGCGTTTGATTGTCGCTCAGCGCGTCGATCAACGAGGCGGCCGTTGCGGTTGTGCCGCCAACGTTGCGGTAACCAACAAACCAACTGGCCACCCAGCCACGCTCCGGTCTCTCAAAGTCCGGGTGCAGCATCGCCAGATGACGCAGGCCCAGATCGGCGCCCGTCACCGGCGGAATCACCGTGGGCGGTGTCGCAGTTGGCACACCCGTCGGGGACGGCAACGTCGGACAGCCGCCCGGCAAAAACGCGTGCGATGCAGCCTGGCGTGACGCGCCCACGGCCAGTGTGGCGGTGTTGCGGACCACACGCTCCACGCTGAGCGGCCAGGCGGGCACGGCCAGCGGGCATGCAACCAGTTTGACCGGGATGCGCACGGTCAGCACCGCGCCGGGCGCGAGTTGACCGTTCCAGCCAAAGGCGTCCACCGGATGCGGCGGTGTGGCCAACGTCGTGATGGTGCCGCTGGACGAGACCTGCGGCGCGCCGTCGAGATCAACCTGCGGCGGCATCAGGTCAATCAGCAGCGCCGTCACCGGTCGAGCGCTATTGTTCGAGACCGTCAGTTGATAGGCAAAGCTGCCGCCCAAGTTTAGATCGCTGGCGACCTCGGCGGTCTTGACCAGCTTCACGGCCGTGCTGGGCGCGAGTTCGGGTGGCGGCTGCGGCAAGCCGCCCTGTGCCTGTGCCACGCTGCCCATGGCCATCGCCAGCAAGCTGGCAACCGCGAGCGCAATGCGCAAGGTCTGAAAACGTCTCAAGTTGGGGTTCATATCGTGCTCCTGTTCTGAATCGTGGGGGTCGCCATGTCCATGGCGAATCGCATGTGTATTGAGACGGGCGCAATCTGCCCCAGATACGGGTGAAAAAATAAGACTTTGGGCTGATCCGCCAGGCCGTATCCAAAGCCCGACAATTGCGTCATATAAGAACGAACGGGATGGCTACGACGGAGCACGCGCTATTGAACCGGTTACACGCGCTCGATATCGAGGCGCTCGCGGAGGTGTATGACACTTACAACACCGCACTCTATCGCTACGCCTATCGGCTGCTGGGAGACACCGCGCTGGCTGAGGATTGCACGACGGAGACGTTTAGCCGCCTGCTGAAGGCGCTGCGCGAAGGCGCAGGCCCGTCACAATATCTGAAGGCCTATCTGTTTCGCACCGCGCATAACTGGGTGACGGATCAGTTTCGCGCGCGCGGCAACCGCGAGGTGTCGCTTGATGAGCTGTCCGAGGCTGCGAGCGAGTTGCGCAGCGATGCGCCATCGCCCGCGCAGCTGAGCGAAAGCGCCTATGAAGCCGGACACGTGCGCGGCGCATTGGCGCTGCTGACAGCGGAGCAACGGCTGGTGATCGTGATGAAGTTTTTTGAAGACATGTCAAACGAAGAGATCGCATCCGCGCTTGGCAAACCGATCGGCGCGATCAAATCGCTGCAACACCGCGCGTTGGACGCGATGCGGCGCGCATTGGCGCATGTGATCGAGGTGCCAGCATGAAGATGACAACGGAGCAACCGCTGGATCCCACACTCGAGCGCGCGTTTGACGCCATCCGAACAGCGCCGGAGCGCGCGCCGCAGGCGATTGCCGACGGACGCGCGGCATTTCTTGCTGAAGCGCGCGCGGCACGTGAGCGCGCCGTGATCGCCGCGCGCATGGCGCGTCTGCGGCGCTGGCGCATCACGCTGTCGCTCTTTATCGCAACGCTGACCGGCAGCGTCGGCGTGGTGTATGCCGCGCAATCCAGCCTGCCGGATTCGCCGGTGCTTTATCAGGTCAAGCTGGTGAGTGAAGATCTGCGCTATGCGCTGGCCAGCACGCCGGATCAACAGCGCGATCTGCTCGCGCAGTTTTCGCAGCGCCGCAACGTTGAACTGCGCGCTGCGCCCGCCATGTCTCCGGGTGCCGCGCGCGCGCAGGCTCGCTTAGCCGCACACGAAGCAGCGCTTGAGGCTCTGGACAAGCAACGCGCGCAACAAGCGCCGCATGAGATCACGCCCACGCCGACCCGCGCGGCGACCGCGACGGTTGCGCGTTCAACTGCAACGGCACAGCCCACGCTCACACCGACCCCTCCGCCAGCCGCCACGCCCATGCCACCAACGGTACCGCCCGCAACTACCGTTGCAACGCTGCCAACTGCGACGGCGGAGGTTGCAACGGCAGCACCAACTCAACCGCCCACACAGCCAGCGCCAACACCCGCGCCGCCGCCTGCACGCACACCCAATCCGACCCGCATTGCGCTGCGCAGCACGGCCATCGCAGAGGCGACAAGGCTCGCAGCCGTGCCGACCATCAGCATCGCGACCCGACAAGCCTTCGCCACACGCATCAGCCAGGTGACGCCACCACCGCCGCTGCCAACGGGAAACCCAGCACTGCCACCACAGGGCACGCCGTCGCCGCTGCCGCCTGCGCCAACACCCACGCCAATTCTAGATATTCGCCGCACGGTGCAGGCCATCATCGCCACTGTGACGGCCCTGCCCGAGCCATTGCCACTGGCAACGCGCGCAGCATTGGCGACGGCCATTACCGAAGCGCGCGCAACGCGGCAGGCCATCGCGTCGACGCCAACGACGCCGCCACCCCCACTACCACCGCAGGAAGTGACACCGGCTGAAACGCCTGCGGCGCCGCCACCATCGCCGCCACCATCGCCGTCACCGGAATCGAGGCGCCGGCCTTAAGCACAATTCGTTGCGTGACGCTGCTTTGTTTGCAAGCAAAATCTCGATAATTTCTGTATTTCGGGTCGAGTGCGGCGCGGGGTCTATAGACCTTTCGGGTCTGGTAGACCTTTCGGGTTTTAAAACCCGAAAGGTCTCCAAACCCCGCGCACGACAGCACACTCTTTACAATGTCCGCATGTTTGAACACCTGCGCGAACAGTCGTATTGGGTCGACTCAACGACTTTCCCGCACCTGGACCCCCATGCGCCGCTGCCGGATCGTGTTGATGTCGCCGTCGTTGGTGGCGGCTATACCGGCCTAAACGCAGCGCGCGAATTGGCCAAGGGCGGCGCCTCGGTCGCGGTGTTCGAGGCTCATAGCTTTGGCTGGGGCGCCAGCTCGCGCAACGGCGGCCAGGTGCTGACCGGCACCAAACTCAGCGCTGCCGGGCTGGTCAAACGTTTCGGCTCGACAATGGCAAAACGCATGTTCAACGCCTCGCTGGACGCAGTCGCATTTGTCGAAAGGACTGTGCGCGAGGAAGGCATCGCGTGTGGCTTCACGCGCGGCGGACACATTGAACTGGCCTACAAAGCCGCGCACATGGCGCACTTCGAACACGAAGCTGCAGTGCTCAACAACGATTTCGGCCACCCGGTTTCGCTGCTCACACGGGACAAGCTTGGGCAGGAACTTGCGTCACCGCGCTATTTCGGCGGGCTGCGCGATGATGCAAGCGCTGGCCTGCACCCCGGCCGTTATGCCGCCGGTCTGATCAGCGCAGCACAACGCGCCGGCGCGAATCTGTTTGAACGGGTGCAGGTCTTGTCGATCACGCCGCGCACAGCAGCGCACCGGCCGCGCATCGCCACCACGCGCGGCAATTTGAGTTGCGACCAAGTCTTTATCGCCACCAACGGCTATACCGACGGCATCGTGCCGGATCTGCAACGGCGCATCGTGCCGATCGGCTCCTACATCATTGCGACCGAGCCGCTATCCGAGTCGCTGGCTCGCGAAATCGACCCCAACGGACGCATGTTTTACGATTCGAAGAACTATCTGTTTTACTGGCGCATGACCGATGATCGCCGCCTGGTCTTTGGCGGCCGGGCCGAATTTGTGCCACCGACGCCGTCGTCGACGCGCCGCAGCGCGGTGGCGCTGCGCAACGGCATGCTGCATGTCTATCCACAGCTGCAGAACGTCGCAGTCGCATATGCCTGGGGCGGCACGCTGGGCTTTACGTTCGATTTGCTGCCGCACGCCGGCACCACCCCAAACGGCGTTCACTATGCGCTCGGATGCGGCGGACATGGCGTGGCGATGCTCTCGCATCTCGGTGCAAACGCTGCGTGGCGCATGTTGGGCGCAACCGTCGACAACCCAACCTTTGACCTGCCCTTCCCTGGCGCGCCACTCGGGCTCTACAACGGCACGCCCTGGTTTATGCCATTTGCCGGTTTGTATTACCGTGCCATGGATTGGCTGACGTGAAAACCGTCACGCGCGCGCAGATTGCGGCTTATTTTCTGCGCCTCGGCTGCATCGGTTTTGGTGGGCCGCCGGCACATATCGCGCTGATGCGCCGCGAGCTGGTCGAGCAGCGCGGCTGGATCGATGCGGCGCAATTCAACGCCGATCTGGCCACCGCAAACCTGATTCCCGGCCCAACCTCAACCGAGCTCGCAATCTATATCGGTTACAGGCTGCGCGGCGCACCCGGCGCGTTTATCGCCGGCATCGGATTTATCCTGCCGGCGTTTGTATTTGTGCTGCTGCTTGCCATCGCCTACTCATCAACCAGCACGTTCGGCTGGCTGGATGGCGTGCTCTACGCGGTCAAACCGGTTGCGCTCGCGCTGATGACCAACGGCGTCATTCAACTCGGCAAAGGATTGACCCGCGATTGGCGCGAAACCGCGATCTTTTTTGTGGCGATGGCCGCGCTGCTCGTGCTAAACATCAATGTGCTGCTGTTGTTCGTGCTGGCCGGCGCGGCGTTGCTCCTGCTGCACGGCTTCCGCCCGCAACCCACTTCCGCGCTGCTGTCGCTTGGCATGGCGACATCCGCCACTGCGGTCTCTACGCTTGCCATCCTGTGGACTTTTCTCAAAATCGGCCTGGTGATTTACGGCGGCGGGTTCGCGCTGGCCGGCATCATGCAGCAGGAGCTCGTGCAAACGCTTGGCTGGCTGAGCGCGCGCGAACTGCTGGATGGCATCGCGATCGGCCAGAGCACGCCCGGCCCGGTCTTCACCACCGCCACGTTTATCGGCTACCGCGTGGGCGGCCTGCCCGGTGCGATCGCCGCGACGATCGGCATTTTTGCGCCAGCCTTTGCGCTTGTGTTGCTCGAAAACAGGCTGTTTGGCCGCTTCAAAGACCGAGCGGCGTTCAAGCTTTTTCTGAGCGGCGTCAACGCCGCTGTGGTCGCCAGCCTGGTTGTGGCGATCGCGCAACTCGGCGCCAGCGCGTTGCCCGATGTCTTTGCGCTCGGGTTGTGCATCGCAGCGTTCGTCGCGCTGGCCTGGAAAAAGATCGATGCCCACTGGTTGGTGGGCATCGCAATCGTGCTCGGCCTGGCGAGGCTGGCGTTTTCGCTGCTCGCTATTCGACCTTGATAATTTTGAATGTGGTCACGCCATCGGGCGTGTTGACGCGCACCTTTGCGCCCGGGCGTTTGTTCAGCAGCACGTTGCCAAGCGGTGAAACGTTTGAAATCTTGCCGGAAACCGGATCGGCTTCGGCAGCGCCGACGATCTGAAAGGTCTCTTCGTCGGGAAATCCGTCTTCCTGGACAGTTACGCGGCTGCCAATGCGCACTTCGCCGCCTGAAGCGGCTGCGCGTGCCTCATCGATGATCTCGGCTTCACCCAGCATGCGCTCAAGCGCGAGAATACGGCCCTCTAAAAAGCCCTGCTCTTCCTTGGCCGCGGTGTAGTCGGCATTCTCGGAGAGATCGCCCTGTTGAATCGCGGCGCGCAGGCGCTCGGCCAAATCAGGCTTTCTGACCTCGATCAAGTGCTTTAATTCTTCGCGCAATTTTTGCGCGCCATCGGCGGTCAGGTATGTCTTGTTCTCCGAACTGTCCATAACGTTGATTCTAACGCACGGGGCCTAGTGGTCTGTCATAGCAAAGTTTATCTTTGGCCGAATTCACCATCCCCGCGCTCCGCGCGGGGATGGTGAATTCGGCATCAAAACTGTTTGCCATGGCGCACTAGTGCACGACGACGAGGGTGCGCCACAAATTGAGGTTAGCCGCCGAAGGGCGCTTCGCCATGGTTAGCCCGGGACCTCGGTCCTGGGCGCAAGCGCGTTGCCCCACTCTACAAAATTTCATGGCGCCCCACCATCATGACAGCCGTCATATGACTCAGCTCACTGGAATTACTCAGCTTGCGGTTCTACGATCGGTGCATGTCAATAGCACGTCGCACTTACATATATGCAGCTGCCTTTGCGCTCTGCGCAGCCGCTGTGATCACGCCTGCATCAGCGCAGGATCGCCGTCCATCGGATGTGCCGGCGGGCGAACTCGCCGAAGTCACGCGCGTGAACGACGCGCGCACGCTCACCGTCGCACTGAATGGCAAGTCCGTCACGGTGTCGCTGCTCGGCATCGATGCCCCGGCCGGCAACGCCTGCTTCGCCGGCCAGGCAAAAACAGCGGTCACACAGCTACTGAGCGGCAAGCTCGTCAAGCTGCAGAGCGATCCCAGCGTGACCGACGCCGGCGGCGTGCTGTCGCGCTACGTCTATCGCATCGATGGCTATATGGCGCAGGAAGAGCTGCTCAAGGCCGGGTTGGCCAAAAACGCTCCGGCCAACGTCGATGCGTTGCATGTCAACGCGTTCATCACACTCGAAGGCGCAGCGCAACGTGGCAAAAAGGGCGGCTGGGCGAAATGCAACTGGGCGGCGACACCCGTCGTAACGATTGAAAACGGCTGCCGTGTTTTGCAGGTCGAACGGCTCAGTCAGCCGATCGACGCGCTACCTGAACTGGTCGATGCCGCAAATGGCGCGTGCGTCACGATCATCAAACCGGCCAACGCGGCCTCAGGCGAATGGTCCGGACAATTTGTGTACCGGCCAAAGGGCAGCGTTGTGCAGCCAGGCACGCTGTATGTGCGCTGGAAAGATGCGTTTGTGCTGGTCAACAAAAACAGCGATGGTGAACTGGTCGCCAACGTGGTTGAAAACACCTACAAGAGCCGCGTGTCACCACGCGAGCGCGATCGCTATCAGAGCAAGACACCGGGCCTGACGCGCATCAGCATACAAAGACTTGAACGTCCGGACACGGCGAGCAATGTGCTGCGCATCCCGAATCCGCAGACGAACTTGTTCCAGGATGCCGGCAACGGCCAGCTCACTGCGCTCGTCGATGTATTTGAATATGTCAGCGGCGAAGCGCGCGTGCCGCGCCGCGTGATCACCGGCGAGTTTGAGTAAACCGCTGCAACGACACGAAATCGTGGACAATACACATGCCTGCGGGCAGGAGAATCTGAAGTGATCGTTGTAAAAGTGGGTGGCAGCGCTGGAATCAACTACGACCTCGTCTGTGACGACATCGCCGAACTGGTGAAGGCCGGCAACAAAGTCATCCTGATCCATGGCGGATCCGAAGAGACAAACATCGTCTCAACACAACTCGGCAAACCGCCGCGCATCCTGACATCGCCGCAGGGCTACACTTCGCGCTATACCGATAGCGAGACGCTGGATATCTTCGCGATGGTCTACGCGGGCAAGATGAACACGCGTATCGTCGAACGGCTGCAAAAACGCGGCGTCAATGCGCTCGGCCTAAGCGGCATCGATGGGCGGCTGCTCGAGGGCCCGCGCAAGAGCAGCGTGCGCGCGGTCATCGATGGCAAACAGATCCTGGTGCGCGACGATTACACCGGCAAGGTTGAAAAAGTCAACGCCGGCCTGCTGCACCTGCTGCTCGACAACGGCTACATGCCGGTGGTTGCCCCGCCCGCAGTCAGCACCGAGGGCGAAGCCATCAATGTCGATGGCGACCGTGCCGCAGCGATGATCGCCGCAGCCGTCGGCGCAAAAGAGCTGGTGATTTTGTCAAACGTGCCGGGTCTGCTGCGCAGCTTCCCGGATGAAAGCACGCTTATTCCTCACATTCGATTTGGCGAACTCGAACAGGCGCTCGGTTTCGCGGAAGGCCGCATGAAAAAGAAAGTACTCGGCGCCAGCGAAGCCATCGCAGCCGGTGTCGAGAAGGTCATCTTCGCCGACGCCCGGCTGGAACGCCCGGTCTTTAACGCGGTGCAGGGCAAAGGCACTGTGATTTCGCGCTAGTTGTCTGGCAAAGCAAAGCATTTAAATAGCCGAAATCTCTATCCCCGCGCTCCGCGCGGGGATAGAGATTTCGGCGCTTCAAAACTTTGCCTTGACGGTCTACTAGGCAATGCCGGCAGCATCCAGCCGTCATCAGATGGCTGAGCGGCTCTCGGTCAGCATGTCTGGCAGCAGCAACAGCAGATCGCTTGCGAGCATACCGGCCTCGCCGTGCGCATTGCGCCAGTGATCGCCCGCCTTGCCGTGCAGATACGCCGCTGCGACGGTGGCTTCATAGGCTTTGAGGCCCTGCGCAAGCAACCCCAAGATGCAGCCGCCCAGCACGTCACCCGTGCCTGCCACAGCCAGCGCCGGGTTGCGAAACGGCAATACGACTGCGCGGCCTTCCGGCGACGCGATCACCGTGTGTGCGCCCTTTAGCAGCAGCACATGGCCCCACTGTCGGGCAAACTTGAGCGCGTGTCCAATGCGGTCGCGCTGTGCTTCGGCGACCGACACGCCCATCAGCCGCGCCATCTCAGACGCGTGCGGCGTGAGAATGGAGTTTGGCGGCAACGATTCCCACCAGCCCGAATCTTGCGACAGGATGTTTAGCGCATCGGCATCGACTACCAGCGTTGCTTTGAGATCCTGCACGCAACATTCCAGAAAGCGCTTGAGAAATGCTTTTGTTGAATCGGCCTGCCCCATGCCTGGCCCGATCAGGACGGGCGCTTGTTCGTTCTGCTGCCGGATCCACCCTTGCACACGGTCAACCGACTCCGGCACAAATGTGTCCTGCGACGCATGCAGCGTCAGAAACGTCGCCTCGCGACAGGCGGCCGCGGCGTTGACCTTGACCGACTGCGGCACAGCCATCGCGACCAAGCCGGCGCCCACGCGATACGCAGCCGTTGCAGACAATGCCGGCGCGCCGATGTAATCCTCGCACCCGCCGATCACCAGCGATTTGCCGTGCGTGCCCTTATTGGCATCCGGTCGGCGCGGCGGCAACAGCACGCGCGCCAGCGTGTCGTTCGCGAGTTCAACACTGTCCGGCAACCCGGTTGCGTTGCGAACCTCTTCATAGGCCTCGCGCGTGTGGCTCTCGGTGATGCCGGTGTCGATGACGATCAATTCGCCACAGGCCTGCGCGGCTGGAAAGCAATAATGGCCGCGTTTCGGCGCGTGGAACGTAATCGTCAGATCAACCGGCACCGAGTATTGATCGAGCTCACCGGTGTCGAAGTTCATCCCGGTCACGCCATCCAGCGCAACCAACATCGGCAGCCGCTCGTTTTTGAGGACTTCGCGAACATTGGCGACTTCGCGCAGGATATCGCGCAGGTCGCTTTCGATCGGCCGCGACACGCCTGTGCCGAGCAACCCATCGACCACCACATCGGCGCGGATCAACAGCGACCACAAATCGCCCAGGCGCTGCAACCGGCCCTCGCCAGTGGCTTCGATGCCGTCGATAAAAATGCCGTCGGTGATCAGATCGCGTTGAATCGCTTTGACAAAATCTGTAATCGGGCCGGGTTTGCGCGGGGTGTTGACGTGCAGCTTGTAGATCAGCGGCGTGACGCCGAGCCGGGCCAGCTCCTTTGCGCAGACCAGCCCATCGCCGCCGTTGTTGCCTTTGCCGACCAGCACGACTACGCGCGTCTCAGACGGTGCGCGCGGATTAAAGCGCGGCGAACGCCGGATGCGATCAAAAATAATGCGGGCTGAAGCCTGGCCGGCCAGGCGCATCATCTGCGCGTAGGTCGGGTCGCCCGTGGCATCGGCGATGCGCTCGATCTCGCGCATTTCGAGGGAGGTGACTAGGTTTGTAAGTGGCATGGATTTCAGGCTGCGTGCTTTTCAACGATACCGGCTGGTTTGTGCGGCCCTTCTTTTGGCGGGATGACGCAGACAAAGCCGAGCGGCTGATCGGCCGGCGCTTTGAACTGATGCACTTCATCGGGCTCGATAAAAACGGCATCACCGATGTTTAGCGGGTGCCAGGTGTCGTTCAATAGCACCTGGCCGCCGCCCTGCACAATCACAACCGCGTGCGGATGCGCATGGCTTTCGTGCGAGCTGTGGCCGCCAGCCGGAATCGTGAAATAGCGCACCACGAAGTCCTGCGCGCCTTCATCACGTCCGATCAGAATTCGCCGAACCGCGCCCGGCGCAGCACCGCCCTCATAGGTATGCGGGTTGACGCTGGCGTAGTTCCAGGTGCCGTCTGGTAGTGATTTTTGGCTGTGAATGGTGCCCATGCCGCAAGTCTAACCGACCGGACATGATGCAGCTTTACACGGATGCATCCGCCGATTGGTGCGACGCTGGATCGACGCGTGACACGCTCGACCTTTGCCAAACGCGGGTCATTTCGACGCAAAGCGGAGAAATCCCGTAGCGCGAAAGCGTCTGCAGGCTTTCGCAAACGAGATTTCCGCTTCGCGTCGAAATGACCCGCATATCGAGGCGCCTTACTCAAAAAAAGTGTGAGCCGCATTCGCCCCTAACACCGGATGCACCCACATTACACTCAAGGCATGGACTCCATCTTGCCCGTGCTGACTACAGCGCTTTTTCAACTGCCGCTCGTAATCACATTCGTTGTCGGCTTTGTGCTGGCCGCGATCCGCCACAGCAAACATCCGCGCGTTTCCCGTCTCGCGATGATCGGCTTTGGCGGTCTGGCGCTGCAAACGCTGATTGTCGCGCCGCTCAACCTGCTGCTCACAATGACGCTTTCGGGAAACGGCGCCCAAGTGGCGAGCATTGGCGCCACGGTCGCCGGTGTTTCACTGTGCGCGAGCGCGTTCGCCATTGTTTGGTGGAGCTGCATCATTGCGGCGGTGTTTGTTGGGCGGACTGATGTGCGAGAGGGGTGAAGAAAGTGCTTAAGGTGCCTTAGGTGCTTCAAGTGCTTAAGGTCGGTGCACATCTAAAGCTGTGCGCTGCGCACCGACCGTAAGCACTTGAAGCACCTAAGGCGCTTAAGCACTTTCTTTTTCTTAGCTTGCTTTCGCCCTCACCCTGTGCTAAAATCAATCCTTCGTTATCTGCACTAAGAGCGAATTTCAGCGTGCGCCAGCGCCTTCCTTGCAGATTCAACTTCCTCGGCGCACACCTACTTTAAGGACTCCTGTGACGTTCGAGAATTTTAATCTTGACGCGCGCCTGATGCGCGCCATCTCTGAGGCTGGCTATGAAACGCCAACCCCCATCCAAGCCGGCGCAATCCCGGTCGCGCTCAAAGGCGGCGACCTGATCGGCACCGCGCAAACCGGCACCGGCAAAACCGCAGCATTTGTGTTGCCAATTCTTGCAGCACATCCTGACCAAACCCACGCAGCGCCAGCACCGCGCGCTGATCATCTGCCCCACCCGCGAGCTGGCCGAGCAGATCAATGACACCATCATCGATCTTGGCCCGCTATGCGCGCGTCAAAACCGCACACGATCTATGGCGGCGTCGGCTTTGGCTCCGCAACAAGACGCACTGCGCGCCGGGCTGGAGATCTTGGTGGCCTGCCCGGGCCGCCTGCTGGATCATGTGACACAGGGCCGCGTGAACTTCGGCACGATCGATCATCTGGTGCTCGATGAAGCCGACCGCATGTTTGACATGGGCTTTTTGCCACAAGTCAAAAAGATTGTGGCGCTGCTGCCAGTCAAACGCCAGACCATGCTGTTCTCCGCAACGATGCCGAAAGAAGTCGAAGCGCTGGCGCACGCGGTGCTGAACAAGCCCGAGCGCATCATCATGGGCGTCCAGAAGCCGGCCACAACCGTGTCGCATGCGCTCTATCCGGTGCAGCCGCATCTCAAGACCAAGCTGCTGGTTGAGCTGATCACGCGCACAAACGCCTTCTCGATGCTGGTGTTTACGCGCACCAAAGCACCGCGCCGACAAGCTTGGCGCATGTGATCGAGAAAGCCGGGTTTCGAATCCGCGCCGCTGCACGGCGATCGCTCGCAGAACCAGCGCCAGCGCGCGCTCGATATCTTCAAGAGCGGCAAGATCCAGGTGCTGGTCGCCACCGATATCGCGTCGCGCGGCATCGATGTCGACACCGTGTCGCATGTGATCAACTTTGATGTGCCCGGCACCGCCGAGGATTACATTCACCGCATTGGCCGCACCGGCCGCGCCGCGCGCACCGGCGACGCCTTCACGCTGATCACGCCGGAAGATAACGAGCTTGTGCGCGATATCGGAAAAGAGCGTGGGCAAAGCCATCGAGCGCAAACGCCTCGCAGACTTTGACTACCAGGCCGTCTCGCCGGAGCTTGCGCCACAGGGCGGCAAGCGCCAGGCCGAGTTGCCGGCGCGCGAAGTCATCAGCGCCGCGCGGGTCGCGGAACAGCACCGCGCGCTCAACCAGAATCTGCCCGAGCGCGAGAGCGCGCACGAGCGTCGCAACCGCGCCGGTTTCGAAGAGCGCGAACCCCGCCCGGCTGGCGGCGCGCCGCAGCGCAGTGGCGATGGTCGCCCGGCGCCGGCACGCTCCGGCGCACCTGCGCAGCCCGCAACACGGCCCGCTGGCGTCAACGGCATGCGCCCGGCCACCCGCGCCGGCGGCAACGTGCCGCACCGCAACAAATTCCGCCGCCGGACAACGGCGCGGTAACCAAATTGAAAAACTAAAAATCCCCTCGCAATGCGAGGGGATTTTTAGTTTTTCCAATTTATGGCGTGGACGCGAACACTTGAAACATCGTCATCTTGTTTTTAGCCACCGAGAGCTATGCTCTCGGTGCTATACCGCTACGCCGTCTGCATGTCCTGTAGGGCCTCGTTGAGTTGTTCGTTGAAGTCCAGGCCGATCTTCTCGTCGTTGTAGCGCAGCGCGATCTCTTTGTCCCAGGCGCGTTTGTCGCTGTCGGAGAGCGTTTCGCGATGGACGCGCAGGGTAAAGCCGCCCTGCGCGACATTGCCGTGCAGCGCCAGCCAATCGATCACCGATTGGTGCGAGACGTTCACACGCTCAAACGACTCGGCCAGTTTGCCGTTTGCAAACGGATGATCAGCCTCAATAAGCGCACCGCTAAACACGCCTTCGTTTTCGTCTTCAAGTTTCACAGCCGTGAGCCAGACCGATGCGCCGCTGTCGTCGGGGGTCAGCACGCGCAACGCAAAGTGGGCGCGCTTGTCCTTCGTGCCGGCCAGCAGCATGTCGGCGAACACATCAAGTGTGGACTGCGCGACGTTGGTGGCGTAGCCGATCAGCGGGTGATCGGCGTTGTATGCGCCGATGGTCGACGAATTTGGCGCGATCACGGGCGTGGCTGGCGCAACGGCCGTGGCTGGCGCAACGGGGGCCGGCATCGGCTCGGGTTCAGGCTGAACCACCGGGCGCTGACGCTTGGCGCGTGGCGCCGGGGGCTCCGGTTCGAACGCAGCGACTGGCGCAGCTTCTGCCCGCGGCGCGGGGTCCGCTGTGTGCGTGGCCGGCGTCTCGGATTCGTCCGGCGCATTGTCAAGTGCTACCTCATGCGCGGCGGGCTGTGCCGGCATGGGCAAATGCCTCGCCGGGTGCGGCGATATTCAGTTTGTAGTAGTTGGCGACGAGCTTATAGACTTCGCCCATGGGAATGCTGACATGGCCGCTCGAAATGTAATGGGGCGCCTGCAACGCGGCGCCAAACATGCGGATGCCGAGTTTTTGAATGGGTGAAAAGCGACTCAGCACAGCGGCTTTGTTGTGCGGGATGAAGAACAGCGTCTGCGCCATGCCGGCCATCTCGACATCGCCCAGGCTGATGTCGCTCAGCTCCGACCAGCGCAGCAGGTCGCCGTTGCTGAACTCGCTAAACGCGCGGATGCCCTTGCTGGTTACGCGCAAGGCGGGCTTGTTGGCGGACATCAGGCGCATGTAGCGGCGGCAGACCAGCGCGGCCAGCGCCGAGAGCCCGGCCACGAGCAACCCGATCAGCAACATGATGAACGCGCCAGACGGCCGAAAGCCAAAAATCAAATCACGCAGCAACCCGCCGATGATCATCAGCGCGAACAACCCGAGCAAGCCGGAGACGCCGCCGGCGATCAGCGCCATGCGCATGCGCGCAGGGCGCGAGGCCGGGATCACCAGTGTGCGCGTCGTTGGTGCGCGCTGATCACCAGCCAGCTGAGCCGGCGCCTCGTCATAGGCCATATCATCGGCGGCGATGTTCTCCGCGAACGCCTGAGCGTCTGGCTCCGGAATTTCGGCGACGGGCGCAGACGCAACGTGTTTCTCGTGCGCTGCATCTACTGGGATGGGGCGGGTTTGTGTAAATTGCATTTCGATGGCCTCCTGATCGTCGATCAATGCGATCGCGGCGTCTTCTGGGTTTGGAACAACAAGCGCCTCCAGCAATGCGAGCTTTGCGGAGGCTTGCAGCGCGGTCATGCGCACAATGTGTGTCGGATGTTCATCGACCGGGTGTGTGGCGCGGCGCTGATTGAGCGCGCCAATGTCCGGCAGTGTCTCGCCGCGCAGCCGCGCGACAGCTTCAACTTTGTGCGCAAAGGTGGCAAACCCGGGGCCGGCGTCGTCTGCGGTCTCCTGCGCGCGATTCCACCACAGCGGCACGACCAGCTCGCGCGTCAGCGCAACCGCCAGCGTCTCCGATGCAACGATGGTGCATGCGACGCGATCGGCGGCCAGTTCACGTTCACGGCTGGCGATTTCTGCGGCGGGTTGAAAGGCCCGAATCACGGCAGCCAGCAGCGCAACAACCGGTCCACCGCCTTCGCTCAGCAACAACCGGCTTGCTGCGCGGTGCACACGAATTGCGTGTGTGCGCGCGGCCAGCGCAAGGTCATTTTCTTCACGCAGATGGGCAAATTCGTGCGCGATCAGCGCGCCAAGTTCGTCGGCGCTCATGACGCGCAAGGTCGCCAGCGAGAGATACAGGGTCAGGTTGACGACATAAACGCCTGGCTCCGCACCGACCACGACACGGTTCACGCAGGGTGTGCCGAGGTTTTCCGACAGCGAAAACAAGGCATCCCAGAGCACTGGATTCAAATCGGCAGAAAGCTCGTAGCCGGCCGGTGTGGGATACACCAGCTTGCCAATCCGACTGATCACACGCAACGGTTTGCGCGCCAGAGCCAGCCCAAGCAGCAGCCCGGCAACACCGCCGGCAATGCCAACGCCACCGGCCAGCATGTTTTTTGTAACCAATACCGCGTACGCACCGAGCCCAATCGCAAACACGGCGGACAATAGCTGGGCGCCGATCAGCAACTGCGTGACCGATCGCGCCTTGCGCAGCAGGCCGTCAAACCGGCTGGCGAAGATATCCGCCAAATTGGTGGTCGATTTTGCGACTTCGGCCACAGGCAGCCAGATCGAGACACACAGCGCCAGGCAAATCAGCCAGATGATCGCCACAGGCACCATCGCAATGCGCGCCAGCCCGCCAACCAACAGGCTTGTGGCGCAGACAAGCGTCATCATGCTGATAATGACGATCAGAATTGGGGGAACCGGGTTGTATTTCTGCATCGCGTATGCCGCGCAAAACATTCTATGGACTTGCAAAGCTTGTGGCTCATTCCTCGATGAAATTGCGGATAAATGATGAGCCGCAACCGGAATTTGGACTGGCACGCGCCATAAATGTCAGCTATAACAGCCGTATGCAAAAAGCCCCACTGACGCAGGCCGCTCGTCAAAAAGCGCTGCGCGGCATGCTCGAGATTCGTATCGCCGAGGACAAAATCCAGGAGATGTTCATGGCCAACCTGGTGCGCGGCACGGCGCACTTGTGCATCGGCCAGGAAGCCTGTTCAGCCGGCATGGCCGCCGCGCTTCAAGCCCGGCGACACCGTGACCTGCACCTATCGCGGCCACGGCCACGCGCTTGGCGCTGGGCATGAGCCTGCGCAGCCTGATGGCCGAGATGCTCGGCAAGGCCGCCGGCTGCTGCAAGGGCAAAGGCGGCAGCATGCACATGACCGACGCCAGCATCGGTCTGCTCGGGCGCCAACGCCATCGTCGGCGCGCAGTTGCCGATCGCGGTCGGCGCGGCGCTCACCGCGCAGGTCAAAAAGACCGGCGCGATCTCGGTCGACCTTCTTCGGCGAAGGCGCCATCAAACATCGGCGCGTTTCACGAGTCGCTCAACATGGCCGCGATCATGAAGCTGCCGGTGCTGTTTTCTGTGCGAGAACAACGTGTATGGCGAATACAGCGTGTGGAGCAAGACCACGCCGATTGAGAACATCGCCGACCGCGCCGCAGGCGTATGGCATGCCCGGCGAGATCGTCGATGGCCAGGACACCGAGCTCGGTCTATACCGCGGTCAAGGCCGCGGCCGACCGCGCGCGCGCGGGTGATGGCCCGACGCTGATCGAGTTCAAAACCTATCGCTACAAAGGCCACTCGCGCAACGACACCGCGCCCTATCGCCCAGCCGGCGAGCTCGACGCGCTGGCTGAAACGCGATCCGATCACGATCCTCAAAGAGCGCATGATCAGCCGACAAGCAACTCGACGAAGCCGAATTCGAGGAAATGCGCCACGCCGCCGAAGTCGCTGTGATCGACGCGATTGAATACGCCAAAGCCGCGCCGTTCCCGGCCCTGAAGAGTTGCACAAGACATCTGATCGATAATCGTTTCCGAGTGGCCTTGCATATTGACATTTGAAGTCGCGTTACGCACAATGGCAATCGGCATCGGACATTGGGAATTTATACCATGCCTGAACTGACCTATCGCGAAGCCGTGTGCAAAGCCCTCGGCGATGAACTGCGCAGCGATCCAGATGTGATCTTTTTTGGCGAGGATGTGGGCGAGGCCGGCGGTGTGTTCAAGGTCACGCCCGGGCTGTATGAAGAGTTTGGCGCGAAACCGCGTGCGCGATACGCCGATCTCAGAGCAGGCCATCCTCGGCGCGGCGCTGGGCGCGGCCATCACCGGGTTGCGGCCGGTCGCGGAGCTGATGTTTGCCGACTTTATCCCGGTGGCGATGGATCAGATCGTCAACCAGATCGCCAAATATCGCTACATGAGCGGCGGGCAGTTCAAAGCGCCGTTGACCATCCGCGCGGCCCAGGGCGGCGGCGCGGGCTTTGGCACGCAGCACTCGCAGTGCGCCGAATCCTGGCTGGCCAGCTTTCCCGGGCATCAAAGTGGTTTCGCCCGCCGACGCCGGCCGAGGTGTATGGCCTGTTGCGCGGCGCGATTCGCGATGACAACCCGGTCTTTGTGCTGGAGCACAAGGTGCTCTACAACATGAAGGACGAGGTGCCGGACGATGCCGGCCCGATCCCGCTTGGCAAAGCGCGCATCGCGCGCAGCGGGCAAACATGTCACCATTGTGGCGCTGCAGCTGATGATGCACCGTGCGCTCGAAGCTGCGGCGACGCTGGCGGCCGAAGGCATCGACGTCGAAGTCATCGACCTGCGCAGCGTGGCGCCGCTGGACAAAGCGCACGATGCTGGCTTCGCTCGAAAAGACCGGCCGGCTGGTGTTGTCGAAGAGTCGCCGGCGGGCGCAGGCTGGGGCGGCGATATTGCGTCTCGCTGGCGGCCGACGAAGGCGTTTACTTTCTGGACGCGCCGGTCAAACGCGTCAACATGGGCGGCGGCGCTGACGCCCTACAGCCCGCCGCTGGAAGATGCGGCCATCCCGAACGCGGCGCGGATTGTGGCGGCAGTTGAGGATGTCATGCGCGGGTATCGGCGCTAGCCGCAGAGAGAGGAGGTGTAGTCCACTTACGTGGACTACACCTCCTCTCTCTCTGCGGCAGATTGGCGGCATTCTCGGCTTAGAGAAGTGTAGTCCACCTAGGTGGACTACACTTCTCTAAGCGTACAACAAACAAGCCTGTCGTATGTACGACAGGCTTGTTTTATTCGCATTCTTTACGCAGCGGTCTACGCTAGATGCGGGCGAATCTTGGTCATCAGCGCTTCTTTCGGGCGATAGCCGACCAAGCGCTCAACGGGCTCACCATCTTTGAAAAGGATGAGTGTCGGAATGCTCATGACGCCGTACTTCATCGCAGTTTCGCCGTTGTTGTCAACATCCAGTTTGGCAACTGTGAGCTTTTCTTTGTGTTCGTCGGCGATTTGCTCGACAATTGGCGCAATTTGACGGCATGGGCCGCACCATTCCGCCCAAAAATCAACCAGTGTGACGCCCTTCTCGATCATCTTCTCGAAGGCTGCGTCAGTCGCCACGACGGTGTTTGCTGACATTCTTTCTCCTTGAACCTAACTGGATCTTCTGGCAAACTTACAGTGCAGTTCGCCAGATATACGTGCTCGAATTGTGCCCAAGCATACCGCCGGCGCATTAGCGAAACATTACAACTGGTTTCGCACCTTGCCAGCCTCTCCGCTTCGGAAACCAGGCGTTCCAGCTCGTCAAACCCGATCTGCCAAAACGCGTCTTTCATGATGTCGACGCCGATCGCTTTGGTTTGCTCGCGCGGCGTCTGGCTGCCGCCCGACGCCAGCAGGCGTTTGTATTTCGGAATAAACGCCTGGCCCTCGCGCCGATACATGCCATACAGCGCCTTCACCAGCAGATCGCCAAACGAGTAGGCATAGCAGTAAAACGGCGTATTCAACATGTGCGGGATATAGCTCCAGCCGTTTTCGTATCCGGCCGACAAGATCACATCGTTGCCGTAGTACGGCGCGTTGGCCTGCAGCCACAGCTCAGCCGACGCGTTCGCCGTTCAGCCGGCCTGTGCTGCGCGCGTCGTAGGCCAGCATTTCGAATCGCGTGATGACGGTCTGGCGAAACACGGTCGAGAAGCTGTCCTCGATCTTGCTGCAGATCAGCGCCAGGCGGTCTTTGTTGGTGGTCAAACGTTCGAGCGTGGCTTCGAACACCAGCATCTCGGCAAACACGCTGGCGGTTTCCGCCACCGGCAGCGACGGGTGATAGTTAAACATGCTCTGCTTCGACGCCAGCAGATCGTGCATGCCGTGACCAAGCTCGTGCGCCAGCGTCATGACGTCTCGCAGGTCGTCGTTGTAGCTCATCAATATCACCGGGTGCGTCGCCGGCGTGATGCCGGCGCAAAATGCCCCGCCCCGCTTGCCGTTGCGCGGGTCGGCGTCGATCCAGCGCTTGTCAAAAAACAGCCGCGCCATGTCGGCAAACTCCGGCGAGAAGCGCCCGAGCGCGTCCAGAATAATCGCCTTGCCGGTGTCATAGCTAAACTTTTGCTTGACATCGTCCAGCGGCGCATACTGGTCGTACAGTTCAAGCTTGTCCAGCCCGAGCAGTTTTGCCTTGAGCGCCCAGTAGCGGTGCGCCAGCGCATGATTGCGGTCGACCACGCGTCATCATCACATCAACGGCCTTGCCATCGATCCCATTCGCCAGATGACGCGGCTGCGCATGGCTTTTGTAGCGGCGCATGCGGTTGTTGACCAGATAGTCCTGAAAGCGCGTGTCATAGATGAACGTCAGCAGCTGGTTGTTGGCTTTGAGCACGTTATAGAAGCCGTTCCAGGCGTTGCGGCGCGTGTCGCGGCTGGCGCTGCGCATCAACACGAGCGCCTCGCCCTGATTGACCTCGCGCACCACGCCGTCGACCTCGATCGGATAGCGCAACGACGCCATGTATTCGGTGTGCAGCTTTTGCCAGGCGGCCACACCGGTCTGCGACTTTTCGTTCATGACGCGCTCTTCCGGCTCGCTGAGCGTGTGAGGCTTGTATTTGCGCTCGCTGCTGAGATAGTGTTTGTAGCCCGCCAGTTTTGGATCGGCCATCAGCTTCTTGGCGTGCGGCTCGGGCACATCCAGCCACTCCAGATCGAAGAACAACACGGTGTTGCGCAACGCTGTGCTGGCATCGTCGGAAGACTGCACCAGCTGCCGGTGCGCGTCCTTCGAGGTGTCGGCGGCGAAGATCAAATGCGCATACGCGAAAATCTTGGTGGCTGCTTCGTTGATCGCTTCAATCTCGCGCAACGCGGTGAGCAGATGCGCGGCCGTCGGCTTGCCTTTGAGTGTGCCACGATAGGTTTTTGCAAATTTCGCCGCACGTTTCTGCAACGCAACGGTGGATTTGGCGATGTTTGGGTCATCCGGGCCGCGAAACAACGCGCTGAGATCCCATGCAATACCGACCGCGCTGCTTGGGGCTTGGGTGGATTGTGAAGACATGCCGCAATTATCTCCAGACGGGCGGGTTTTTGCCACAGAAGGACACAGAGATCACGGATGCAAAAGAAATGTGGGGGTTATTCAAGCTTCGTGAAGGTCTCAGCAGAAAATTTGAATCGCTAACATATGTGGGCCACAATGCGGGCATGTCGCAAATTGCTTCGATTTCGCGCCGGGCGGTGCTGCGCGCCTGTGTGGCCGTGCCAGCGCTTGCGCTGGGCGTTCGTAGCGCGCGGGTATCGGCTGCCTCGACGCTGATCTTGCTGGACAGCGACGGCCTCCAGGCGCTCAAACTCCGCATCGACGACGGTGATGTTGATTTGCAGAAGGCAGTCGCGACGCTTGGGCACGACGCCGAAGACGCGCTCAAACTGCCGCTGCAAAGCGTGACTGCGAAAACGCAATCCCCGCCGGGTGGCGACAAACGCGATTATCTGAGCCAGGCGCCATACTTCTGGCCCGATCCGGCCAAACCCGACGGCAAACCGTATATTCGCAGAGACGGCAAAGTCAATCCGGAGGCCGATGCCATTCAGGATGCGGTCGCCATCGACGCGATGGAATCGGCAACCGCCACGCTGGCGTTGGCCTACTATTTCACAGGCGATGTCCGCTACGCTGAGCGCGCAGCCGAGCATCTGCGCAGCTGGTTTACCAGCAGCCGCACCGGCATGCGGCCGAATATGAACTATGCCCAGTTGGTCCCGGGTGTCGACGAAGAGCGGCCAAACGGCGTGATCGAAGCGCATGTGTTAAGCCGCGTGCCGGACTGGGCGCTCATGCTGCAAGGCGCGCGCGCCTGGACGGACAAAGACAACAGCGCGCTCAAACGTTGGTTTAGCGCCTATGGCCGCTGGCTGACAACCAGCGCCAATGGCAAGGCCGCGGCCAAACTGGCGAATAATCAGGGCACGTGGTACTGGGTGCAGCTGGCCTGTGCCGCGCTGTATGCGGGCGACACAGCGGCCGCGCGCAAGGCGGTTAACAGCGGCGTCAATCTTATTGCGACGCAGGTCAGTCAAGACGGCAGCCAGACGTTGGAGCTGGCACGCACCCGGCCGCTCGCCTACAGCATCTTCAACCTGCGCGGCATGCTGGCGCTGGCCACCCTGGGCGAACGTGTCGGCATCGCCGCACTGTGCAGCAACAGCGCGTTGTATATCCGCAGCGCATTCGACTATGTGCTGCGCGTCGCCGACGACGCGACCCTGCGCAGCGCCGACGCAGACGCCTTCAAAAAGCGCGATCTGGCCGAGATCGCCATTCAGGCTTCCGAGATTTTTGGCTACCTGCCCTACCGCAAAAAAGCCGCCGAGCTCGATGCCAAGGTGCGCATCGCCCGGGTGACGCTGACATCGGCGCGCGCGAAAGCGGCGTGCGCTTGAGAAGAAGGTGCTTAAGGTTCTTAATGTGCCTTAAGTGCTTAACGCCGTGGCGTTAAACACGTTAAGCACATTAAGAACCTTAAGCACCTTCTTTAAATCTATTGATTCGGAATCGACAAATTCGATGGCACGGTGACGCGGTTGCCACGACCGTGTGTGCGGGTGAGCAACTGGGCATAGCCAATGCGCTCGGCCGGTTCAACAAACGCCATAAACGTGATGTTCACCGTTTGGCCGGGATCGATGTTTGGCGCGGCGCTGGCGTTGTCGTACAGCCAGAAGCAGGTCAATGCTTCCTTGCCATCCGTTTTGTAGAACTGCACCCAGTAGTCCTTCGGCGTCAACTGTGCGGATGAGCGGTTGACGATCTGAAACGAAGCCTCAAGCCGCAGCGTGCGGCGTGAATCGTCGAGCTGGCTGCAGGCGGCGTCGGACGCGTCCATGGCCGCGGGTCGGCCCCACCAGTCATAACCCATGCGGTCGCTGCGGAGTTCAACCGCGGCGACTTTCGGGCGCGGCGGCGCGGCTGGGGCCGGGGTCACAGCCGGTGCCTTCTTGCGGGCCGGCACCACGGTCTTTTTCGGACGCGGGGTCAACTTGATCGGCGGCACAATTTGCGCGGATGTCGGGCTTGGGACCGCAACCACGCTGCTTAGCGCCAGCAGCAGCAACGCCGCGCCAGCAATCAGGGTCTTCATACGATTTCTCCTCGAACAATTTGTGGTTGCACCAAAATAGCTTGAGCGGCCGAATCACCCATCCCCGCGCTCCGCGCGGGGATGGGTGATTCGGCCTGATCAACTAATTTTGGCACGCGCCGTAAGATGCAGCCCGTGTTGATTTCCAGGCTGCCTGCTGAATGAGCTTGTTGTGATAGTGACACACTAGTGTGACGATTTCAATCGCCTGTGTGTCACTGTCATTGCATTGTCAACGGACTATCACACCGCACACTGGCAAACGTGTGATTCATGCTACTTTCATTGGTCGCAGAAGGTAAACTACACTGCACACACTTGTGACAAACCACACCATTATTTCTTCCCGTGCCGACGCACAACGCGCCGACGTCGACGACGCACTCGCAGCATTCCGCGATCGTTTTATTCTGCCCGCCGGTGTGATCTATCTGGATGGCAATTCGCTCGGCCCACTGCCGGCGGCCACACCGCAGCGCATCGCCGCTGTCCTTTATGAAGAATGGGGCGAGCTGCTGATTCGCGGTTGGACCGCCGCAAACTGGGTCACGTTGCCGCAACGCGCAGGCGGACAGATCGCCGGGCTGATCGGCGCCGACAGCACAGAGCTCGTGTGCGCGGATTCCACGTCGGTGAATCTGTTTAAGGTGCTTGTCAGCCGCGCTCATGCTGCGGCCAGGCCGGCGCACGATTCTGTCCACGCCGGACAATTTTCCAACCGATCTGTATATGGCGCAGGGTTTGATCGAACAGCTCGGCGGCGGCTACACACTAAAGCTCGTGCCGTCCGAAGCGATCGCCAGCGCCTTCGACGACGATGTGGCCGTCGTCATGCTCACGCACGTGAACTTCAAGACCGGGCTGATCTTCGACATGCCTGGCATCACGCAGATCGCGCATGCGCATGGCGCGCTGACGATTTGGGATCTGGCGCACTCGGCCGGCGCGCTGCCGGTCGATCTGCACAGCGCAAACGCCGACTTCGCCATTGGCTGCGGCTACAAGTATTTGAACGGCGGCCCGGGCGCGCCGGCCTTTTTGTTCGCGGCTGCGCGCCATCACGGCGCGCGCCAACCGCTGTCTGGCTGGCTTGGCCACGCGCAGCCGTTTTTGTTCAGCCCGGAGTATCGAACCGGCGCCCGGCATCAACCGATTTTTGACCGGCACGCCACCGGTGCTCAGCATGGTGGCACTGACCGTCGGTCTCGACATCATGACCGACGCCACGATGCCAGCGCTGCGCAAAAAATCACAACAGCTTACGCAGCTGTTTATCGAGCGCGCCGAGGCGCGCTGCGCCGGACACGGGCTGACGCTGGCCTCACCGCGCGACGCCAACCTGCGCGGCAGCCAGGTCAGCTTTGAACACACCGAGGGCTACGCCCTGATGCAAGCGCTGATCGCGGAAGGCGTGATCGGAGACTTTCGCGCGCCGAACATCGTGCGCTTTGGGTTCGCGCCGCTCTATCTGCGCTTCGTCGACGCCTGGGACGCCGCCGAAAAGCTGGCCGATATTCTTGAAACTCGGCGCTGGGACCGGCCGGAATTCAAACGCATGCGCGCGGTGACGTGACGCCCGGCCGTGCGAGGCGGGCTGCACCAGTTGCCGCTGAGCCGCGTCCTGGCTGCATCGGCGATCACGACGTTTCACGTGGCGCGCAAATGAGCGCCAGCACAACGCCGCGCGTCGTGCAAAACAGATCGAACTATGATTGTCGGTCCAAAGGAAATGCATGAGACCGAGCACAGCTAATCAGAAACGCTGCGCCGCCTGTGGCGCATCCGTCGCGGCGTCGGATACCCATTGCTGGGTGTGCGGCGCTGAAGCCAGCACTGCGCAACCAAGAGCGCTTGTAAAGCGAGCTGCGCCGCGGCTTGAGCCTGTCGTGATCGATGCAGACACAGCGACGCCGAATCCGCGCGGCGACAAAAACACCTCAGTTGTGCCGACGCAGACGCCCGTGCGGCGCATGTCGGCCGGCAAAAAGTATCCGCCGATGGATATCCCGACGCCGCGGCCACCCAGCGGCATGCGCCCGACCCGCCTAAAGCCCGTTCGCTATCCGAATCAACGCGATGCGCCGCGTCTGTCGCCGCTCGCCATTTTGATACCGCTGATTGCCGTGGTTTTGGCCGGTGCCGTTGCACTGACGATGTGGATGCGCCAGCCCGCAGACGCAAATGGCCGCGTCGCAGGCACGAGCATCGGCGCAACGAGCACGCCTGCGGCCGTCCTTGTCGAAACGCCAATCGCCACCACGGGGATCGCGGCCAACGCGACATTGCTGCTGCCGCCGACCACGCAGGCCACGCTGATCCCTGAGCTGCCAACGGCCGTTCCGAGCCCGGAGGCAGCTGCCCTGCCCTCGCCCTTGCCGCCCACCAGTATCCCGACCGCGGTCCCGGCCGCCTCGCCGGTGCCGACCGAAACGCCGTTGCCGGCTGCGCCGACAGCGGGCATCACCAAACAGGCCGACTACACCGTGGTGCCGGGCGACACCTGCGGCAAGATCGCAAAACAGTTTGGCGTGACCGTGCAAGCGGTCATCGCCGCAAACGCGCTGGCGACGAACTGCCCGTTGGCGGTAAATCAGGTGTTGATCATCCCGCCGGTGACCGAGCCCGTGGTACCGACATTGGCGGCCCAACTGCCCACGCCTGAACCCGCTGCGACGACGGCGCCGGCGGCCGGTGGATCAGCCAGCGGGCAGGTTTACACCATCAAACCCGGCGACACGTGCGGTTCGATCGCAACAGCCGCCGGCGTGACCGTCGAAGATCTGATCAAAATAAACGCGTTGGATGCAAGCTGTTTGCTGCGCGCCGGCAAGACGCTGATCATCCCGTAGCGGCCCGACGTTCGCGACTGCAGGTGCACGGCGCCAATTAACACATCATGGCTCTTCAAGAACACCCGATCTTTGTCGACTATCCAATCACCGGCACGCGCACAAACTGGTATGGCAAGGTCAGCACGCCCTACCGCGTGTATGACGGCTATGGCGTCATGCTGGGCGGCACCTGCGATGTCACCGCCGCGCGCCACATGCTGCGCAACGAACAGGCCCTCGAACCTGCGATCACGGTCGATCGCCGCGCGCTGATGGCGATGTGGATTGCCAACTTTACCGATGCCTCAGTCGGCCCGCACACCGAGCTGCAGTTCTCGCTGTTTGTTTCGCGCGCGCCGCGCAGCGACATTCCGTATCACCCGTTTGTGTTGCTCAAGATCATGCTCGAAAACCGCGAGCTGCCGATGCTGGTACACGGGCTGTGGAATGACACCGATGCCGCCATCGGCTATAACCGCGATCTGCTCGGGCTCGACGCGCAACCCGCCGTCAGCGCAATCAACGCCATGCAGGACAACCTGCGATTTGCGTTCTCAGAACGCAGCGAGGAAGGCTCGATGCCGATTGCATCAGGCACAATCAAGCTGGAGAAGCGCACCGGCATCAAAGCCGGGCTGTCGCTTTCGCAATTGATGGGCGGGTTTTCAAAAACCAACGCGTTGCTCAAACAGCCGTATAGCGTGTTTTCGGTGATGAACCGGGTCAGCCAGCAGCTGCCGCGCAATGTCGAAACCGAAGCCGCGGCCGGCAGCGAGCACATCGTGTTGCGCGAGTGGAACCGGCGTACCGATCAGATCGACATCAAGCATCCGTATTACGGGCAAGTCGACTTTCAGCCGGATTTTGTGCAGCAGTTCACGGGCGCGCGGTTTGTCTATGTGACGCCGCGGCCGCTGGATGTGCACGCAACGTAAGCGCAAAGCATTCGCCATAGAGCCGCGACTGCCGATGCTTAGCAGCGAATGCTTTGCCCTTACGCAGCGCCGCGCCAGTCCAAAATCGCCTGCGCGGCCTTGGCGGGCACCACCGCGGCGAGCTCGTCGCGGGTGGCGTTGCGGATGGCTTCCAGGCTCCCAAAGTGTTTGAGCAGCGTCTTGCGGCGGGTCGGCCCGATCCCGGCGATCGCATCGAGTTGCGAGGCCATGCCGATCTTCTGGCGCTGGCGGCGGTGGCTGGTGATGCCGTAACGATGCGCCTCGTCGCGCACGCGTTGCAGCAAAAAGAACGATTGCGCATTGCGCGGCAGCAACAGCGAGTTGGCCCGGTTTGGAAAGAAGACTTCCTCCTCGCGTTTGGCCAGCGACACCAGCGGCACGATATGCCCCAGATCAAACTGTTTGAGCACCTCGATCGCGACGCCAAGCTGGCCTTTGCCGCCGTCGATGATGACCAGATCCGGCAACAGCGACCAGGTCAGGTCTTCGCGCTTTTTTGAACCGACCGGACGTTTCTCATCCGCCGGTGTCTGTGAATCCTTCCAGTTCTGAAAGCGGCGGGTCAGCGTCTGGCGCATGCTTTCAAAATCGTTGGGGCCTTGAATGTCCTTGATATTGAAGCGCCGGTAATCCGACTTTTTTGGCACGCCGTGCACGAACGTGACCATGCTACCGATCATCGCGGTGCCGTGAAAGTTGCTGATGTCGTAGCACTCAATGCGCGTGGGCAGCCGCGGCAGATCGAGCGCATCCTGCAGTTCTTTCAACACAGCCTCCTGCCGGACCGTGTCTTCCTGCCATTGCGCCTTGAGCGAGGTCAGCGTCTCGTGCGCGTTTTGCGCGGCCAGATTCACGAGCTCCGTGTCGTTGCTGCCCGCGCGCGGCACGCGCAGCTGCACGTTGTTGCCGCGCTTGCGTCCGAGCCAGCTTTCGAGGATGTGCGCTTCATCAAGCTGCGTGGGCAGCACGACTTCGGGCGGCACGTAGGCGGCCTCCTCATAAAAGCGCTCGATAAACGCGTTGAGCACCGATTGGTCGTTCTCGCCATCGGCCCCATCCAGCACGAAGTACTCCTGCCCGAGCAGCTTGCCGCCGCGGATAAACAATACTTCGACGCAGGTTTCACCCTCATTGCGGGCAAACGCGATGACATCCTGATCGGTGGTGATGCCGCTCACAATGCGCTGCTTTTGCACAACCAGCTCAAGCGCGCGCAGCTGGTCGCGCAGCTCGGCGGCCCGCTCGAACTGCATGCTGTCGGCTGCGCGGGCCATGCGGCCGCGCACATCGTCCATGACCTGCTCGCTCTTGCCCTCGAGAAAATCGCACAGGCGCTGAATCGTGGCGCGATAGTCCGCGCGCTGAATCGCGCCAATGCACGGGCCGCTGCACAGCTTGATGTCGTAATAAATGCAGGCGCGTTTGTCGTTGCCGGTGATGTCGCGGTCGCAGTTCAAAAACGGGAACATGCGCCGCAACGCATCGCGCGTGGCATAGACCGCCTTGGCGTTTGAATACGGGCCAAAGTAGCGCGCGCCGTCTTTTTCAAGCCGGCGCGTGACCATCACCGTTGGAAAGGCATCCTGCCAGGTCACTTTTAAATACGGATAGCGCTTGTCGTCTTTGAGCAGAATGTTGAAGCGCGGGCGGTATTTCTTGATCAGCTCGGCTTCCTGGATCAGCGCCTCGAGCTCGCTGCCGCGCACCATAAATTCGACGCGTTTGATCTCGCGCACCAGGCGGCGGGTTTTGTCGTCGTTCAGCGCGGCGCTGTCTGTGAAATAGGAGCGCACGCGGTTGCGCAGGTTGACTGCCTTGCCGACATAAATCACGACATCGCGCGTATCGTAGTACAGGTAACACCCGGGCAGCGTCGGCAGATTTTTGACGGTCGCTTCAAGATGTGCTGGAACGGACATTTGTTCTATTCTACGTGTCTGTTGCGACACGCTGTCATTCTGTCGCACATTCGGCCAATTCGTCTGGGACTTCCGTCCGTTGATCTCAGCACCCCTGCGTGTTAGCGTGATTGTGCGCTATGGATGTTCAAATCACAGGCGCAAACCACACAATATGGCCGTTTCATCCTCATTCCAGAGCGCGCTCGTCAACTTTTTTCGTATTCCGAAAGTCCTGATCGATGCACGCCAGGGGTTAATCGAAACCGGACAGTATCTGGTCAAGCTGAGCCATTTCCAGCGGGCCGAAAACGCCAGCTATGCCGTTTGCACCGATGCTGAGCTGGAAAGCGAGCTGCTGGCGCTGCGGCGCGACGATGTGGCGAGCCTGCGCGCGCTGGGGTTCACCCCCTGGCATGTGGCCTGCATCACGTTTTCGCGCGACAGCGCGGCCCTGGCCGACCGCGAACGCCGCGACCTGCAGGCGCTGGGTGAACATATTTCTGTCACGAGCGACAACCGCATCCGCTTGCATGGGCTGCTCTTGCGCAGCGCCGATGGGCAGACGCTGGCCTCGATTTCGTCGCTATCGGTCAAATTTTTCTCGTTGACAAAAGACGGCGCGCTATTGATCAACAGCGTGCTGACACCCGGCGGCCGCGCGCGCTGGTCGCGCCGCTTGTCCGACATTGGCATGTCGCAGCACGAAATTGACGCCGCGTTGCCACTCAGCGATATCAGCGATCCGCGCATCAAACTGTTTCGCCGCGAAAGCACGCGGCCAGTCACGACGGTCTGGCAGGAGCACAAGACGCGCCTGGCGGCCTATGAGCTGCGCGGAAACCCGGCCTGTCGCCTCGATACGTTTGAACAGTATGTCACGCTGGCCCGCCGCGAGCGCGCCTGCAGCTAGCCGCCAAAGCACTTCACATCACCGCCCACATCATGCGCACACTGAAGTCTGAGGCTGCCCTGTGGTTACACACGCCCTTGCCGGAGGTGCTGCTGTGGGCACTGCTCGTGTTCGGCGTGGCGTCCGCCGGGCGCGCCTGGCTCGGCGTGGATTGGCTTTCGTCGCGCTACCTGCGCATCGCCTTCGACATCTTTGCAGTGACGATCAGCGTCAGCATCATGGCAGGCTCGCTGCTCAAACGCGGCAGCTGGCGGCGCATGCATCTGGGCGCGCTGAGCGCAATCACGGGCGACCAGATCAGTGCATTGCTGGTTGATCTCTCGCACTATCGCTCGCTTGATTTGCTGTTGCTGACGATGGCAGCCACAGCGGCATTTGTCGGCGCGGTGCTGATGGTGCTGGCCTACCGCACGCGGCCCTCGCTGACGCAGGATGCGGTGACAGCGGGCGGGTAGCGCTGCCTGCGGCTATGCGTGTGAGGGTGGCCAGCCCGATCTGGATGCGGTTCAGCCCACTGCGTCGAAAGGCACACTGTGTTGCGCAGGGCGCTTCTATTCGCGCGGTCATTTCGACGCGCAGCGGAGAAATCTCGTAGTGCGGAAGCATGCAGACGCTTGCGCGCTACGAGATTTCTCCGCTCCGCGTCGAAATGACCGCGCGTTTGGCAAATGTCGCACGTGTCACACGCGTCGATGTTCGCACGCCGAGTGCCGGTGTGCACGCGCCACATTCCGCGGTGCATTTTCTGAAGCGGAGCGGCAATCTGGCGTGGCCCAAGTACGACGCTTGCCGGGACCGCAGACCGTCTACGGCCACGTCAAATGACCGAAGCCCTGGGCAAACTGCCGAGCGCTCACACGATTGGCGTCGTTGGGCTGAATGCCGGCTAAAACGGCAGCCACTGTGCGCAAGTTGTTGCCATCAGCGCAGGGCTTCGTATCTGAGCATGGCCGTTTACGCGCCTGCGAGTTCGCCGGCAGGCCTAAGCATTGGCAATTCGCGTGTAACGTCGACGTTCCCCCTGATTAGACAAATGCACCCCACATTCCCCGCAGCCGATTTCAACCGCTATGATTGACGACCGATGATCGTAAAGGTATGTGGAATCACCAACTTCGAGGATGCTTGCTGCGCGCTTGACGCCGGCGCCGACATGCTTGGCTTTATTTTTTATCCGGCCAGTCCGCGCAGCGTGCGCGTCGACACCGCGCGCGACATCATCAACGAGTTGCGCAAACGCACCATCCATGGCGAAGCGCTGAGCGCCACACACTTTGTCGGCGTGTTTGTCAATGAATCGGTGACGACGATGCGCCAGGTGCTGACGGACGCGCGGCTCGATTTCGCGCAGATGTCGGGTGACGAATCGCTTGATGTGCTGATCCAGATGAAGTCGCGCGGGTTCAAAGTTGTGCGCAACGCCAGTGAGGCGCATCGATACAGCCACGCCGTCGAACGCGCGATTGGGTTTGACCACCCCGAGATGCTGCCGGACCTGCTGCTTGAAGCCGATCACCCCACCCTCTACGGCGGCACCGGCCAACGCGCCGAAGTAACCGTCGCGCGCGACATCGCGCGCGCACACCGCATGATGCTGGCCGGCGGGCTTACACCGGACAACATTGCCGAAGCCATTCTGGCCGCGCACCCCTGGGGCGTCGATGTCGCCAGCGGCGTTGAAGCGCGCAAAGGCAAAAAAGACGCGGCGAAGGTGCGGGAATTTGTGAAGAAAGCGAAGAATACAGACAACAGACTACAGACTACAGACTACAGATGATAGAACAGCGCATAGGCCTCTGTGTTCTGTTGTCTGTGTTCTGTTGTCTCTGTTCTGTTGTCTGTGATCTGTTGTCTGTATTCTGTATTCTTTATGCTTCCCCCAACACCGCCCGAAACACGTCCAGATCAACATTGCCGCCGCACAGGATCACACCGGCTTTTTTGCCGGCGAGCTGCTCGCGTTGCTTGAGCAGCCCGGCCAGCACAACACCGGCGGCGCCTTCAGCGACGTTGTGCGTGTCTGTGTAGTACGCCCGCATAGCGGCGCGGATCTGTGCTTCGCTTACCGAGATGACATCGGCCGCGCCCGCCAAAATCATCGGTAACGCGAGAGCATCGGGTTTGCGACAGGCCACGCCATCGGCAAATGTGGTGACCGGCGCTTCGATCGCGCGTTTGGCCTTGAACGACTCATAGTACGCCGGCGCCTCCTCAGCAACCACGCCGATCACGCGTGTTTTTAACCCGAGCGCATCCCGCGCGGCGATCATGCCGCAGATGCCGGAGCCCAGGCCGATCGGCACATACACCGTGTCGAGATCCGGGTGCGCCCGCAGCAGCTCCAGGCTATAGGTGCCCACGCCGGCGACCAGTGCCGGGTGAAACGACGGCACGCGGTGCAGCTTGTGTTGCTCGGCATAGGCGATCGACGCCTCCATGGCGTCTTGAAAGTCGTCGCCAGCTTCGATCAGCTCGCCGCCCTGCGCGCGCATGGCGTTGTTTTTCTCCTTGCTGTTGCCGCGCGGCACAAATATTGTGGCCGTCAGCCCGGCTGCACGCGCGGCGACCGCGATGCTCTGGCCGTGATTGCCGCGTGTCGCGGTGACCACGCCAGTCACTTCCGGATGCGCGCGGCGCAGCCAATCCATATACACGATGCCGCCGCGCACCTTGAACGCGCCCACCGGCGTGTGGTTCTCGTGTTTGACGATGACGGTGCAACCAGCCCGTTCGGACAACAACGGATAGTGCGTCTGCGGCGTGGCGGGGAATACGGCGTAGACCAGCCGTGCTGCGGACTCAAGTTCGGCAAGGGTAAGCATGCGCCAATTTTAGAGTAGGCACGGCAGATAGTGAAAGATAAGGTGGTTGATAAGGTGGTTAAAGTGCTTAAGGTGCTTAAGGTGTTTGCGTGTGCATATAGCGCGCCGAAACCTTAAGCACTTAAAGCACCTTAAGCACTTTAACCACCACCTTCTACACCTGCGCCACAACGATCGGCTCGCCATCGGCCAGCAATTCGGTGGTGTTGGCCAGAACGACTGTGACGGCCAGGGTTGAGGAATTGTCGCCGCCGAGATGCGCGTTGTCGCCAAGCCCGATGCAAATGCGTCCCTGCACTTTCTGATCCAGCTGGCTCCAGCCGATGGCGCCGGTCAATGCTGGATTCAATCCAATCGATAGGTGGCCGACGCGCCGGCTTTCGCCGCTGTGGCCGTCGAACCAGCTGGTCAGCTTGGCAAGCTCGGCCATGCTGGCGGAATCGATTTTGCTGACGCGCCCGGCCGTGATATGGAGCGTGACATTTTTGACGCCGTTCAACATTGGCAGAAAGAGCGTGCCGCTTGATGCAGGCTCCAGCACCGATGTGGCGATCGAACCGGCAGGCAAATTGGAAACGATGGCGCCAGCCGCGCGGTCGTGCTGGTCGATAAACCCATCGTCGCTCTGCCAGGGCCGGCCGCCCTGCGTCAACGTAAGCTCACACCCTTCGCCGGTGCGCAGCGTCAGCTGCTGAGCCGGCTGCACGATCGCCAGCATGCGGTCGATTTCGTCTTTGAGCGTGGTCGCCGGCACCGTTAATGCGGCCAGAACATGCGCATCGAGCTGCTCAAGATTGACGCCAAGCATATAGGCGCGTTTGTGCGTCGGGACGGCTGCCATCAACACGGGCAGTTGGTGCTCCTCTTCGATCGCGGTCAGGCGTTCTTCGGCGCTGGACCAGGCGTCCAACGAGTTGCGATCGGCGTTTGCAAAATCGGGCCGGTCGCCGCTCAGGGTAATCACGCGGTGCGCGTTGCCAAGAAACTGATCGCGATGGCGATCCCAGTTGGACAGATGCGCGAGCGGCGCCGTCATCCACAGCCGCTCGAGATAGCGCGCGGGCATGATGCTGGGCATCGGCACCGCGCCAACTTCTTCAACCGCCAGCATGACCTCGGTCAAAATGTCATAGCGGCCGGCCAGATCGCGAACCTGGATGAGTTCACCCACACGTGCGTCAACGCCTTGCACGACGCGACGGGCAAAATCAGTCCATGTTGGTGTCATATCAGTCTTTAATCTTCCACCAATGGGCCCCATCCCTCAATCGACCGATAGCCTGACTTTTCCAGCATCACGTGGCTGAGTGGCGTCATACGGCTGTCATTTTGAATCGAGAATGTCGGCGGTGCGAGGGAGCGCGCTGCGAGCCGGGCTTGGCCGCCAGGTGCGATAGCGCAGCAATGTGCTGAGCGCATACCAGGCGTCAATCGGCTTGATCTTTTTGCCCGAGTCATACGGCCGCCCGGTATACGTGATGGGCACTTCGATGATCTTCTGGCCGCAGCGAATTGCCTTTGCGCTCAACTCCGGATCGACGTTAAATCGATCGCAGTCGATCTTTATGTCGCGCAACAGCGATGTCTTGAACATCTTGTAGCACGTTTCCATGTCGGTGATGCGCTGCCAGAACAAAATATTAAACGCAAGCGTCAGCGCGCGATTGCCCAAATAGTGCGTGAGCAACATGCCGGAGCGTTTTGCGCCTAAAAAGCGCGATCCGTAGACCACCTGCGACCCAGTTTGCTTGATGACAGCGGCCAGCTTGACCAGCTCGTTTGGGTCGTATTCAAGATCAGCGTCTTGAATGACCACATATTCCTGATTCGCCAGGCTAACGGCGAAGCGCAACGCCGCGCCCTTGCCGCGGTTCTCCGGGTGATACCCGGCCGTGACGCGGCCGGCAGCCTCAAGCTTGCGAATGATGTCGGTTGTGCCGTCTCGCGAACAATCATCAACGACGACGATCTGCTTCACGATAGGAACGCGTTCCAATCGGCTGATGATCTCTTCGAGCGTGGAGACTTCGTTGTAGACAGGGACGAGCGCGGTGAGATTGAAGGACATGGACGGCGACGCACCGTCAACGGCAGGCATTTGTGCCAAAAGTATACATGCCAGGAAAGCGGCTTAAAATAGGGGCTCATTTATACATAACCACGGTCTGCCAAAGCAGCACGTTTTGCGCCGAAATCACCCTGCCCGCGCGCCGGCGCGGGGGAGATCTCGAGTTCAAGGATGCGTTACTTTGACCGGCCACTACTCAGGAGATTCCCGCGAAATCATGGCGTACAAGACCACCGAAGTGCCGGCAGGCGGCGCAAAAATCAGCATGGGCGCAGATGGCAAGCTCAACGTGCCAGTGAACCCGATCCTCCCATTTATCGAAGGCGACGGCACCGGCCCGGACATCTGGCGCGCCTCCGTGCGCGTGTTCGACGCCGCAGTTGCCAAGTGCTATGGCGGCAAACGCAAAATCCACTGGATGAAGGTGCAAGCCGGTGAGGAGTCGTTTCGCAAATACAGCGACTGGCTTCCGCAGGAGACCATCGATGTCTTCCAGGAGTATCGCGTCGGCATCAAAGGGCCGCTGACCACGCCGATTGGCAAGGGCATCCGCTCGCTAAACGTGGCGCTGCGCCAGCTGTTGGATCTATATGCCTGCGTGCGCCCGGTCAAGTATTTCTCGGGTGTGCCCTCCCCAGTCAAGCGCCCAGAGAAAGTCAACATGGTGATCTTCCGCGAGAACACGGAAGACATTTATGCCGGCATCGATTTTGAAGCCGGCAGCGACGCCGCAGTCAAACTCTTGAACTTCATCAAGGCTGAAATGCCAAAAGAGTTCAAGAAGGTTCGCTTTGGCGCAGATGCGATCAACACCGTCGGCGTCGGCATCAAGCCGATGTCGGAGCCCGGTTCCGAGCGCCTGATCCGCGCAGCGATTCAGTACGCCCTGGCGTTCAACCAGCAAAGCGTCACGCTGGTGCACAAGGGCAACATCATGAAGTTCACCGAAGGCGCGTTTCGCGATTGGGGCTACGCCCTGGCGCAACGCGAATTCCGCGATCAGATTGTGACCCAGCGCGAGAGCTGGATCATCGATAACGCGGACAAAACTGCGGGCATCAGCGTGGCCGAAAACGCGCTCGCGATTGACCCGGGCTACGACATGATGACGCCGGACCAGCAGGGCGAAATCCGCGCCGAGATCGAAGCCGCGCTGCTGCTAATGCCGACGCACGGCAACGGCCAGTGGAAGAAGAAGCTGATGATCAAGGACTCGATCGCCGACATCACGCTGCAGCAAGTGCTGACGCGCCCCGACGAGTTCAGCGTGATCGCCACGCCAAACCTGAACGGCGACTATCTGAGCGACGCGCTGGCCGCGCAGGTCGGCGGCATCGGCATCGCGCCGGGCGCCAACATCAACTACACGACTGGGCACGCGATCTTTGAGGCTACGCACGGCACTGCGCCGAAGTATGCCAACCTCGACAAGGTCAACCCGGGCTCGGTAATTCTGTCCGGCGAGATGATGCTGCGCCACATGGGCTGGATCGAAGCAGCTGACGCCATCGTGGCCGCGTTGGACAAGACCATCGGCCAGAAAACCGTGACCTACGACTTCGCGCGCATGATGGAAGGCGCAAAAGAGGTCAAGTGCAGCGAGTTCGCGACGGCGATTATCGCGAACCTGTAGGTTCGCGATTGGATAGGCCGCCAGAACGACAAGGGCGCCAGGAGATATATCTCCTGGCGCCCTTGTCGTTCTGGTGGTTGTTTTTTCGAGGCTAGACGCGCCCGAGGATCGGCAACCGCACAATCCTGCGGCCGTCTTTGGCGATGTAGGTCAGCGTGCCAAACGGCTGGTTGCCGCTACCTGAGCTGCCGTCGCCGAGGATAAAGATCGTCTGCACATGTCCATTGGGAATCAGCTGCGGCGCCGGGTCCGTGATCACCACGTTGGTGTTCGCGGTCAACACGCGCAGATCATAGATTCCGCCCGGAATTTGCAGATACCCGGAGTGGCCTTTGTAGGACAGGCTGGTCTGCACCGTGTTGCCATTCTGCTGTTTGACATCCACGATCATCGCGCTGGTATTGGCGCTGAATGGCGCGACATGCACCAGCCGCAGTTTGGCCGAGGTGCTGATGACGCTGTTGTCGTCCACCAGCGTGAGCAGTTCGAGCGGTTGCAGCGAGATGTTGCCGATCGCGGCGATGGTGTAGTCCACGCCGGCGGAGAACATCACGGTTGAGGTCAACACGGGCGTGGCGGCGCCATTCGGTGTGATTGTGATTGTGGTCGGCACGGTCGCCACAAGCGGCAGATAGCCGCCGCTTGTTTCGCCAAAACGCACGTCTGTCAGCGTGGTGCGGCTGCCGATCGCGTTGACGATGTCAACGGTCACTGCGGTGCCCGCCAGCGTGTCCGCAAACGGCGCCAGATGCGCGATAAAGGCGCGGCCGGTCGGCGCCGGCGTCAGATCGCCGATGGTGAGCACGCGCAGCGGCTGGTTGGTGCCATCGCCGACGGCAAAGATCGTGACGATATCGCCGCCGTTTGTCTGGATTGCCGGCAGATCGATCACGGTTGGGCCGTTGCCGGGCAATGTGACTTTGAGGTCATAGAGACCGGGCGCGATTGGCAGATAGTCAGAGTTGAACTTGTAGGGCACGTTGCTGGCGATCGGCGCACCGGATTCGTCGCGGATATCGACCAGCGTGCCGGTGATCGTGCTGGCAAACGGCGCCACGTGGATCACACGCACTTTGGCCGACGTCGTGATCGGCGTGTTGTTGTCGATGACGGTGTATAGCTCAAGCGGCTGTTTGCTGCCATTGCCGATAGCGGCGACGGTGTAGTCCACGCCGGCCGAGAACGTCACGGTTGCGGTCAACGCGGGCGCGGCCGCGTCCATTGGGGTGACGGTGATCGTGGTCGGCAGGCCGGCCGCCAGATTGACATAGCCGCCGGACGTCTGGCCAAACACAACGTTCGACAGCGGCGTGCTGGTGCCGAGCGCGCTGGAGACGGTCACGCTGACCGCGGTGTCGGCAAGCAACGCGGCGAAGGGCGCGGCGTGCACGATTTGCACGCGCGCAAGACCCAAGGGCCGGAAGTTGCCCAGCGGCAACAGGCTGAGCGGCTGGTTCACGCCATCGCCAATGGCCAGCACCGTCAACAGATCGCCGCCGAGCAACTGGAACGGTGGCACATCGAGCACGGTGGTGACGCTGCCGCTGGGCACGATCTTGAGATCGTAATAGCCAGCTGGCAGCGGCAGAAACGGCGTGCTCTCTTTGTAGGGAAAGTTGCTGACGACGGGCGTGCCGGATTCGGTGCGCAGATCGACCAGCGTGCCGGTGATCGTGTTGGCGATTGGCGCGGCATGAATCACGCGGACTTTGGCTGTGCTGCTGATCGCCACGTTGTCATCGATCAGCGTCTGCAGCTCGAGCGGTTGTTTGACGCCATCGCCGAGCGCCAGGATCGAATAGTCGACCTCTGTCGAGAGCACGACTGTACTCGAAAGCACGGCGGTGAGTGAGCCGGTCGGGATAATCTCAACCGTATTTGAAACGCCGGAGTTCACGGTCAGATAGGTCGACGCACTGCCAAAAACCACGTTGGTCAACACTTGCACGCCATTGACACGCACACTGACAGAGGTGCCAGGCAGCGTGTTTGAAAAGGGCGCGGCGTGAATCACGCGCAGGCGCGCATCGGCGTCGGGTGCAACCGGCGCAGACGGTGCTGCAGCCGTTGCAGGCGAGGCCGCGATGCTGAGCGCGACAAAGGTTCCGGCTGCGATCGCGGCAAGCGTGGCGAGCGCACTGGGTGTGGACAGCGAGGAATGATCATCAGACTGGCGGTGATTGGATGTACTGTTCATAAAAAACCTCCACTGAATGTCATGCACGACGCGCCATCACACGACGTCGTGCAGGGTGTGTGCGGTGCAAGTGGGCCGCGCAGGAGAGACGCGATGCATACAAAGCGCAAATGGCATTGTGCCCCTCGCCAACAACACGCGCTATGCACTCGCAATTAAGTCGAATTATCACCACAATGTCGTAATTTTCCAGTGGCAACAGAGGTATTTTTACGGACGCTCTCCCTCCGCAATTACGCGAGATTTTTACACATTGCCGTCGATTTGTCGGTTTTTTCGCAGTGAACAGCGTAAAATCGCGATACAGATGTCAACGATACAAGCGCGCAATGTTCTCGGACAACCCATGTGTGCCTGCAGCAACACCCCACTGACTGGCTGGTATCGCGACGGGTGCTGTAACACCGGGCCAGGCGATGTCGGGTTGCATACGGTGTGCGCCCGCATGACGACGGAGTTTCTCGCGTTCAGCTATCAGCACGGCAACGACCTGATCACGCCGCGCCCGGAATTTGACTTTCCCGGTTTGAAGCCAGGCGATCAATGGTGCCTGTGCGTGGAACGCTGGGTCGAGGCGTTTGAATCCGGTGCCGCACCGATGGTGGATCTTGACGCCTGCCATATCTCCGTGCTTGAGTTTGTCGATCTGGCAGTACTGAAACAATTCGCGATCACCGCGCCCGCCCGCTAGGTCATTCGTCAATAGTCTACAAAGAAATCACCGCCGCGGATTGAAAGAAATTATTTCCGGAGAAAGCACGCCCTCCTCGCGCTTCGCGCGAGGAGGGCGTGCTTTCTCCGGTAGAACCTCTGTGTGCTCGCGCGCAAAACGCCGCTCATCGTCGGAAACGTTTCGGCAAAACTGAGCGTTCCACGCAGGGATGGCGCGCTTTCCCAAAACACGCGCCTCATTTCTCGGCGAAGCCTAGATCAAGCCGTATTGCGCACCCGATACCGAGCGCATAGGCTGCAATATCCAACCCGCTAAACTCTGTTCCCAGCGCGATCGCCAGCCACACCAGCGCGGTCCGTCCGCTGTGGGTCAGCTGCTGCGGTATCAGCGTGAGCTGAAAGCACTCGATTGCCAGAACGGCGAGGCCGGCGGCTAACCCGAGCCTCTGCGCGCGCGCACGCGGCCACACGAGCGCGAGCACCACGTACAGCATGATCGCGTAGAGCGCATCGCCAAGATACTTGTCAAACAGCACGGACCCGCTCTGCACTGTGCGCGACACCACGCCGGTCGCGATCACGCCAAACAGCACAAGCCACAACACGAAGCGATTGCGCCTGACCGGCGCGCGGGTCTGCATGCGCCTATCGTAACAAGCGGCGGCAACAGCTTGCCAACAGTGAGGGCGCGGTCATTTCGAGCCGTAAGGCGAGAAATCTCGTAGTGCAGAAGCTTCTTGATGCTTTCGCACTACGAAATTTCTCGCCTTACGGCTCGAAATGACCGCGTGTAGAGCGAAGTGCATCGCTCAATCCAATAGGCCTGCGACACGTTAGCCGAACCGCACCTGCCGCACCACGTTCCCCAAACGCCGGCGTGCACGCCGGCGTTTGGGGAAATCGGCATGGACTCAGCGCAATTCGTAGGCGCCAAGGTCGTACTGCTCGCCCTTGACGCGCGCGGTGCCGGTCGCGTCGGTCGCGAGCAACACCTGCAAATCGGTTTTGAGGTTCGCATCGCTGGTCAGCGTGCGCGGGTCGACGCCGGCGTTGATAGCAGGGGAGCCCTCTTTCGGCACAAAATGCGTGTCGATGGTCCAGGGCGCCAGTGCGTTTTGATAGGTCGAACCGACTGGCGGGTTTGTAAACATCGGGTCTTTGTTGATGAGCGCCGATGTCGTCGCCGCGCCGGTAATATTCGCGGAGCCGAAGTAGAGGTTGTTGACCAACTTGACCTCGGTGCTTTCTGAGACGAGATAGGGTGAACGCGAACCATACGCGATGTTGTTGGCCACGACCACGTTCTTCGAGCTCTTGATCTTGATCTCGCCCGGGCCGCGCAACGTTGAGTCCTGCGCGTTGCCGTAGCAGGTGTTGTTTACGATCCAGCCGTTGCTGGCGCCATAGCTGTCGATGCATTTGCCGCCGTTGTTGTAGACCACGTTGTTGGCGATCAGCGCCGGCGGCGTGTTGGCCTGCGAGATTTCGCTCAATGAGGAGTTGTAACCGGCGCTCAGATCCAGGATGATGCCATTGCCATCGGTGTGATAGGTTGAGTTGTCATACATGCCCGAGATCGTGTTGCCCAGGATCACGCTGTGAATGCCGGTGTAGCGATCGTGCCAGCGCGATTTGTTGAGCGAGATGCCGCTCGACCAACCGCGGCCATAGCCGCCCTTGTAGATGCGATTGCCGATCGCGGTGATGTAGTCGCAGTCGACGGTCGAGATGCCGGACTCATCGCCATTCTGGATGTTTGTGTTGATCACGCGAATGTGATGACCGCCGCGGCAGAACACGCCAGAGTTGGCCTGGCCGGATGCGTTCAAATTCAGATCGCGCACTTCCCAGTATGACGCGCTGGTGCCGGTAAAGAAGATCATCGGGATACCGCCAAAGCGCACCTGCCTGGCTGGGTCCCACACGATGTCGACCTTTTGGCCGCTGTGCGCTTTGAGCACAATCCAGGCGTCCGGGCGGCCGGCCTTTGAAACGCTGAGTGTCGAATTGATTGTGTATTGCCCGGCCCGCATGCAGATCACCGAGCCCGGCCCGGCCTTCGCGATGGCGGCCTGCACGGAGATCGTGCCGCTGGCGCCGTTTGCGCTTACATCAATGGTGCAGGCGGCATTGTTCGGCGGCGCGGATGGATTGCGCGGCGGCGAAGGATTGGTCGGCGAGGTGATGGGCGATACGGCTTGCGTTGACGATGACGCGGACGCCAGCGGCAAAAAGAGCTTGTTGGCGCCGGCAGTGACAGCCTGCGGCGCCACGTCTTGATCTTGCGGCGCTTCGATCTCTGGTTGCCAGTTTCAGGATGCGGATCAAGCCGCGTGTCGTCGAGCGGCTCGGTTTGGGTGACCACGTCGGTTTGCCCAACTTTAGTCTGAGATGACGCATACATCGAAAGATGTAGACGCCCCGTTTCAACCAGTGCTTGCGGTGCAGCAGCCTGTGACAGAGCCGGCTGCGCGAATACGCCACCAACCAGCGTGCACGTGGTCAGCGCGATCCGCGCCGAACGCCGCCAGGAGGTTGCATGATGAGAAGGGGTAATGTGGTTCATCGTGGGAACAGTCTAAGAATTGCAACGCAACCGAGCATTCCGAATACGAGGCAATAATCGGAAGGTGCGTTTCGTAGGCCAACGGACACGTCCCTCAACGAGTCCTGGCGCACACAGGACCGGATCCCGGTGCAGCACCTGACGACTACGCTACGCCAGGTGGCGGCGCGTGCAAACGGTATCCCTACCCACTTGAGATCGAATCCAACGGCCGTGGACAGACACGCTGCGCTACGGGAGGTTTGCAGTGCGCGCTAACTCGATACGTATGCAACGCGTGACATCGCTGGTGTATGCACACGGCATCTCACGCCGACCGCGAAGAACTCCAGGCGCCAATGTCGAGTGACCCTAGCGTTGTGGCGACGCAACAAGCGGCAGATAAAGCATCGGCTTGAATGTGTGCATCGCTACGCACCGATCACAAGCGCCGAACTGCACCGGGCCGTAGCGGTGTGTAGCGCCGCCCAGTTCAACCTCTTCCAGCCAATAGCGGCTATTCGTGTTGCCGGCGGAATCGGTAAACACATACAGCGCGCCAGAGGTTGCACGCGCCGGCACGAGATCGATGTTGATTCGCGTGAGCAGCTGCGCGCCGTCCTCCCTGTAGAGCGCATAGCCAAGTGTGTTGCGTTCAAATGAAGTCGACCACAACAGTCGCATGCCTGCTTCAGCCGGTTCAACAGTGAAACGCGCAAGCCCAATTGCGGTCGGGTTGTTTGGCACACTGACCTGATCGATCGTAATCGGCGTGTCGCCCTGCTTTAGGTAGCCGACGTTGGTGATGACCAGCGTGTTCGTGAGCGTGGCCACGCTGACGAACGTGATGGTGTGCATGCTATGCGCAGCGACCTCGGCATAGCGCCAGGTGAGCGGATTGAGCAGCACGGGTGCAGGCACGGCACTGCCCGGCACATACGTCAGCTTGCTCGACAGGGGGTCACTGACCGTGACATCGCGCACCGGCCACGGCCACGGGTTGCTGATCGTGAGCGTGAATGTGATCGTGCCATCCGGCCCGAGCGTGCCCAGATTACCGGTGCTCCGGGCGCGTTTGATGAGCTTGAGCGGCAGGATGAGCCCGGCGTCGATGGTCGGATTAAATTCGAGCGGCGTCAGGATGACCGGCGGCGCGCAGCCATCCGGGCGCGCATTGCTATCGTCAGCGCCGTGCGGATCGGAACCAGGCACGGTCCACGGCATGCCGCCGGGTTGCGCAAAACAAACGTGATACGGCACACCCGGGGTCAGATTTACAAATTGATAGTAGCCGCTCGATGTTGTGACGGTCGTGCTGACGATGCGCCCGTCGAGAAACAGCGTTGCCGTGATGCCCGGCAGCGCCGGCTCGTTCGACGTCTGGCGTCCATCCGCATCCAGATCCAGCCAGACATAGTCGCCCAACCCGGCCTGCGGGCGAAAGCCAAAGTCGAGCGTGTGGTTGCTCATGCCAGCGCCGCGCGTTGTATACGAAACCTGCGTCACTGCGCCGCGACTGCCGGTCGCGCGGAGTTCATTGTCTGCGTCCGAGTCCAGATGATCCGTGGCCTCGTCGTTGTCGATGCGCCCGCCAGCGTTCTGCGGCGTGACCACATAGCCCAGTGGCAACTGCGGGTCATCGAGCGCGAGTCGCACCGTCACGCTATGACCAGCTTGCGCGCCCAGCGCGGCATCGATCGCACTCAGGTTAAAAAAGTAACTGCCATCGCCCGCTGTGGTTGTGGTCGAGAGCACACGGCTGGCGGAGAGCAACTGCACGCGCACGCCGCCCAGCCCGGGTTCGCCCGCACCTTGCAGACCGTCGCCGTTGTCGTCGCGCCAGACGCGGTTGCCGATCTCTGTCGGCGACGGATCGCACATCAGCTCGACATCGCCCAAACCACTGGCCTTGCCCATCGTTACCGAGCGGCCGAGATAGTCCGGACCGGTCACTTCATAACCGCGCACTTTCTCACCCGTATGCGTATTCATCCAGGAGAGCCCAGTGGAGCGGCCATGCTGCAGCGTGTCGTAACCGGTTGAAATCACTTCGCCGCGCCCGGGCAGGAGCGCCAGTCCGCCCAGCATGACTTCCGAGTGCGAAACACTCCAGAAGTCGCCGTAAAAGAATTCACCGCCGCCCGGCCCGGCGCCGGTGTTGGCGCCCGCCATCGCAGGACGCCCCCCGCAGGCCGCATTCGATTCGAGCACATAGGCACCCTGCACGAGACAGGCCTTGAGCAGATCTCCGCCAGACGCCACGTCGTAGTAATCGGGGTCGCTCACGCGCGTGCCATGGTTTTGCGCGCCGCCCTGATGCGCCAGCCGGTCGAACATGCCGATGATCATGGCCCCGTCGTCGGCAAACTCCAGATCGAGCAATATCGGTTGCGGGTGAATCGTCTGAAGATACGCGCCGCCGTCTTTGAGCGGGTTGATGTCGTACCAATCCCGCAGCCAGGGCTGCCAGCGCGCACTGTGCCCGGGCGAAACATACGTGCGCGGGTAATTCAGAGGGAACGTGATGACCGGGCGAAAGCTGCCAACTGTGCCGTCGACGTCGTGCGCAAAAACATGGGCGGTCAGGTCGCTGGCCTGCGCGCCGACGTATTCACCCGAGCAAACACCGCCGACATACAGCGCATTGCGATAGAACTTTGTCGCCCATGGCCGAAACTCGCCACGTGGGCACTCCACGCGCGGCAACGGATGATGGATGATGTCACCCGCTGCCGGCCGGCGCGCCGGCGCGCCGACGCGCATTTCGATCAGTTCGCGCTGATACAGGTTTATGAACCAGAGCGTCTGGTCGTCGTCAGAGATTTCAAGATCGCCCATGCCGATCTTGCCGACCGCTTCGAACACGCCGATATCGCGATTTGCAGTGTTGTGACCAGACGGCAATGCGCCGGCCTGGCGGGGGCTCTGGCCGAGATCGACACCGAATGTGCTCACATCGAGCCAGGGCGTGATGCGCGTCATCGTGATCCCATTTGGGATGGAATCACCGTAGGCGACACCGATTGAATAAATACCCCCCAGGCCCAACGCACCCAGGCCAACATGTCGTTTGAGCACGGCAGCGGCGAAGACGGTATCCGTTGCGCGCTGATACGCGAGCCCGGATGTCGCGCCCATTTGCGCGCCCCGCACCAAAATACGGTTGTCACGCTGCGAGCCGCTTGCGGCGTATGGAAATGCGACCAGCGAAAACCCGTTGGCCGCGCTGCCGTTTTGCAGCGGGTCGCCATTCATGTAGTAGTTCGCAATCACAAACGGGTCTTTCTGGCAGTAGTCGCACGGCCAATGCATGCCAAAACTCACATTGCGCGCGCCAGCCGAAACAAACTGCACGCTCGATCCAGAAGCCGGCAGATCGACAGACGAAGACGCGCCATGCAGAGCAGGTTGCGCGCCCGCTGGCAGGTTTTCAAAGTTGACGCGATAGACCGCGCCGGCGACCAAGCCGCGTAGCGTGTACGCGCCAGAGGCATCGGTGGTGGTTTGCGCGGCGATGGCGCCAGCGGCATCGTAGGCCCGCACGCGAATATCGTTCACGCCAGGCTCACTGGTCGGCACAACGCCCGAGGGGTTATCCTGAATGCCGTTGTTGTTGCGGTCGTTGTATGCCACGCCGCTGATGTCTGTTGGCCCAAACTCCGCGGCTGTTACCACGCGCCAACCGGTCGGTGCGACCACGCCGAGCACGATTGCCGGCAATACGAACAGCGTAAATATGCCCGACAGCACTGTCCCGCGTCGGCGCCGTGATACGACGCTTGCAGGCATGCGTGTCTGGTCAACTAGGATTGCGGTGCAAGTGGGTTCAGTGGTCATGTCATATTCCGGCTTTCGCCAGTCTGATCATGACTGTTTTCTTGGCGTTCTCAATGCGCTTTCTTTCGAGCTTTAGGAGTGTCCATGTCTGAGGTCCAACGATCTACTATCCGCAAGCATTGCAGACACAAAAGATGCCTTCGTAGCACCCGCGTGTGCAGCGAGATCACGAGCATGACGTGCATCGACCCAATGCCCCAGTTCTGTCGATGCAGTACGAACGGGCAAGTGCCTTAGCCGGCTCCACACTTTGCATTGCGCCCGCAGCCGTGCATATGACGCATCTCTGCGTGCGACTTTCGCCAGCGGGCGGACTGAAACATCCGGGCGTGCAGAAGCGCGCAGTTAAAGGACTACTTGCGCGGCGCAGTCTTCTTGAGCGGTTTGCGGGCAGGCTTGCGCGCAGACTTTTTCGCAGGCGCGGGCTTTTTCGCGATCACTTTCTTCGGCCGCGGCATCGGCACGCGCGTAAATGCGCTGTCGATCACCTCGTCCATGGCCGAAACCGCGACAATCTTCAACTCCGCCAGCACGTTTGCCGGCACCTCGTCGAGGTCCTTAAGGTTTTTCTTTGGAATCACCAACGTGCGGATGCCGGCGCGGTGCGCGGCGAGCAATTTCTCTTTGAGGCCGCCGATCGGCAGCACCCGGCCGCGCAGGGTGATCTCACCCGTCATGGCCACATCGCGCCGGATTGGAATTTTTGTGAGCGCGGAGATGAGCGCCGAGGCCATGGTGATGCCAGCCGAGGGGCCATCCTTTGGGATTGCGCCTTCGGCCACGTGCACGTGGATATCGTTCTTCTCAAAAGTGAATTTGGCGATGCCCAGCTGCGTGGCGCGCGAGCGCGCATAGCTCAGCGCGGCCTTTGCACTCTCCTGCATGACCTCGCCGAGCGAGCCGGTCAGGGTCAATGCGCCATCGCCTTCCATCAGTGTGACCTCGATCGGCAGCAGATCGCCACCCGCTTCACTCCAGCTGACGCCGTTGGCGACGCCGACCTGGTCGGTCTCTTCCATGCGCGCCGGGTCAAACTGCGGCGGCCCGAGCAGCTTGTGCAACATATCGGGCGTGGGCGCAGTTTCATACGCCTGGCCTTCGGCCACTTTGCGCGCGGACTTGCGCAGGATGTTGGCAATCTCGCGGTCGAGGTTGCGCACACCGGCTTCATAAGTGTATTCGCGCACGATGGTTTGCAGCACGGCATCGCTCAGCACCAGCGGATGATCGGTCATGCCGTTTTCCTTGATCTGTTTGGGGATCAAAAAGCGGCGCGCGATTTCGAGTTTTTCTTCCTCGACATAGCCGCTGAACTCGATCACTTCAAGCCGATCGCGCAGCGCGGGCGGCACATCGCCGATGTAGTTGGCCGTTGTGATCCACATCACGCGCGACAGATCGTAGGGCAAATCCAGATAGTGATCCTCGAACGCGTCGTTCTGCTCCGGATCAAGCACCTCGAGCAGCGCGGCGCTCGGATCGCCGCGAAAGTCGTCGCCGAGCTTGTCGAGCTCGTCCAGCACAAATAGCGGGTTAACCGTGCCGGCGCGCCGCATGGTCTGCAAAATCCGGCCGGGCAATGCGCCGACATACGTGCGGCGATGGCCGCGGATCTCGGCTTCGTCGTGCACGCCGCCGACGCTGACGCGCACGAATTTGCGGCCGAGCGAATCGGCCACGCTGCGCGCGAGCGAGGTCTTGCCCGTGCCCGGGGCGCCGGCAAAACACAGGATCGGCGCGCGCGGGCCGCCCGTCAGCTTGCGCACCGCAATGTGCTCCAAGATGCGGTCTTTGACTTTTTGCAGCCCAAAGTGGCGCTCATCCAGCACTGCGGCGGCGTGCTGCACATCGAGCCGGTCTTCACTGGTTTCGTTCCACGGCAGATCGAGCAGCCATTCCACGTAATCGCGAATCATCCCGACTTCGGGCGACATGCTTGGCAGATGCTCGAGCTTGTTGATCTCGCGTTCGGCCTTGGCGCGCGCCACATCGGGCAGGGCTTTGGCCTTGAGCCGCTCGCGCAGGCTCTTGATCTCGCTGGAGCCGGCGTCGATGGTGCCGAGTTCCTCCTGAATCGAGCGCAGCTGTTCGCGCAGATAGTACTCGCGCTGGTTTTTGTCGACCTCGTTTTGCGCGCGCTCATGAATGCGGTCTTCGAGCTCGAGCACATCGAGCTCCTTTGCGAGCAACGCGCTCAGGCGCTGCAAACGATCAACCGGGTCAATCGCTTCGAGCAGCGATTGACGGGCCTGCACATCGAGCGGCAGCATGCCGGCGATAAAGTCGCACAGCCAGCCTGGCTCATGAATATTCATCGCATAGACGCCGGAATCTTCCGGCAACGTGGCGTTCATCGCAACCGCGCGGTCGAACTGCGCCAGCACCACGCGCTGCAGCGCTTCAACCACATTGGATTGCACGACCGGCTCGCGCAGCACGCGCGCGCGCGCGATCAGATACGGTGTGGCCTGCAGCCACTCGATAATCTGCACCCGCACAGAACCCTGCACCAGCAGGCTGATCGACCCATCCGGCAGCGCAAGCGAACGGCCAATCGTCAGCAGCGTGCCGATCTCATACATATCCGAGGGTTTCGGATCCGTCAGATCCAGCGTGCGTTGGGCCACGCCCAGCACCATTCCGCCCTGCTGGCGGGCGACATCCAGCGCGCGCAGCGAGCGATCGCGCCCGATCGACAGCGGGGTGACGGCGCGCGGAAAGATCACCATTTCGCGCAGCGGCAGCACAGGCGCTTCGATGATATCGGGCAGCGCATCTGCGCTGTTGATATCAGGTTGCAGGCCGCTGCCAAAACTGGCGGCCATCAGCCAGTCGCGCATGCTGGAAGGGTCTTGTTGGGGTGTGTTCATCGGTTGAAAGTAGAGAAAGCTGGATGGTCTGGGATAGCGTATCACGCGCCGGCTTGCATTTCCGGCGCGTGATGGGCGCATGAGGCAAATCAGTCGACAGCAGGCAACGGCTGGCCATGTTTAAGCGCCCACTGCACGCGGGCCTCGCCAGCCAGCGCAATACTGCCGCAGATGCAGACGGCATCATTGCCGGCGCTGGCGGCTTCGATCGCTTCACCCACGCTGGCGGTAACTTCAGGGTTGCGCGCGTTGAGCGTTTTTGCAAGCGCAAGCAGCTCTTCAGCCGACATCGCGCGCGGGTTGTCTTTGACACGTGTGAAATACCAGCGCACCGCGCGCGGATTTAAGGCCTTGATCATGCCTTCGAGCGCTTTGTCGCGGTAGCCGCCAAACACAAACGTCCAGCGCCGGCCGGGAAAGTGCTCGACCAGCGTCATCACCAGTTTGTTGACTGAATCGACGTTGTGCGCGCCATCGACGATGACGGGCGGATCGACCCGCAGAATATCGAAGCGACCCGCCCAGGCCGCGGTGCGCAGGCCATCGCGCACGGTTTTGACGCTGAATTCCTGCGCGCCACTGGCTTCGAGTTTGTCGCGCAGCACATCGAGCGTGGCGATCACGGTCGATGCGTTTTCGATCTGGTGTTTGCCGAGCAGTGAGATTTCATAGCGGCCTTCGAGATCGTTGACAAACGGCTTCTCTTTGCTGCGGATGCGCGCGACCTGTTTGATTTCAAAATCCTGCTTGATCAGCGAGGCGTCGCCCGGCGTCCAGCGCCAATGGCGGCCAATCATGATGAGCGGCGCGCCGCGCTCTTTTGCGATGCGTTCGATCACGACCGCGGCTTCGGGCAACTGCTGATGGCTGATCACCGGCACGCCAGGCTTAATGATGCCGGCCTTTTCGCCAGCGATCAGCGCCAGCGTGTCGCCCAGCCAGGCCATATGGTCATAGCTGATCGAGGTGATGACCGCGGCTTCCGGGTTGAGCACATTCGTGGCGTCCAGCCGGCCGCCGAGGCCGACCTCAATGATCGCCCACTCGACATCTTCGCGCGCGAAGTGCAAAAACGCCATGGCAGTGATCGCTTCGAACGTGGTGATGCCCGGCAGGTTTTCCATCTGGGCCTTGATCTTGTCCGCCAGCAGCGAGACGACTTCGGGCGCGATGAACTCGCCGTTGACGCGCATGCGTTCGCGAAAGGTGCTGAGATGCGGCGAGACATAGAGACCGGTGCGCAGGCCCATGTGCCGCAGGCAGGATTCGAGCATGGCGCAGGTGCTGCCCTTGCCCTTTGTGCCGGCGACATGGATGGCTTTGAAACGCTCCTGCGGGTTGCCGAGCGCGGCAAGCAGCACTTTCATGCGCTCAAGCTTGAGCGCGGCATCGACGTCAGCAGGCTGCGTCCGTTCGTAGTTCGTGAGACCGTAGAGAAATTCGAGTGCTTCTTGGTACAGCAAAGGAACAGGATTTTAATGCAAACCGGTATGATTCCGGCCCGTGAAAGTCAGCCTGATCTTTACCGTGCTAAATGAGGCGCGCAGCCTGCCAGCCCTGCTCGACTCGATCGCGGCGCAGACGCGCATGCCGGACGAGGTGGTGGTGTGCGACGGCGGAAGCCGCGACGCGACGGTGGCGCTTTTGCAGGCTGAACGGCGCTTCCCGGTGCGCGTGATCGAAACCCCGGGCGCCAACATCTCGCGCGGCCGCAATTGCGCGATCGCAGCGACCAGCCATGCGCTGATCGCCGGCACCGATGCCGGCACACGCCTGCACCCAAACTGGCTGGCCGAACTGCTCAACGCGCTGGCGGCACACCCGCAGGCGCGCGTGGCAGCTGGGTTCTTCGAGCCGGATTTTCAGACTGCGTTTGAGGTGGCGATGTGCGCGACCGTGCTGCCGGCGCGTTCGGATATCGATCCGGCCACCTTTTTGCCGAGCTCACGGTCAGTTGCCTATACGAAAGAAGCCTGGCAACAGGTCGGCGGTTATCCAGAGTGGCTCGACTACTGCGAGGATCTGATCTACGATTTGGCCCTGCGCGAAAAGTTTGGCGCGTTTGCGTTTGCGCCAAACGCAGTGGCCTATTTCAAACCACGCGGTTCACTGCGGTCGTTTTTCAAGCAGTACTATCTGTATGCGCGCGGCGATGGCAAAGCACGGCTGTTTTTTAAACGCCATCTCATCCGCTATGGCGTTTATCTGGTGGGATTCCCGCTGTTGGCCGGCGGCGCGCTGCTCGCGGGCGGCTGGATGGGCCTGCTCTGCGCAGCGGCATTGCTGATTGGCGGCGCGGCCTATACGCGCGCGCCCTATCGACGGCTCAGCACACTGTGGCAATCGCTGCCGCTGTCCGGCAAACTTCAGGCGGCGCTGTGGGTGCCGGTGATACGGGCGACGGGCGACATCGCCAAAATGTTGGGCTACCCCATCGGGGTGTTGTGGCGGTTGTTCTGGCGATCGGATTTCGCCAAAGCCTGATGCCGCACCGCGTTGAGCGTGCTCACCAGGATCATGCCGCCGATCAACAACGGCACCAGCCAGCGCGCCAGCGCGGTTGACAGATCCGGAATCACATCAATCCGATGCACGTTCGCGAGCACGAACAAGGCCGCAGTTTCGACTTCCTGCAACACCAGGGATAGCCCGTTGATGGCTTGTGTAAGAGCCGCGCGGCCAGGGTCGGTCGTCTGCCACCCCAGCATCATGACAACAAAAATTGATGGAACCAGCCACTTGAGGTCTTCGTGATCGTGCCGCATAACGTTTTCTGCTCGAAAGTATTGGATATCCGCTGCGCGTTTATCGTGTTTAGTACGGTTATTCTCATCAGCCCTTTGGCGCAGCTGCGGTAAATATCCGGCTTTCGACGCATATCGCTCTACGCGCTCTATGCGAAACCCTAAGCGGGTTTCAAGATACGTTTGCTGCGCAGTCGCAAGTAGATAGCCTTACGTAGCGGAAGTTGCGCGGTTTATCGGCATAACATTGCGCCGCGTGGCACGAGCTTCACCGCGAATCGCGACACTGGAAAAGCAAACATCCCGCCAGTGCTGGCGGGATGTTTGCTTTCAGATCTGGCGGAAATGCCATATTCCTCGTACAAGCCAGAGCTCACAGAGGAGAGTCAGGAGACCATAGCATCTGTCCGCGCAAAGCGTGGACAGATGCTATGGTCTCCTGTAGAAATCGCCTCGACGTACGGCGAAATCGTTGTATCGGCGACGAAAGTGCGCCTTCGCACTTTTGGATAACGGCTAGCGCTTGCGAGGCGCTACGCGTGCAGTTGATCGCGCTGGCGGACGTAGCGCAGCAGCGCGCTACCGGTGACCGTAACGATGGCCAGCGCGACCGAGATCAACACGGCCATCGCGAGCAACATCGTTGGCTCGGCATTGGCTTGCCGTTCGCCATCCGCTGCAACGCGCTGCGCTGGTGCCGCAGGCGCGAACTCGTTCGGCGCCGCGCGGCCATGCAGCAGCGCGGTCTGCGGTTCGACGACGGCCACGCCGGCCGCGGCCACCGGATCGGCAGCAGCGAGTGCCGCCCCATCGCGTTGCAGCACCGCCGGTTGTTCACGCTCGGCGGCCACAAGTTGCGGCAGCGCGGCGACATCGACCGGCGCAGACGCACTGAGCGCATCGACAACCGGTGCGGCAACCGCTTGCGGTTCAACGATGGCGACGACAACCGGTGCGGCACTGACGACCGGCGCGTCAGCCGCGATTTGCGCGGACATAGGCGCAGCATGCTGCGCCTCTACCTCGGCGGTATGCGGCGCGGCATCGACGGCAATCGGCGCGATCGGCTGCAACTGCACGGATGCGGCTGGCACAGCGTCGACCACGCTGACCGGTGCTGCCGCGGGCAGCGCAACCACGGCCGGGCCATACAGGTTCTTGACGCCGCTGATCTCGATCTCTTCAAGCCAGTACTTCGCCCCGGCTGACTGCCGGGCATCGGTAAAGCGATAAACGCCACCGGCGCCCTGCCCGTTCGATGCAATCGGCTTGCTGTTGAGCTTGATCGCATCCGCGCGGTCTGCGGTCACGCTGCGCCACAGGTTGAAGCCCAGTGTGTTGCGCTCGACCAGTGTCTCCCACACGATCGTTGTGGCCGAACCGTCGGCGTCGGCCGAGAAGCGGTTGAGCGAGACCACGGTCGACTGCAGCGGGTTGACAACCTCGTTGCTGTCGATGCGGCGGCTGCCGATCGTCAACGTGGCGATGTTGCTCACGCGCGCGCTGCCGGACGGCACCGCCGTGACACGCACGGTGAAGCTGAAGCGCAGCGTGCCGTTGGCGGGCAGGTCGAATGTCCAGCGCAGCGGCGTGAGCGACACTGGCGAGCGCGTGGCCGAGCCGTCCTGATACTGCGTGTTTGCTGGGATCGGATCGACCAGCGAGACACCCCTGAATCGCAGTGTCACCCAGATTGGTGATATCGATCGAGTAGATGATGAAGTCACCGCGGCGCAGGCTCTGGTTCGGCCGGTTCGACGACTTGACGATCTGCACGCCGGTGACCGCGCCGGCATCAACCGTGAGCAGGTCCTGGCCTGGAATCAGCGTGATCGGCGCGGTTGCGCCCTCGGCGTTGAAGTCGCTGTCGGTGTCGTCGCTGCCGATGTTTTGCTCGGTCAACGCGTAGCCCTGCGGGAACGTAATCGTCAGCGAATAGGTGCCGCTTGGCAGACCGCGGAACAGATACGCACCGCTGATGCTCGTGGTCGTCGCGATCGGCGCGCCGTTCGGACGATGCAGCGTGACGATGGCGCCTGGGATGCCGGGCTCGCCAGCATCCTGTTGTCCGTCGCGGTCCTGATCGATCCAAACGAAATTGCCGATCGAGCCGCCGATCAACCCGGCATCGACGCTCAGGTTCGAGGCGACATCGAGCGCAATCGAGCCGGTGCGGCCGCTGATCGGATCCGCATCGCTGTCGCGGTTTGTATCGGCACCGGCATTCTTGCCGGTCAGTGAGAACCCGCTTGGTGCGGCGAACTCAAGCACGTAACTGCTCGGCGCCAAATCGGTAAACAGATACTTGCCCGAGGCGTCGGTAGTCTTGATCGCGATTGGCAAGGAAGCATCCGGAACACCGTCGGCGTTTGCATCGGCAAACAACCGCACAGTGACGCCTTCGACGCCATTCTCGCCATCGTCCTGCACGCCATCTTTGTCGAGGTCGAGCCAGACATAGTCGCCCAGGCTCAGGTTCGGCGTCAGCACGCCAAAGTCGAGCGATGGGTTGTTGTTTGGATCGTCATCGCCATCGTTGATTTCCAATGCGCTGGTCAGTTCGACCGGCTTCGAGCGGATCAACCCGGGGCTGATCGTGGTGCCGTTGTCATCGTTGTCGATGCCGTCATCCGGGCTGGGCGTGTTGGTGCCTTCGTAAGCGCTGTTCGCGCCGGTGCTGCTGATAAAGCCAGCCGGCAGGTCGCGAATCTGCACCGCATACACACCGGGCGTGAGGCCGACAAACTGATATTCGCCGCTGCCGCTGGTCGTTGTGCTGAGCACGACGGTGTTCGAAGCATCGAGCAGCTCGACTGCCACGCCGGCCACGCCCGCTTCGCCAGCGTCGCGTGCGCCATTGTTGTCGGCGTCGAACCAGACCAGGTTGCCCACGCCAAGCCGGCGCTTCAACCCGATGTCATAGGTGTGATTGTTCTCGCCGGCCGCGCCAGTCTTCAGATCGATGATGGCATCGTTGTCGGACTTGATCGCGTCGGAGTCGATCGCATCGGCGCTCGGGCCTGTCGCGGCATCGTTTACGGTGAGCAGATACTTGTCTGCCAGCGCGAGGCGCACGCGATACTGGGTGTTTGGCGAAAGGCCGCCAAACGCGTAATCGCCATCGACACCGGTTTCGGCGCTGCCGGCGAGAATCGTGTAGGCGCCGTTGGCGTCTTGCGCGAGCAACTCGACCGCCACACCTTGCAGACCGCGTTCGGCCGGGTCCTGCACGCCGTTGCCGTTGAGGTCTTCCCAGACGCGGTTGCCGATTTCGATCGGCGCGGCGTCGCACAGCGCGACAAGCTCGCCGATGCCGTTGGCATAGGCAAACGAGTTGTCGCTGGCGTTGTCGCCGATGGCCAGGTTGCCATCCACCAGGCGATAGCCGCGCGTGAGCAGGCCGGTGCTGTTGCTCATCCAGCGCACACCCACATCAAAGGCTTCTTTGCTGCCCGGAACATCTGTGACGTGTTCGGTGATCGGGTTGTAGTTGGTGGTCGCGACGGTGCTGTAGCCCGGGATCTGGACCAGGCCACCGGAGCTGGTTTCATCGATGGCGATCGCCGTCATACCAGCTTTCGCCAAAGTAGAACTCGCCGCCGCCAGGCCCCTGCGGATAGAGCGCGATGCCGTCAGTGTGCAGCGCGGGCGTCAACCCGGCGCCAGCGGTGCCGCATGTTCCGGCGTTTTCGAGCGTCCATCCTGCAGCCGTGGCGCAGGCGCGCAGTGTGTCGCCCGCCGCGATCCCGCCGTAGAGGTCGGAATCAATCGGTTCGCGCGTGGTCATGCGGTTGCCGGTCTGATCGCCAAAGCGGTCGCGCAGACCGAGGATCATGTCGCCGTTGTTGTCGAACGCGATGCTGGCCAGCATGGGCTGCGGCAGGACCGGGTAATCGCCGATCTGCGGCTTCGCAAATGTGGCGAACCAGGGCAGCCATTCGGCCGGTTTGTTTGTCGGGAAATCGCCGTAGCCGCGGTCGTAGTTGAGCGGCGTGTTGAAGATCAGGGCTTCGAACGCCAGCGTATCGGCGTTGACACGCCAGACATAGGCATGCAGATTTGCGGCGCTCTGCGAAGACTGCGCGCTGCAGACTGCGCCGACATAGACGCTGCCGCGATAGTACTCAACCGCAAAGGGTCGCACATCGTCGGCGACGCAGGCACCGGATGAGGTTGGCAGATCCGCCGTCGGAACAGCCGCGCTGCCAGTGCTCGCGAGCGACGCTGTGTTGTAGGCATACAGCGCGCGGTCGTTCATGTTCATCACGAACAATTTGGCGCCATCGTCGCTGACAGCCAGGCCGCCCAGGGAGACCTTGCCAACCTGGTCGAAGGTGATGTCAATCTGACCGAGTGGCGTCGCCGGGTTGTTGTACTGGCGATAGTTGGAGGTGAACAGATGCGGATCGCTGCCGGCGTTTGGCACGACAAAGCTCGCAACAACCGCGCCGGTGGCATCCATGCGATAGATCGCGCCGGTGCCCTGCGGACCAAATCCGGCGTAGCGTTTGAAGTAGGCCGCAGCGTACAAATCGCGCGCGACGCGGTTGTAGCCCAACCCGTAGACAACGCCGACATCTTTGGCGTCGGTGTCCGGCGCGCTGGCGGGCGCATCGTAGGGTGGCACGGTTGTGACGCTGGCATCAGCGCCGGCGCCGGCTGGAAAGCGGCGAACGACCGGGCGCGCGATCGGCTCCTCGAATTCAGTGAGCAACTCCGCCGGGCCGCGCCAGTAGGTGCAGGTGGCCAGGCCGGGGTTGTTTTGGCAGTAGTCGGCGGGGATGTTGATGGCCAGGTTGACGCCGCTGGCGTCGCCGTTGGCGACAAACTGCACGGCGGTGCCGGCCGCAGTTGCCGAGCCGCCGCCATACGAATCTGTGCCGCGCGCGCTAAACTTGAAGTCCGTAGGCAGCCCGCTAAATTCGATGCGATACGGGCCGGTGCCGGTTGCCGCAAGCGTATACGCGCCGGTCCCTGCGTCAGACGTGGCGGTGCCGGCCGCAGCGCCGGTGGCGTCGTAGGCTGTGACGGTGATACCGCCGATGCCGCGATCGACTGCCGCAGTTGCGCTGCTGTCCATCAGACCGTTGCTGTTGTAGTCCTGAAAGACCACACCGCTGATCGAACCGGCGGCGGCAGCGGGCGTCGCTGCCAAAAATAGTGAGCTCGTTACAAATGTCGCCGCGATCGATGCCAATTGTGCTGCGACGGTAACGACACGTAGCGCGCAGTGCCGTTGTTTAGCCATACTCATGTTGAATCCCCCAAATCTCTACTTAATCACAGATGTTGCGACAATCGTCGCAAGGTCTAATTGATTAGTCGTGGCAATTGTTGCAGTCTGCACAAAGATAACTTAAACACTTTGTGGAGAAATCAGCCAGAAAAGCCCTATGAATTACATACCGGCGTCGGAATTCGCAATGTAATTTCTAAGTCGATGCTGCGATATTGCAATGCACGTATTTCAGCGGAAGGGTGTCATCTAGGCAGAGGCTACGAGTCTCCGTATTTAGATGCAAGCCTTTTCAGAGGAGGATGTAGACGCGGGCCGAGCGACCCTTCGAAGGTGAGGCACCCTGCATGCGGCTCTACGCAACCATGTCCGACCATGGCGCAATCGTCAGCGCCCGGCCAAAGCCGGCCACAAACCGCGCCGAGGTGGGCGTGATGCAGAGCAGATCAAAATCGGCCAGCGCAAATAGCTGTGCGGCAGCGGGCAGTTTGGCGAGATAGCAGTCGCGGGCTGCGGCAAAGTCCACAGCGTCGCGCGCGATCAGATGCGCACGCGCCTGCAATGACACGCGGGCGCGCGTCATCACATCGCCTGCCCCATCGTCGGGCTCGCAGATCAGCAGGCTGCAGACCGGATTCGCCATCAACGCGCGTTTGTGCGCGGACAAGCTGCTCAGCAGCACCAGCAGGCCGGATAGATCCGGCAGTTCGGCATACGCGACCATGGCCGTCAGCGGCGCGTCGTCCACCAGCACGGCCAGCGCCGCTTGGCGGTGCGCGCGAATCAACGCGCTCAGCGCGGTTTTGTCTGTGGCGTTCATCATGCAAACTGCGGCAGCAATGCCTTCTGCGCCTGCAGCAGATCGTCCAGCAGATGCGTGGCCTGCGCATGCGAGTGAATATGCGGATCGAGCAGCAGCGCCTGCAGCGCGGTGTTGCGATCGCCAGTGACCGCGGCCTCGACGGCCAGCGTCTGGATGTCAACTTCGCGCCGCATCAATGAAATCAGCCCGCGCGGCAACGCACCCACGCGCGCGCCAACCACCCCGCTCGGGCTGATCGTGCCGGGCACCTCCACGATGGCGTGCGCCGGCAAATCGTCGATCAGACCGTCATTCGACACATTGACCGACTGTTCGAACTGGGTCACATCGTTGGCCAGCGCCGCGATCATCGGGATCACACGCTCGTTCGAAGCGCGCACGACCGAGAACGCCGGCGTGATTTCGCCGCTGATCACGCCGCGCATCGTCGCCACGCGCGCTGCATGTTTGCCGGCATATGCCGCGTAGTCATAGCCAGTCAACGCCTGCGTCTCGGCGGCAAAGCCGATGTATTCGCCGGCGTGACGATCGCCGGTCGCGCAGAAGAGCCCAAACGCATCGTGCAACCGGCGCGACATCAGCGAGAAACTTGCCGGCATCTGCGCCAGCTTCTCGCGAAAGGCCGGATACAGATCGCGCCCGCCGCGCAACCTGTCTTCAAGCTTTAGCACAAATGTGAAGTGATTCAGTCCAGCCGCGGTGATCTGCATGCGGCGCTTGATGTTGCGCGTGAGCACATCTTCGTCGGGGTCATGCTTGACCAACCCGAGCACCTCGTTGACCAGCCGGTAGCCTTCGTTGATCTGGTGGCACAGGCCGACCACCCGCACCTGGGTGTGCTGGCGAATGGCCATGCACACGCGGCTCATCGGGTTGCTGAGATTCAACAGCAGCGCGTGCGGCGCCAGGCGTTCGACATCGCGCGCGATGTCGAGCATGACCGGCACCATGCGCAGCGTGTGGCTCAGCCCGCCCGGGCCGCCGTTCTCGCCCAGCACGTGCCGCACGCCGTGTTTGAGCGGGATTTGCCAGTCGCGTTTCCAGGCCGCGATGCGATCCACCGAGACCGCCACCACGACGAAATCCGCACCAGGCAACGCCTCCGCGCGGTCGTTGGTCACGCGGATGTCGAACAGCTCGCCCTGCGACTGATTGATGCGCCCGGCGTAGCGTGACACCAGCTCAAGCGCTTCGGTGTTGGTGTCGACCAGCCAGACTTCGCTGTTGCGCAGGTGAATCGGATACGAAAACAAATCGCCCAGAATGCTCGGCCCAAACGAGCTGCTGCCGGCGCCAATGATCACAATTTTTGACATGGTAGATGTTCAAATAAGAAGAGTCTCGTGCAACAAAAAGTTGGTTTTTGTTGCACGAGGCACCATCCTATCGCGTCAGTGCGTCGAGCATTTGCACGGTGGCAAGCATCCGCAGCGCGAAGGCCTCGTCGGTCAGGTGAAAATAATAGCCCCACTCGTCGTGCAGGCCGTTTTTGATAAACGGCCGTTTTGGCAGTTCCGGATTTTCGATCACCGGCTGCGAGCGGCTGGCGGCATGCCAGTCGATCAGCGGCAGTTGATACTCGGCCGCCAGCCGTCGGATCACATCGTTGATGTGGTTTTCACCCGCCCCGCCCTGGATCGATTCCAGATCGTCGGCCTTGGTCATGAACACCGGCGCCACGTTGCTGGCGAGCGCATGGTCGATCATCTTGCGCAGATTCGGCTCGAACTCGCGCCACACAAACTTGTCGCCAGTGCCGAGCTGGATGAACACGATGGCCGCGCGCGTCTGGCGCAGCTCGCAGGCGAACATCGCTTCGGCCGGCAGACAGGCCGGGTTGGCCCGCTCCGGCAAAAACATATCGGCGGCGCGAAACCCGCCTCCGACCGCCACGCTGACCCGCGCAAACGCCGGATCAAAACGGCTCAGCACATACGGATACGCGGCAAACGGCGTGCGATCGATCGGCCCGGCCAGCATGCGGCCCTGATGCCGCGGCCAGGCCGAGTTGCTGTCGCCGGCGATGGCGAACATGCGCGGATCGCGGCCAAGCTTTGCGCTTTGCTGCACCATGCTGCGGCCGCGCGGCGTGACGCGCACCCAGGCTGGCAGCGCAGCGTTTGAGCCGTTCTTTGCGATCTTGACATCGGCGCGGCGATAGGCGCCAACCGATGCGAGCGAGCCTTCGACATCGCCAAACCCGGCCGGCAGCCAGCCGTTGCGCGCGCCAGATTTCAGCGCCAGCCAGGCGTTGTCGTCGCTGCGGCCGATGATGTCGAACACATCGCCCTGCGTCACACCCGCGCCCGCGGACGCGAGCAGGCTCGGCGCCGCGCGCAGCACCAGCCCAGCCTGCTTGACGCGAAACACCGGCGCGCCCTGCCCCAACGCAGGTTGCAGACCCAGCAGCGCGACGAGCACAAACACGCCTGTGCATAGAGATCGAGAACGCATCGCCGGCATTATCGCAGCCTGTGCGCGCGTGCATCGGGCGTTAGGGTGAAGTGGGCGAAGTTCGGCGAGCGGCGCGCGCGGCGTATTTTGCGCGCCAATGTAAAGCAGTCGTTTGTCCGTATCACTCAATAGCGCGCCATGAATCGGTGCGCGGCGTTGGCCGCAACGCCGCGCTGCTGTGAAAATGAGCAGAAAGTTATCAGCAGACAGGCTGGTGCCGGCAGACTTATTCGACGATAACGATGTTGTGTAAAGGGAAGGAATTCAGCAGCGGTGTTTTAGCGGCGTCCCGCAGTATTTATGTCGTCCCGGCGTGATACAGTCATGGAATCTGTGGAAACGCCAGCGACTGACAATGAGCACGACGACGCCACGCTAATCACATTGATTGCGCGGCGGGATCGCGATGCATTTCACAGCTTATACGATCGGTATGCCGGTCAGGCACTCGGCCTCGCGTCGCGCGTGCTGGACGACACGGCGCTCGGCGAAGATGTGGTGCAGGAAGCGTTTATGCGCATCTGGCATCACGCGGACAAATTCGACGTGGCGCGCGGCAGCGCAAAGACCTGGCTGCTGACAGTGGTGCACCGGCTTGGCCATCGATTCCCTCAGACGGCGTCAGTCGCGCCCGACGGTGCTGATCGACGCGCCGGATACGAAGATTGGGATCTGCCGGACGAAGGCGCCGGCGTGGCGGAGACGGTTGAAACCCGGCTCTCGCAGCAGCAGGTGCAGCTGGCTCTGTGCGCATTGCCGGAAGCGCATCGGTCGATTCTCGAGTTGGCCTATTTCAAAGGGATGACGCATCGTGAGATCGCGGATCATCTGGCGGAACCGCTGGGCACGGTGCACAGCCGCGTCCGGCAGGGCATGATCCTGCTCAAAAAATTGCTTGGGACAAAGGTAGAAGCGTAACCATGGAGCTCGCAGACAAGATTGTGCTTTACGCACTCGGTGCGTTGGAACCGGCCGAGACGGCCGAGTTCGAGAAACAACTCGCCGGTTCACCGGAGCTTCAAGCGCGCGTCCGTGAAGAACGCGCGGTCGTTGGCGCGCTCGCGCTTGCGCCGGATCCGATCGCGCCCTCCGCCGCGCTCAAACAACGCCTGACCACGCGCATCGAGGCCGAGGCCAAACCGTTGCAGCAGCGGCTTAGTGAAACCGCGCGCGCGAAGACCGCCATCGCATCGCCGTCGCAGCCATCGCAATCGACGTTCCTGCGCGATCTGTTGCGCGGGCTGACATTTGGCCTGGCCGGGCTGGCGTCGCTTGCCGCGCTCGTGCTCGGCATCACCCTGCTGCAAACGCGCCGCGAGCTGGCTGCCAGCCTCGCTGCGCTCAATGCCGCGCGCGACGCCAACACCGCCACTCAAGCCGCGCTCGCCGCGAGCAACGCTCAGGTCGCTGATCTGCAAGCCGCCAACGTCGATCTATCGACACAGCTAAAAGACCTGCAGGCCACCAGCGATGCGCTCAAAAAGCAAAGTGCCGACGCGCAAACGCGCATTGCGGCGATTCAAGCCCAGCTGGCATCAGCGCAGGGCGACGCCGGCAAAACTGCGGATGCGCTCAAAACGGCGCAAGCGGATCTGGCGCGCTTCCAGGCGCAGCTGGCCATCATTGCCCGGCCCGATGTTCGCACCGCCGTATTGCCCGCCTACAAGTCTGAATTCAACACCGGCACCGTGCGCATGTATTACTCGCCCAGCGCCAAAAGCGCAGTCGTGGCGGTATCCGATCTGCCGAAGCTGCCAGACGACCAGTGTTATCAGCTCTGGCTGATCCGCGGCACGGACAAACTGCCGTCGGTTGTGATCAACACCGATTCAAACGGCACCGGTTCAACCGTGGTGCCCTCAGATTTGAACTTTGGCGAATACGAGCTGTTCGGCGTGACGATCGAGAAGGCCGGCGGCAGCCCCACCCCAAACCCCGATGGCCCGGTGTTTTTGGGCGACGCCGCCTCGTAGTGGCGAGGCATGCCTCGCCCTCTGTGACCCCCCATGCCTCGCCCTCTGTGCCCCGCCCCCAGCGCCGATCACCCAGCAATCGCAGACAGCGTCTGCAGCGTGCCTTCGAGATGCCGGTAAATGCCAGCGTCGTTGAGGTGAAAATCCTTGTCGCCCTCGTCGAGCAGACCCTGATTCGGGAGGTTGCGCGTGGCCGCGTAAAAATCGAGCAGCGGCACTTGAAGGTCCGCCGCAGTCTTGCGCACGATGGCGTTGATAAAGCCCGGAGTCGCGCCGGTTGACGTCTCGATGTCGTCGGCTTTGGTCACCAGCACCGGCAGCACACCCTTTTTGAGCGCCAGCGCAACCAGCGGCGTGTAATTCTTTTCGAACGCTTGCCAGGCCAGCTGATCGCCTGTGCCGAGTTCAATAAACACGACACTTGCGCGCGAGATCGCTATCTCGCATTCAAACGGGCCGAGCGTGGCGTCGCACAGCGCGCTTTCGGTCCACAGCGGATCGAGCATCGCCGCCGTGCCAAAACCGCCCTTCGCGGCCAGGCTGACATGGCCAAACGACTTGGCAAATTTGTTCACCGCGATCTGGATGCGCGGGTCGACCCGGCTGCTGTCGAACTCGCCGTTCGCCACGCGCCGCACATACACCGGCGGCTGCGAGTTGCAGTCGCCAACGACGGTGAACATGCCGGCATCTTTGCCAGCGGCAATGGCGCGCTGATAGATCGCGCGCTGTTGCGGCGTGATGCGCGGCACCCAGGGCGGAAACGCCACCGGTTTTTTGGGAAGCTTGGGCGTCAGCGGGCCGCTATCGCGCACCGGCAATGGTTCAAACGCACGCGCCGAGCGATCAGCCGGCGCACCGAGCGCGGCATACAACCAGGTCCCGCGGCCGCCGGCGCTCGGCACAGACAGCTGCAACCAGCGCATATCGCTGCTGCGCGCGATCACCTCGTAGAACTCGCCGTTGCGCACCGCGACGGTGTTGCCGGCCAGCAAATTTGGCGCATTGCGCAACCAGGCCAGCGGTTCGGTGACCACAAGCTTTGGCACGCCGGCGTGCGCTGTCTGGCGCGATGTCAGCGCGGCGGCAGTCAGGACGCCGGCGGTTTGCAGCGCGCGGCGCAGAAACGCGCGGCGATCGATCAGGTGTGTGTTCATCAGGGTTTTGGCGTGGCCTTTACAGGCTGTCGGACCGGCCGTGGCGCGCGCGTGGGTTTTGCGGCCGGCACGCTGCCAAACTGGCTCAGCGTCTGCAACGTCATCACAATGCGCGCGTCCATGGCCTCTTCGTTGATGTGAAAGGGCTGGATCGACTTGCCATCGGTGTTGCGCTCTTCAACCAGCCCGCCATTGGGCAGGCCCTTGACGGCCAGCGCGAAATCGATCACCGGCAGGCCATACTCGGCACCGACACGGCGCACGGTATTGTTGATGAACTCGACGCTCGCGCCACCCTGCTGGCTTTCAAGCAGATCGGCTTTCGTCATCAAAACAGGCACCACGTTGTATTGCAGCGCGTAGTCGATCACGCGCCGGTAGTTGCCCTCGAACGTCTGCCAGGTAAAGGTGTCGCCAGTGCCGAGCGCGATGATCACGATGCTGGCGTTTGACTTGCGCAACTCGCAGGCAAACGGCCCCTCGCCCGCGCCGCAAACGGCCGGGTCGGTCCAGGTGCCGTCGAACGCGGTGATCGCCGAAAAGCTGCCGCTGGTGGCCGCGCTGGCGCGCTTGAACGATGGCGCGTAATAGGCCGCGGCGCGCTGCAATTCAGGCGCCCCGCTGAGGTTGACAATGCCGGTCGAAAAGCGGCCAAAAAAGACCGGCGGCTCGGAGTTGCAATCGCCCGTCACCGTCACCATGTTGGCTGCCCGGCCGGCACGCGCGGCTGCGCGGTAGCGTTCCTTAATCGCTGCGCTGACGGTTGGCACGCCGGGAAATCGGGTGCTCACCGGCGTGCTGACGAGCAGATCGGCAGGCGACAACACTTTGAGCATTTCAGGAGTCTCGCCGTCTTTCAAGCGCACATCGTTGTGATGAATCCACACCGCGCCGGCGCCAAAGTGGGCGTAAAACCACTCACCGATGGCATCCCGGCCGATCAGCCGGTAGCACTGAAACTTGAGCATGCGGCCGACCGCGCCGGATTCCCAGCTGTTGGACGCCCGCGCAAACGCGCCGTCCACGTGGATCATCGCCACCAGCTCATTTTTCGGTGAGGCCTGGCACTGATACGGCAATGCCGGCTGTTTCGCGGCGGCCGGGCTGCCCGCGACGACGCTGCCCACAACTGCGGCACAGGCGATCGCAAGGCACTTGAATTTCCGGGAGACATCGCTCATGTTGCTCATGGCGCGACAGATACTACCAAACCAGTCTGACGACGCAACGGCTTTTAGAATTAGCGTCATGAAATTGTCGTCATATCGTCTTGCAATCCGGTTACCAGCGTCGGGAAACCGGCGGGTGGCCTGTCTTTTCGCGATGTGCGCGCTCGGCATGTCTGCCTGCGGCACAGGCACAGTTGCAGCGCCGACAGCCGCTCCAACGGCCGTGGTGGCCAGTTCCGCCACACCGGCTGCGGCGCCGACCGCAGCGCCAGTCGCAGCCGCCACACAGACCGTCGCGCCGCCGACGGCGACTGTCGCCAGCACAACCGACAGCTTCGCCCCCAAAAAGCGCGCGGTGTGGGATACAACGGCCAGCCCGGATGATGTGCAGGGGGATTGCCCGGGCGGTTCAGTGGTACCACCCTACGGGCCAGTGCTCATCACACCCAACGCAAGCGGTTTTGAGTGGAAGGACGTGCAAAACGCGGTCTACAGCTTCACCAGCGCGCCCGCCGGGTTTGCCTACGCCGGCCCCAACGCCCGCAACGACGGTGTGATCACGATGACGCTTACTTTTGAGAACGCACAGGCCTTCAAGATGCGCGCCCTCTATGTCAAGACCGCAGAGCCCGCCTGCACCCACGCCTTCGACTACCTCGGCGCCTTCAAATTCGAACGATAGCCGGGAGGTGTTTTAGCCACAGAGGGCACAGAGGTCACGGAGGATCAGAAATTTTGGTTATTCCTCCGTGACCTCTGTGACCTCTGTGGCTAAATAATCTTTCCTCTACGCCGCATTCGCGCGTGAGCGGCTCATGGCGTGATTCCATCCGCGCAATACGATTTGCTCGTTGGGATGTGCGTTACCGTCTTCGATTTGATCGTCGCCGGCGTGCATTTGCACCAGCACGGTCTTGCGGATCTTGTCGGAACGGTTCGGCATCGAGCCATGAATCGTGAAGTAGTGGAAGAAGAGCACATCGCCCGGTTGCGCTTCGACCGGTGTTGACCGTTCAATCGGGTAGTCTTCCAGCAAAATGCGCGAAAGGCCGCGGCCGTTGCTGCCGGTCATGCGCCCAAGCTTGTGCGAGCCTGGATAAACGCGCAGACAGCCCATTGCGTCGGTCGCGTCCGACACGTGGATCACGGCCGCGATCATGCTATCTTTTTCAGACGGGAAATACGACCAGTCCTGATGCATCGGAAATGGCGCGCCAAGTTCAGCCGGTTTTTGAAACAGCTTGCTGTGATGCAGCACGATGTCCGGCCCGATCAGCTGTTCGGTCACATCGAGAAAGCGCTGTTGATAAAACGCGCGCGACCAAGCAGCGGAGTAATGCTGCACATTGTGCGTATGCAGCACCACGGTATTCATCGCGCCGAGGCGTTCGACCTCCTGCCCGGTCCAGCGCGCGTTGATGTCCTCGTTCGATGCCGTCAGCTGCGCGACGATGCGATCAAAATCGCGTTCAAGCTCTGCAACCTCCGCGGGGTTAAACAGACCGCGCGCCACGTAGTAGCCATGCTCGTCAAAAAATGCTTTCGCCGAATTCATATGTGTTCTGCCTTTGCGCTGTGCTTCAAAGCGTTTTGGGCAAAGACACACCTGGCTCACAGTGTGAGCCAGGTGTGTCTTTGCCCCTATCGCAATTACGCCGTTTTGAGTGTGGCGGCGACCTTCATGTCCACGCTGGCCAGCGCCTTCGACACCGGGCAGTTCGCCTTCGCGACCGCGACCTTCTCGTTAAAGGTCTCAAGATCGACACCGGGCACCTCGGCTTCGCAGACCAGCTCGATCAGGCTGATCGTTGGGCCGGCGGTCAGATGCACCGTGGCGGTGGTGTGAATGCGGGTCGGCTTGAACCCGGCATTCGTCAGCTGTGCCGACAAAAACATCGAAAAGCAGCCGGCATGCGCTGCGCCGATCAGTTCTTCCGGATTTGTCGCTTTGGCATCGCCTTCAAATCGCGATGCAAATGTATACGCGCCTTCGAAAAAGCCGCTTCCGACCTTCATGGATCCCGCGCCTTCTTTGAGTGTCCCGTTCCAGGTGGCTTCCGCCGTTGATACTGCCATTGTGATTGACTCCTTGCTCGGAGCGAGCGATTGCTCGCACTCGAATGCGCCAATTGTACCGGACGTTTATCGAATCAGCATGGCGTCGCCAAACGAAAAGAACCGATAGCGTTGCGCAATAGCCTCGGCATACGCCGCCCGCATCAACGGCATGCCCATAAACGCGCCAACCAGCGCCAGCAGCGTCGATCGCGGCAGGTGAAAGTTTGTGATCAGCTGGTCAACGATCTGAAACTGAAACCCCGGCGTGATAAACAAATTTGTAAACCCGCTGTAGGCCGCGAGCTGCGTCACATCCGGCAAGAACAGGCGCGCGCTCTCAAGCACACGCAGGCTGGTGGTGCCGACCGCGATCACCCGGCCGTCTGCCGCGCGCGTGCGCTGAATGGCGGCGGCAGTCTCCGGCGGCAGCGCGCACCACTCGGTGTGGATCTTGTGCGCTTCAACCCGCTCGGTCTCGATTGGTTTGAACGTGTCCAGCCCAACGTGCAATGTCACAAACGCCACGCCGATGCCTTTGGCCTGCAGCCGCTGCAGCAACGCCGGCGTGAAGTGCAACCCGGCCGTCGGCGCGGCGGCCGACCCTGCCACCCGTGATACACGGTTTGGTAGCGCGCCGGATCATCCAGGCGCTCGTGGATATAGGGCGGCAGCGGCGCCTCGCCGATCGTTGCGAGAAAGGGCTCGACCGGCTGGTTGAACGCCACGATGCGCGATGTCGCGCCGGGTTGCGTGGTGTCCGCCGGTTCAACCTGCGCGTGAAGCTCGGCGTTGACCTCGATCGATGTGACACGTCGCCCACCCACCAGCGCCTCCCACCGCAGCGCATCGAGTCTGCGCAGCAACAGGATTTCAGCCCGGCCGCCGCTGGGCTTGCGCCCCGCAATGCGCGCATTGATCACGTGCGTGTCGTTCGCCACCAGCAAATCGCCAGGCGCGAGCAAATCAACGACGTCGTGAAAACGCCGGTGCTCAAACGCGCCCTGCGCGCGATCCGCCACGAGCAAGCGGGACGCGTCGCGTGGTTCGACAGGCGTTTGCGCGATCAGGTCAGTCGAAAGTTGGTAGTCGAGATCAGCCGCATGCATGAGTTAGTGACAGTCCAGATGAGGTTACAAGGTATACGCATTTTTACGGCAGTCCTAGAACGAAACATGTCCTGGCATCCGTCGCAATGTGTATGTCATTGAGGGAAACATAGCACGACTATGAGCAGAGAAACACCTGGAACCGCGCACCCCTTGCAATTCAAAAATGTAATCGCCGCAACCGCCGTTGCGGTGCTGTCACTTTCAGCAACATTGACAGTGCGCGCGCAAGGCCCTGCCCCGGTCCCACAGATGCCCGCGCTCGGAGAAGCGCCCACCGCCGCTGAACTGCTCAACGAGCTTGCCCAGCTTGAGCGAACAGCACAGGTTGTTGATCCAGCCACCAACACTTATGACACAAGCGAGTTTGCGCAATCACTCAACATCGCGAACCGCGAATCAGTGCTGGCGTTTTACAACACGCGCGATGTGGCATCAGGTGTGTCGTGGACCGGCAACCAGACATCGTGCACGCCCGGCGATACGCCACAGGCGGTAAAAGACGCTGTCGTCAACCGCATCAACTTCTTCCGCGCCATGGCCGGCGTACCCGCCGTCATCACCCTGTCGCCGACCTACAACGCGGCAGCGCAAAAGGCCGCGTTGATGTTTAGCGCCAATGGCGCGCTCAGCCACACCCCGCCCAGCACCTGGAAGTGCTACACCGCGGAGGGCGGCTCGGCCGCCGGCAAGTCAAACATTGGCCTCGGCATCGCCGGGTCCGGCATCATCGATCTGTATATGCGCGACTATGGCGCGAGCAACGCCGCGGTCGGTCATCGGCGCTGGTTCTTGTATCCGCAGACCCAGCAGATGGGCTCCGGCGATGTGGCCGCGTCAAACGGCCTGCGCGCCGCGAACACCGTGTGGGTCATGGATGGCCGCTATGGTGTGGCGCGCCCGAACACACGCGATGGCTTCGTAGCCTGGCCTCCGCCCGGCTTTGTGCCCTATCCACTCGTCTACCCGCGCTGGTCGTTCTCGTACCCAGGCGCCGATTTCTCGCTGGCCACAATCTCCATGGTGTCAAATGGCGTCAGCATGCCGGTCCGTCGCGAATCAGTCGCAAATGGTTACGGTGAAAACACGGTGGTCTGGCTGCCGAACAATTTGACCGACAGCGCATCGTGGCCAAAACCGGCTGCGGACGAAGTCATCGACGTCGCGATCACCAATGTGAAAATAAGCGGCGTTGCGCGAGACTTCGCATATCGCGTCACCGTGATTGACACCGTCAGCACAAACAATGCGCCAATCGGCATCGGTTCGGCAAATACAGCCATCAGCGAGACACTGCCGCTCAGCTCAACCATTACAAACCTGGTGGTCGATGATGCGGACACCACCGATACGCATTCCTTCACGTTCGTAGCCGGCGCCGGCGACGCCGATAACAGCGCGTTCACGATCGTGGGCAATCGCCTGCTTAACCGCGCCGCTCTCGACTACGAGCGTGCAACGACCATGACCGTGCGCGTGCGCGCCACCGATGCCGCCGGCGCATCGTATGTGCAGGCCGTTACGCTTAATATTCTTGACGTCAACGAACCTGCGGTGCTCGGCGGCACCTCGCTGCTGCTGCTGCGCCAGCCAAACGGCGGGTTCCGTGCTGAGACCACCGTAACCGATCCGGAGAACAAAACCCTGCAGCTGACCGTGGTGGATGCGCCGGCCGGCATCACCGTCAAACTAGTCGGCGGCAAAATCGTGGTCGAAGGCACCCCGGCTGCCGGGCAAACGGGCGGGCACGCCACGATGCAACTCACGGACGCAGACGGTGTGCGCTCCGAGCACACACTTCTGCTGCAGGCCGCGACGGCCACACTCTTCCTGCCCACAGTTGGCCGCTAACCGCCAGCCGCGGCGTTGCAGCAATTTAAAAGAGCGCCACAGATTTCACAGATTACACAGAAAAACTGGCTCTTCCGGCGAAAGCGTACTCAACTTGCCGGCTGTGCTAAGAATGCCCAGAAACCCAAGAAAACCGTTGTCCTACATGCTGGGTCTCAGCAGATAGCACGCTTTCGCCGAAAGAGCCAGCTTTTCTGTGTAATCTGTGAAATCTGTGGCGCCTTTATTTGGATTGGGGATCGCCGTAATACGAAGCCATCGCAGGCGCACTGCGATGTCATAATCCGCGGCATGAAACGCACATCATTTGCGGCGCGCGGCGGCTTCTGGGTTCTCGCGCAGTTTGTGGGGTTACCCCTGGCGGCACTCGTTGCCCTGGTGATAAAAGGCACCTTTGAACCCGATTGGCCCGCCGCGCTGGCGCGGGCCGGGCAACTTGGCGGCGGCGCGCTGCTCGTCGCCAGCGGCATTTTGCTCTTGCTGTCCGTCAACCGCCTTGGCGAAAGTTTCACCCCCTTCCCCAAACCGCTCGACACCGCCACATTCGCCAGCACCGGCATCTACGGCATCGTGCGCCATCCGATTTACGCCGCAGTTTGTGGCGCGACATTTGGGCTGATGTTGCGCATCAATAGCATCTTCGGTCTGCTGTGCGCCTGCGCGATCTTCGTGTTTTTTGACCGCAAGGCCGCCTATGAAGAGCAATTTCTGACACAGCGCTACAGCGACTACGGCGCATACCGCAAGCGGGTGAAGAAGCTGATCCCGTTTATCTATTAATCCAGAAAGGCTGCACGCCCCGGGACCCGCAGGTGCGCCGCACATGTTTGTTAGGCCTCCTCGCGGATGAAAGGCATCTGCTCAAAAACATGCCAGCCGATGTCATGATTTATGTGCAGACTGGCTTACATCATGAATCTTTCACTTGAACTGAATGCTCCGACAGACTTTGATTTTTATGTGGGTGGCTGGAACGTAAAGCATCGCAGGCTTAAAACACGGCTGGCGAATGCGCATGATTGGGACGAATTTTCAGGCAAGTGTTTTGTCTACAAGACGCTGGGTGGCTATGGAAACGTAGACGACAACATTTTGGAACTGCCGTCAGGTGAATATCGCGCAATGTCAATACGAACGTATGACGTAGCAACCCGGAAGTGGTCGATATGGTGGCTAGATGGGCGAAATCCAGGATCACTGGATGTACCCGTCGTGGGCGGATTCGAAGGAGAAGTTGGCGTTTTCGAAACTCGCGATACATTTCAAGGTCGTCCGATAGTTGTGCAGTTCACATGGAAAGTGGGCAATTTCGAGAAACCGCGTTGGGAGCAGGCATTTTCGGAAGATGGCGGAAAAACATGGGAGTTGAATTGGACGATGGATTTTACAAAGCAGAGATAGACCGAGAAATTGTGGATCGGCGCAATAATGGAGGCGCCCTTCAGCGGCTAACTGCCGCGCCTGCCGAGTCCGCAGGCCGTAAACGGCCATGCTCAGATACGAAGCCCTGGGCTGCATGCCAGCGCTCACAGGATTGGCGTCGTTGTGAGAATGCCGGCTAAAACGGCGGCCACGCGCGCAAGTTGTTGCCATCAGCCCAGGGCTTCGTATCTGAGCATGGCCGTTTACGGCCTGCGGACCCCGCTGGCACACGCTTGGCTACGCCATTTGCCGCTCCCCTTTAGAAAAATGCCCCCCTGCACCAGCCAAGTACGTTAAAGTCTGCGGCGATGACAAACCCGAGAGTCGAACCCATGCCGGTGCCTGTGCTTCTCCAGATCGCGGAGGCTGTTGGCACGCCCTGCTATGTCTATTCGCGCGCGCGCATTGAAGACAACTACAAACGCCTTTCCAGTGCTTTTGAGAGCGCGGCCGAAGCCGTCGGCTATACGGGCGATATCCGGTTGTGTTATGCGGTCAAGGCAAACGCAAATCTGCAAATTCTGAAATTGCTGCGTGAACTGGGCGCCGGGTTCGATGTGGTCAGCCTTGGTGAAATGAAGGCGGCACTGGCAGCCGGAGCCGCAGCCAGCGAGATTGTGTTTGCCGGCGTCGGCAAACGCGACGATGAGCTCTCCGCAGCGCTCGATGCCGGCATCGGCTGGATCAACGTCGAAAGCGTCGAAGAGCTGCGCGTGCTCAGTGATCTTGCGCAGGCCAGCGGACGCGTGCAGCGGGTGGCCCTGCGCATCAACCCCGGTGTCGACCCGCACACACACGCCTATCTTGCGACCGGCAAAAGCGGCAGCAAATTTGGCATCACGCCAGACCATGCGCTGGACGTGGCGCGCAACCAGGCCAGCTTTGCCGGTGTGCGCATCGAAGGCCTGCATGTGCACAACGGTTCGACGATCACTGAATCCAGCGTGTATGCCGAATCGGCGCATGTGATGTTCGACCTGATCGCAAAATGCCGCTCGCTCGGCGTGCCGATCAGCGAGCTCGACATGGGCGGCGGGTTCGGCGTGCCGTATACGCCCGAGCAGCCCGTGACGGATATCAACAACATCGCGCGCGAGATTTTGCAGGCCGCAAAAACGGCCCGCGTCAGCCTGCAGTTTGAACCCGGCCGCTATTTTGTGGCCGATGCCTGTGAGTTGCTGACGCGCGTGCTCTACACAAAGGTAAACAGCGACAAACGCTATGCCATCGTCGATGCCGCCATGAACGATCTGATTCGCCCTGCGCTGTATGGAGCCGTCCATCAGATGCGCAAGGTCAGCCTGCCCAGCGTCGACACGACCGAGTTCCGGCCGACCGAGGTGGTCGGGCCGATCTGCGAATCCGGCGACTTTTTAGGCCATGATGTCATTTTGCCGATCGTTACGCGCGGCGATTTGATTTCAATCGGGCACGCGGGCGCCTACGGCCGCAGCATGGCCTCGAATTACAACCTGCGCCCGCGCGCCGCTGAGGTCCTGATCGAGGGCGACTGGTGGCGCGTGATTCGAGAACGCGAATCGTTGGAAGCGATTATTCAGTAAGAAACCATCCGATTCGGTGAGTTTCTATCCGAGAACGCACGGTCCGCCCGCGCTGCGTGCGGGCGATCGTGCGTTCTCGGGCTAATCGCTGCAAACTCGCGTGCACGACGCCGCCAATGCGTAAGTAACTGCCCCTTTTGCTTGGGCTATCCCTTACCCACAGATGGGCGAAGGGTCGCTGATCCCGTTACGATGAATTCGCCGCGTTTTTAGGGGTATTTTTACTGGAGAAAGCCATATCTCCCCGCGCAGCGCGGGGAGATATGGCTTTCTCCAGGCTAATCGCTGCGAGCTCGTGCGCCAAACGACCATCAAACGGCGGGAAATTTGTGGGCGAAGAATGGTTGCCTGAGGACGTGTAATCCTGCCTTTTTTTGTGAAATTTCTTTGTACAAACATTGAACAATCAGGTGTATTCTTACGTTCAGCGGTTCAGATTGACATTTTGGCCAAGTTGTATAAAGTTTGCCCAACATGTTCGAGAACTACAGCGTTGACCCGGTCTTTAACGTAAAAGCCATGGTCCATCAGACCGGGGTTGCGGCCGCGACGCTGCGCGCGTGGGAAAGGCGGTATGGCATGCCATCACCGCCACGCACCGATAGCGGGTATCGCCTGTACTCCGCGCGAGATGTGGCTGTGATCCGCTGGCTCAAGGCGCAGATCGAAACTGGCATGAGCATCAGCCAGGCCGTCTCGATGCTGCAATCACAAATCCAGACGCCGGATGTCGGGCGCTATGTGCCGCAAACCGATGCCCGCATGCCCACCTCGCATGTGCGCCTGCACGATGAGATCATCGCCGCGGCGCTGCGCTTTGACGAAGCGCGCATTGAAGGCGTGTTGAGCGAAGCCTTCTCGCTGTTCACGGTTGAAGACGTGTGCCTCAGCCTGATTCAGCCGGTGCTGGTAACGATTGGTGAACGCTGGCACGCCGGCGAGATCAACATCAGCACCGAGCATTTTCTAACCAACATCATGCGCCGGCGGCTGCACGGCCTGCTGACCGCCGCGCCCGCCCCGCTCCACGAAAAGCGCATCGTCACCGCTTGCGCGCCCGATGAGTATCACGAGATGGGTCTGCTGATGCTGTCTGTGTTTTTGCGCCGGCTGGGCTTTGGCGTGGTGTATCTCGGCCAGAACACGCCGGCCACGCGCCTGCAGGACATGCTCGACGCCGTCAAACCTGATATGGTGCTGATCTCGGCAACGCAGTTGCGCGCGGCGGCCAATCTGCTGGCGATGTTTGAATCGCTCAAGGTTGGCAAGCCCGGCGCGCAAGTCGGCGGCGCCGCGCAACCCATCTTTGCGTTTGGCGGGCACATCTTTAATCAGATCCCGTCGCTGCGCGATCGGGTCTCCGGCGTCTATGTGGGCGGTACCGCCCTCGAAGCCGCGCAGCGCATCAATCAGATTATCAACCGGCGCGAACTGGTGCCGATGCTGCGCCCAGTGCCGCCACGGGCAGCCGCGCGCGAATTGACCGACGCGCTGCGCCAGCGCCGCCCGGAATTGATCAGCATGGCCAGCCGCCAGATCATGGGCAACAGTTTTGAGTTCAACACCGTTGCGCAAAAACATGAGCGTGTGATCGACACGTGCGAGCGCCTGTTCAACATTCTTGATGCCGGCGTCTACTTTGACGATCCCAATGTGCTGGCCGACGCAACCTACTGGGAGTGGGACTCGCTCACCCCTGAGGGCGTGATGCCCGAACAGCTGCAAATCTGCGCAACCGAGTTCATCAGCGCCATCCGGCACGCCCTCGCCACACCGCACCGCGAAGTCGTCGAACCCTTTTTGGCCGAACTCTCCGCCGCATTGCATATGTAGTGCTTGCGCGCTGTAAACGGCATGCGGCGTGCCATAGGCGGTGGCGGGACCCGTTTCCGACTGCTTGCCTGGCTGCTTGCCTCATCCCCCGCTCAGCAACACTAAACAAACTATGAACAACATTATGTCAGTCATGGAAAATCTCAATAAATAATTCAACGTGTTTACAGAATAGCTTGAACAAACTTTGTATAACGCGCATCGTCTCTAACTTTATTTTAAGAAATCATCGTTAGCATAGCAGGGCAGATCGGAAACATAAGTCTCTGGCCGCGATATACAGCACATGATTTTGATAACAGGCGCGAACGGATACGTGGGTGGATACGTGATCAAACGGATCAAGGCCACTCCCGAGCTGGCGAACACACCCATTGCCGGGTTGATTCGCAGCGCCGGTCAGGCTGCCAAGTTGCAGGCACTGGGCGTCAAGTCCGTTGTCGGGGACATTACAAAGCCGGAAACGCTCGCAAAGGCGTTGCAGGGTGTTGAGCAAATCATTCACCTGGCCGCGGTGAATCGCGACAAAGGCGATGTGACGATGGCGAGCGTCAACGCCCAAGGCACGATCAATCTGGTGGATGCGGCAAAAGCCGCTGGTGTAAAACATGTGATTGCGTTGGTGGGTTTGGGGGCCGGGTCAAAAAAACCGTACCCACTGGCAGCCACGCAGGGACGCGGCGTTGAATATCTGATGGCCAGCGGTGTGCCTTTTACGGTGCTGGAAGCATCGGTCATCTTCGGCGCGGGCGATGAGTTCTTGAACACCTTTGCCGGTCTGGCAAAAGTGCCGCCGGTGATGGTTGTGCCAGGCGACGGGAAATCCAAGTTTCAGCCGATTGCGGCGCAGGATGTTGCCGCCTGTCTGGCAAAGTCGCTGGTGTTGCCAAACGTGATCAACAAACGGCTGCAGATCTGCGGTGGCGAGATCATCACGCTCGAGGGCATCATCGACTTAATTCTGGCGGAGATGCAGTTGCGCCGGTTGAAATTGCACATGCCCACCCCGCTGCTCAAAATTGCGGTGGCAGTGATGGATGCGGTGCTGCCCCGGCCGCCGGTCACCCCAAGCCTGCTCGCGCAGCTGGGCGTGGACAACATCGCGACAGACAACGCCACGGAGAAAGTCTTTGGCGTGCAGTCCGTTGAAGCTAAAAGATGGCATCGCGTTTGTGCGCGAGATGACGCTTGGCAAACTGATCGCGCGTTCGATGGGCAAAGCCGAATTTCGCTAGTTAGGCAATTACGCGGCGCACTGTGCGGCCGCGTTTGCATTCGTTGATCACTGGGTTGTTTTGAATCGTTGGAGTGGCATGTTCGATTTGCCGGGTCCGCAGTTGTGTTGGTTGCGTTGAAATCTGCGGGCCTGGCGTCGAACTTGGGTTGTCTTGAGAGCTTTCAAAAGCAGAGGCTGCTGTATCTGGGTTGGCATGCCGGCCCTGACACAGCAGCCTCTGCTTTTCCGGACCTGCGCTATGACTGTATTCGAAAGCACGTTTGAGATCGCGGCGCCTCTGGCGCGCGTATGGGAATTTCACCAGGATCCGGTCTCGCTGCCGCGCGTGATGACCGGCCCGGTGCGCATGCGCGTGCTGCATGTCGACCGTCCGATTCACGCTGGCAGTGTGATAAAGCTTTCGATGCAGATCGGGCCCGTTGCCATTCCCTGGCATCTGCGGGTGCGCGAACGCGTCGACGGAGAATCGTTTGTCGATGAACAACTCAGCGGGCGCGGACCGTTTAAGGCCTGGACCCACACGCATCGCTTTGCCGCCACAGAAAGCGGCGGCACGCGCGTGACAGACCGCATCGACTATGTGCCGCCGCTCGGCCCATTGGGTGCGATCGCCGATGCGCTGTTTGGGAAGCTTGCGATGCGCCTGATGTTTGCAGGCCGCCGCAAAGCCACACGCGCATTGCTCGAGTGATCGGCGCATACAATTGGCGGCATGGCTCAATCGACACGCCGCGGCGCACCACCCCTGCTCTGGGCGATCGCATTGTTCTCACTCATGTTTAACATCGTGCTGTGCGGTGTGTTGATCGCCGGCTATGTCGCGGTGCGATCCATCGCCGGCCAGGCCGCCGACGAACTTGAGAAGCTTGCCAACAGCACCATCGCAACCACGGTCAAAATCGACCGCGATATCGCGCTGGATCTGGCTGTGCCATTTACCTTTAGCGAGACGGTTGCGATTCAGCAGAATATCCCGATCAACACGATTGTGCCCATCAACCAGGATATTCCGCTCTTGGGGACGGTCAAGTTTGACGTGCCCATCAACGCCGTTGTGCCGATCAGCACCAGCGTGCCCATCTCGATCAAACAGACCATTCCAATAAAAACGTCTATTCCGATCGCAATTGACGTCCCGGTCGCCATCCAGGTGCGTGACACGCCCCTTAAGCAACAAATTGATAGTTTTGCTGCAATATTGCGAAGGATAGCTGGCCGCTGACATAGACCATACTTAAATGTTATGAGAAAACAGTACAAAACAGGAAGTTAAAACGTATTGGTTACGGATTGACAAAGTTTGTTCTATGTAGATCATAGTATCTGCGGACTTTCTGTCGTATGCAGCAGTTGTTGTAATGCTTGCAAATGGTATCACGTATTACTACGTATTGACGCAATACGACTGAGGCATAGGATTTAAATGTATTCGGGTAGACCCGTTACATTTGTCAGTTAAGTCGAGGGGAATCACTCAAGCACGTCCGCTGTTTGAGGCAACTTATTGGATCGTGTTCACTGTGGGGTGAAGCACTGTTAGGGCCTGCGAGGGTCGCTATCCGCGTTTCGCCGCTGGTTGTTCACGTCCGTACAACACAACGCAGCCGCTTCATCGCAACACTTTGGGGGGAAAAGTATGCAACCAAAACAATTGGTGACGAACATCGTTCGACGACGATGGTGGATGATCGTTTCAATTCTCATCACGACCGTCGCGATTTCGGGGATCATCGCGCTGTTGTATCAACCGCGCTTTGCTTCGTCGGCCACGCTGCGCATCAAGACCGCTGATCGAGGTTCACTCACCGGCGCGGATAAAGATGTTGACTACACAGACCGCATCGCAAACACGCTGGCAAAGATTGGTGAAAGCCCGGAATTTGCGGAAAAAGTGCGCGCCAATTTTGGCATCGCAGCCGCTCCGCGCGTCCGCATCGCGATTGTGCCGCGCACCGAGCTGATCGAGGTCTCCGCTGAGGGTCTGACCTCCGAGTCCGCGCGCGACAACGCCAATTTCGCGGCCAACGAACTGGTTGGCGAGAGCAAGAGCCAGGCTAGTGATTCGGCCAGCTCCGCTCGCACCATCCTGCAGGTCACGGCAAACGCCGCTGCTGAGGAAGTCCGCAAATCCCAGCTGGCCTACAACGCGCTGATCGTGGCGAAAGAGACTGATCCGGTCAAACTCGCCTTTGCGCAGAGCCAAGTCGAGTTCGCCAAGAACACCTACTACGACATCCTCAAGAAGACCAACGATATCTTGCTGCTCGAGACGCTGCGCAAGAACTCGGTCGAGTTGCAAGCACCGGCGGAACTGCCGAAATCGCCATCACAACCCAACCAGACGACGATCCTGGCGATCGGTGCCCTGCTCGGTCTGCTGGGCGGCATCGCAACCGCGTTTGTCGCACATCGGTTGGACACCAAGCTGTATGACGAGAGCCGCGTGCGCGAGGTGGCTGGCGCGCCGTTTATCGGCAGCGTGCCGCTGATTCCGACCGACGAAGGCCGCATCCAGCAAATGGGCAGCGACGCAATTCACGTCGTGCGCACAAACGTGCTGGCGCTGCGCGAACGCGCGCCGTTCAAGACGCTGATGATCGCCGGCGCGATGCCGGGCGATGGCAAAACCACCGTCGCGATCGAGCTGGCCATGAGCCTGGCGCGCTCCGGGTTGCGCGTCGTCATTGTCGACGCGGACCTGCGCAAACCAATGATTCATCGGCGCATGGAGCTGCAAAACGACTTTGGCCTGGGCAATTTGCTCTCGTCTGCCAAGCCGGTGACTTCGTCTGACAGCGACGCCAAGTTTATCGGACGCGCCGTCAGAGCGACCTTTGTAAACGGCCTGTTCGCCATCACCAGCGGTTCCGTGTTGTCACACCCAGCCGAACTGGTTGGTTCGCCGCGCATGCAATCGATCATCGACACGCTCGCGGTTGATTACGATCTTGTCATCGTTGATTCGCCGCCGGTGCTCGTTGTGCCGGATGCCACCGCCCTCGCCCACCGGGTTGAGCGCGTGGCGCTGGTCGCGGCCTGCGACAAATCAACCGAGGAAGAGCTGGCCACCACCATGGAACGGCTGGCGAACTCCGGCATCACCCCGATGGGCGTGATCTTCAACCGGGTGGCCTGGCCGGAGACCTATTACAACTATGGCACCAACGAAGCGCGCAACGATTACGGCGCATCGTCGAGCAGCAAACGCAATGCGTTTGCGAAGATCAAGCGCATGTTTGCGCGCGGCACAGGCGGTAGCGCCATCAGCCGCACGAAAATCAAAATGAAGCGTTACGCATCGACTGCTGACGATGGAGAGTGACATTAACGACATTCACTAAATTCCAACGCATAACAATTTAAATAGGACAACCGGCCTGTGGCCGGTTCGAGGGGGAGCCATCAATGGAGATCTTCGAGCTTTCATCAACGACCGCAACATCTACTTCGCAAACCGCTAAACGGATTGCGTCAGACACAAATTCCGTGCCTTACAACACTGTCAAGCGATTAGGAGACATGATTGTCAGCGGCATCGCGCTGCTGCTGTTGTCACCCTTGCTACTGTTAATCGCCGTGCTGATCAAATTGGATTCGCCTGGCCCGGTATTTTTTATGCAACAACGCGGCGGCAGCCGCATGCGCCGGCTCAAATCTGGCCGCGAGAAGTGGGACGTTGTCCCGTTTGAAATCTTTAAGTTTCGAACGATGACGCACAACGCCGACGAATCGAGCCACAAAGAACTTGTCAAAGCCTGGGTTTCAGGAAATGCGCAGGCATCAAACGATCCGAATGCAGGATTTAAGCTCGCCAACGACAAACGGATAACCCGTTTAGGTGCGTTTCTACGTCGCACGAGTCTGGACGAATTGCCGCAGTTGCTCAACATCTTGCGCGGCGAAATGAGCCTGGTGGGTCCGCGGCCTGTGCCGCTATACGAGGTTGAGGAGTATGCCGACTGGCATCACGAGCGCTTTTGCGCCCCGCCCGGTCTGACCGGATGGTGGCAAGTAAAGGGTCGCGGCCGCGCAACATTCGACGAGTCGATAAAGCTCGATATCGAATATGTGCGAAACCGCTCGTTCTGGATGGACATGAAGGTATTGCTGCTCACTATTCCGGCAGTATTTGTGGGAAAGGGAGCCAAATAATCATGTTGAACGCGAAGGGATCAACAGGGGTGGCGCTGGTGGGCGTCGGATATTGGGGCGTGAACTATGTTCGCGTGTTCAATGAGTTGCCAGATACGCATGTCGCCGCAGTATGCGACGCGCGCGAATCACGATTGGCGGAAATCAACCGCCGCTATCCAAAAACCCCCACCAGCACATCGCTGGCCGAGGTGCTGAAGATGGACACGGTTGACGCCGTTGTCGTTTGCACTGGCGCGACCACACATTTTGCGCTGGTCAAACAGTGCCTCGAAGCGGGCAAGCACGTCATGGTCGAAAAGCCGATGACGACCGCGACGGATGACGGCGTGATCCTGCGCAATATTGCGCAGGAGAAAAATCTGACGCTGATGGTCGGCCATACGTTTATTTACAACGAAGCCGTGCGCCGCGTCAAAACATCGCTGGCAAACGCTGGCAAAGTGTATTACCTGTATGCCCGCCGCACCAACCTCGGCCCGATTCGGACCGATGTGAACGCGTTGTGGGATCTGGCGCCGCACGATGTCTCGATCTTTAACTACTGGCTTGGCAGCAAGCCGGATTGGGTCAGCGCCGTTGGTTTGAGCGTGCTCAACAATAAACAGGAAGATGTCGGCTTTGTCACTTTGGGTTATCCCAACGGCATTGTCGCGCACATTCACGTCAGCTGGGCCGACCCGAACAAAGTGCGCGAGCTGGTCGTGGTCTGCGACAACCGCCGCATCGTGTTCGACGATCTGAATGCGCGCGAGCCGGTGCGCATCTTCGAGAAGGGCGTGTCGGTCAACACCGAGGCAAACAGCTTTGGCGAGCACCAGCTCATGATGCGCGATGGCGACATCATCAGCCCGCATGTCGAAGTGCGCGAACCGCTGCGCGCGGAGTGCGCTCACTTTATTGAGTGCGTGCAAAACCAGACCGCGCCGATGACCGGGCCAAATGAAGGGCTTGATGTCGTCAGCATCATGGAGGCGATCGCCAGCTCGATCGCTCAGAACGGCGCACCGATGGTGGTGCGTTACGCACCGATGACCGTCGGCATGCCAGTTGGCAATCTTGTGCCAGCCTGAGCCCGGTTATTGTGTTGTGAGCGCGTAATCAACAGCAACGGAACGGGCGACCGACTCCGTTGCTGATGGGAGTCGCGTCAGAATAATTTGATCAGGCGATTTTGCCTATACCCCGCTTTGCGGGGTATAGGCAAAATCGCCCATCAAGTTAGTTTGACGCAGGTCCTGAGAGTTACAGGGGAAATTCGCCAGGCGCATCACCTGCGTCAGGCTCTGGACGTTTTGTCGGCGGCATGATCGCCGGTGAAACGCGATTCGAAGTCGAGGGGAAAGTCATGTCAGCAGGAAAATCTGGGGTCATACCATTTGTCGACCTGGCAATGCAGTATCAAAGCATTGCTGAAGAAGTCAAAGCAGCGATGCAGGCCGTTCTGGACCGCGGGGATTACATCCTCGGCAAAGATGTGGACCTGTTCGAGAAAGAGTTCGCCGCGTATTGCGAAGCCGATTATTGCGTCGGTCTGGACAACGGCATGTCGGCGCTTGAGCTCGCGCTCAAGGCGCTGGGCATAGGACCGGGCGACGAAGTGATCGCACCGGCCAACACATTTATTGCCACGGTGCTCAGCATCACCAATGCCGGCGCGACGCCGGTGCTGGTCGATCACGACCCGCTCACCTACACGATCGATCCGCAGGCCATCGAGCGCGCGTTGACGCCGGCCACCCGCGCCATCATGCCGGTGCACCTGTATGGCCAGTCGGCCGACATGGACCCGATCATGGAGATCGCGCGCGCGCGCAACCTGTTCGTCGTCGAAGATGCCTGCCAGGCACATGGCGCCCGCTACAAAGGCCGCCGCGTGGGCAGCATCGGCGATGCCGCGGCATTTAGCTTCTACCCGGGCAAAAACCTGGGCGGCTACGGCGACGGCGGCGCGCTTACAACCAACAGCGCCAAAATTAACGACAAGATCCGGCTGCTGCGCAACTACGGCTCAGTCGTGAAATACCACCACCTGGAGAAGGGCGGCAACCGCCGTCTGGACACGCTGCAGGCCGCGATTTTGCGCGTCAAACTCAAGCATCTGGACAACTGGAACGCCGCGCGCCGCGCCAATGCTGCGTATTACAACGAAGCGCTGGCCGACATGGGGCTGGATCTGCCCGAGACCGCGGATTACGCCGAGCACGTCTGGCATCTGTATGTCGTGCGCAGCAAGCACCGCGAGGCGCTCAAGACCCATCTGTCGAACAACAATGTGAGCGTGGGCTTGCACTACCCCACGCCGATCCATCAGCAGCCGGCCTATGCCGATCTGGGCTACCAGAATGGCGACTTCCCGCTGTCTGAGTCCTACGCGCAGCAGATGCTGTCGCTGCCGATGTATGCTGAACTCACAAAAGAGCACATCGACACGATCGCGCATCACACCGATCACTTTATGGCCAGCATGCTGACGGTTGATTCACCGGCCCGCGTGCCAACCGAAGTCGCCGGCTAAGCGCATCGCGTTCTCACCGCAACAAAAGCAGGCACGCCGTTGTCTCCAGAGTCGTCATATCCCCCGCAATGCGGGGGATATGACGGTTTTAGCGAGATGGGCATTCAACGATGAATCGGTCACTGTCATTCTCACGCAATCTCGCGCTAATGGGCGTTTGTATTGCCATCGCAACCCTCCTCGGTGTCGCAAGCGTCGCCGCGTCGCTGCTTGAAGGCAGCGCAGCCGGTTTGGTCATCATTGCCGTGGCCTTTGGCGCGCTCGTGATTGTCAGCAACGACCCGCGGCGCGCCATGCTGATCGTGGCGCTGATGGACATTCCGCTGCAGCTTGACACCTACATCAACCATGATGAGTTGATCGGCGTGCGCGGCACAACCAGCGGCTTTAACTTCTCGTTGACGCTTATCGCGCTGGTTGGGTTGTATGCGTTGTGGTTTTTTCAAATCACCACCAGCAAACGCGCGCCAAAGCTCGGGACGGTCGTGCCCCTGCGCGTGCCGGCGCTGGCCATCGCACCCTTGCTGCTGTATGCGCTCTTTGCCGTAGCATCGGCCGTGCAGGGCGTACGCTTCGAGCTGTCGATCTACGAGCTGTTTGTTCTGGCGAAACTGCTGCTGTTGTATGTGTATGTCATCTTTAATGTGCGCAGCAAGCAGGACATCGTCTTTATCATGGCCGTGCTGTCGCTCGGGCTGGCGCTCGAGAGCGCCTTTATGTTTGTCGGCCGCGCCGTCGGAAGCGCGTTCTCGTTTGCAGGGATGCACTCCGGTGTCGAGTTCGGCGAGTCCGGCATTCGCGTCGGCGGCACGCTGCGCAACCCCAATATCGCAGCCAGCTATCTAACCATGTCGATCGGGCTGGCGGCGGGCGTGGTGCTGTCGTCGATTCAGAAACCGTTGCGTGTGCTGGCCGGGCTGGCGATTGTGCTGGCCATACCGGCGTTGATCTTCACGAGCTCGCGCGGCGGCTGGCTGAGCGCGTTAGTCACCCTCTCAATTGTCGTTTTCTTCGCCTATCGCAGCAAAAAGATTTCTCCGATTCCGCTGGTGATCGGCGGGCTGATCGGTGTGGCGTTGTTGCTGGTGTTTCAGGATCTGATCATCGGCCGCCTGTTGACCGACGACCGCGGTTCGGCCTCCGCGCGCGGTCCGCTCAATGCGATTGCGCTGGCGATGTGGTCCGACTATCCGTTTCTCGGCATCGGTATCAACACGTTTTACACGCTGCTTCCAGATTACGTCACGCCGGAATTTAGCAAGGCCTGGCTCTCAACCGTGCACAATCGCTATCTGCTGATGTTGAGTGAAACTGGCCCGGGTGGGCTGCTGTCGTTTGTCGGCTTTATGCTGGCTTCGTTGTGGCTGGCATATCAAACCTGGCGCGAGAACGATCCGCTCTTTGCGCCGCTGTCGATGGGCGTTTTTGCTGCGATCGCCGGACAATTTGTGCACATGCTCGTCGACACCTATCGCTGGCGATCAAGCATCCAGCTGATGTTTGTGGCCGCCGGCGTCATCGTTGTGATGCGCGTGCTCTCACCCGCGCTGGCCGCGCGCAAGGAGCGGTTGGTAAAACTCACCTCGCTCGACTCGCGCGAGCGCAAGGACGTGCTGGCATGAGCACCGTGGGGCGATTGGCAAAAAATGCGGCGGCGCTTTTCGCCAGCAGCATGATGGACCGCGCCGCGACGCTGTTCTTCTACGGCATCGTGGCGCGCGAGCTCGGCGCCTTTGCCTCCGGGCAGATCTCGCTCGGATTGACCTTCGTCAACGCCTTTCAGCAGTTCAGCGGCGTGGCGCTGCGGCCATATCTAACCCGCCAGATTTCACAACGCGCGCAACCGATCGACAAGCTGATCGCCGGCGCGTTGCTGGTGGTGCTGGCGCTGTCTGCGCTCTCAATCGCGGTCTTGAATATCGCCAGCCCGCTGCTGATCGCAACGCCTGAGACCGCGCGCATCGTCGCGTTGCTGGGGTTTTTGGTGCTGCCGACCTCGCTGAGCGCGGTCTTCGAAGCGGTCTTTCACGGCCGCGAGCGGATGCCGTTTATTGCGCTGGCCAACGGTCCGATGCAGCTGCTGCGCGTGATCGGCACCTATGTCATGCTCTCGCGCGGCTACTCGCTGGAGTCGGTGATTTATCTGCTCATCGCGGCCTACGCCGGCATTGCGCTGATCGAAGCGCTGCTGTGTTTTACGCGGCTGGCATCGTTTGGCGCGGTGCTGCGCGCGTTTGATCCGCGCTTTGCGTTCAAGCTCGGCCGCGACAGCATGACGTTTGTCGGCATCGACGCGGTCGTGGCATTTGCCGACACCGGCCTGTATCTGATGATCCAGCGCGTGGCTGGCGAAGCACAGCTTGGCCTGGTCAATGCCGCCACGCAGCTGATCTCACTCGCCACGCTGGTGATGCGCCCACTCGCGAGCGGCTCGTATCCGGTGTTGTGCCAGCAGGTGCAAACGCAACCGGCTGAAGCGCGCAAGACCGCGATTGGGCTGGTGCGTCTGATTCAAATGGCGATGATGCCGTGCGCAGTCGGGTTGGTCTTTTTTGCCGCGCAGGGCTTTGAGCTCGTGCACGGCAACGCCGAGTTCGCGGCCGCCGTGCCAACGATGCAAATACTGGCGTTCGCGCTGGTCAGCCTGACGTTCACCAGCGTGCTTGGCCAGGCCATCGCTGCCAACAAACAGGAGCGCTATGCGTTGCTCTCGGTGCTGGTCTCAGCTGCGGTCACGCTGCTGTCGGCCGCGCTGCTGCTGCCGCGCTACGGCGCGATCGGCGCGGGCATTGCCATGCTGGCCGGCAAGCTCGTTGACGCCGGGCTGCACCTGCTGTTTGCAAAACGCGCGCTGGGCGGTCTGCCGCTCGGGCCGGCGCTGTGGCAACCGGCGCTGGCCAGCGCCATCATGGCCGCGGTGATCGTGCTGGTCACGCGCGCCGGTCTGGCGCCCTACCCGGCCATCGCCGTCGCGATCGCAACCTATGTTGCAGCGCTCGGCGCGATCCTGTATCTGACACATGACAGCTTTGGCAGCGTGTTGCGGCGCCGGGCTCCGTCCGTGCAACCGTAACGAGAGCCGCAACAGAAAGTCGAGGAAAAATGAACAGCCAAACCTACAGTCCGCCGCCGGCAACGATCTCGGCGGTCATCATCACAAAAAATCTGGCCTGGAACATCGCGCGCATCATCGAATCGGTGTTGCGCGAGACGCCAGCCGGCACGCAGATCATCGTGGTCGATTCAGCCTCGACCGACGATACGGTTGCAATCGCGCGCGGGTATGGCGTCAATGTGATCCAGCTCAGCCCCAAACAGCGGCTCACTGCGGCGGCCGGCCGCTTTGTCGGCCATCAGCATGCCAACGGCAAATACGTGCTCTTTCTCGATGGCGATATGGCGCTGCAACCGGGCTGGTTGCCGCTCGGCATCGCCGCGCTCAACAACGATGGCAAGCTGGCTGCGGTCTGCGGCGGTCTTATTCGATGTTGATCCAGCCCCGGTCACGCCGCTCGAGCTGGCGGGCAAGCCGCCGCGCACCAGCAACGCTGGCCGTGCCGGTCGGTGTGACGATGCCGACGGTGAGTGCGATCGAATATTGCGGCGGCGCGGCTTTGTATCGCGGCCACATTTTGAAGATGGTCGGCGGCTTTAACCCGGCGCTCTATTCAGACGAGGAACCCGAGCTGTGTCTGCGCATTCGGCAGGCCGGGTTTGCGTTTGGCCGCCTGGACAAGCCGATGGTGCTGCACTACAGCAAGCCGCACACGCTTTCGATCGCGGCCGATGTCGCGCGCTGGCGCAAAAATCTGTATGTCGGCTATGGTCAAAACTTGCGCAACAAGCTGGGCACGCCGCACTTCTGGCCGTATGTCAAAGAGCGCGGACATGGTATCCCGTTTGTGTTTCTGATGCTGGCCGGGCTGCTGGCGCTGGTGGTGAGCGCGGCATCCGGCATGTGGCTGGTCTTTGCGGCGTGGCTGGCGCTGCAGGGCCTCATCATCGCGGCGTTCAGCGTCAAAAAACGAAGCCTGTATCTTGGCTTGCTCGGCTACATCCACCGGGTGTTGTGCGCGGATGGCACCGTGCGCGGCTTCTTTCTCGATTCGCTCTCGCATCTGCGCGGCTACACACCGCGTTTCAATATCGTGGAATAACATGCTCGACACATCAACGCTCACCGCGGCCATCAACAAGCTTTACGGCTACATCTCAAAGACCCATTGGGACGGCCAGGCGCTCTCCGGACCGCACTTCGGGATCCGGTTCAACGCGCGCGTTGGCCGCTTTATCAAGGGCTATCTGCCGTTCGTCAACTGGAACGACGACATGGCCTACATGCAATCGCAGGGCTACTGCGTGCTAAACGCCTGGCGCATGCACGAGGCGCTCGCCGCACCCGGCGCAGCCGAACAGGCCATCGCCTGCTCGGACTATATTCTGGCCAAACAGCGGCCGGAAGGCTACTGGGATTATCCAAACCCGGAGTGGAAGAATCGCATCGGCACGGTCGAGGGCAGCTTTGCCGCGATCGGCCTGGCCGAAACCTATGCGCGCACCGGCGATCCCAAACTCAAACAGGGCCTTGAGCGCTGGTATCGCTTTATGGTCGATGTGTGCGGCTTCCAGAAAGACGCCAATCACCCGGGCCACTGCGTCAACTATTTCGCCAACATCCCGAGCGGCCTGGTGCCGAATAACTCGACGCTGGTGTTATGGGCCTTTGCGCGCATCGCGAATGTCACCGGCGACAGCAGCTATCTTGAAAGTGCCCGGACATGGTGCGCTGGCTGCAACAGGTGCAGATGCCAAACGGCGAGTTTCCGTATGTCGTCGAAGGGCCAAACAAACCGCGCTGGGAGCACTTTTTGTGCTTCAACTATCACGGCTTTCAGTTTCACGACCTGGGCAGTTACCTGCATTTGACCGGCGACCCGGCCGCCCGCGCGATGCTCACAAATGTCGGGCGCTTTCTGACCGAGGGCATCCTGCCCAGCGGCGCGGCCAAATACGAGTGCCACAAAGACACGCCCGATGTGTTGTATTACGCCGCAGCCGCCGGCTCGGCCCTGCTCGACGCCGATCGCATGGGGCTCGGCGATTACCGCGAGATTGGCGAACGCGCGATCAGCTACGTGCTCAAACACCAGCTGCCAAACGGCAACTTCAGCTTCTTCTCGCGCAAAAATTACGGCATGCTGGCGGACAAACGCTCCTACCCCAGCAGCCTGTCGATGATTCTGAACCACTTGTTGCGCGTGGCCTACCCGCACGAACATCTGGCGCAAACGCCCAGCACAACCGAAAGGTGTACGCATGAAAATATTGTTTGTCACCAGCCGCTATCCGACGCCCGCGACACCCGGCGACAGCCCGGTCATCGCGCAGCAGAAGAAGTCGCTTGAAGCGCTCGGCCACACGGTCGATGTGTTTTACATCCACTCCCAGGGCAGCAAGCTCACGTATCTCCCGGCGCTGCTGCGCATGCTCTGGCAGGCCGGCGGCTACGATGTGATCCACGGCCACTACGGCTGGCTGACCGCGCTCGTGGCCCGCTTTCAGTTCCGCACGCCGGTCGTCATCACGTTTCGCGGCGACGATGTGCTCAACCCGCGCGAAGGTTGGCTCAGCCGCAAACTCGTGCAGATGATCGATGCATCGATCACGATGAGCGACGAGATGAAGGAAAAACTTGGCCGGGCGGACACGCTGGTGCTGCCCTACGGCATCGATGCGCAGGTCTTCCGGCCAATGCCGCGCGCCGACATGCGCAAGCAGCTCGGGCTGCATCCGACCAAGCCGTTGATCATGTATGCATTTCACCCGTCGCGCCCGACCAAAAATTTCCCGCTCGTCGAACAGTCGCTTGAACTGCTCAAAAAGGACATCCCGGATGTCGAGCTGATTGCGATTCATGACAAGCCGCACGATGTGGTCGCGCAATACATGAACGCCTGTGATGTGCTGATTAACACCTCGAACTGGGAAGGCTCGCCGTCGTCTGTGCGCGAGGCGCTCTCGTGCAATTTGCCGGTCGTCGGTGTGGATGCGGGCGATATCAAGGCGCACATTGTCGGTGTCGAAGGGTGCCACCTGGTCGAACGCGACGCGGTTCAAATCGCTGCGCGCCTGAAAGAGGTGCTGCAATCCGGCAAACGCTGCAACGGCCGTGTGGTCGCTGAAAAACTCAGCCTGGAGGCGTGTGCGCGCCAGGTCGAGCGCGTCTATGAGCGTGTTGTCAAAAAACAAAAGCAAGGGGTGATCGCGTAATGGCAGTGCAAACTGGAAAGCAAAAGCGTGTGCTGATGTTGCTGGAGAACGCCACATTCCGCAACGACACCCGCGTGCGCCGCGAATCGGCTGCGCTGCGCGAAGCCGGGTTCTCTGTGCGCGTGATCTGCCCGGCGCCAAAAGACGCCACCTCCATGCGCGATATGCACGAAGACACGCCGTTGTATTACTTCAAGCCGCCGCCGGAGCTGCCGGGCGTGCTCGGCTACTTTATCGAATACGGCTACGCCGTCACCTGCATGGCGTTTCTGACGCTGGTCGTCGCGCTCAAGCACGGCATCGATGTGCTGCATGCGCACAATCCGCCGGACTTCTTCTTCTGGCTCGGCTCGCTCGCCAAGTTGTTTGGCTCGAAATTTGTGTTTGACCATCACGACCTCGGGCCCGAGATGTATGCCGCGCGCTGCGGAAAACGGCACCGGCCACAAAGACGGCAGCCCGCCAAACGCGCTGCTGGTGAAGGCGCTGCGCTTCTGTGAGATCGCCACGGTGCGCGCCGCCAATCACATTATTTCGACAAACGAGTCGTATCAAAAACTGGCGATGGAGCGCAGCGGCGTGCCAGCCGAGCGCTTCTCGATCGTGCGCAATGGCCCGGACCCGGATGCCTTCAAACTGCAGCCGCCGGATCTCGCGCTGCGCGCCAGGGCGCCGTATCTGATCGGATATGTCGGTGCGATGGGCCCGCAGGACGGCATCGACTATCTGATTCGGTCGCTCAAGCACCTGAAAGATGATCTCGGCCGCACCGACTTTCTGGCGGTGATCATTGGCAGCGGGGAAACGCTGGAGGAACTCAAGGCGCTCACTCGCGAGCTGCATCTCGAGAATCAGGTCTGGTTCACCGGGCGTGTTTCATTTCGCGACCTGCTCAGCTATCTGTCCACCGTCGATATTTGCGCGGATCCGGATCCCAAAAATCCGTTCGCCGATCGCTCGACCATGATCAAGATGCTCGAATACATGACGCTGAGCAAGCCGATCGTGGCGTTTGATCTAACCGAACACCGCGTCTCGGCCGGCGATGCGTCGTTGTATGCCGCGCCAAACGACGAGCTGGATTTTGCGCGCAAGCTCGAACAGCTGATGAACGACCCGGCCCAGCGCGAGAAGATGGGCGCGATCGGCCGCGAGCGCGTGCTGACGTCGCTGGCCTGGAAACACCAGCGCCAACATCTGCTCAAAGCGTATGAAACGCTGTTCCCGTTGAACGCGGTTCCCACCGCGATCAGCCAGCCCAGCAAGAGTTGATTTGCTTCGGTGGCATGGTGTTGGCAGCCGCCCTCATGGCGCCAACGCCACGCCACCTCATTTCTACGTTCAACCGGCGATGAACACGCGCAAACACCGTGCGTTGCGCGCGTCAATCGCCGTCATGCGACCCAATATTGCAAGTACAACAATGCTCAATGCAAACTCAAGTGCGGAAACCTCGCACAAAAAGACAAGTTGTGCGACTAACTATGTAGCGTTGTCATCACAAAGTTGCCATGCCGGGCCTGGTCCGACATAACGCTTTTATGAAGTATCTCGTGCGCCAGAAACAAATTTTGTAAAACGGCGAAATTGCTATATCCCTCGCTCCGCGAGGGATATAGCAATTTCGTCAGGTTTAGAAACTTGGTTTCTGACGCACGCGTGAATGGTTTAACAAGCTGCTCATGACGTAGAACGTGGCAGTGCGAAATCGCCTAATTAAATTATTCTGACGCGACTCCTAAGTTGCGCGTTGATTGGAGGAACAACAATGTCTCATATCGTAGTAATTGGATCGGGAGTGGTGGGTAAGGCCACCGGCAAGGGATTTATCAAGAAAGGTCATCAGGTGACGTTTGTCGACGTGCTGCCAGCGACGATCGATAAGTTGCGCGCCGAGGGCTTGCATGCCTGCACCATCGACGCGGTCGATTGGCGCAGCGCGGACATTTTGATGGTGACGGTGCCGACACCGACCGAAGGGGATCAGATCTCGCTCGAATACGTCGGGCAGGCCGCTGCCGATATCGGCAAGATGCTCAAGACCACCGATCGGTATATTGTCGCAGTCATGCGCAGCACGGTGCCGCCAACGACGACTGAAAAGTTCTTTGCCCCGATTATCGAATCGCACTCCGGCAAACGCGCTGGCGTCGATTTCGGCGTGGCCATGAACCCGGAATTTCTGCGCCAGGCCGTGGCCGAGCAGGACTTTGCGCGGCCCTGGATCACCGTCATCGGCAGCAACGATCCGAAGACCACGACGATTCTCGAACAGCTCTACAAGCCGTTCGGCGCGCTGATTGCGAATTGCACATCGACCGAAGCCGAAACGATCAAATACGTCAACAACATTTACAACGCGGTCAAGATCAGCTACTTCAACGAAGTGCACGCCATCTGCAAACAGCTCGGTGTGGATGGCGATCTGGTCGGCTCAGTCGTCGCTCGCAGCGCCGAATCGATGTGGAATCCGTTGTATGGCACCAAGGGCGGCGTGCCCTACGGCGGCGCCTGCCTGCCAAAAGACACAAAAGCCTTCGCCGGTTTTGCGCGCCAGATGGGATTTGAACACCTGATGCTCGACGCAACGATGGAAGTCAACGACCGCCTGCAGCACAAGGTGCCGGCTGTCGCCAACCCGGCCGATATGGACCTGGTGCGGCAAAAAGCCGAAGCCGCAGCGGCTTTGGCCGAGCACGAGCCGGCAAAAACTGCCCACACCACCTTTGCCATGAATTCCGTAAAAATGGTTGAAAATAAGCCGGTATGACACAGCAACAAAATACATCGACACAGCAGATCAACACTGACGAATTGCGCTTGATCCAGATCGCACCGCACACAGATGCGCTTTGGGAGCAGCTTGTGCTGGCTCGGCGCAGCGATGTGTTTCACTCACCCGCCTGGATCCGCGTCCTGGTGGATACCTACGGGTTCGACATTCGCGCCAACGTGCTGGTCGATGCCAACGATCAGCCGGTAGCCGGACTGGCCTATGTACAGCTCGGCGACCTGATGGGCGACCGCGTTGCGGCGCTGCCGTTCTGCGACTTCACCGACCCGCTGGTGGATGATCTGGCGCAGTGGAATCAACTTGTCGCGCCGCTGCTGGCGCTTGGCATGCCGATGTCGTTGCGCGTGCTGCACAACGAGGTCGCGCTGCAAGACCCGAACTTCGAACACATCAGCCGCGCCAAGTGGCACGGCCACAACATCAGCGCGCTCAGCGCCGACGAGTTGTGGCTGCAGCGGTTGGACAGCCACCGCCGCAACGGCATCAAGCGCGCCGAACGCGATGGCGTGTCGGTGACCGTGCGCAGAGATCCCGAAGCCGCGCGTCTGTTTTTTGACATGCACCTCGGCATCCGCAAGCACAAATACAAACTGCTCGCGCAACCCGCGGCGTTTATCGAAAACATCCACGCGCAGTTTGTCGCGCATGGCAACGGCGCTTATCTGACCGCCGACTTTGAAGGCCGCACGATTGGCGCGATGCTCGTGCTGCACTGGAAAGACACGCTGTTTTACAAACTCAGCGCGTCGGTCCGCGAGGACCTGCGCGTGCGTCCAAACGACCTGCTGCAGTGGCACATGATGAAGTATGCGAAGGAAACCGGCCACGCCTGGATCGACCTCGGCCTGAGCGATTGGGATCAGGAAGGCTTGATTGGCTTCAAACGCAAATACTCGACGGATGAAAAGACCATCACGTTTCTCAAGCATCTGCCGACCGACCACGAGCTCAGCCCGCGCGAGCTCGAAATACGCAGCTTGATGGGAAAACTCACCGGCTTGCTGACAGATCCCGGCGCTTCAGATGCCGTGACCGAACGCGGAGGGGAATTGCTCTATCGCTATTTTGGCTAGAAACCGCAGCGAGTAGATGTCGCGCCAGGGCTAGGGGGAATGCCTGCGCGCGATCGGAACGGCCAGTGATGGGATTCGGTCGCGAACTTAATCGCGACCGTGCGAGGAAAATAACATTGTACGGAACTATTGAGATTGCCATGCTTGAACGCCACTTGGAAACCAGTGGTCAACGCATGGTGACGATCACCCCGCAGACGGATGTTCTGTGGGAGAAGCTTGTCAACAAACGCCAGAGCGATGTGTTTCACTCGCCGGCGTGGCTGCGCGTGCTCGCGGACACATATCAGTTTGACATGCGCGCCAATGTGCTGATCGATGCCGCGGGCGAACCGCTGGCCGGTTTGGCCTATACGCACCTGCGCGACCCGATGGGCGACCGCGTGGCGGCCCTGCCCTTCTGCGATTTTTCTGACCCGCTGGTCGACACGTCAGAGCAGTGGCAAACGCTGGTGAAGCCATTGCTTGATTTGCAGTGCCCGATCCAGATGCGCTGCCTGCACAACGCGATCGCGCTGGACGACAGCCATTTCGAAATCGGCAAGATCGCCAAGTGGCATCTGGTCGGCCTGCATGAACCCACTGAAAAGATCTGGTGGGACCGGCTCGACTCCCCCACCCGCCGCGCCATCAAAAAAGCGCGCAATGAAGGCGTTGAAGTCACATTTCACGACGACATCGAGTCGATGCGCGCGTTCTTTGAAGTTCACCTCGGCGTGCGCCGCAAAAAGTATCGCCTGCTTGCGCAGCCGTTCGCGTTTCTCGAAAATATCTGGAAGCATTGCATTGCCACCGGCATGGGCACGCTCATGCTGGCGCGCCATCAGGGCCAGGTCATTTCAGGCGGCATTGCGCTGCGCTGGAAGGACGTGATGTATTACAAGCTCAGCGGTTCGGTGCGTGAAGAACAGACCGTGCGCCCGAGCGACATCATGTTCTGGACGCTGGCGGAAGAATCGCAACGCCGTGGTTGCACTGCGGTCGACTTTGGTTTGAGCGACTGGGACCAGGACGGCCTGATTCGCTTCAAGCGCAAGTATTCGACCGAAGAAAAGACGATCACGTTCTTAAAGCACACGCCACCGGGCTATCAGCTCAGCGAAAGCCAGCTACAGGTTCGCAGCCTGATGGGCCAGTTGACCAACTTGCTGACCGACCCGAGCGTGCCCGATGCCGTCACCGAACAGGGCGGAAATTTGCTGTATCGTCATTTTGCATAGTTCGCGCCATGTGTAACAACAACCACCGCCGTAGGGGCGCGCAGCGGCGCGTCCGCATGACAACCGCACGCTTTCTCGCAATGGCGGAAGCTGCTGCAGTTGATACGCGGCGGACGCGCCGCTGCGCGCCCCTACGGCGGTGGTTGTCGTGAAAACGCTGAAGACTGCCGGCCGTGTTCTCGGGCAAGCGCCTTTTTGGGCGCTTGCGGCCCTCGTGTGCACCTGGCATCTGGCGCGGGTCAGTTCGCAGTATGCGGCTCATGGCTATGTCACACTCGGCCATATCATCGCACCGTGGCTGGTGCCAATAGTGCTGGTCGCGGCGTTTGGCGCGGCGCTGTTGCGCCGTTGGCCGTTGGCTGTCGCGCTTGGCATCGCGCTCGCGCCCCTGCTGATCGGGCTGGGCCCGGCCTTTCTGCGCGCACCGCAGGCCGTTGCCGCGAGCGACAAAAACGGCGTGCGCGTGCTCAGCTTTAACATGCATGGCAAAACAAAAAACACCCGGCATGCCGCAATTGCGGAGATGCTAAAGCGGGAAAATGCGGATGTTGTTTTGTTGCAGGAATGTTATCCTCAGGACTTCGAGCGGCTGAGCCCCGCGCTCAAAACACTGTATCCATACGCCCTAAAAAGTGTAGAAAATGGCGGCAGCTTTGAGCAGGTGATTCTAAGTCGCTGGCCGCTTGAGCCACTCGGCACAGAAGCGCGCAACTATCATCTGTTGAAAGGGCGCGTGCAGACGCCGGGCGGAGTGCTGCAGGTGTGGAACGCGCATAGTTTCCGGCTCAATCTGCTGCCACAGACACAGCAGGCGGCGCAAGATTCGTGGCGCGGTTATGCCGACCCTGAAAAGTTCGCGCTCTCGGAGGGCCAGTACGCATGGTTGCACCGTGAGCTGGAGCAGTTCAGGATAGGCGACGAGCCCTTGATCCTGGCCGGAGATTTCAATCTGCCGGCGCGGTCATACGAGTTTGAACGCCTGACACAAAAATTCAATGAAGCGCACGCCACGGCGGGTTTTGGCATCGGGATGACCTTCCCAAGGCCAGATGCAGCCGACGCGACATCGCAGTTCCCCATGCCGATCGCGCGCATCGACCACATTTTTGTGGATGTTGCGCTCCAGACAGTTTCGGCGCGCGTCGCGGCCGACGCCGCCGGCAGTGACCATGCGCCTGTGATCGCCGACATCGTTTTTCGTGAGAGATGATAGCCAGTTGGTGAGGGGAAAAGTGCGCCGTTTGCATTACCCTGTAAGAGGCGGCTACCCAGCGGCACAGAGAGTACAACGTAACAAAGGAAGGTATGAACAGCAAATCACTGGTTTCAACGCGGACGGCTCTGGCTGCCACGATCACGCTCGCCGCGCTCGTGGCGCCCGGCATGGCTTACAGCCAAACTCCCTCACCCGGCACGCCCCGCAAGATCTTTCTTCCCGTCGTCAACCGACCAGATCAACCTGCGCAGCTCAACAACTGCCACGTCCACGCGGGCGTGCAGTATTGCCACGACGGCCCGGTCGACCATGTCGATCTCGATAGCACCAAACTCAGCGCCGAAGACTATGCCCGCATTGCCGAGCAATCGATCCGCGAAACCAAAGCCAACGCCGAGCGCGTGACGCGCGAACGCATCGCCTCCGGCGACAGCGCGGACAATGCCACGATCGGCGCCTGGACGACACCTCGCATCTGGAAAGACGCCAGCAATGCCGACGTGCCGATCGTCGGCATCTTTATGAGCCTGCTGCCGGACGGCAAAGTGCTGATTTGGGACACCACGCCCGGGCACACAGGCGGCAGCCAGGACAACACGCAGGCGATGGTCTATGACCCGGCCACCGACCGCGTTGTGCGCAGGGACGTCACACCCACCACGCCAGGTGGCGGGGGCGCCAACCTGTTTTGTGCAGGCTACGCCAAACTGCCCGACGGCAATGTCTTTGTCGCCGGCGGCAACAAAGATCAGCTCACGCTTGGTATTCGCCGCACCTATCTGTTTAACTCCGCCGCGCAAACGTGGGCACGCACCGCCGACATGCGGCCGGAATCCGAGCGCTGGTATCCATCAGTTGCTCCGCTCGCAAACGGCGAAATGCTGATCCTGGGCGGGTTGAAGGAGTCGGCGCTCCCAGAAGTGCGCCAGACCAACGGCGCTATCCGCGCGCTTACCAACATCAGCACCACGATCGGCGCCGAACCGCGCCTGTGGCGCAACCGTTGGTACCCCTTTGTTCAGGTCAGGCCAAACGGCCAGGTGGCCTATCTTGGCCCGGATGATTACATCGGCTCAATCGATACCGTTAGTGCCGGCACTTGGATCAGCGCAACTGGCGGACCTATTGGCGAAGGCAAACGCGATGGCATCTTTCGCGACTACGGCAGCTATGTGCTGCACGACGCGGTCAACGGCAAAGCGCTTGTCAACGGCGGCGAATCGAGCAAAAAGACCGGCGCAATCGTCGATTTGAACAACATGACCGGCAGCGCGGCAGCGCCAATGACCTACGGCCGCCGGCAACACCAGCTGGTTGCGTTGCCAAACGGCAAGGTGCTGGCGATTGGCGGCATTCAAAACTACAACGGCCTTGTCGACCAATCCGACCTCGGTTTGGTCAGCCTGGTGCCGACGCGCACCGTGCTGACTGCCGAATTGTGGTCGCCTGCGATCGGCGGCACCGGGCCAGGCAGCTGGCAGCTCATGGCGAAACAGACCACGCCGCGCCAATACCATTCATCGGCGTTACTGTTGCCAGATGGGCGCATTCTCAGCGCCGGCGGCGGCAAGTGCGGCCCTTGCGAAACACCGCCATCCGGGCAACCGGTGTATGTCAAATATGACTACGAGTTTTATAGCCCGCCCTATTTGTTCAACAGCGGCGGCGGCGCAGCAACGCGACCGGTGATCGATTTCACACCGGCCGAATTTGGCTACGCGCAGACAATAAACGTCATCGTCGGCGGCTCGCCCAACGTCCCAACGATCACAACCGCATCACTGATTCGGTTGGGCTCGAACACACACGGTGTTGACTTTGAGCAACGGTATATAGCGCTGACCTTTACGCCCACCGGCAACAACTTGGCGGTCACTACGCCGGTCAACGCAAATATTGCCCCGCCTGGCTACTACATGCTGTTTATCGTCAACAGCGCGGGCGTGCCGTCGATCGCAAAAATCGTGCGCGTGCGCGATGGTGCACCGTCGGCAACGGTCACGCCGACACCCACCCCTCCCGGCCCAACCCTGACGCCATCGCCAACACTGGTACCGCCGTCGCCGACGCCGACCCAGACGCCATCGGCCCCATCACCGACGCCGACGCCGACGGCAACGCTTACCCCAGGCGACCCGAGCCCGACACCCAGTGCCACACCGACGCTGACCGCCGGCTGGCAGGGCCGTGTTTATGTGCCGGTCGCCATAAAGGCAAACCCATAAACGCGAGGGCACAGAGGGAAGAAGCCACAGATTTCACAGATTGCACAAATATAGAAAAAATCTGTGCAATCTGTGAAATCTGTGGCTTCTTCCCTCTGTGCCCTCTTCATTGCCCCCCTCCCTGCTACGATTGATGCCGCGATGAAATTGGCATTGGTCCATGACTGGCTAAATCAACTCGGTGGCGCCGAAGATGTGCTGGAGACGCTGCACGGCATGTATCCGTCCGCGCCGGTGTTCACAAGCATCTACGACCGTGCGCGCATGCCGGCCGCATGGCACAGCTGGGATATTCGGTCGACCTGGCTGGATCACCTGCCGCTCATCCATCGCAAACACCAGCCGTTTATGCCGTTGTTCGCGCATGTCTGGTCGCGCTACAGAATCCCGGCAGAGTTCGACACGGTGCTCAGCAACAAGAGCGCCTTCTGCATCGGCGCGCGACCGCTCAACCCGCAGGCCCGGCACATCTGTTATTGCCTGACACCCACGCGCTTTACGTATGACTTCAACAGCTACCGCCAGCGCGAAAAGATCCCGGCGGCCAGTATCGGCATCCTGAACGCGCTGAACGCCCGCTTGCGGCACTGGGAGACGCAGGCCGCGCAGCGCGTCGACACCTTTATTGCCATCTCGCGTGAGGTGCAACAGCGCATCAAACAGCTCTACAACCGCGACGCGCTGCTGATTTACCCGCCCGTGGCCATCCCAAAGACACCGCCAGCCACCACCGACGACGGCTTCTACCTGATCGCCTCGCGCCTGTTGCCGTATAAACGCATCGACCTGGCCATTCAGGCCTGTGGCGCGCTCGGCGTGCCGCTGGTGATTGTCGGCGAGGGCCGTGATCGGCCCCGCCTCGAGGCTTTAGCGCAAAGCCAACGCGGCGCAAACATAAAACTAATGGGCCGCGTCGATGATGTTGCTCTATCTAATTTATTGCAGCGTTGCAAAGCTTTTATCTTTCCGGGCTATGAAGATTTTGGCATCGCACCGGTACGCGCCATGGCGTATGGCAAACCCGTCATCGCTTTTGCAAAAGGCGGCGCGATCGACACCGTAATCGATCAAAAAACCGGCATTTTGTTTCAGGAACAGCAGGTCGCCGCCCTGGTTGAGGCGATCGAAAAGCATCGTGTGGTAGTCTTTTCGCCCGCTGACATCCGTGAACATGCGGAACAGTTTGGTGCAGAGAAGTTCGTCGACGCTATCAAGACCGTCCTAGCTTAGCTCCGAGTTTCAAGTGTGGCGTGCCGCGTTGGCGCGCGCGCCGTAAGCCCGGAATGCAGCCTACCTAAACGCATATCTATGGAAGCATATTGCTTTAAATGCAGCGGCAAGCACGCGCTGCTGAACCCGAAACCGATCTTCTTTAAAAACGGCTCCCCTGCCTCGCAGGGCACCTGCGCCAATTGCGGCTATGAGAAGGTCTTCAAAATGGGCAACACGCCCGAACACGCTGGCATGGAAAAGCCGGTCGTGGAGCGCAAGCCGCGCGTGCCCAAAGCCGAACGCGCTGCAAAAGGCGCGAAAAAGAAGGGCGGCAAGTCCAGTGGCGGCGCCGATGCGGGTGCGGCCAACGGCTCCCGCGGCCCGCTCGTGATCGTCGAATCGCCAAAAAAGGCTAAGACCATTGGCGAGTTTCTCGGCCGCAAGTTCACCGTCAAAGCTTCGATCGGCCATATCCGCGATCTGCCAAAGAATCGGCTCGGCGTCGACGTCGACAACAATTTCCAGCCGACCTATGTCATCCCGATGGATAAAAAGGCCACTTTCAAGGAGCTCAAGCAACTTGCGCGCACCGCCAACGCCGTCTGGCTGGCAACCGACCCCGACCGCGAGGGTGAGGCCATCTCCTGGCACCTGCGCACCGCGCTGGCCGATGAGATCGTCAATAAACCGGTACACCGCGTCGAATTTCACGAAATCACAAAAGAGGCGATCAACAACGCCTTTGAGCACCCGCGCGATATTGACGAGAACGCCGTTAACGCGCAGCAGGCACGCCGCATTTTGGACCGCCTGGTCGGCTACAAGCTCAGCCCGCTGGTCAGCGACAAGCTCAGCATGCGCGGCCTGAGCGCCGGTCGCGTGCAATCGGTCGCCGTGCGCTTGGTTGTCGAGCGGGAACGCGAAATTCTGGCCTTCGTGCCAGTTGAATATTGGTCGCTGGAAGCCGAGCTGCAAAAGCAGGACGGCGGCAATCCGTTTGTCGCGCGCTTCTACAAGCTGCGCGGCCAGGACCCCAACCTCACCAACGAAACAGACACCACCACGATCGTGAAGGCGCTGGAAGGCGCTGCCTACAACGTGGTCAAGGTGGAGACAAAAGAGCGCACACGCCGCCCGGCTGCGCCATTCACCACCAGCACGCTGCAGCAGGAAGCCAGCCGCAAGATCGGCTACAACGCGCGCCGCACGATGGGCATTGCGCAGAGCCTGTATGAAGGCGTCAATGTCGGTGAAGGCACAACCGGGTTGATCACCTATATGCGCACAGACTCGACCAACGTCGCCGTCAGCGCGCAGACCGAGGCGCGTGAATACATCGCGCAGCGGCACGGCCCGGAATTCCTGCCTGAAACCGCGCCGATCTACAAGTCGCGCGCAAAAAATGCGCAGGAAGCGCACGAAGCCATCCGCCCGACGTCGATCTATCGCACGCCGGAGTCGATCAAGGAGTTTCTCGAGACCGAGCAGTTCAAACTCTACGATCTGATCTGGAAGCGCTTTGTGGCCAGCCAGATGGCCAACGCGATTTTCGACGCCACTGCGGTCGACATCGATGCGGTGCCGGTCGGCGGCGTCGCAGCAACCACACCAGGCGATTACTGGTTTCGCGCCACGGGCTCGGTGGTCAAGTTCGCCGGTTTTTTGCGCGTCTATGAAGAAGGCAAAGACGAGGGCGAAAAAGCCGAAGAGGCTGAAGCCGCAGAAGACCGCCGGTTGCCGCTGCTCAGCGCGGGCGAAGTGCTCAATCTGTTGCGGCTGATCCCGGAACAGCATTTCACCCAGCCGCCACCGCGCTACACCGAGGCCAGCCTGGTCAAGGCGCTTGAAGAGTACGGCATCGGCCGCCCGAGCACCTACGCCTCAATCATGACCACGATTCAGGCGCGCAACTACGTGCGGCGCCTGCAAAAGCAGTTGCAGCCCACCGAGTTGGGCTTTCTGGCGAACGATCTGCTGGTCGGCAACTTCGGCGAGTACATCGATGTCGGGTTTACCGCGCAGGTCGAAGAAAACCTGGACGAGATCGAAACCGGCGCGCGCGAGTGGCAACCGGTGCTGGCAGATTTCTACATGCCGTTCAAGGAAGCCGTCGCCGTCGCAGCTGAGAGCATCGTCAAGATCGAGAAGAAGATTGAGCCGACCGGGGAAATGTGCCCGGACTGCGGCTCGCCGCTGAATTACAAACAGGGCCGTTTCGGCAAGTTTATCGGTTGCAGCAACTTCCCAGCCTGCAAACACGTCGAACCGATCAGCATTCCGGGCGTGCAATGCCCGAAGTGCTCGGGCAAGTTGGCCGAAAAGCGCGCCAAGAAAGGCGGCCGCACGTTCTACGGCTGCGTCAAATATCCGGCGTGCGACTTCACCACCTGGAACCGCCCGCTGGCCATGCCCTGCCCGGATGGCAGCGCGGGCCTGGTCGTCGTTGCTGGCAAAGGCAAAGCCAAGTGCCTCGGCAGCGATGAGGTCTTCGATATCCCAGAGCAACTGACAGATGGGAATTAGGCGCCACGCTTGCTGGCTACCCCGTGGCGTCAGCTGGCTGCAATTGTCGATCTGAAAGAAGGCGCCACAGATTGCACAGACTTTCTGTGTAATCTGTGGCGCCTTCTTTCAGATTGACAATTGCTGGTTGGCGCTTTGGCGTGGACAGGCGAATTCAAGTGGTAGGCTCAGCATCACATGTCTGACGCCACTCCTTCACTGCGCATTGACGCTGCCCAACTGCTCACGCAGTCGCCTGCCGATGCATTGACATCCTATTTCACGCTCGAGCACGACGCAAAACGTACAAAACTCTACGTCCGCACAGATAGCGGCGGCCGCACGCTCGCATTTGTCGGCGTGTGCCAGACCGGCATCGACCTATTCCGGCCGCTCGTTGTCATGCGCGGCGACGACTCGGTCGCGTTGCGCGATGCGCTTCAACAGGCGCTGGTGCCGAAGCGCCAATACCTGCTTAGTGCCCCGCCCGCGGCGCAACCGGACATCACCGCGGTCTGCGCGCTGAGCGGCGATTCGATCAGCAACGTCTTTACACTCAACCGCAGCGCGTTTCAGCCGGTCATGAACATGCTGGTGGTCTCGAGCAAAACACCAGATGGCATGCTGCGCGCCTCGATTGCCGCGCGCGATGGGACAAACGCGGCCGAAGCCGGCACCAGTTGGATCTCAACACGCTACGGCGAAGTCTTTGTGCAAGTGCTCGAAGGCGCGCGCAAACGCGGCCTCGGAAAGTCGGTTGTCAGCGCCGTTAGCAACGACCTGCTCGCGCGCAACCGCACGCCACTGTATGTGACGCGCACAGACAACGTCGCGTCGCGCAGGCTCGCCCAACGGCTGGGGTATCAAGACACCGGCATGTTTGAGTTGAGCGGCGCCATCATGCGCATCGATTAACCGTCAGTCCGAGCAAATCAATTGCGCAGCCCGGCAAACGGGCTGCCCTTAAAACTCGGTTATAAGGTGCATCAACCTCTTCACTTATTGCGATGAAACGTTTAACATTGCAACCATCACAATCGATGGTGCAGGACTGCGCGCGTTTCACGCGGTGCGGTTCGCAGCGATGCGCTAAGACAAACGCAACACCCATTGATAACCGTTTTGGCGCATTGCCAATCCGCGTATTGCGCGGTTTAGCGAAGTGCCAACTGATGTCAGTTTGAGGAATACATGTCCAAAAGGAAAGAAATTGAAGCGCTCGAACAAAAGCGCGCAAACAAGCAGACGCTGCAAATCGCGGCGATTATCGGCACGCTAGCCGTGGTGCTTATCGGCGGCGCGATCATCATCTCGCGCAATCGCGGCGATACAACCACGACGGAAATACCGCTGCCCAACGTCCGCTTGATCAACAAGGCCGTGCCAGCAAATGCCGAACCCAACGGCGTGGCCTGGGGACCCAAAGACGCCCCGATCAAGATCGAAGAGTTTATCGACTATCAGTGCCCGGGTTGTCAGGGCCAATGGTCGCAGTATGAAGAAGCCATCATCGCGGCGCTCGCCCCGACGGGCAAAGTGCGCTATGAATACAACTTCCTGACTTTTCTTGAAACCCGGCCCGGTGGCCGCGGCGACTCAAGCAACGCCGCAAACGCCGCCATGTGCGCGGCCGATCAGAACAAGTTCTTCGAAATGCACAACATGCTCTTCGGCAACCAGTTCGAAGAAAACGTCGGCCAGTTCAGCCCAGCGCGTGTCAAGGCCATGGGTGGCCAGCTCGGTTTGGACGCCGCCAAGTTTGACGCCTGCGTCGATGCTGGCACGCACAAAGGCCGCCTGGCACCGATGTCTGACGATGCCAACAAACGCGCGGTCGACACCACGCCGACATTCTTTGTCAACGGCAAAATCTTCCCCGGCTCGAAATCAATCGCCGACTTGCGCAAACTCTTCGCGGAAGTCGCACCAACAGTGAAGGTGGAATAGATGACGACGCCCTATGCCCTGACCTCCGCGACGACGCCAAAGGCAAAGCCGTGGGCCAATGTGCCAGACGAGCAGTGGAACGACTGGCGCTGGCAGCTCGCCAACCGCATCAACAGCTACGAGGAATTTGCTCAGTTCATTCACTTGACTGAAAGCGAAACAAAAGGGCTCAAGGCGCCGGAAAAGTTTCGCGTCGACATCACGCCGTACTTCGCATCGCTGATCGATCCGGAGGATCCGGAATGCCCGGTGCGTTTGCAGGTCATCCCGCGCGAGCAGGAGTTCGATGCGTTTGATTCGCAGATGGAGGACTCGCTCAGCGAAGACGAGCACTCACCTGTGCCCGGCCTGGTGCATCGCTACCCGGACCGTGTGCTCATGCTCGTCACCACGCAGTGCGCTTCGTATTGCCGCTATTGCACGCGCAGCCGCGTCGTCGGCGACCCGCACGCTGCGTTCTTTAACCGCGCCAACTATCTCAAACAGCTTGAATACCTGCGCAAGACGCCGCAAGTGCGCGATGTGCTGTTGAGCGGCGGTGATCCGCTCACACTCAGCCCCAAGATCCTGGATGAACTGCTGGCCGGGTTGCGCGATATCCCGCATATCGAAATCATCCGCATCGGCTCGCGCGTGCCGGTCTTCATGCCGCAACGCGTGACGGACGAGTTTGTAAACACGCTCAGAAAATATCACCCGCTGTGGATGAACATCCACATCAATCATCCCAAAGAGATCACACCCGAACTCACGCGCGCCTGCGCAAAACTGGCCGATGCAGGCATCCCGCTCGGCAACCAAAGCGTGTTGCTGGCCGGTGTCAACGATCATCCGAACACGATGATGAAGCTGGTGCACGATCTGGTCAAGATTCGCGTCAAGCCGTACTACCTGTATATGTGCGACCTGGTCGAGGGCAGCGGGCACTTCCGCACCACGATCTCCGCCGGTCTCGAAATCATGGAGTCGTTGCGCGGCCATACGAGCGGCTATGCAGTGCCGACCTTCTGCGTGGATCTGCCCGGCGGCGGCGGCAAGGTGCCGGTGATGCCGAACTATCTGCTCAGCCAGTCCAAAAACCGCCTGGTCTTTCGCAACTTCGAAGGCTATATCTCGACATATACCGAGCCTGCCAACTACCAGCCGCCCAAGAAGACACAGTGGATCCCAGACACCCGCATCGAGGACGGCCAGCGCGGCATCGCCGGGCTGCTCGCGGGCGAGCGCATGACGATCAAGCCCGCGGGCTGGGACAACATGCATGAGCGCGACGACAAGGCGCCAAGCGCGGCGCAGGAATCCGTCGACCCGGAAGCGCTTGCCAATACAAAGAACGTCGACGTCGTTCCGGAAGGCAAAGCACCGACCTGGATGAAGGTGAACTAACCATGATGCGATCTCCTCGCGCCCTGATTGCCGCCATCATCGTGTTTTCCGCGCTTTCGTTTGCCTGCGTCGGCGTGCAAGACACCTCGCGCACACAACCCAAAGCCGAACAGCCCAAAGCCGAGCAACCCGCCGCGCCAAAATCGAACGACGGCGGCTTTACGGTCAACGAAACGACCGTGCCGACCACACCGCAAGCACCTGCCGGGGATGGCTTTACGGTCAATGAGACGGCCGTCCCGAATAAGTAAACGCGCCGGGAAGCGGCCGGGAGGCCTCCGGCCGCTTCCCGGCCGCTTCCCGGAGAAAAACGCATAGTCATGAGGATGAACCCGCATTTGAAACCGGCGCTGGCCGGCATCGCAGCCTGTCTATTGTTTGGCACTTCCGGCTTTACACAGCCGGCACTCGCGCAGGAAGCGCGCTCGACACAATCAGCCGCCGTCAAAACCAAAGCCAAACGAACGGTGACGCTGCAGCAATCCGTGGGTGAGACCCCGATCGAACCCGATCCAAATGCACCCAACAGCGGCTACCGCATCGGGCAACATGCGTATCGTTTTAGCGGCGCCATCGGCAAACGCGCGGTGTCGGTGAACTACCTGCTGTATTTGCCGGAGTCCTATGGCAAAGACCCCTATGCCAAATACCCGGTGATCGTGTTTATGCACGGCTCACGCGAGGTCGGCAAAGATGTCAACCGCGTGCGCAACGCCGTCATGCCGCTTGAGCTTGAAACAAACACGGACTTCCCCGCCATCGTCATCTCGCCGCAATCACCGGTCTTCGGCTGGGACAGCAGCGTGCCCGCGCTGACCGAATTGCTCGACGATGTCGAAAGCCGGCTGTCGATCGACGCCGACCGGGTGTATCTGACCGGTCTTAGCATGGGCGCCTACGGCGCCTGGGTGTTGGCCCTAAAAAACCAGACGCGCTTTGCCGCGATCGTCTCGGTGGTCGGCGGTTATTTCTACTCCGCCCGAGCCCTGTGCCCGCTGGCTGACGTGCCAGTCTGGGTGTTCGCCGGCAAAAAAGACCGCAACGTCAACCCCAAAGAATCGATCGCCGTGGTCAATGCGTTAAAAGCCTGCGGTGGCGAGCCTAAATTTACGTTCTACGAGGATGCCAATCACGATCAGAGCTGGCAGCGCGCTTACGCCGAACCCGACCTGCTGAAGTGGCTGCTTGAGCAGCGTCGACCGGGCACGGTAGGCTAAGTGTCATCGATCATCATCTGGTTTCGACGCGATCTTCGCGTGAACGACAACACCGCGCTTGTCAATGCCATTGCGCAATCGCGCGGCCAGCTCATTCCAGTATTCGTGCTGGACGATGCGCTGTTGCGCGGCGCTGATGTGGCGCCTGCCCGCGTGCAGTTCATGCTGGAGTCGCTGCGCGATTTGGATGCGTCACTTCATGCGCGCGGCTCACGCCTGATCGTGCGGCGTGGCGACACGCGCACCGAGCTCCTGACGATCGCCCGCGAGACCGGCGCGCAGGCGCTGTATTTCAACAAGGACTACACACCGCGCGCGCGCGCGCGCGATGCCGCAGTGACAGCCGAGCTGGCCCGCAATCGCATCCGCTGCGAGGCCTTCAAAGACCAGGTGCATTTCGAAGAGACCGAAGTGCTGACCGGCGCGCGCAGCCCCTACACCGTTTTTACACCCTACAAGAACGCCTGGCTGGCCCGCCCCAAGCCGCTCCCGACAGAGCCCGCCGAGATCGCGCTCGTCGCGCCGCCGCAGTCGCTCAGATCGCTGCCTGTGCCCACCGCAGCAGAACTTGGGCACCCTGGCGCGCCGGCGGGCACGCCGCGTGGCGGCGAGACACAGGCATTGGCGCTTCTGCAGGCCTGGGTCAACACCGGCCGCATCGCCAAGTACGACGCCACCCGCAACACGCTCGCAGCCGACGGCACCTCGAAGCTCTCAGCGCATCTGCGCTTTGGCACGCTCTCTCCGCGCATCTGTGTGCAAGCTGCCGAGTTGGCCAAACAAAAACTCGCGCCAAAGCTGCAGGCCGGCTGCGATCTGTGGATCAGCGAGTTGATCTGGCGCGAGTTCTATCAGCAGGTGTTGTTTAACTTCCCGCACGCCGACACCGGCAGCTTCAAAAAAGGCCTCGACGCGCTGCGCTGGGGCAGCGGCTCGCAGGCCAAAGACGACGCCTTGTTTGCCGCCTGGTGCGAAGGCCGCACCGGCTTCCCCGTCATCGACGCCGCCATGCGCCAGCTCAAGACCGAGGCCTGGATGCACAACCGCGCGCGCATGATCGTGGCTTCGTTCTTTACCAAAGATCTGCTGCTGGACTGGCGGCGCGGCGAGCGCTACTTCATGCAAACCCTGGTGGATGGCGACCCGGCCGCGAACAATGGCGGCTGGCAGTGGGCCGCCAGCACCGGCACTGACGCACAGCCTTATTTTCGGGTTTTCAACCCGCGCCTGCAAAGCGAGAAGTTTGACGCTGATGGCGCCTACATCCGTCGTTACGTGCCTGAACTGGCGCGCGTGCCCGCAAAACAAATCCATGCGCCCGCCGACCTTGCGCCGATCGAGCTGGCCGCCTATGACATCGTGCCGGGTGAAACCTACCCCGCCCCCATCGTCGATCATGCGCTGCAAAAAGACGAAATTCTTCGCCGCTTTAAAGCGCTGAAAGACGTCGATTAACCGCCAGGGCGTATTCGTAAGAAAGCGTTTTTCAAATGGCTTTGAGTCGTCATCTCGACCGAAGGCGGCCCTAAACCTCGCTGGCCGATAGAGCGTAGATGCCGCATGATCCTCGGCCGCCTCCGCTGCACATGACGTGTGGTTGGTTTAGGGCGATTTCCCCTCCTCCCGTCGAAGGCCTATCCCTTGCCCACAAATTTCCCGCCGAATGACGGTGTTTCACGCACGAGCTCACAGAGATTCGTCCGGAGAAAGCACCATCTCCCCGCGCGCAGCGCGGGGAGATGGTGCTTTCTCCAGTAAAAATGCCTAAATACGCGGCGAAATCGTCGCAAAGGGATCTGTCCTGCTCAGCCCCTGCTTATCAAGTCCTTAACCTGCGCTTAGGCCTTCGAGCCATGCAAGCCTATGCCAATGTCGTAATAGGAGTTGGGACCGCGCCAATTCGTGGCGCGGATGTATTGCGCAGGAAATTTGAGGAGATATGTACCTGTATGAATATTCGAAAATCGGTTCAGCTTACGCTGGCGGGCACCTTGCTGATCGGCACGATCGGCTTTGCGCCGGCCGTCTACGCGCAGGATAAGAAAGACATCGTCGACACCGCCATCGGCGCAGGCAGTTTTAAGACGCTGGTCGCCGCCGTGCAGGCCGCCGGCCTCGTCGACACGCTCAAGGGAACAGGCCCATTTACCGTGTTCGCGCCGACAGACGATGCGTTTGCGAAACTTCCGGCCGGCACGGTTGAATCGCTGCTCAAGCCCGAGAACAAACAGCAGCTCGTTGATATCCTGACCTATCACGTCGTCGCTGGCGAAGTCAAAGCGGCCGATGTCGTCAAACTCACCTCGGCCAAGACAGTCAATGGCGCCGAAGTAAAGATCACCGTGAGCGGCGGCGCCGTCAAGATCAACGATGCCAATGTCGTCACGACCGATGTGCTGGCCACCAATGGTGTCATCCACGTCATCGATGCAGTCATCCTGCCGCCGGCCAATGTCGCAGCGCCCGCACCGACGCTGCCGACAACCGGCGCGGATTTGCAGGGAAAGAAGATGGACATCGTCGACACCGCGGTCAACGCCGGCAGCTTCAAAACGCTGGCCACAGCGCTGACTGCGGCGGGCCTGATCGACACACTAAAGGGCGCGGGGCCATTCACCGTCTTCGCGCCAACCGACGAAGCCTTTGCAAAATTGCCAGCCGGCACGGTTGAGACCCTGCTCAAACCGGAGAACAAAGCCCAGCTCGTCAAGATCCTGACCTATCACGTGGCCACAGGTCGCCTGAACGCGAAGTCTGTCAGCAAGCACTCCGGTGTCAAATCGCTGATGGGTACCGGCATCAAAGTCACCGCCAACAAAGATGGCGTGATGCTGAACGACGCGAAGGTCGTCACCGCCGATGTGATGGCCACAAACGGCATCATCCACGTCATCGACACGGTGCTGTTGCCGCCAGGCGACATCGTCGATGTGGCCGCCAAGGCCGGCAGCTTCAAGATTCTGGCAGCTGCGCTGGAAGCCGCGGGTTTGGTCGACGCCGTCAAGTCCGGTGAACTGACCGTCTTCGCGCCGACCGACGAAGCGTTTGGCAAGTTGCCCGCCGGCACGATTGAGACATTGCTCAAGCCGGAGAACAAAGCCCAGCTCGTCAAGATCCTGACCTACCATGTGGTCAAAGGCAAGTTCGACAGCAAAATGGTTGCCCGCTATAGCCGCATCAAGTCGCTGCAGGGCCAGAACATCAACGTCCGCCGCAGCGCGGGCGCCATCACCATCAGTGGCGCAGGTTTGGTCGCCACCGACATTCAGGCCAGCAATGGCGTGATCCACGTGATCGATAGCGTGATCCTGCCCAAGTAATGTTGTAACTCCGGGTTGTTTTGAAAAGCATCATCCCCGCGCCGTGCGCGGGGATGATGCTTTTTCCAACGCTATTTGACCTTCGCCAGGTCCAGATCGATACCGCCCACCACCGCGTCCGCCGCCACCACGATGCGCTCCGTGCCAAACCCCGACGTAGTGGTCAATCGCGCCCACTTGCCGCTCGGTTGTTTGAACACAACACCGTAGACGCCAGCCGGGATCTTTTCGAACCGGTATGCGCCATCTTTATCCGTCTTCGTCAGCTTTGAATAGGGTTGATCGCCGCACGGCGTGCTGCCGTTAAAACTCAACCCAATAAATTCGACGCACAGCTGCACATCGATGCCAGCCGCCGGCTTTGTGCCGGTGGACACTTTCCCGGCCAGCGTCCCAGTCTTGACGGGCAGCGGTCCGCTCGGCAACTCCGGACCGGCGCCCTCGATCTCCAACACAGTGACATCGTTGTCGATCATGCCGGTCGTGCTCATGTCAAAGTTGCGCCATTTTTTGCCGTCAAACACATTCATGCCGTATTGCGTGCCAACCCAGATCCGGCCGCGCCCATCGATCGCAATCTCGCGAATGCTGTTGCTGCTCAGCCCTGTGTCGCGATCCACTGTCGACCAATCGCCATCGCTGAAGATATACAGCCCTTGATACGTGCTGCCGACATACACCGAGCCCTCGGCATCGACCGCCAACCCTTCGTTGGAGATCAGATCCGAGTTCTTGTGAAACACCCAGGCGTCGTCGTCAAACGTGTAGATGCCGCCAATAGCCGAAACCCAGGGTGCGCCGCGCGGATCGACCACGATGCGCGAAAAGAATTGCTTGTTTTCGCCAAACGCCTCGCCTTCCCAGAAGCGCCAGTCTTTCCCGTCAAACCGCGCAACGCTGTTGGATGTGGCGACCCACACGGTGTCCTTCGGGCCGACGGCGATGTCCTTCGAAACTTTGACATTGGCATCAGTGCCAAGCTTGTCCGCGCGCGTGGTTGTCCAGGTCTTGCCGTCGAATTTTGAGACGCCATCGTAGTGCGCGATCCACAGGTTGTTTTTGCTGTCGCAATCGATCGCTGCCGGCGACTGGATCCCACTTTTCATGCGTTCGGTTCGCCATTTGCCCTGCTGCAGCGTGTTTAGACCGAGCGCATGCGCCACAACGACCCGATCGCCGCAGATCTCGATATCGGTCACAAGATCGTTGGCCAGCGCCTTATTCTGTTTTGACAGGGCGCGAAAGCCCGCGCTGTCCGCGCAGCTCGCGCCGTAACCGAATGAGCCGGCCCACAGCCCGATCCCGGCATCGCAGCTGTCGGTCGCGGTTTGTGCGTATACAGCAGGGTTAAGCGTGCCGACCGTCGTCGCGGCCAGCACCAGTGCAGCACACACGTGCCGTTTGAATAAATTCTGTGTTTGCATGATTCGTCACCTCGTGGCGGATAGCATGCCAGAAGATTGGCACTTTGTCTCAAATTTTCGTCCCACATTTTGCCGAAAATATCTCACGATTGAGGCCGGTCCGCGGGCGGTGCCTGCGGCTATCCGGGCGCAAACTACGGATAGCCGCAGGCACCGCCTGCGAAACCTATCAAGGTGATCTCGTTATGCCGAGGTGTCGCGCGCAACACACCCAATAACGCGTCTTCGGCCACAATCGCCTTCTCCGCCCGGTTGCGGTGCTTGAGCTCGATGCCGCCCTGCCCGAGCGATTTGCTGCTCACCGTCAGCCGCACCGGACAGCCAATCAGATCGGCATCCGCGAACTTGACACCCGGCGATTCTTCACGGTCGTCAAACAGCACCTCGATGTCGGCGGCGCGCAACGTGGCGTAGACGCGCTCAGCCGCCGCCTGTGTGGCGCCATCTTTGCTGCTCAGCACGACCAGATGCACCGCAAATGGCGCCACCGCGCGCGGCCAGACCAATCCGTGCGCGTCGTTGTGCGCCTCCGCGATGCAGGCCAGCAATCGCCCGACCCCGATGCCGTAGCTGCCCATCACGATCGGTTGTTGCTGACCGGCGGCATCCAGAAAAGTTGCGCCGAGCATCGCCGAGTAGCGCGTGCCGAGCTTAAAGATGTGCGCAACCTCGACGCCGCGCGTTTCGCGCAGCGCGGCCTGGCAGACCGGGCAGGCGTCGCCGGCAACGGCCAGCGAGATATCCGCGACCTGGTCCGGCGCGTAATCGCGCGGGCAGTTGGTGTTGCGCAGATGCATGCCCTCTTCGTTGGCGCCCGCCACGAGATTGGCCGACTGCATCACCAGCGCATCCACCACCACAACGGTTGCGAGCGCCGCCGCGCTGCGTGCGCCCAGCGCGATCGGGCTGGCATAGCCCGGAACTGCGCCAATCGCGCGGATTTCGGCATCGGTGGCCGGGCGAAGCGCATCGGCACTCAGCGCGCGCTGCAGCTTTAGCGTATTGAGCTGCCGATCACCGCGCAGCACCGCGAACACAAACCGATCCGGCGCCTGCGCGGCGCTGGCCACCATAAAGACGGCTTTGGCGGTCTGCGCGGGTTGACGCCGAGCAATGCGGCCAGCGCATCGATCGTTTTTGTCTCCGGCGTGGCCACGCGTTCGATCGGCAGGGCGGGCTCGGACGACGGTGCGGGCGCCGCAAACGCCGCGACTTCGCCGTTTGCGGCGTGGCCGCAGGCATCACACAGCAGCAGCGTGTCTTCACCGATCGGCGTGACATACATGAACTCGCGCGACTCGCTGCCGCCCATCATGCCGACATCGCCGGCCACCGCGACCACGGGCAACCCGCAGCGCTCAAAAATGCGCGCATAGGCCTGGGCGTGCGCCTGATAGCTGACATCGAGCCCGGCGGGATCGGCGTCGAGCGAGTAACTGTCCTTCATCGTGAACTCGCGCACGCGAATCAGACCGGCGCGCGGCCGCGCTTCATCGCGAAACTTTGTCTGCACGTGATAGACGATCTGCGGCAGCTGCCGATAGCTCTGGATCTCGCTTCGGGCCAGCCAGGTGGTCGCTTCCTCATGCGTCATCGCGAGCACCATATCGTGCGACTTGCGGTCCTGAAAGCGCACCATCTCCGGGCCAACGCTTTGCCAGCGTCCGGTGTGCTGCCAGATCTCAGCCGGTTGCACCACTGGCATGGAGATCTCCTGTCCGCCAATCGCGTCGATTTCGTCGCGAATGATTTGCTCAAGCTTGCGCAGGCTGCGTTTCGCCAGCGGCAGATACGCGAAGATGCCGGCGCCGATCTGACGAAGATAGCCGCCGCGCAGCAACAGCTTGTGGCCGGCAGCGTCGATGCCGGCCGGCTCATCGCGCAGCGTCATGGAGAATAACTTTGAATATCGCATGGTGATCAAAACCGCCTGGTCAGAACCCGGCAGACGCCTGCCGCATTCGCAAAAAACAAAACCGCTGACAAGCAGTGCTTGCCAGCGGTCAAGGCTCAACATCAGGCGCACTGCACATCGTGTGACAGGCGCTGCGGCGGCGGTGTTGTCGCCGCGGCAGCGCCTAGGTCGGCGATGCGTGATGTTTTTGCAGGCTGCGGACCGAGAGCCCCTTGCTCTGCATGGCGCGAATGCCGCTCACAGCGGCCGAGGCCGCGCTGAGCGTGGTCAGCAGCGGCACGCGGCTGGCGATGGCCGCGGCGCGAATCGCCTGGCCGTCGGCGTAGCTGACGCTGCCCAGAATCGTGTTGATAACAAGCGCCACCGCGCCGGACTTGATCATATCGACCGTGTGCGGCGAGCCCTCGCTGACCTTGTTGACCGTCGCCGTGGGCACGCCAAAGCGGCTTAGAAACTCGGCGGTGCCGCGCGTGCCCACCAGCTCAAACCCGAGCCGGTGCAGATCCCGCGCAATCTTGATGGCGTTGGCTTTGTCGTTGTCGTTGACCGTGATCAGCACCCGGCCGGACAGCGGCAGGCGCTCGCCTGCGCCCATCGCGGCCTTGGCGTAAGCGTGGCCAAAGCTGGAGGCATGCCCCATCACCTCGCCGGTGCTGCGCATTTCCGGCCCAAGCTGCACCAGCGCGGATGGGAACTTGCCAAACGGCAGCACAACTTCTTTCACAAAAAAGCCATCGAGCTCCGGCTCCTCTGTGAATCCGATTTGCAGCAGCGTCTGCCCGGCCGCAATGCGCGCGGCGATTTTTGCCAGCGGCACACCCGTGGCCTTGCTGACAAACGGCGTGGTGCGGCTGGCGCGCGGATTGACCTCGAGCACATACACGATCTCGTCTTTGATCGCCATTTGCACGTTCATCAGGCCCTTGACGCCGATGCGCAGACCGATCCGTTCGACATAGTCGCGAATGATGTTCAGGTGATATTCGCTGACTTTGAGCGGCGGCAACACGCAGGCGCTGTCGCCCGAATGCACACCAGCCTCTTCGATCTGCTCCATGATGCCGCCAATGACCATGCGCTCGCCGTCGCCAACCGCATCGACATCTAGCTCAAACGAGTCCTCGAGATAACGGTCGATCAACACCGGCGCATCCGGCGAGACCTTCGTGGCCTCGGCGATATAGTGATGCAGGTCCTTCTCGTCGTAGACGATGCCCATCGCGCGGCCGCCCAGCACATAGCTGGGGCGCACCAGCACTGGATACCCGATCGCGCGCGCCACGATTTTTGCTTCGTCGAGCGACATCGCAGTGCCGTTCTCCGGCTGCGGGATGCCCAGTTCGTCGAGAATCGTCGCAAACTGTTTGCGGTCTTCGGCCAGCGCAATCGCATCCGGCGAGGTGCCCCAGATCGGCACGCCGGCGTCTTTCAGGCGCCGGGCCAGGTTGAGCGGCGTCTGTCCGCCAAACTGCACGAGCATGGGGACGGTGGGCAATCCCTCGCCAGCGAGGGATTGCCCACCATCCCCCGACTCCGCCTCCCACACATTCAAGACGTGCTCGAGCGTCAGCGGCTCAAAATACAGGCGGTCGGCGGTGTCGTAATCGGTGCTGACCGTCTCCGGGTTGCAGTTGATCATGATGGTCTCAAGCCCCATGTCGCGCAACGCGTAGCAGGCATGCGTGCAGCAGCAATCGAACTCGATGCCCTGCCCGATCCGGTTTGGACCGCCGCCAAGAATGATAACTTTCTGACGGGTAGTGGACGGCAGAAGTGGGGCCGCCGTCCGCCTCCCGCCATTCGCGGTCTCTTCAATGGGTAACGCCAACTGCCGGTGACAGGCTCGACGATGCGCACAATGCCGCTCTCGTCGTAGCCGTCGTAGTGCGAATACATATACGGCGTATTCGACTCAAATTCAGCCGCGCACGTATCGATCAGCGAAAAGCTGGCGCGCACGCCGAGCGCTTTGCGTTGCAGGCGCACATCGGCCGCCGTCGGTTGCCCGCCATCTGACGCTTTCTGCAGGAGCGTCGCGATATAGGCATCGCCAAAGCCCTCGCGTTTGGCGCGCAGCCACAGCGCCGGCAGCACGCTTGCGAGTGTTTGCGCAGACAGCGCGCGCTCGGTGTCCAGCAGCTCCTGAAATTGCGCGATAAACCAGGGGTCAAAAAATGTCTGGTCGAAGAATGCTTCAGCCGACATGCCCTGGCGCAGCGCATCGATCGCATCGAACATGCGCCGCGCGGTTGGGCGCGAGATGGGTTCGGCCGGCGTCTTCAGGGGTTCGAGACCCAGGCGGCCGATCTCAAGGCCCTGCAGCGCCTTCATAAAGGCCTCTTTGAAGGTGCGGCCGATGGTCATGACCTCGCCCACGCTCTTCATCTGCGGGCCAAGCGTTTCGTCGGCGCCGGGGAACTTCTCAAAGGCCCAGCGCGGGAACTTGACCACGACATAGTCCAGTGACGGCTCAAACGAGGCCGGCGTCTTTTTGGTGATGTCGTTTGGAATTTCGTCGAGCGTATACCCGACTGCGAGCAGCGCGGCAATTTTTGCGATCGGGAAGCCGGTCGCCTTCGACGCCAGCGCCGACGAGCGTGAGACGCGCGGGTTCATTTCAATCACCAGCGTTTCGCCGTTTGCCGGGTTGACCGCGAACTGCACGTTGCTGCCGCCGGTTTCGACACCGACCGCGCGCATCACGATTTTGGCGATGTCGCGCAGGCGCTGCAGCTCTTTGTCGGTCAGCGTCATGACCGGTGCGACCGTAATTGAATCGCCGGTGTGCACGCCCATCGGGTCAATATTCTCGATCGAGCAGACCACCACAAAATTGTCTTTGCGGTCGCGCATGACCTCGAGCTCGTATTCCTTCCAGCCGATGACGCTCTTTTCGATCAACACCTGCCCAACCGGGCTGGCCTTGATGCCCTTGTCAGCCTTGGCGCGCAGATCCTCTTCGTCATAGGCGATGCCGCCACCGCTGCCGCCCAGCGTGAACGACGGCCGGATCAGCACCGGGTATTCAGTCTTTTTGGCGACTTCGAGCGCGTGTTCGACGGTGGTGACCGTTTCGCCCATCGGCACGTTCAACCCATTGGCGAGCATGGCCTGTTTGAACAACTCGCGGTCTTCGGCGATTTTGATCGGGCCGATTTTTGCGCCGATCAGCTCCACGCCATGTTTGGCCAGGATGCCCTTCTCGCTGAGTTCCACCGCGAGATTGAGTGCGGTTTGCGCGCCGACGGTGGGCAAAATCGCGTCGGGCTTTTCAACTTCGAGGATTTTGTCAATCACCTCGACGGTCAGCGGCTCAATATAGGTGGCGTCGGCGAACTCCGGATCCGTCATGATTGACGCCGGGTTGCTGTTGACCAGGATTACACGATAGCCTTCGCGACGAAGGACTTTACAGGCTTGCGTGCCGGAATAATCAAATTCACACGCTTGACCAATAACGATAGGACCGGAACCGATGATCAGAATTGACTTGATGTCTGTGCGTTTAGGCATTCTGAGGAAGCAATCATACACGTCTCTAAAGCTTCTACTCATGTTTTTGCCTTACTTTGTAAAAACCTGCAAAACGCCGCAATTGCGGCCCCCTAGCGCAACTAAACAGTTAGTTTCTAAATCTGGCGAAATTGTTCTATCCCCCGCTTCGCGGGGGATAGAACAATTTCGCCGCTTTAAAAACCATGTTTTTGTTGCACGAAAGACATTCATGATGAAAACACAATTTAGCCGCCGCGCAGTACTGCGCACCGGATTTCTCGGTGGTGTCGGGGTTTTGGCCGCAGCCTGTGCGCCGGCCACCCGGCTCCCCGAAGCGACAGCCGTAGTGGCGCCCCAACCCAGCGCCAATCGCGATGCACCCGTTGCACCGAAGCTTGACCCAACCGCGCCGGTCGCAACAGCGGCGCCGGTTGCACAGCCAAGCAATGTGCAGCCAACCAACGCGCCAGTCACACAGACGCCGCCGGATAGCGCAGCCACGATTGCCGCGACGCCGACAAGCGCCGTTTCAGCCGGAAGCATGCTCAACGCCGGGATCACAGCCGCCGCGCGCAGCTTCGCGGGCAGCCTAAGCGATCAACAACGCGCAAGCGCAAACTTTGCATTTTCAGACGCGGAACGCCTGCGCTGGCACTGGACAAACACGCGCAACTTCCCGCGCAACGGCCTGTCGCTCAACGATCTGAATGCCAGCCAGCGCGAAGCGGCCATGGCGCTGCTGCGCGCCAGCGTATCGGAAAGCGGCTTCAACAAGTCGATCGACATCATGAACCTGCAGACCGAGATCAGCGGCGACCCCGCCAATTACTTTGTCTCGCTATTCGGCGCGCCAGGCGACGCGACATGGGGGTGGCGCTTTGAAGGTCACCATGTCTCGCGCCACTTCACGCTGCAGGGCGACAAGATTACGATCACGCCCTTTTTTCACGGCGTCTGGCCAACAGTTTCGGCCGCAGGCAAGCGCATCATGAACCGCGAAGAGTGGGCCGCGCGCGAGTTGGTGCGCTCGTTGTCTCCTGAACTGCGCAACACCGTGGTGTTTCAAGACCAGGCGCTGACGCAGCACGTCACCTGGAACGAGAACTATGTGCGGGCTCTGGAACCCGTCGGCGCGCCGCTCGCGGCGCTTAACAATGATCAACGCGCGCTCGTGCAGGAAATCATCGACACCTGGATGGGCACGCAGGCCGAGCCGGTTGCCCGCGAACATCTGGCGCGCGTGGCGGCCGCCGGTCCGGAGGCAATTCGCTTTGGCTGGGCTGGATCGCAGGACGAGCGGCGTCCGCACTACTATCGCATCCAGGGCCCGACGTTTTTGTTGGAGCACGACAACACGCGCAACGGCGCAACGCATATTCACAGTGTTTGGCGGGTGTTCGATCAGGATTTTGGGCAGGGGCTGATTTAGCTCAATCGATACATTACCGTGCAACGAGCGCACAGAGCAGTACCGTGAAAGAGATCCAATCCCGCGCTGTGCGCTCGTTGCACAGTAGACTCAAACCGAACTATGAAAGACCGGGCCACTCCGCGCATCGTCGCGCATAGCCTAGCGCTGCTGACACTGGTGGCGATACTGGCGGACTTTCTTGCGCACCAGGCGGACTACACGGCCAACAGAACGCTCATCGTTCGGACAGGGTTCTGCGGCCTGCTTGCGCTGGTGCTGTCGCTGGGCTGCTCTCCGCTGGCGCGCGCGCTCAAGCAGCCGCAGATCGTGCCGCTCCGGCGTGTGTTCGGGTTGTATGGCTTTCTGTTCGTGTGCGTGCATGTCGGGGCCTACGCCTGGCTGGACAACGATTTTGCGCTGGCATTGATCCTGCGCGATTTGGGCGAACGCCCATCCATGAGCGTCGGGCTGGCCGCGCTTGTGGTGCTGATTCCGCTCGCGTTCACCTCCACGCGCGGCTGGCAACGGCGGCTGGGGCGACGCTGGCGCGTGCTGCACAGGCTTGTGCTCGTCGCGCTGCCGCTCTCGATCGCGCACAACCTGCTGCTCGATCGCGATGTGTTCACCTCGGCGTATGTCTTTGCCGCGATTGCAGTCATCATTTACGCGGCGAGAATCTGGCAAAGAGTCCAGAATAAAGAATCCAGAATCCAGACATAAAAAGCGCGGAACGTATGACGTTCCGCGCCTTTTCATGTCTGTATTCTGTGCTCTGTGTTCTGTTGTCTATTTGAGTGCGCGTGGATCCAACGCATCCCGCAGCGCATCGCCGAAGAAGCTAAAGCCCAGCATGACGAGTGAGAGCAACCCTGCCGGCAGAATGCCAAGATGCCAGTATTTCTTCAGGTTGTTTGCAAACTGGATGGCGTCTCCAACCATCTTGCCCCAGCTTGGCGTCGGCTCGTTAATGCCAAGGCCAAAGAAGCTGAGCGTGGCTTCCGCCAAGATCGCAGCCGGCAGCGCAAACGTCAGCGCGACGATCACGGTGCTCAGGATATTCGGAAGCACATGCTTCAATGCGATCGAGGGCATCGAAACGCCCAAGCTGCGCGCAGCATCGATAAACTCGCGTTCACGCCAGGAGAGCACCTGACCGCGCACCAGGCGCGCCAGCTCCATCCAGCCAAGCACCGCGATCGCCAGAATGACGTTGCGCATAGTGCCACCGAGCACCAGGATCAGCAACATTTGAAAAAGCAGCGCCGGTGTGGCGACAAAGATTTCAATCGCCCGGCTGATGACGAAGTCAACCGGTCCTCCCAACCAGGCTGCAAGAAAGCCCAGCAGCAGGCCAAGAAACGAGGTCACAACGAGAACGCCGACCGCAATAAACAGGCTGGTTCGCGCGCCATAGATCAGACGCGAGAGAAAGTCACGACCTGCCTGGTCGGTTCCGAGCGGGTTGCCCGGGACGACGCCCGGCGGCTGGTTGAACTTAAAGCCGGATTTGTCATACGAGTATGGCGCGATGATCGGCGCCGACAGACCAATCAAGATAAACAGCGACATGATCGCGGCGCCAATTAATCCAAGCCGGTTGCGCCGAAAGCGCGCCCACGCCAGCTGGCCCGGTGTTGAGATGCGCGGGGCAGCCAACGCGCCGAGCGCGGGCGCAGGCGTCGATGACGGCAATGACACGGGTGTAGTTGCCATGGATTAACGCCCTCCTACGCGGATACGCGGATCGGCGATCGTATACGCCAGATCAGATATCAGATACGAAACACTCCACATGATCGCGATGATGACGACCATTCCAGTGATCAGCGGGTAATTGCGCGTCAGGATGCCTTCGACAAAGAAGTTGCCAATGCCGGGTATCAAGAACTGCCGCTCAAGAATGGCCGAACCCGTCAGCGCATTTGGGATGATCGGACCCATCACCGTGATGACCGGGATCAGGCTGTTGCGCAGCGCGTGTTTAAACAACACTGCGCCACCCGACAATCCCTTGGCGCGAGCGGTGCGCACAAAATCCTGTCCCATCACTTCAAGCAGGTTGCTGCGCGTATGACGTGCGATCACGCCGAGCGGCTGCATGCCAAATATGATCGACTGGGAGCACCAAAATTCCAGGCGTCTTCCAGGGCTGCCAGCCGGCAGCATTGCGCCGGATAGGGCACCCACCCCAGCACTATCGAAAAGACATACAGGCCAAAAAGGCCGAGCGCGAACCCGGGCACTGTGGTGCCAGCAATCGATAACAGCGTAACCAAGCTGTCGACCCACGTGTTGCGTTTCACGGCCGCGATCACGCCAAATAAAATGCCAAGCGGCACACTCCAGGCCAGAGCCAGGCCGCCAAGCAGTAGGCTGGCTGGCCAACGATCTGCCAGCAACTGCGGAATCGTCTTGGTGGGATGACGCAACGACGTCCCAAAATCGCCCTGAGCGGCGTTCTTTACATAGGTGAACCACTGCTCGTAAAACGGCTTGTCCAACCCATACTTCCGCATGATGTTGGCTTTGGCCTCTGGGGACAATGGTTTTTGCAGTTCATCAAACGGGCCACCCGGCACTGCGCGGGCCAGGAAGAACGCGACAAACGTCACCGCAAGCAAAACGCCAACCAAACCGGCTAAACGCCAAAGTAAGTATCGAAACATAGTTGACCTGTAATGAAGTGGTTTTTGTAGGCGAGCCAGTCATCTTGGCGCTTGGCCGCACCCGATCTGCGCATGAGTCACTACGATACTGTAACCAAACCAGCCGTCAAAAGCCGCAAGTGCTCAAAATCAGGGCGAAACCGCCACCGCCTCTGCGAAGCAGAAGTTATGGCAGTTTCGCGACTTTTCAAACGAGCCGGTCCATGGGCTAAGTCGGTCATCAAAGGTCTCGCGAAACATCCCGCAAGATTATTGACGACCGACTTAGGCAAATTCCCTCGCTTGGCGAGGGAATTTGCTTGAAAGACTCTTGACGATCGACTCAGAAACTGCCTTAGGCCGGCGGCGTCTTGCGGAAGTCAGCCACGTTCTTGGCGACGTACATCTCCTGCAAGTGATTTGCCAGCGATCCGAAGTCAGGCCAGTTCATACCGGGCACGGTATTCAGCTTGCCTGCCTTGAGCGAGCTACCCGCCATATACGGGCGCATCATCTTTGGCACGGTGCGGAAGGCGAGGAACACTGCACTGCAATCCTCAACCAAGATCTCTTCGGCCTTCTTATACAGGTCATTGCGCTTGGCGACATCGACCTCTGGGCCGGCTTCGTCGAGCAGCTTCTGGAATTCAGCGTTGTTCCAGTTGTGGCGGCCACCGGTTCGGAACACCGAGAGCATGTTCGACTGATCGAGGTAGTCCATGCCGTAGCTGATCATGCCGAATGTCATCTGCGTGGGCTTCGCGTTGAGCTTGTCCATGAAGATCTTCTGTTCGACTTTGGTCACTTCGGTTTCGATGCCGAGGTGCTCTTTGATCGCTGCCGCGACATACTGGCCAATCGTCACGCGGGTGTCGCCGTCGTTGCCGCGCACTTCCAGAAGAAGCTTGTCGACTTTGACGCCGGACTCTGCAAACAGCGCCTTGGCCTTCTCTGGGTCATAGTTCTGGATGCTCTTGAGCTCGGGGTTGTGGCCGGGGAAGCCCGGTGCCAGGAAGCCATAGGCGGCTTTGCCGGCGATTGGCGTGGTGATGTTCTCGACGATCGCGTCGCGGTCGACGAGATGCGAGATGGCCTGGCGGAACTTCTTGTTGTCAAACGGCGCCTGTGTGATGTCGAAGAACATGTAGTCGCAGCGGAAGTCGCCGACGTCTGCATTCACTTCGGTCTTGAGCGCGTCATCACCCATCACAGCCTGGATGTCGGCTGTGTTGATGAGCTGGAACTGATCGATCTGGCTGGCCTGATAGGCCTGCAAGCGCTGCTCAGGCGGGATGGCGACGTTGATCACTTTCTGAATATACGGCTTCAGATCGTCCGGCATCGCGGCGTTGGCCTCGAAGACGGTGCGCTCAGGCGTGTTCTCCTTGAGCACAAACGCGCCGCACGACACGGCCGTGGCCGGGTCGACGTTGTAGGTCTTGTTGACGCGCCGCTGGCGTCGCGGATTTTGCCAGCGTGCACGGCTGTCAGATATGGCAGCATGAGCGGCACATACGGCACCGGGCCGGTCGAGGTCATCAGGAACTCAAACTCGTTTGCGCCCTTTTTGGCGCCAACTTCTTCAGCTTCTTTTCGCCCTTGGTGACTTCAGCAAAGTTCTCGAGCTTTGTCTCGGCGTAGTACCAGTTAAAGTCGTGCGCCCAGTCTTTGTCGACAACAAGATGAATCGCTGCGACAAAGTCGTCGGCGTTGAGTGACTTGCCGTCAGTCCACTTGATGTCATCGCGCAGGGCGAAGGCCCAGGTCTTGCCATCTTCGCTGACTTTCCAAGACTTGGCCGCGCGCGGCACAAGTTCGAAGTCATGGTTGAAGGCGACCGGGGGCATGTTGTGCAGGTTTGCACCCATGTGCGCGTTGTAGATCGACATGGTGGCGTCGAGATACGTGCGACCGGAGTCGCCTGGCTGCACGAATACTTGCTGCTCAATCGGCGCTGCATCGTCAGGCATCTTGCGGCCTGTTGCGGCGGCGACAGGTGCCTCAGTCGGCGCGGGTTCTGCGGTGGCTTCCGCTACGGGGGCCGCAGTCGGCTCCGGCACTGCGGTGGCTTCGGCTACCGGTGCTGCGGGCTCCGGGGCTTTGGTGGCTTCTGCTACTGGCGCCGGCGCCGCAGGCGTGGCCTGCGCACCGCACGCTGCGAGCAGCGTGCCGCCAGCTGCCAAGCCTGCGATTTTCAGGACCTGGCGACGTGACAACAGTTTCTTATGGTCGTTCATGGGATAAATTGGCTCCTCACCTTTTCTATAGGAGACCGAGTTCAATACATATTGACTCGTGCTCCAAACACAACCGCGTTCGCGGTATACCAAGACCTTGGGCATCTGCATCTCGGCAACCCAAACGTAGTGCCTGTTTTATACCAAACTTCTAAGTGCGCAAGTGGCCGTTTGCAAGATCCTCATAATTTGTCGTTATGACAACACACAACCTGTTCCAGTTGTGGAAAATTATTTCCGGAGAAAGCAGTATCTCCCCGCGCTCCGCGCGGGGAGATACTGCTTTCTCCGGTAGAACCTCTGCGTGCTCTTGCGCGAAACGCAGTCGATTGGCGGAATACTTTTCGATAAAGGACAGGCTCTAATTGACGAACGCGCGCCAGACCCCGCCCTCCTGCAAGCCGCACAAGATCGTGCCGGCATCGAGCGCCACCGCGGAGATCGTGACGCCAAATGGCGAGGCGATGTCGTTCCAGGAGTTGCCGCCATCACGCGACAACGCCATCTCGCCACTCTCACCCATCGAGAGCATCACATACGCGTCCGCCGCACTCGCGACCAACCGGCATCCTGCTGGCAGTGAACCTGGTTGCTCCCAGGTATCGCCAAAATCATTTCGTGCGGAAGGCGCCGGCGCTATCGCTGTTCGCCCAGATCGATTGATAGCTGGCCGCAAACGAGATGGCCGGAAGCGCATGTTCGGGCATGGGCGTGCGTTCCCAGTTCGTGCCGCCGTTGTTGCTGCGATACACACCGCTGTCGGTGCCGATCAACAGCCGGCTGTCTTTTTCGAATTCATCCGACACATAGATGGCATAGGCGCTTTCCTTTGGCAGCCCCTGGTTGCACGGCGCCCAGGAGATGCCGATGTCCATTGAGCGCATCACGCCGCGGCCGAGCGTAGTGGCGTAGGCCACGCCGTATTTGTTAAAAACCGGCGACAGCGCGATCTGCGAGACTTGCACGGCCTCGGTCGAGGCCATGTTCCACTTCGCACCCCGGTTGTCCGAACGCGCAATGCCATCCGGTGCGCCCACCAACCAGGCCCGTCGGGCGGCTGCAACGGCGGTCAGCGGCACGCCAGCCAGCCCAATCTGAATCATTGTGTCGCCGTCCATATACCAGAGGCCATCGTGTGTGCCAGCCAGCCAATCGCCTTGTTCCGATTTGCAAAGCGCATACACAGGCGCTGTCGATCCGTTCAGTTGCTTCCAGGTCACCATAGAGGTGAATCTTAAGCGAAATAGCCGCAACGGTGTATAACGCTGACGTCAAGGACATCACCCACAATGAGCGCACACATTTACAGCTATCGCGGCGGCATGATCGAAAACCGGCATACCGCGTCTATCGCCATCGTCTCACCGGCCGGAAAACTGGTCGCATCCGCCGGCAACCCGGAATTGATGGCGCATTTGCGCTCATCGTCAAAACCATTTCAGGCCCAGGCGCTGTTTCTGAGCGGCGCGGCTGAACGCTTCAAGCTCTCGCCAAAAGAGATCGCAATCACGTGCGCGTCGCATGCCGGCGGATTCCGGCATCAGGAGACGATCGCCGGATACCTCGCCAAAATCGGGCTGGGGCCGGAGTATCTGGCCTGCGGCACACATCTGCCGTTCGACCCGGAGGCATATCGCGCGCTCTATGACGTTGGGGGACAACCGACAGTCTTGCACAGCAACTGTTCTGGCAAGCACTCCGGGATGCTGGCCTCGGCGCTGGCGCTTGGTGCAAATCCGCGCGGCTATGAGTTGCCGGAGCACGCGGTCCAGCAGATCAATTTCCAAACCATGCGCGACCTGGCCGGCGTCAGCGATGTGCCCTACGGCACCGACGGCTGCAGCGTGCCGGCGCACATTCTGCCGTTGCAGAGCGCAGCCCGTATGTTTGCGCTGCTGGCCGCGCCGGAGCAGGCGCCGGCACAGTACCGGGTTGGGCTTGAAACGGTCTATCAGTCGATGCGCGCGCATCCGGACATGGTGTCGTGGCAGGAAGGCATGGACACAGTATTAATGCAACAGCTGCCGGACTTCGCCTGCAAGGGCGGCGCCGACGGCTACTTCGGCATGTCCCTGCGCAACACACGCTGGGGTCCGCTCGGCGTGACGATAAAAGTCGAAACAGGCTCGGGCGACGCCAAGAACCCGCTCGTCATCAAGTTGCTTGAAACGCTCGGCGCCCTCGCACCCGATGCACCGAGCGCCTGGCGCCGGCCGCTTTTGCGCAATGTGCGCAATCTTGAAGTGGGCTGGTGGGATGCGGAGATGGAGTTGAAGTGGGGGTAGAAGAAAGGTGCTTAAAGTGCTTGAGGTGCCTAAAGTGCTTAACGTGGCAACACGTTAAGCACTTTAGGCACCTCTCTTCATGACATGCTGCCCTGTCGCAGTTTGTACCCGAGCCAGCCAGCAAAAACGACAAACAAGAGCGCCGGCAGAATATTGCCGGTGAGCGAGCGTTCGCTGCCAACGGTCAGCAGATAGACCGCGCCAACGATGAATGCACATGCGGCGCATGCGAGCGTAAAGGGCCACAGCTTGAGCACGCTGTTGAGCAGCACCGTGGCCAGCGCTGCAAGCGCACCAGTCACCACCCCACCCAACAGATACGTGACAATCGCGCCATTCAGCATGCTCTCCATCACCGTCTGCAGCACCACGGTTGGATAGCCCACAATCAGGCTTGCGACATCAACAGGCTGACCCGGCCGGCTGACCAGCGCCAGCGTAAACAAAAGCGATAGATACCCAATCGCCAAAACGGTCGCGGCAAGCGCGCCCAGCACAATGCCCTTGAGCAGCGTGCGGCCCAGGTGTGACCACATTCCGAGATACATGCGGGCATCATAGTGGAGGAGAATAAAGAATCCAGAGTCCAGACCGAACGCAGAAAATGCGTCCGGTGCGCTCGGTCTGGATTCTGGACTCTGGATTCTTTATTCTCATATGGCAAAACCCCGTCTCCGCGACCTCGGCATTGAGATCGGCGCGCATCGGCCCGGGCCGCTGAACGCGATCACGGATGTGCCCGGCGTGCTGGTCGGCCAGACCACGCTGATCCACGACGCGCCGCGCATCGCGCGCACTGGCGTGACCGTGATTGCACCGCGCGAGGGCGCGATCTGGCGCGACAATTGTTTCGCCGGGTTTCACTCGTTCAATGGCTGCGGCGAAATGACTGGCATACACTGGGTCAAAGAAAGCGGTCTGTTGTGTTCGCCAATCGCGATCACCAGCACGCATCAGGTTGGGCTCGTGCACGAATCGATGGTGAAGTACGGCGCCGAGCGCGCGCACAGCTATATCGGCGCGCTGCCGGTCGTGGCCGAGACGTGGGATGGCTGGCTCAACGACGCCAACGCGCATCATCTGACGCATGCGCACGTCATCGGCGCTTTGGACAGCGCGACATCCGGCCCGGTCGCGGAGGGCTGCACCGGCGGTGGCACCGGCATGATCTGTTACGAATTTAAGGGCGGCACCGGGACGTCGTCGCGTCAGGTAGGGATCCTGAACGAAACTTACACCGTGGGCGTGTTGGTGCAATCAAACCACGGCATGCGCGGCAATTTTCGTATCGATGGCGTGCCGGTCGGGCACAAAATTTCAACCAGCGTGGTGCCCGGGTTCAAAGACCAGCCGACGCAGGGCAGTTCAATCATTATCATTGTCGGCACCGACGCGCCGTTGCTGCCGATCCAGTGCAATCGGCTTGCGCAGCGCGCAACGGCCGGGCTGGCGCGCACGGGCGGGCTTGGCTACAACGGCAGCGGCGATCTGTTTCTGGCATTTTCGACCGGCAACGCGGTCTCCGAAAACGACCAAACCCTGCGCGATCTCAAAATGTTGCCGCACCGCTTAATGAACCCGCTCTTTGAAGCCACGGCCGACGCGGTTGAAGAGGCGATTGTCAATTCGATGCTGGCGGCTGAAACCACCACCGGGCTGAACGGCCGCATCATTCACGCGCTGCCGCATGAACTGGTGAGAGAGGCAATGGGGAAGGAGAAAACAGAATACAGAGCACAGAATACAGACGCTTGAATCCTTCAAACGCTTGTCTGTATTCTGTATTCTTCTATCTGTGCTTTTCAAACTCATCGATATGCCGCAGCATTTCGATGCCGTCACGCGTGATTTCGCGGCCTTTGCTGGTGATCATGATCCAGCGCCGGTAGAGCAAATACGGTTCGATCACCTCGGTCAGCTCGGTCGGCGTATTCAAGTGCAGCGAGCCGACCAGCGAGGTCAGTGACATCGGTTTGCGCGCCTCATTGAGCATGCGCATGAGCGACACGTCGCGCTGCGTGATGCCGTTCAAATATGAGCCGCGGCTGCGAATGACATCGCGCACGACATGCTCCATCGACTGGTCCGGGTCGGCCACAGCGATCGCATCGTTGACGTTCACCGCAATCTGCAGGGCTTCGCGCGGTGTATAACGCGAGGCGTCGGCAATCATCTGGCACATTTCGATCGACAAATGCGTGTGCGCGCGCTGCACAATTTCGGCGACTTCCTCACGGCCATAGCGGCGCAGTTCGATCTTGTCGCAGCGCGTCAGGAGCGCGTTGGTGACCCGGCTCTCCATCGTCGTCGCCAGAATAAACGTGACCTGATCGGCGTTCAGCCGGTGCCGCTGCGGCCGTTCGACAATCATGGTGCGGTTGTTGCTGTCGGTGACCGTCAGCAACGCTTCCTGCAACGGCATCGACACCAGGTGGAACTCATCGATGAAGATCACCATTGGGGGCAGCTTGATTGTGGTGACACCGCCGACCTTGCCGAGATTCTCGGGCTGCAGTTTGTGGCCTTCGATCGTGTCGGTGATCATCGACGCCAACTGTTCGCGGGTTTTGACCGAGGTGCCATCGACGCTCAGAAATGGCAGACTGAGAAACCGCGCGACGCGGCCGGCAAGTTCGGTTTTGCCGACGCTGGCTGGGCCGCTAAACATCAGCACGCGGCTGAGCTTGCCATCGCCGCGCAATTTGGCGGCTTTGAGCATGGTGCGCAGACGATTGACGGTGCCTTCGTTGCCGACAAAGCCGTCAAATGCGGCATCCAGCGACACATCGATGCTGGCCTTGACGTCGGTAAGCGATATCGCCTGCTCTTCTGTAATGTTAAGCAGTGAAAGTTGCAGCGCTTGAACCGTTTTTGCTGATCCGGACTTGGCCATCCCTGTGCGTTCCCTCGCGAGCGTGTGTGATCTGATTTGCATCGGTGGTGTGTATTCGTGATCTCAGCTGGTAATCGAGAAGAACTACATTATGCCGACAAAAGATTTCTTTTCAAGGCTTGACAATCTCACAATTCATTGTCAACGCGATTTCGCATTGTCGAGCGCGCGAATGAGTAATTCATATTCAAGTTCGCCGCCGTGTTGTATGTAGATGTCGCGCGCAGTTAAACCGAGCGGGTCGCGCAGACGAACATCTGCGCCAGCGTCGACCAGCATGCGCACGATCGCGGCAATTTCTGCCTGGAGACCGGAGCGGCGCGTCGCCCAATAGGCGAACATCAGCGGCGTGCGCGCTTGCGCATCGCGATGGTTGACATCCGCGCCGGCCGCGATCAACGCCGCGGTGACATCGACCGCGCCCTCGTTGATGGCCCAGAACAGTGCGGTCTGCCCGCGTTCATCCACCGCTTGAATGTGCGCGCCGGCGGCCAGCAACTGCCGCGTGATGTCAAGCGCGGCTGCGCGCTGTGCGGCCGAGGCGAGAAAATGCGGCGTAAACATCAGCGCCGTCACATTGCGGGTGCGCGTTTGCCGATTCACATCGACGCCGCGCGCGATCAGCAGACTGACAAGATCGACAGCCCCCTGCTGAATCGCGCTGAGCAATGCGCCATAGTTGTGCAGATCGACGCCATGAATATCAGCGCCAGCGTCGAGCAGCAGCGTCACAAGCGCCGGGTTCTGGCTTGCAATCGCCAGTTGCAGTGGCTGTTTGAACATCAGCACGCCGCGCGCGGTCACCGTAGACGCGTCGCGATTGACGGCGGCGCCGGCCTCGAGCAGGAGCCGCGCAATGTCACGTTGTGAGACGCCGGCGTCGAGACGGTCTTTGTGAACGCGGGTCAAAGCCACGCTGAGCGGCGCCAGGCCGTTGACATCTGCGCGATTAACATCGGCGCCAGCCTGAACCAGCAGCCGCACGATCGACACGTGGCGCTGCCGCGCCGCCACATGCAACATCGTCTCGCCGACGCTGTGCGCCCAGTGGATATCGCCGCCCGCGTCGAGATAGGCGCGCACACTGGCCTCATCGCCTGCCTGAGCAGCAAATAGCGCAACATCGCCACGCAACATACTGCGCTGAATTATCGTCCCTCATGTCACAAATTTCCCGCCGAATGATGGCGTTTCACGCACAAGCTCACAGAGATTCGTCCGGAGAAAGCAGCGTCTCCCCGCGCTCCGCGCTGTCCGGTACCCACATGTCGGTAACGGACAGCGCGGAGCCAAATCGACGTTTAGCCACGTATTGAGGGGCTTTTTGCCGGAGAACACACTATCTCCCCCTCGCTAAGCGAGGGGGAGATAGTGTGTTCTCCGGATTAATCTCTGTGCACTCTGGCGCGAAATGCCATTATCGACACTCACACACGCACCGGCAGCGTGGACAGCCCGCGCAGCACCATCAGCCCGCGCCATTGCCGCGCATCACTAATAAGCGCCAGTTTCGGCGCATGCGCAAACAGGGTAGACAACGCAATTTGCCCTTCCATACGCGCCAGCGACGCGCCGATGCAATAGTGTATGCCACCGCCAAATGCCAGATGTTTGATGTCCTTTCTACGAATATTAAAACGCTCTGGCGCTTCGAACACACGCGGGTCGTGGTTGGCCGCCCCGAGAAACAGGGTGACCGACCTACCCTTCTGCAACGCAAACGAACCGATCTGCATGTCTTCGCTTACCTGACGCGTTGTGGCTTGCACCGGGCTGTTATAGCGCAGCGCTTCCTCGACCGTGTTTGCAATCAGCGCCGGCTCGCGCTGCAGCAACGCCAGTTGCTCTGGATTTTCTAACAGCGCCAGTGCACCATTGCCGATTAGGTTGACCGTGGTCTCGTGGCCGGCGAACAGCAACAGCGCCACCGTGCCAACAATCTCGTCGACGCTCAGGCGATCGCCATCAGCTTCGGCGTGCACCAGCCCAGACAAAATATCCTCGCCCGGTTGCGCGTGTTTCTCGTCGATGAGCGCGCGCAGATAGCTGTCCAGCTCGCGCGCGACCCTGCTGGCCTCGACCATAAACCGATCGTCCAGGTTAATGTCGATGGCCTGCGCCAGCACATGCGACCAGGCGCGAAACTTCGCCTGATCGCGGTGCGGCACACCAAGCATCTCGGCGATCACACGCACCGGCAGCTCAAACGCATAGTCGGCGATCAGATCGAATTCGCGCTTGGCGGTGGCGTCACGCAGCAGTTGCTCGGCAATCGCGACAATTTCGGCACGCAGGCGATCGATCGCGCGCGGCGTAAAGGCCTTACTCACCAACCCGCGCAACCGCGTGTGCGCCGGCGGATCGCGAAATAGCATCCAGTTGCCGGTCATGGTGAACCACGGTTGCCAAGCCTCGGGCGGTGTCCACTTGTTCTCCGGGTTCTCAAGCACCATGCGCGTATCGCGCAAGAGCGCAGAGACATGCTCGTGCTGCGTGACGAACACCTGCGGCCACTCGCCAAAATTGACCGTAACCGCATCAGAATCGGCCGCGAGCCAGGTCCGGTATGTCGGATACGGGTTATTGCGAAAAGCCTCACTGAATACGTCTGTCATCGTTTCTCCTTAACCACTCGTGCTGAACCACAAATACGACACCGCCAAGCTCACTCCAGCACGACTTCGACGCGCTCGCCGTCGTCACCGTTGATATCGATAATCTTGCCGGTTGTGCCGGACTGAATCACCGACCAGAGTTCGTGCACATCAACGGCTTCCGAGCCCGGCGACTTGGCGGGATCGAAGCCCATCCGATTCGCAAGCCTTGCCAGAAAGCCCACCACACCGACCGGCAGCACCACATTGATGTTCTTCGAGCCGCCGCGGCTGCTGTCGTTGATGCGTATTCGAATGTTTTTTGCGCGCTGGCCGCCTGCCGCGCGGCCGCTCTCCGGGCGCGCAGACCCGCTGGCCGTGGGGCCGGGCTTGACGCGCGCGCTGTCGGTCAGCGCGCTTAACAGTTTGGCCGCGTCCTCCGGCGTAATCTTGCCCTCTTCGACCATCTTGAGCACGCGCATGCGTTCTTCAGTTGTTGCCATGTAGCTACCTCGCTGTGGAAATGTTTGGCTCGACCGTCACGGCTGCCGGTGCTCCGGCGTCGCGCGCGCTGTCGTTGTCAATGTTCATCAGTGCCGGCGACAGGAGACCCACCGCCAGCATCACCAAGCAGCCGATCCCGCCAACCACGTACCATGTTTGAATGCCGAGCGTATCGGCAACCGGGCCAGCCACGAGCAAACTCAGCGGCGTGATGGCAATGCTCGCGGTCGTCAGCAAAGACATCACGCGGCCCTGCATGTCGGCCGGCACACGCGACTGCAAGATCGCCATGAGCGGACCATTCGTGATCGGGTTTGACAGGCCGATCAGCGCCATGGCGCCGACCGCCAGCCAAAACATCGAGCCCGGCGTCAACCCGACGATGATAAAACCTGCGCCGAGAAGCGCAAGGCCCAGCATGCTCGTCAGGATGCGCCGCTTGAATCCGCCCCACACGCCCAACAGCACGCCGCCGACGATCATGCCGGCGCCCGATAGCGCCTCGATCAAGGCCACTTCCGGCGCGGCGCCGTTAAAGCTGCGCGTCACCAGCAGCGGCAATAACGAGAACCCGGGCAACAGCACAAAGTTGACCACCAACCCCAGCACAAGGATGATGCGCATGGCCGGCCAGTCGAGCATGTAGCGAACCCCGGCCCGCAGCTCGTCGAGCAAGCTGCTCTTCGGCGCATCCACGGCGGTTGCCGCGCGCAGCGGCTGCGGCACGCCGATCACCAGCAAGGGCAGCACCGCCAGCATCGCCGTGACAAAATCGATGAGCAAGACGGCCTGCAGCGGCGCCGTGCTCAACAGCAGCGCGCCAAGCGGCGGGGCGACAATGCCGAGCAGACCCTGCAAGGTCTGATTCGCGCCGGACACGCGCGCCAGATGCTGCTCTGGGACCATCAGCGAGGTCGATGCCATCATCGCGGGCATGTGAAACGCACCGCCAAACGAGCGAATCATCATCAATGCATAGACATGCCAGATTTGCACGGCGTCGGTCCAGAACAAGGCCGCCAGGATCAGTGTCGCCAGCGCGATGCCGCTATCCGCGGCAATCATGATCAGCCGCCGGTTTGAGCGATCGACAATCGCGCCGGCGATCGGGCTCACCAGAATCTGCGGCAGCATGGCGACCAGTGTGGCGGTAGCCAGCACGGTGGCCGAACCGGTCTTGGCCGTCAGCCACCAGACCAGCGCAAACTGCACCAGCGAACTTCCCAGCAACGAGAAGGACTGGCCGGTCCAGATCGCCACAAAGCGCGGCAACCAGCGCGGGTGGAGAGATGCGTTTGTCATCGTGGAAATTCCTAGCGCATCGCCGCGCCGCGCTGTTGCGTGGATTGCTGGCGGCTGGATGCGCGCGTCTCCAACGTGCTTCGCAACGCGTCACACTCGCGGCTGTCACCTGCAACGACTGTGCCGCTGCGCGACTGTCCACGCTCGTCGACAAAGCGCAGCCGCAACGCCGGCAACGCGCCATAGGGCGTTGCAACGCGCACCGGCTGGGCCGATTTGAGATCGCGCACATGCACCGACCAGCCTTCGCGGCTGTCGGCCGCCTGGAGTTTGACTTCGTGCTGCGTGATGACAAGCTGCACCGGCGCCTGACGCACCAGCGCATTGCCTTCGGCCGAACCCAAACTGCCAAACCAGATCAAGCCCAGCCCGGGCCGTTCAGCAGCGCCGGGTGAGCGCAGCGCAAAATCGCTGCGGCTCACCAGCCACGACAGCAGCCACCACAACAGCACCAGCGTACCGAGCACGATGCCGATCCGCGCCAAATTGTTGAGCAGCGGGATGTTCGGCGGCGCTTCGATCGTCAGATAGAGCGTCGGGAAGCTGGCTTTTGATTGCAGCAGCCCCACGATCTCAACCGTGCCACCCTGGTCCGGCACGGCGGGTAAATTTTCGTTCGCGACAAACAACGGATCGATCGCGCCATCAATAAAGATCGGCACATAGCTTCCGCTGTTCACTTCAGTTTTGCCGATGCTGGCCACACCTTCCGCCGCTTTGGCGGGCACGAGCGAACCGCGCACCCGCACATACTTTTGCAGCAGCGGGATCGGGCTCGACGCGGCGGTGTACGGATAGATCGTGGTGTCGACGAAGTCTTCCGGTTTTGCCTGCATGATCAAGACAACGGCGATCAGCATCGCCACCACCGGCACAAATAGCCCGATGCGCGTACGACGGGCCTGAAACATCCAGCCCGATGTCACTTCCAATAGTGCGCTCATCCCCTGCCCTCCAACGCGGACAACAGCCGGTTGGCTTCCTCCGCGGTGATTTTCTTTTCAGCCAGCATGCGCAAAATGACATTTTGCTCGCTGTTTGGCGGCGTCCCAGCTACGGCCTCGGCGTGGTCGACGATTGCCGTCCCCGTCGGCGAACTTGCCGCCGGCGACTGTGCCGCTGGCGACTGAGCCGCCGCATTATTGTTAAAGCCGCTGATGATGCCGTTGATCAGCGCAATAAAAGTGGCAACAATCAGGCTGATAACGCTGACGACCAGATTGACGATCGTTTCTTCCTTCTTGTCAGAAGACGTATATTCAAATTTCATTTAAGCAGCCTCCAGCGCGGCCAGCAATTGGTCGGCCTGTGCGAGCGTGATTTTCTTTTCGGCCAGCATGCGCAGAATGGCCAGCCGCTCTTCCTCGCGCACGCCGGAATCGGCCGGTGCGTCCGCCTCAGGTTGGTGCTCGTGATCACGCGTTTGCATGCTCCAGCTAAAAGAAGGTGCGCCGCGTTTGGCGCGCTCGGTGCGCGTCGGATCGCTTTCGAACGGCCAGCCAGCAGCGCGAAATGCATTGTCGATCTCACCCTGGATATCAGGCAACCCCGGAATAGGGGGGATTGGCGGAATCGGCGGAATGCGCGGCAACTTGATCTTGAACGACCCCATCTTGCGGCCTTTCTCGCGGGTCTCGCGGCGCACATCCACATCCGACGCGCCGGAAATATGCACGACCCCGCCCGCTTCAATGCTGACATCCGCGCCGCCGCTGCCAGCGCGCAACACCTGCTTGCCATGCGCGTCGTTGATCACAATCTCGGCATTGACCGCATCGCTCAACTGGCAGTGCACGTTGCCGCCGGCTTCAATCTCACAGCTGTCGCCGGGTTTCGGTGATAGCCGAAATTCGGCATTGCCGCCGACTTCGAGCCGCACATTGCCACGCAGCGTGGCATCACGGCCGTAGAAGTTTGCGCCAACCTCGCTCACGAGCGTGTCGATCTCGCCAGACACGGTGAAGTTCCCGCCGACTTCGGAGACATGCGCAGGGCCGGAGCCATGGACATCCAGGTTGCCCCCCACATCGTGCACGTCAACAGGGCAGACCACATCGTATAGGCGGCCGTTGCCGCCAATATCGTCGATGCGCACCGATGCCGCGCGGCCGCGGACCGTGGCGTCGCCACCGACATCCTGAACATGAATTGAGCCGATGGCATCACGGATATCCAGATTGCCGCCGACATCCGAGCAGTGGATCCCTTCGCATGCGCCTTCAAACCAGACATTGCCGCCCACATCGCCCAGTTTGACCTGCCCTAGCGCGCGTTTGATGCGCGCATCGCCGCCCACATCGTCGGCCCTTAGCCCGCCGTGAACATCCTCGGCGTTCAGATTGCCCGCGACCTCGGAGATCACAACCGGGCCGATATCGCGTAGCATCAAATTACCGTCTTCAACCGAAACAGGCCCGATTTCGCCGTGCACGCCATGGATCTCAGTGTGTTTTTCAGCTGCGACGGCCTTCAGAAAGGCATCTTGCGGTACGATCACTTCGCAGTGTGATTCGCACGTTACAAAAAAGCGCCCACCGTCATCCGAGACGTAACCACGTCCGGACACACGAATCGCGGTGGCGCCCGGGCTGCCACGCACGACCAATCGGCCTTCGGCGCTGATCGAAACGCTTGGCGCAGAACCAGTTTGCAGTTCTTGCGATGACATTACAGCGATGCCTCCTTCGCGTCGGAAGCGCCATTCAGCTGTTTGAGCGCTTCATCCAGCGACAGTTTGCCGGTGTCGACCGCGTCCAAAATCGCGCGTCGATCGACATCGGAAAGCGATTTGCGGCGCGGCTCGGGTTCATCTTTACCGGGTTCGTACCCCAGCTTGCGCACGATCTCGGTCAGACGGCTGCGAATTGTCGGATACGACAAATCCAGCTCGCCCTCCATGCGGTTCAGCCGGCCTTCGCACTTGACGAAAACTTCGAGAAATTGAAGTTGCTCACTGGACAAGGTCGAAAAAGCCGACCGTTGCAACGCAAATTGCCCCTCAAGGCTGGTGTCGCAGGTCGTGCAGCGAAAGCGCGTTACATAAACCTCACCCTGACAGATTGGACATTGATTTGGAAGTGCATTCATAGTTCACCTCAATATTTACGAGTTGACTATGAAGAATATTAACCAATCGATTTGAAAAGTCAATACTGACTTTCAGTTTATTGATATCCACTTCAATTTTATTGATATTCAGTTCACGGATGGCGAAAACGCGTTAGGTAGACATAAGAAATGAGCCACAGAGGGTACAGAGGGCACGGAGTTTTCTTTTATTTCTGAACTCCGTGGCCTCTGTGCCCTCTGTGGCTCATTTCTTATGTACTGCAGACGGTTATCGTAGCCGTCGAAGGACAAGCTGTCGTGGTGGCGGTTCATTGACGGCGCGAGCACGGGCAACGTTGGCTTCGGGTGCAAATTTGATCAGCGTGCTGACCACGCCGCCGGGAAAGTTTGTCGGTGAGATCGACATGACGACATTGGCTGTGCCGGTTTGGCGCAGCTGCAGGGTCAGATTGGCCTCAGGAATCGTGGCTGTCTTTGCTGTTTTGAACGCGACATCCGGAATAATCACGCCATTATTTGCGGCATTGACCAGATCGAGCGGCGATGAACCCGGTTCCAGATTGATCAGGCGCAGCGTAGCCTGCCCTGCTGGCGGCGCGGACGGTTCGAGGTAGGCAGCGCCTTCCAGCGATGCGGCAACATTCACCAGGCACACTAAAAACCGCTGGTTGGGTTCAAATCCAACCGGGAACTCCCGAAGCGGCGGGCCATTTGGATCGCCACCGGCGTTAAACACGCGAATCGAGTACGTGCCGGTATTCACCACAAAGCGTTTTGAGAACTGCGTGTAGCTGAGCGACTCTTGCAACTTAAATGTGCCGATATACAAATCCACCGGCGACGTATCCGGCGATGCGTGCAGGATTTCGAAACGCGCGACCGCGGTGCCCGCGTGCGCTGCACGATTACTAAGCATCAGCGCGGCGCTCGCGCCCAGCCCGCCAGCGATAAACTGGCGCCGGCTCAGCGGCGTACTCTGCGTCGCACGAATTGGATGTTTGCTGCGTTGTGTTGCCATCCGAAAAGTATACTGTCCTCGTGAACATCCACAAGCACGATCATGATGGCCGGCGCGCGTTGAGCTATCAGGGCACGCTGATTCAACGCGATGCGCGCGCCGCCATCGTCAACGCCATTTGGGTCTTTCCGGAGAAGGCTTTGCCGTATGCGACCTTCTCAACCGGCGATCTCTTTATCGAGACGTTCTATCTCGACCGCTGGCACAATGTTTTTGAGGTCCGCGGCGCAGACGGCCGGCTCAAAGGCTGGTACGCCAATGTCACCCGGCCAAACCGCTTCGACGGTGACAACGATCTGATCTGGGAGGACCTTCTGCTCGATGCCTGGATGTCACCGGACGGGCACGCCCAGACGCTGGACGAAGACGAGTTCGAGGCGCTCTCGCCGCAGCTGTCGGCACTCGATCGCGCAACTGCCGTTGGCGCACTGGCCGAGGCGCACGCCGATCTGCGCGAACGCTGGCGCGCCTATGCCGTAAATGAACTCGGCGCGCGCTTCTCTCAGCGCGGCTGGACGCTGGCCACGGCGGAATCCTGCACCGGCGGCGGCATCGGCGATGCCATCACCGCGATCCCGGATGTGTCGTCATGGTTTCGTGGTGGCATCATCGCGTATCACAACGATCTCAAGCAGAACCTGCTCGGCGTTCCCGAGGCGACGCTCATTGAACACGGCGCGGTCAGCGCGCAGACCGCCGCGGCGATGGCGCGCGGTGCACGCGCCGCAGCGCACACCGATGTCGGCATCAGCGCAACCGGCGTCGCCGGACCCGGTGGCGGCACTGCGGAGAAACCGGTCGGTCTGGTGTATATCGGCGTCAGCTCGCCGGCAGGCGAGCATGTCGCGCGGTGCGACTGGCCGCATGACCGCGCCGGCAACAAGTCCGCCAGCGTCGACAGCGCGCTGCGCCTGTTGCTCCAACACGTGTCATGACGCTGACACTCGCAGAGAGCGCCTATATCGCAATGCGCGAGCACGTAGAGCAGGTTTACCCGGAGGAAGGGTGCGGGTTGATGCTCGGTACGTTTGCGGAAGCCGAGGTCACGGTTGTATACGAGTCCGTGCCGGTTGAAAATGTGTGGCCGGTGCCGGCCGAGCGCGTTCACCGCTACGAAATCTCACCGGAAACATTTGTGCGGATTGATCGATACGCTCGCAATAAACATCTAGATGTTGTGGGCGTGTATCACTCCCACCCCGATCATCCGGATACGGTCTCCGAGTTTGATCGTGCCACAGCGTGGCCGGATCTTTCATATCTTGTCTTTTCTGTGTGGAATCGGCGCGCTATCTCGTGCTCGTCATATCGATTAAATGAGAAGTCAAAGAAGTTGGAATTAGAAGTACAGAATTTCGAAAATAACCAAAAAACGCAACCACATTCCTGTAAATTCAGGTAAGATACATTTGAAAGCAAGAACACGTTTACGTTTACTGCATCGTTATCTGTAGGTGAGTATCTCACCCGGTGATACTCTCACCGGGTGAGATTATTCACCACTACATCGTTGACATCATGGCCATACAAAACGTAAACCAGCCATCGTTGCATGTTGAGGGGCATCAACGTCGCTTGCTAGAGGGGGAGTCCACGTTGGAAAGCTCAGCCGAAGAAATCCGGTCATTGGTTGTTCGGCCAAATCTAAAAATCTCTGCAGCGATCGACATACCGATCGCGCCTGCCGCACCTGAACGCGTGATTCAAGTGACGGCAGTTTGGCTTGTACCGGCATTAATTGCCATGGCCGAGCTCCTGCTGGCGTTTGTGCACCCAATCGCGGGTGTAGTTCTCTATGCTTCCGGCATCATCGCGATCTTTGTTGTGCTGTCGCGCAAATCGCTGTTGCCAGAATATGAACATGCGCTCATCGCCGCTCTATCGTTTGTGGTGATCCGGCTGGCTTCGGTCTCGATTTTGTTTACACCGATGCCGCGCCACCTGCAGGTGGTGATGACTGCGATCACGACGCTGATTACGCTTGCGCTCGCAATGCGTTCAATTCGCCCACAAACAAAAATCGAATTCAACACCGTTTCGGTGCCATCGATGATGCTGCAATTTGCAGCCGTGTTGTTCGGCATTTCGATCGGCTCGGTCTTTTTTGCGATGCAGGAAGCCGGGCTTGCGCCCAAGCTCACGGCCCTCGCCGCGCCCAACACGCTCACGTTGGAGCTCATTGCGGTGGCGGGTCTGATGGTGATCGGCGCATGCGAGGAAGCGCTGCTGCGGCGGTTGATCATCCGCACCGCCATGCCGTTGATCGGCGTATCCAGCATTCTTCTCGCGGCAGTGTTGCAAGCTACGTTGATGGCCGGTTATCAGAGCGTGCTCGTTGCGGCCTTCGGGCTGGGCTTTGGCCTGATCTTTGGCCTGATCGTGCATGTCGGCGGCTCCAGCGTCGGCGTGATTTTGGGTCACGCCTGCGCAAATTTCGTGATCGCCTTTCTCGGTCCGTATTTTGGGCGCCAGAACATTCTGCTGGTCGCGTTGGTGTGCTCTGTGCTGGCAGTCGGACTATCCGCGATTCCACTGTGGTTGCGCGCGCGCGCAACCACGCCTCACAAGGATGGCACAGCATGACGCCGATGATCGTCCCTGAGCACTGGTTGGCCAGCACTGTCGATTTTTCACAGCTCGCGATACCGTCTGTATTGCTTTTGCTTGTGGCTATCGTCTTGCGCACCATGTTGACCTACGCGCGCGGTCCGCATATCGAGCGTGTCAAGACAGCCGCCACACTCGTCATCGCGCCGCTATCGTTTATCTTTGCGGCGGCGATGTTTCTCCGCGTTTCGTCAGTATTGGGTCAGTGAAAATTAGTGATATATAGATAAAGCGCGCTTTGGATTCACCACAGTCGCATTGCAAACGGTTATTCGTTATGAAGACGCTTCGAATCATTCTCATCATCGCAGCCACGTTTGGCTCGCTTGTGCGCGCTACGCCTGCCATTGTGCGCGCAGACACGGCCACGATCGACTTTGAACAGCTAAAACTGCAATCGCTGCGCATGCGCGGTCCGCAGGATTCCTTTTTTGTGTCGTTCGCCGCGCCCGAGCATTGGGGCCTGGAAGAGCCGTCGTCGATCGAACTGGATCTGGACATCATCATCCCAGGTGATTCGACATCCGGCGCCGGCGCCAGCAATGCCATCACCGACACTTCCAAGGCGCAGCTCGACGCGGGCGGCCGCAACTGCGTGGCCGGCACACTCAATTTCTCGTTCAACAACACATTTCTGCGCAGTGTGCCCCTGCTCGGCGGCGGCTCGCGCAAGGTCAGCGTGCCGATCAAAGCCGATGCGCTCAAGCCGGCGCCCGGCAGCAACAACCAGCACCAGCTGTTTGTGCAATTCGAAAATCCGGATCGCTGCGGCGTCGATCAGTACACGCAGATTCTGGTGCAGCCCACCAGCCGCTTCCAGTTCTCAAAAACCGACACCGAGCCCACGCGCGATTTGACGCTGCTGCCGCGCCCGTTGCTGCAGCGAACGTTTGAGCCAGACCGCGCCATGCTCGTGGTGCCAGATGCGCCCAGCGCCGAGGAACTCGAGGCCGCGCTTAACGTGGCGGCCGGGTTTGGTCGCATGACATCCGGCGCGCTGGCCATCACCACCACCGCGATCAGCCGCATGAGCGACACGATGTGGAAGAACAACCATCTGATCATCGTCGGCAAACCCTTCGGTCTGCCGATCATCGGCATCACAAAGCTGACCGAACCGCTCAGCAGCGGAAAGTTCAACCTGCCAAACGCCGATGACGGCATCGTGCAGCTGGCCGTTTCACCCTACAACCGCGAACGTGTGGTGTTGATCGTGAGCGGCAATTCAGATGTCGGTGTGGCCAAGGCCGGGCGCGCGGTCAGCAGCGGTGCGGTGCGGCCAAAGACACAGCGTTCGGTCGCGGTGATCGCCAATGCCGGCGGCCCGCGCGCAAATACCGAAACCCCGCCCGACACCCGCAGCTTCACCGATCTCGGCTATGCCACACAACGCGCGCAGGGCCTCGGCGGCAACACATTCTTTATCGAATTCAACGCGCCCAATGCGGTCTCGCTGGTGGGCGACGGCTACATCGAGCTGGCCTTTGTGCACTCAGCGTTGCTGGATTACGATCGCTCAAACCTCAACATCTTTTTGAACGACATTGCGATCGGCAGCGTGCGTCTTTCGGACGCATCGACGCGCATCGCGCGCACGCGCGTGCCGATCCCGGAGGCCGCGCTGCGCCCGGGCAACAACCGGATTGCCATTCAAAGCACGCTGTCGACGCGCAGCAACGAACGCAATCAGCCATTCGACGCGATCTGGATGTCGATCCAGGACGATTCACAGTTGTTTATGCGCTTTAGCTCGAAACCGGCCCGGCCCACGCGCGCCAATCTAGCCGGTTTGTTAAAGCCGTTTAACGAGGAATCCAACCTCGGCAATGTCGGGTTCGTGTTGCCCGAGCGCGACCCAGCTGCCTGGAAATCAGCGGCTGATCTGGCCTACGTGCTCGGCATCCAGTCCAGCAACACCGCGCTCGATGTGCGCGCGGCGCTGGCCAGCAAGGTGCCGGAAACGCTCAGCAACGAGCGCAACTTGATCGTGATCGGCAAAGCCGCCGAGCTGCCCTTCCTGACGCAGATTCCGAACCTGCCGGCGCCGTTCGAAAAGGGCAGCAACATCGCCAGCGAGGCAAATGTTGGCGTGAGCAACCGGGTAGCGCCGACCGACAACATGGGTTATCTGCAATTTGTGCAGTCGCCGTTCAACCCGCAACGTGCGATTCTGTTTGCGCTGGGCAGCACCGATGCCGGCATCGAGTGGGCCAGCCGCGCAATTGCGGATCCGAATCGGCGCAGCCGCCTGACCGGCAATCTGGCCTTTATCAACGACGAGCAGATTGTGCCGTTTACCGTGCGCGTGCAACTGCCCGGCGACACTGCGGCAAATAATGCGGCACCGGTGCCAGCTGCCACGATCGTCGCAGCCAACCCGGCCAACAGCGGCGTCGGTGTAACCCAGCCGGCACCTGGATTCGACCCCAACGGCCGCTTGCTGTTGTTTATCCTGGCCGGCTTGATTGGCGCAGCCATCGTCATCATCGTCGCAAGCGCACTGATTTCGCAGCGTCGCAACCGACAGAACAACTTGCCCTGATGTTTGTGCCGCCGATCGATCCCCGCAGCATTGCCGCGCCGAGCCGCGAGATATTTGCGGCCATGGGTGAAACCAACATCGTGCGCATGATCAACGACTTTTACGCCGAGCTGGAAAAGTCGCCGATCCGCGGCATGTTTGGCGCGGACATGAAAGTCGGCGCCGAACGGACTGCTGCGTTTTTTGTTGGCCTGCTCGGCGGCCCACCGCAGTATCACGAACGCTACGGCAACCCGATGATGCGCGCGCGGCACATGCCCTTCCCGATCGATCAAAGCGCGCGCGATATCTGGCTCGGTTGCTTTGAACGCCTCCTCGAAAACAGCGCCGCCTACGACTTCCCCGCCGAACATCTCGCTGGCTTCCGCGCGTTTCTGGCCGGGTTTTCGATGTGGATGATGAACAGAGAGTAAAGAGTAAAGAATCCAGAGTCCAGAATACGGAACAGAGACAAGATTTCGCGCGTTGAGCCAAGGCACACTGCAAAGTGCTCTCCCCACTGTTATCTGGATTCTGAACTCTGGGCTCTGGATTCTTCCCCGCCATCCAACGTCATCACCGCCTGATACAGATCGGCGCGGCGGTCGCGGAAGAAGCCCCAGGAGGCGCGCATGTTGCGCAGCGCGGACAGGTCGAAGCTGGCAGTCAGCACGGCTTGATCGGTGCGGTTGGCTTCTTGAATTTTCGCGCCGGTGTGATCGGCGATAAACGAGGAGCCATAGAACGTGATGCCGGCGGTCTCGCCCTCTTCGCGGCCGATGCGGTTTGAAGCGATCAGCGGCGTCATGTTGGCGGCGGCATGACCCTGCATGGTGCGCTGCCAGTGATCGCGCGAGTCGATGCTGGCGTCCTGCGGCTCGCTGCCTATGGCAGTCGGGTAGAACAACAACTCCGCGCCCATCACCGCCATCGCGCGCGCGCACTCGGGGAACCACTGGTCCCAGCAGATGCCCACGCCGATCGTGGCGTATTTTGTCTTCCAGACTTTAAAGCCGGTATCACCTGGGTTGAAGTAATACTTTTCCTGGTAGCCCGGGCCATCCGGAATATGACTTTTTCGATAGAGACCGAGCGTCTCGCCATCCGCATCGACGATGGCGCAACTGTTGTAATACGCGCGGTTGGCCCGCTCAAAAAACGAGACCGGCAGCACCACGTTTAGTTTTTTTGCCAGCCTTGCAAAACGCTTGACCAGTGTGTTGTCTTTAAACGGTTGCGCCAGCTCGAAATGCTTTGGCAGCTGATCGACGCAGAAATACGGCGTGGCAAACAGCTCCTGAATCAGCACAATCTGCGCGCCGTTTTTGGCCGCTTCAACAACAAGCGACTCGGCGCGATCGACATTCGATTTGAGGTCCCAGCTGCACGCCATCTGGGTCGCGGCGACGGTTACGGTTGACATGACGGGAAGGATAGCAGGAAGGGGCGCCACAGATTTCACAGATTACACAGAATATCTGTGGTGCCTTTTTGGAGTGAGAAGTGCTACCACCACCTCCCGAAACACGCGCGTGTGCAAATCCACATCAGCCTGCGTCGTGGCCGCGCACATCAGCGCCATGTTGTGGAATGGCGTCATCAGGATGCCCCGATTGAGCATGGCCAGATGCATATACGCATCGAGCTCAACATCGATTGATGCTGCGGCTTCGCCGCCGTTGCGCGGCGGGTGCGCGACAAACCAGTATTCGGCGCGGCAACCCAGCTGCGACACGTGCCATGGCAGCGCAAGTTCGTCGATTGTCGCTTGCACGCCGTCGGTCCAGGCTTTCGCCAGCGGGATGGCGTGCTCAAAGCTGCGCGCGGTCAGCACGTGCTCGAGCGTGGCGCGCATCGCGGCAACCGAGAGCGCATTGCCAGCCAGCGTGCCGCCGATGCCGCCGGTGTCGGCATGCTCCAGATCCGCCTGCGCAAGCACGCGCTGCGCAATCTCGGCGCTCATGCCATAGACCGCCGCCGGCACCCCGCCGGCGATCGGTTTGCCGATGGTGAGCAGATCGGGCTGCAGGCCGTGCGCACGCGTGTAGCCGCCTTCCCCGCAGCAGATCGTATGCGTTTCATCGATGATAAGAAGCGTGCCGGTGCGGCGCGTCATCTCGCGCAGCGCGGCGTGATAACCCGGGTCCGGATGCACGATGCCGATGTTGGTCAGGGCAGGCTCGGCCAGCACGCACGCCACATCGCGCGAGGCCAACGCGGCTTCGAGCGCGCGCAGGTCGTTGAACTCGATCACGCGCGTGGTCAACGCTGGATTCACCGGCATGCCGATGTTGCCCGGCCGTGGCACCGGCGCGCCGTGCTCGTTCAACACGACAAACGTCTCATCGACCGATCCGTGATAGCAATAGTTGAACACCAGGATCAGATTGCGGCCGGTGATCTGGCGCGCCAGCCGGATTGCAAAGCGGTTTGCGTCAGTTGCGGTCAGCGCAAACTGCCAGCTCGGCAGGCCAAAGCGGCGCGCAAGTTCGGCGCCAACCCAGATTGCATCTTCGGTCGGCAGCATCAAGGTGCTGCCCAGCGCGGCGCGCCCAGCAATGGCGGCGACCGCCGCGTCCGGCGCATGGCCGGTCATCGCCCCAGTATCCCCTAAGCAAAAGTCGATATAGTCAATACCATCCACATCGCGAAGGTGTGCGCCTTTCGCATCCGAGACGAAGAGTGGAAAGGCGCCCGGCCAGCGGGTCATCCAGTTCATCGGCACGCCACCGAGCAGGTTGACGCCAGCCTGCGCAAACAGCGCGCGGGATCGCGGGTGCATGTTGCTCAAAAAGTGCTTGTTCAGCGGTCAGCGCAGTGCGCAGGGAAGTTCGATCAATTTGTGACATATGCAGTTCAAAATGATTCTATGTGATAGGCGCCGGTGGAGATAGCGTCTTTTTGACAATAGGCTCGCCACCGGATAGACTCGGACCTCCTCTGCGGAGACAGACAGCCAAAGGAAACGAAACTTGAATTACACATTCAGCGCACGATTTGCATCACTGCTGCTAACGACGGCCATGCTGGCCGCCTGCTCAAGCGCGCCGCCGGCCAACCCGACGCCGATCCCGGATCTTCCGACACCGGCAGCGCCAACCTACACCGTGCAGCGCGGCCTGGTCGCGCGCGGCGTTGAGTTCAGCGCGCGCGTGCAACCTGCGTCATCCGAACAGCTGTCGTTTCAGACGGATGGCCGGATTTTTAAGCTCAACGTCAAGGAAGGCGACCTCGTCAAACAGGGCGATGTGCTGGCCGAGCTTGATCTGAGCGATCTCAAGCAAGAACTCGAGCAGGAAACGCTGCGGTTGCGCACAGCACAAAGCACGCTCTCGAACACAGTCGAAGCGTATAGCGACACGCTCCAGCTGGCGCAGCTCGATCTGGATCAGGCTCGCACCCGCTATGAAGCCGCGCGCAGCCGCATTGGCGCAAACGGCCTCATATTGAATGACCTCAAACGCATCGAGCGCAAAATTCTCGACATCCAGAACTCGATCAAAAATGCGCGCGACCAGTTTGACCAGGCCGGCGCCGACAACGCGCAGCGCGTGCTTGAGGAAGCCGAGTTGGAGCGCGAGCGTATTCTGGCCGGGCTGAGCGACGCGGAGCGCAATGCGCGCACGCTCGAGCTTGAGGCGCGTTCGCTGGCAGCGGATGTGACCCGCCAGGAAATTCAGATCCGCAAGATCACGCGCAACTTCGATCCGGCCCAGATCGCCGAAATTGAAGGCATCCGAATCAGAATCGAGAACATCCAAAAGAAAATCGGCAATGGATCGTTGATCGCGCCGTTTGACGGCGAGGTCGGTCTGATCTCGGCGCGCGTTGGCGAAAACGTGGCGGCGCTGGCGCCCTTGATGGTGATCGCAAAACCCGGCGACCTTGAGCTTGTTGGGGCGCCTTCCGACATCCAGCTGGCCGAGATCAGCGTGGGCCAGCCGGTGACGGTGTCGTTTGTCACGATCGGTTCGCAACCGCTGCCCGGCTCAATCGCACGCGTGCCCATCATCGGTAATGAGGCGAATTCCGGCCAGCCCAGCCGCGCGCGCGCGGTGCGGATCCAGGTGCCGGAAGGCACAGAACTCGAATCCGGTGAGATTGCTCGGATTTCAACCTACACCGCGCAACGCAACAACGTGCTGTGGATTCCGCCAAACGCGCTGCGCACATTTCGCTCGCGCCGCTTCGTGGTCGTTCGAGAAAGTGATGGCAAAGAACGCCGCGTCGATGTAAAGGTTGGGCTGGAAAGCACCGACCGCGTCGAAATCGTCGATGGTTTGAAAGAAGGCGAGATCGTTGCAGCGCCGTAAAGAAGATTACAGAACACAGAATACAGATTACAGACATGGGTTGACGCTGTGATTTTGTGCGCCAAACGTAGTCTGTAATCTGTGTTCTGTGTTCTGTGTTCTGTAATCTACCAATGTCCTACATTCTTCGCTTCTTTTCGCTGCTGACACTGGCCCTGCGCAGATTGGTGCATCAGCGCGCGCTGTCAGCGTGCATGCTGCTGGGCATGTCGCTGGCTGTGGCGCTGGCTGTGGCGATCCCGGCCTATGTCAATGTCGCGCAGGCCAACGTGCTGCGCCAGCGGCTGCAACAGGTTGGCATCGCCGGCGACTCGTCCAGCGGTTCATCGCCGCGCGACACGTTCGGCATGTTGTTCACCTTTATCAGCCTGGATGGCGTCAAAGCCAGCGGCGAGCGCTACGACGCGCTCAACGCGTTTGTCAACGAGCGCGTCAGTGGCCGGCTGCCGCTTGAGGTGCTCGCGGTAAACCGCACAGTGTCGACCGAGCAGTATCGCGTCTATCCCTCCGGCCCGACCATCTCGAAATACAAGCAGGCAAAGTCCGAATCGGCGTCTTTGTTTGAACGCAACAAGACGCTCGAGACGCCCTATCTGTATATCGGCACGTTTGATGTGATCGACGGCATCGAAAACCAGGTCAACTACGACGTCGGCGGATACCCGGCCGTCACAAAGCCGACTGAGATCCTGCAGGCCATGATCGAACGCGGCATGGCGAACAAATATGGCATTGCGCCGGGCGATGTGTTTACCGTGGCCATCAGCTACCGTGAAGCAATCAACGGCGACAACAATACAACCACGTCGGTCGAACGTTATCTGCCGCTGGAAGTGCAGATTTCCGGTGTCTGGACGGCCAAAAACCCGAATGCGGATTTCTGGACGCTGCGGCCAGTCAGTCTGCGCGACTCGCTGGTTATCCGAGAATCCGATCTGCGCGAGCGCGTGATGAAGGTGTATCCAAACGTGGTGTCGCTCGCGCTTTGGAATGTGCAGCTGAATGCCAACGCGCTGTCGGTCGACGCAGTCGATCCGCTGCTAAATGCCGCCGACCACGTTCAAGCGCGAGGCCTTTCAGTTTGAAAAGTCGTTGAACCTGCGCTCGCGCGTGATCGACTCGCTGATTGAATACCGCACCGCGGCACAGGAGCTAAACCTGGTGCTGACCGTGTTCAGCATGCCGGCGTTCGCCATGGTGGTCTATTTTCTGGCGTTGATCGCCGGCATGGTGGTGCGCCAGCAGGAATCAGAGCTTGCGATTTTGCAAAGCCGCGGCTCGTCGACCTTTGATATCTTTCTGTTGTATCTGCTGCAGAGCGTGATCATGGGCGTGCTGGCGTTCGCGATCGGGTTGCCGCTCGGCCTGAGCGTGGCCGGATTGATCGCAAACACGCGCTCGTTTCTTGACTTTTCGTTTAATCCGGACACGTTCCGCGCGGTCATGCGCGTGACCGGCCCGGTCCTGCGCACCGCCATCGGGGCGGCCGTTGCCGGCACGTTTATCGTGATGCTGCCGGTGTTTGGCGTGGCCGGACGCAACATTCTGGTGCACGGCACCAGCCGCGCCCGCAACAACCGCAAACCGTTCTGGCAGCGCATCTATCTGGACTTTTTGTTGCTGATCCCGTGCGTCTACGGCTTTATCCAGCTGCGCCAGCGCGGCAGCCTGGCGTCGGTCACGGCGCAGTTGGAGCGCGCCGGCGATTTTGGCGCGACCGTGGCGCGCTTGACGGCCAGTGAAGACCCATTCCGCGACCCGGTGCGCTTTTTGATCCCGGTGCTCACAGTCACCGCACTCGGCTTGCTGGCCGCGCGCCTCATGCCGTATATCGTTGGATTCTTTGCGCGCGTGATCGGCCTGCCCGATGTCACGCGCGGCCCGGCGCTGCCGATCTTTCTGGCGCTGCGCGAACTGGCGCGCTCGCCAGGCGACTATATTGCGCCGCTGGTGCTGCTGATCTTTACGCTCGGTGTGGCCATCTTTGGCGCATCGGCCGCGCGCACGCTCGATCAACACCTCATCGATTCCACGCTGCTGACGGTCGGCGCCAACACGTATTTGATCGAAGGCGGCGAATCGCTCAAACCGCCTGCCAGCCCGTTTTCCTCGCCGCGGCCGGAGGACGAGAACAAACCAGAATTGTTTAACATGCCGCCCGTTGAAGATCACAGCAGGATCGCCGGTGTGCGCGGTTTTGCGCGCGTGGCCGAGATTCCCGTGGTGCCACAAACTCAGCGTTACGACGAGCAGACGCGCTATTCGCTGTATGCCGTCGATCGCCGCGCATTTCACCAGATTGCGCAAAACGCCTTCCGCTCAGATTACGCATCACAAAGCTTTGGCGGGCTGATGAACGCGCTCGGCGCCTCGCGCGATGGCTTGCTCGGATCGCGCAAGTTTTTGAACGACAACGGCCTGCGTGTCGGTGATCAGATCGTGTTCAAGTTTATCGAAGACCCGGTGCCGGTGTATCTGACCTACACCGTGCGCGGCAACTTTGTGCACTTTCCGATCGCGGGCGCCGACGATTCCGGCTCTGGATTTGTCACCGACATCGCCTACACTTTCGAAACGCTGGGCAAGGAAGTGCCCTACAACGTGTTGCTCGACACGGACCCAGGCGCCGACGGTCGTGAGATCGCCACGCTTGCCACCACACAACACGAGTATCTGGTCAAAGACCTGCGCGACAAGAAAGAGATCATCTTCAAGGAACAGTCGCGACCGGAGCGGCAGGGCATGTTTGGCATGCTCAGCGCCAGCTTTGTGTTTATCACCGTGCTTACGCTAACCGGATTCGCGGTGTATGCATTGCTCTCGTTCCGGCGCCGCTCCATCGAAATCGGCGTCATGCGTGCCATGGGTTTGTCCGGCGGACAAATGGCGCTGTATGTGATCTTTATCCAGACGTTTGTCGTGCTGCTCGGCGCGCTGATCGGCGGCGGGCTGGGCGTGCTCGTCAGCACGCTATTCGTGCCATTCCTGCAGCTCGGCGGCTCGCTGCTGACCAGCGTGCCGGCATTCTTTGTGCGGCTGGCCTGGCAGGACACGCTGTTGTTTTATCTGGCGCTGTCGATTGCCCTGCTGGCCGTCATCATGGGCAGCCTGATCTTCTTGCGCCGGTTGCGCGTGTTCGAGGTTGTGAAATTGGGTGGTGGGTAGGGGTAAAGCATTTGCTGCTAAGCCTCTGCAGGCGCGGCTCTATGGCAAATGCCTTACCCCTACCCCACCATGCCGTCGCGCAATTCAACCACGCGGTCGGTGCTCGACAACGCCAGCGGGTCGTGCGATGACATCACCACAGTCACGCTCTCGCTGATCACGATGCGGCGCAGCAACGCCAGAATTTCCTTGCTGGTTGTGGTGTCAAGTTCGCCGGTCGGCTCGTCGGCGATGAGCAGCTTGGGCGCGTTTGCGAGCGCGCGCGCCAGAGCCACGCGCTGTTGCTGGCCACCGGACATTTCATATGGCCGGTGATCCGCCCACTTCGTCATGCCCACCATCTCCAGACAGTCCTTTGCCCGGTTGCGGCGCTGCTTGGTGCCGGCGATGCGCAACGGCAGATCGACATTTTCGAGCGCCGAGAGCGTCGGCATCAGCGCAAATGACTGAAAGATAAAGCTCACATCGGTGCGCCGCCACGCGGTCATCTGGGCATCGCTGAACTTGCTGATGTCGCGGCCAAAACAGATCACGCTGCCGATCGTCGGGCGATCGAGTCCGCTGACGCAGTTGAGCAACGTCGTTTTGCCGCTGCCGCTGCGGCCTTTGATGCCGACCCACTCGCCGCGTTGAATGGTCAGATTGACGCCATTGAGCGCGCGCACCGCGCTTTCGCCGGAGCCATAAATACGCGTGACATTTTCGGCGATGACCGCCGCGGTGTTTTGTGACTGTGACATAGAGATCGCCTACTCGTCGATCGGTTTGACCAGAATGCCGGCCTCGGTTGATTCGACCGTGACGCGTTGGCCGATGCCATACTGCTCGCGCATGACTTTGGGAATTTGCAGCCGGCCGGCTGAGTCCAGCACCGTGCGCGTCAGGCCGCCGGTGTGAACGCCGATCTCGGTCGCGACCTTGCCGTCTTGAATGCCGACGACGCGGTCGACATGCGTCGCGATTTCGCGGTCGTGGCTGACGATGACGACGGTCACGCCAAACCGATCGCGGATCGAGCGAAAGAGCGCGTAGATCATCAGCGCGGTGTTGGAGTCGAGCTCGCCGGTCGGCTCATCGGCGAGCAGCAACGGAGGCGCATTGGCAAGCGCGATGGCGATGGCGGTGCGCTGTTGTTCGCCGCCGGACATGCCGTGGATCGTGTGGTTGCGGCGATGGCTGAGCCCGACGGCTTCAAGCATCTCGGCGGCGCGCCTGGCGGCGAACACGCGCTGAGCGCCCGGCCAGCAACGCCGGCAACTCGACGTTTTGTTGCGCGGTGAGATACGGCACCATGTTGCGCCCGCCCTGCTGCCAGACAAACCCAACCCGCGTTCGCCGATACTCGTTGAGCTTGTGGCCGCTCATCTTGAGCAAATCGTATCCGCCCACCATGGCCTTGCCCGCGCTCGGCCGATCCAGCCCGCCCAGAACATTGAGCAATGTCGATTTACCGCTGCCGCTCGAGCCGATAATTGCCAAGCAGTTCGCCTTTCGAAACGGATAAATCCAGCCCTTGCAACGCCACCACTTCCAAGTTTGCAACCTTGTGGATTTTGACTAGGTTTTCGCACAGGATAAAGGGGGCGTCGTTCATATGAGGCTACAGGTTTACCACCCCAAGCTGAAAACAGCAAGGTGAGGGAAGAAAGTGCTTAAGCACTTTCTCCCCCCACCGTCATTCTTCTGCAACTTTTCATAAGCAATCTGACGGAATTTTGGTGATTCCTTGCACAAATCACGCCGATCCAATCCTTTGACGATTTATCCTATGTGGAGTTGCGGATTGTTGGGCGTTTGAAATTCAGTATTTGCCTCAATTGGCAGCGCCGGTCGCGGCATTACCATTATTGGACGGGCATTCCCAGCACCCGACGTTCGTGATCAATCGTTTTGCGGGGGAATCACCCCCGGCAAAGCTTTTGACCACAAACTTAGTTATTCGGTAGACTGGGGGTGCGTCCACAGCCAGATCGACATGCCTACACCCATCACCATCGCGCTCAGTATCGCGGCCGGCGTTTCAATAAGCGCGGGGCTTAGCGCCTTGTTTGTTGCCTTGCGCAAACAGCAACCCGCGCTGCAGCTAACCTTTGCGGTGATGTGCCTGCTGATCGCGCTCAAAGATATCGCCCAGCTGTTGACCTATCACACGGCCGACATTGAGGCCCATTCCGCGCTCTTCAAAACCCAGCTCACGCTCGCGCTGATGATCGGCGCGATGATGCTCTGGTTCACCTCGCGCTACACTGGTTTGCGGCAAAACAAGTTTTTGATCGGATGGACCGGCTTTGCGCTGCTGCTGATCATCATCAACACGCTCATGCCATTCGGCATGCTCTTCTCAAACGTGCACGTGGTCGACGCGCATGTGCTGCCCTGGGGCGAGCCGATCTTTCTGGCCAAGTCCGCCGCAGCACCGACCGGACTCTTCTACGCGCTCTTCCCGCTTGGCGTTTTTGTCTACACGGTCTATGCCTGCGTGCAACAGCACATCGGCGGCAATCAGCGCGCTGCGCTGATCCTGGGCGGCGTGGCCTTTCTGATCGCAGTCACCGCGACGCACGATCTGATCGTCGCCATGCTTTCGATTGCGGCGGTGTCGCTATATGAATTTGCGCTGCTGGTGCTGGTGCTGGTAATCACCGTGCAGTTTTCAGACGAGATCATTCGTGCCGAAAGCGATCTGCGCGACGCGCAGGACAAGCTTGAAAACCGCGTGGCTGAAAAGACGTCGGAACTGCGTGAAGCCAACGTCAAGCTGGCGCGCGAAGTCAGCGTGCGCAAACAGGCCGAAGAGTCGTTGCAAAGCCGCGTGCGCGATCTAAACGTGCTGCACCGCATTTCACAAGACGTCACCACGATCACCGACCTGCCCTCCGCGCTGGACATGGTGTGCGACTCGGTGACCCAGCTGTTTAACGCAAGCGGCTGCTATTTGTTTTCACCCGACGCGCAGCTGATCCAGAGCCCGGCGCTGCAAACGTTTATTGAAAAGCACAACATGCGCGGCATGCTGGCGCGCGGTGTCGAACCGCTTGATGTGCCGGCAATCCGACACTCGGCGAACCTGGGCGAGCCGGTCATCGTCGAAAATGTGACGACGCAGGAGAACGTTCGCGGCATCCGCGGCCCGCTGCTGCACCCACTGGTCAACTCGCTGATGCTGGTGCCGCTCAAGGTGCGCGGCGATGTGATCGGATGCCTGGCGGTCACCAGCCAGCAATCCGGCCGGCGCTTCACCGACACCGAGCTCTCGTTGTTTGAAAACATCGCCGCCGACGTGGCCGGTGCGCTCGAAAACTCGCGCCTGTATGAGCAGGCCAAAGAAGTCGCCGTCAGCATCGAACGCCAGCGTCTGGCGCGCGAGCTGCACGATTCCGTCACACAGTCGCTCTACAGCCTGACGCTGCTGGCGAACGGCTGGGGCACCATGGCGCGCAAAAACGCGCTGACCGATGTGCCGGGCAGCTTTCGCCAGCTGGTGGAAGTGGGCCAACAGGCGTTGCGCGAGATGCGCTTGCTGATTCACCAGTTGCGGCCCCCGATTCTCGAAGAGGAAGGGCTGGAAGGTGCGCTGCGCCAGCGGCTTGAAACTGTTGAACGCCGCGTCGAAATCAAGACATCGATGCACGCCGAGGGCAACCTCGAAATCTTGTCGCTCGATGTGCAGGAACAGCTATTTCAGATCGCGCAGGAAGCGCTCAACAACTCGCTGCGCCACGCCGCCGCCACGACGGTGGGCATCGATATTCGATTGGAACACGATGTGGTGCGCATGCTCATCGAAGACGATGGCATCGGGTATGACATGGCGCATGTTTCCACCGGCGTCGGCACGTTGACGATGCAAGAGCGCGCGCGGCAAATTAGCGGCTCCGTAAATGTGCGGTCAGCAATAAATGAGGGTACAACTGTGGAGGTTGTCGTACACCTTAATCCGCAACCCGCACTATAATATCTCCATCTATGGATGGAAAAATCAGAGTCCTCATTGCCGACGATCATCCCATTGTGCGACGTGGGTTGAACATCACGATCAACGCTCAAGAAGACATGGAAATCATCGGTGAAGCAAGCAACGGCGAAGAAGCTGTTGCACGCATCGCCGAGTTGCGTCCCGATGTCATCATCATGGATTTGAAGATGCCCGGCAAAGATGGCCTGGCGGCAATCAAAGAAACCACCGAAATGATGCCCGGCGCCCAAATTTTGGTGCTGACCAGCTTTTCGGACGATGACAACGTGTTCGCGGCGATTAAAGCTGGCGCAGTCGGATTTTTGCTAAAAGACTCGCCGCCCGATCAGTTGCTTGAAGCCGTTCGCGCGGTATTCCGCGGCGAAGGCGCGCTCAACCCGTCAATCGCGCGCAAGCTGATGTACGAGATCAAGCGCCCACCGGAGCGCCACCGCACCGATGCGCCCCTCACTCCGCGCGAGCTCGAAGTGCTGCAATACATTGCACATGGTCATTCAAACCGCGAGATTGCTGAAAAGATGTCGGTTTCCATTCGCACTGTAACAACGCATGTCGGCAGTATTCTCGACAAGTTGCATCTTGCAAACCGCACAAAAGCGGCGTTGTATGCCGTTGAACAGGGACTCGTGCCGAAACAAGAAGGCGAGGCCGGTTAATTACTACCGGCCACCATAGTCAATTGATCTGAGGACAACCGTCCTGATGTTTGCGTAACATCAGGACGGTTTGCTTGTACACAGCATGGATAGCCGCAGGCACCGCTTGCGGGGGCGGCGCGTGATTGCCCGCAGGCAGTGCCTGCGGCTATCCGTGGTTGGTTTTTTGGTCGGAATTAATTCGTAACATCGGCATGTTAATGTCCATACCATGATGCCTGAATACAAGCCTGCGACAGTACGGCCGTCCCATGCCGCGTCAACGCACGTCGGTATCAAACCTGCGCCACCGATTGTCATAGACGACGGCGATTATCAGCTGCGATTTGTGACATCGCCCGCTGAGCGCGACGATGTGATGAGGCTGCGGTTTTCTGTCTTCAATATGGAACTCGGAGAAGGCCTGTCTGAATCGTTTTTGACCGGCCGCGATCAGGATCAGTTCGACGATGTGTGCCATCACATGGTTGTGGTCAACAGGTGCACAAACGCCATCGTGGGCACCTATCGGCTGCAGATCGCCGAGAACGCGCTGTTCGGCTGGTACTCGAACAACGAGTTTCAGCTCGACCAGCTGCCGGCCGCGGTGCTCGGACAGGGCGTCGAGCTTGGGCGCGCCTGTATCGCAAAAGACCATCGGTCGCCACAGGTGCTTTTTCTGCTGTGGTCCGGCATCGCCGCCTACATGCTGGCAATGAACAAACGCTATCTGTTTGGCTGCTGCTCGCTGGCATCGCAAGACGCGCGGGTGGGCGCGCAGGTCGCGGACACCCTGCAACGCGAGGGCGCCATGCATCCCGAAATTCGCACCCTGCCCCAACCCACCTGCGCGTGCTATCCGCCCGGGTTCGTGCTGGACGCGCCGATCGACGCGCGCATCCCCAAGCTCTTTCGGGCCTATCTGCGCTTCGGCGCAAAAGTGTGCGGACCGCCGGCGATCGACCGCGACTTTCATACCATCGACTATCTGGTGCTGTTTGACCGGGAAGACACCAACGCGTCAACGCAGCATTTTTTTGGAAGGCACTGATGTGAGAGCGATCAAGACCGCGCGTTTCTCGCGGCGATGCTGCGCTGGCACGGGCTGTGGCGGCTGGGAGCGCCATCGCATTCAGGCGGCAAAGCGATCGCCTGGCGCAACCGCATACTGACGGGCTGGGCGCGCGATGTCGCCCATGTGATCGGCATGCACGTGCAGATCGAAGGCCCGCTGCCAGCCGCGCCGTTCCTGCTGGTCACAAACCATCTCAGCTATCTCGACATCCCGATGATCGCCAGCGCCTGCGGCTGCGCGTTTGTGGCAAAAAAAGAGGTGGCCCGTTGGCCGCTGCTTGGCCGCATGACGGCGGATCTTGGCGCGATCTTTGTCGACCGCGAGAACATCGGCGATGTGACGCGCGTGTCTGAGTGCATTGCGGCCGCACTGGGCGCCGGTCAGAGCGTGGCGCTCTTCCCGGAGGGCACCAGCAGCATGGGTGCGCGCGTGGCGCCGTTTCACCCGGCGCTGCTTGCATCGGTCGCGCGGCTCGGCATCCCGGTGCACTACGCCGCGCTCACCTATCGCACCCGCGCGGGCGAAGCTACCGGCGCACCTGAGCGCATGCTGGTGGGGCGAAATGGAATTCACCGAACATCTGCGCGATCTTTTTAGCCTTTCAGCTTTTGACGCCATACTGCGGTTCGGCAAATCGCCGATACTGGATGGCAATCGCAAATCGCTGGCGCGCGCACTGCATGCCGGCGTTTCAGCGCTGTTCGAGCCTGTGGTGGATGAAACCACCGCGGCACAAGATCAGCAACGACTTGAACACCTATGGAAGCAACGCGCACAAACGAATTCACCGCAGCGAACATCCATGTCCTAAAACAGGCCGCGCAACTGCTGGATCGGCTGGACGATAAAACTTACTGCGCGCCGATGTTTGGGCCGCGCTCGGCGATCGGCGTGCATCTGCGCCATGCGCTCGATTTTTACGCGCTCTTTTTTGACGGCTTGCCAGGCGGCCAGATCGATTACGACCGCCGCACGCGCGATCGCACGGTCGAACAAAGCCGCGGCGTGGCGCTCGATTACATCGACAGCGTCATCGAGCGGCTGCGCGCGATTGACGATCTGGCCGCGCCGGTGCGCGTCAAGGTCGATGTCGCTGACAGCAGCGACGACCCGGACGCGTATAGCCAGAGCACGGTCAAACGCGAACTCCAATCGCTGGTCGGGCACACGTTGCACCACTACGCGCTGATCACCTACAGCCTCAAGGCGCAGGGGATCGAGGTCGACCCGGGCTTTGGCGTGGCGCCATCGACGCTGGACTACTGGCAAAAAATGCAGGGTGAGGGCTAACCATGTGCACGTGCTCCTGGGTCCGCTGCGCAGGCGGCTACGACCTGATGTTTAACCGCGACGAACAATGGTCGCGCAAAGCCGGCGCTGCTGCCGCGTTTGCTGGTGCGCAACGGCGCGCGCTATCTGGCGCCCATCGACGCCGATGCCGGCGGCACCTGGCTTGGCGTCAATGCATTTGGCATATCGATCGGCCTGCTCAACCGCTATCAGGATATGGGCGGCCCGGTCGTGCCGCATCCGACGGTCGAGCCCTTCATCAGCCGCGGCATCCTCGTCAAGAACCTGCTCGATTCACGCACGCCAGAAGACGCGCGCTCACGCGTCGAATCGCTCGAACTCAATCGCTTTCAGCCGTTTACGCTGATCGTGCTCGCGCCGGAACTGCCGGCGCTCCTGATGGAGTGGAATGGGCGCGACTACACAGTCGATCCGGACGCTGACGGGCTGATGCCGGTGTCGTCATCGTCGTATGACACCGCGCAGGCGCTGACGTATCGGCGCGATCTGCTGCAGCGGATCGGCGGTGATCACCCCACCCCGGAGGCGCTGCGCACATTTCACGCCACGCAGGAGCCCGGCCGAGCGGCGTATGGGCCGTGCATGGAGCGCTCAGACGCGCACACCGTCAGCTTCTCGCATATTCGGGTGCGGCCGGACGAACTGTCGTTTGAATACAGCCCGCAGGCGTTGTGCACGAACAGCGCCAGCGCGCCGTTTCGGGTCACGATCAAACCCGCGCAGAAAGCGCGTTGACGATGAACGCCTCACCGCAGCCCGCGCCACGCCGGTTTTCAAAACGCCGCAGCGTGTTGATCATCTGGGGGCTATTGCTATTGGCGTCGCACCTCTATCAAGTGCTGCGTCCCCCGCCGTTTTACGAGCCCGGCGCGCGGAGCAGCGTGCGCGTCGCCGCTGTCGATTCGTCCGGCGCAACGCGGGCGCAGACGGTGACGATTGCGTACAACGATGGTGGGCCGACAGCGACGGCGCCGGTCGTGCTGCTGTTGCACGGCAGCCCGGGCAGCGCCAGCAACTTTGCGGGGCTTGAGCCACTTCTGCGTCAGCGCTACCGTGTCATCAGCATCGATTTGCCGGGGTTTGGCAACTCGAGCAGCGATGTGCCGGACTACTCGTTTCGAGCGCACGCGCGCTATGTGCTGGAGCTGATGGACGCGCTCGCGATCAAGCGCGCGCATCTGGTTGGGTTTAGCATGGGTGGCGGCGTAGTGCTGAGCATGGCTGAAATCGCGCCCGCGCGCGTGCGGTCGATTGTGATGCTGTCGGCGATCGGCGCGCAGGAGTTCGAGCTGCTCGGCGACTATCACCTCAATCACGCGGTGCACGGCCTGCAGCACGGCGCGCTGTGGGTGCTGTTTCATGGCATCCCACATTTTGGCACGCTGCCAAACCCGCTCACATTTACGCGCAACTTCTACGACAGCGATCAACGCCCGTTGCGCGCAGCCATGCTCAACTATCAGGCGCCGATGCTGATCTTCCAGGGCCGCGAAGACCCGCTGGTGCCCTACGAAGCCGCGCTCGAACACGCCCGGCTGGTGCCACAGGCCAAGCTAGATCTCATCGAGTCCAGCCATTTCATGGTGTTTGAAGCGCCACAGCGCACCGCGTCAGCGTTGCTGCCGTTCTTCGACCAGGTCGAAGCCGGCACCGCCACCACGCGCGCGCAGGCCGAGCCGACGCGGATCGCCGCGGCACGGTTGCCGCTCGATGTGACCACGCTGCCCAAAATGGTCGGCGTGGCATTGTTCGCCACCGCGCTGCTATTGGCCGTGGCCACGTTCGTCAGCGAAGACCTGGCCTGCATCAGCGCCGGCGTGCTGGCGGCGCAGGGCCGCATCGACTTTGCAACCGCGGCGATGGCGTGTTTCGCCGGCATTTTTATCGGCGATGTGCTGACGCTGCTGGCCGGGCGCTGGCTTGGGCGGCCGGCGCTCAACCGCGCGCCATTGCGCTGGCTGATCAACCCGGCCAGCGTCGAGCGCAGCGGGCGCTGGTTTGTCAAACGAGAGACCGCGGCGATTTTTATCAGCCGGTTTATTCCGGGTTCGCGCGTGGCGACATATTTTGCGGCCGGGTTGTTTAGCGCACGGCCGGGGTGGATGGTGCTGTGTCTGGCGACGGCCGCAGCGATCTGGGCGCCGCTGCTGGTCGGCGCGGCCATGTTGCTCGGCGCGGCGTTTGTCGAACGGCTGCTGATGGGCAGCGTGCTGTGGAACCTGCTGCTGGCGGCGCTGGGTCTGTATGCGCTGTTGACGCTGACCCGCACGCTGGCGACCCGCCGTGGCCGGCGCGCGTTCGTGGGTTTTGTGACGCGCTGGACGCAGTGGGAGTTCTGGCCGCTGTGGCTGTTTACGCCGCCGGTGATCGCCTATGTGCTCTGGCTGGCTATCAAGCACCGCGGGTTTGCGTTTACCGCAGCCAACCCGGCTATGCCGGCGAGCGGCATCGTGGGTGAGTCTAAAATCGACATCTTGCGCGGGCTCAACGACGACGGCGCCTGGGTGGCGCGCGCCGAGCTCGTGCCGCTGTGCGAGCCGTTGCCAACGCGCGCACAGCGTGTGCGCGACTTTATGCGGCGCGCTGGTCTGAGCTACCCCATCGTGTTAAAGCCAAACCGCGGTGAGCGCGGCAGCGGCGTGAGCATTGCGCGCGGCGATGCCGATGTCGAACGGCATCTGGCCGCAGCCGACGACGACACGATTGTGCAGGCGTATGTGCCCGGCCATGAATTTGGCGTGTTTTACATCCGGCATCCGGATCAGCAGCACGGACGCATTTACCGCATCACCGACAAACGCATGCCGGTGCTGACCGGCGACGGCGCGCGCACGCTGGCGCAGCTGATCTACGACGACCCGCGCGCGGTGGCGATGGCGCAACACTACATCGATGTGCAGGGCGAACGGGCCGAGCAGGTCATTCCAAAAGGTGAAGCGGTGCAGCTGGTGGAGCTTGGCACACACAGCAAAGGGTCAATCTTTTTGGATGGCACGCATCTGGCTACGCCGGCGCTCGAAGCCGCGATCGATCGGATCAGCCTGCGCTACGCTGGTTTTTACTTTGGTCGATACGACATCCGCACGCCGGATATCGAGGCGTTTAGGCGCGGCGAGGGTTTCAAGGTGATAGAGCTCAACGGCGTCTCGTCCGAAGCGACCAGCATGTATGACCCAAAATATTCGGCGCTCGACGCCTATCGGACCTGTTTTGAACTGTGGCGGAAAGCGTTTGAGATCGGTGCGGCAAATATGAAGCGCGGCGCGCGGCCGCACTCGTTTTTGGCGTTGGTGCGGCTGCTGCGCTCGCGTGGGCGGGCGGTGACATAAGGCGAGGGTAGCGATACCCACGTAAGTTTTTTGTTACATTTCGGATGCATTGTCTATGGCGCGCGTCAGACCCCCTTATTATGATGTGCAACTACAAAATCAGGAGCGACATAATGAATTCAAAAACAATTATCTGGTGGGTATTGCGTATTCTTCTTGGCGTCGGGATGATCTTTTTCTCGATCCCAAAACTAACCGGCGACGCCAGCGCGATACAGACCTTTAGCGCGTTGGGCGCAGAACCCTGGTTGCGCTATGTGACTGGCGCGCTTGAGCTGGTGGGCGGCGTATTGACGCTGATCCCACGCACCGCGCTGTATGGCGCGGCGGCGATCGCAGTAACGATGCTCGGCGCGATTGGCAGCCACCTGGCCTTCCTCGGCACCGGGTTCCCGTTCCCGCTGGCGATCGTGTTTTTGCTGATTGCCGGCGCCGCGCTGTGGATGACGCGCCAGATGCAGCGCGTGGCCTCGTAGGCACAGCAAAATTCTTGCAAGATCTGCGTTTCCCCAATAACTCGCGAGGATAAGCCCGGCATATGCCGGGCTTATCCTCGGCTTCTCCTCGAACCTGACAACTGTGTCAGCCAGTGTCAGGTACAAACGCCATCGGCTGTGGCACGCTATTCATATCCCGCGGTTTCTCGCAAAATCGCAGGACGGCGGACGGCGGGAAGAAGAATTAAGGGGCTCCTTCCCGCCGATGGCTGTTGCGCGCGAACTCGGCAAAATATGTCAGCGCCGCTGGATTGGCCACCGAGCCCAGCGTCACCGCGCTTTCGACCGCCGCGCCGAGCAGGATTTTTTTCACCGGCACTTCAAGCTTTTTGCCATTGAGTGTGCGTGGCACGGCGCCAATCTGCAGGATCTCGTCCGGCACCTGGCGCGCCGAAAGCGCGGCCCGAATCGCCGCTTTGATGCGCGTCACAAGCGCGTCGTCGAGCGTCAGCCCGTCGCGCAGCACCACAAATAGCGGCATGTAGCTCGGACGATTGAGCACTTCGAGATCGACGATCAGCGAATCGATCACTTCCGGCAACGCCTCGACGACGCGATAAATCTCGCTGGTGCCGATACGCACGCCCTGCCGATTAATCGTGGCGTCGCTGCGGCCGTAGATCACCAGCCCGTCGTGCGGCGTGATGCGCACCCAGTCCCCGTGGCGCCAGATACCTGGATACATGTCAAAATAGCTCTCGCGATAGCGCTGCATGTTCAGATCGTTCCAGAAGTAACACCGGCATCGAGGGCATCGGCTGGCACACAACCAACTCGCCAACCGCGTCCTGCAACGCCACGCCTGCGTCGTCAAACGCCTGCACATCGGCGCCCAAGGCGCGGCATTGGATCTCGCCGCGATAGACCGGCCGCAGCGCGCAGCCGCCCACAAACGCCGTGCACACATCCGTGCCGCCGCTCAGCGAGACCAGCCACACATCGCGTTTGACGCGGTCGTAGATCCAGTCAAAGCCCTCCTCGGTCAGCGGTGAGCCGGTTGAACCGACCGCGCGCAGCGCGCTCAGATCAAACTGAGATGGCGACACACCCGCCTGCATGCAGGCGCTGATATACGCCGCGCTCACCCCAAACAACGTGACGCGCGCGCTCGCGGCCAGCCGCCACAGCACGCGCATGCCGTCCAACCCGGGTGAACCGTCATATAGCACCGCCGTCACGCCGCACAACAGCCCGCCAACGACAAAGTTCCACATCATCCAGCCGGTCGTGGTGAACCAAAACAACCGGTCGCCGGCCTGCAAATCGCACTGCAGGTTGATCGTCTTGAGATGCTCGAGCAAGATGCCGCCGTGCGATTGCACAATGGGTTTTGGCAGCCCGGTCGTGCCGGATGAATACAGCACCCACAGCGGGTGCGAGAACGGCACCGCCACGGGCGATTGAACCGGCGCGTCGTTTTCGATCAGATCGACCCAGCCATAGCTCAGGGCCGAATGTGTGCGCCGGCGCGCCAGCCCCAGATACGAGACATGCACGGTCGCGGCAACAGAGGGCAGCTCGGTCACCAGCTGCGTGACGGTATCGCGACGGTCGATTGTTTTGCCGTTGTAGAGATAGCCGTCGATCGCAAACAGCACCTTGGGTTCGATTTGCTTGAAGCGGTCGAGCACCGCCGTCGCACCCATATCCGGCGAACAACTCGACCAGATCGCGCCGATGCTGGCGCAGGCCAAAAATGCAATGACGGCTTCCGGAATGTTTGGCAAATAGGCTGCGACCCGGTCGCCCTGCCCGACGCCCATCGCGCGCAGCGCGGCGGCGACCTGATTGACCTGCCGCTTGAGTTGTGTCCACGACACGGTGATTTGCGCGTCAAGCCCGCGCGTCTCGCTCTGAAAGATCAGCGCGGGCTCGTCCGAATCTGGTTGACGCAGCACGTGCTCGGCAAAATTGAGCGTGGCGCCAGGAAACCAGTTCGCGCCCGGCATCGCGCGCGAACCCAGCACAGCCTGATAGGGCGACTTTGCGCGCACGTCGTAGTACTCCCAAATCGACGCCCAAAACCCATCGATGTTTTGCACCGACCAGCGCCACAGCGCATCGTAGTCCGCAAACTTCAAGCCGCGCTGCCGCGCCAGCCAGCGCATATAACGCGTCAGCGCCGCGCGCGCGCGAAATTCAGGCGAAGGTGTCCAGAGTGCGGAGGACGTCATGCGGTGGGATTATGGATGAAAGTGCTTAAGGTGCCTGACGCGCTGTAAAGTGCTTACGGTTGTGGCGTTCGACTCCTTAAGCACTTTAAGCACGTCAGGCACCTGGCGTGCTTAAGGTGTCGAACGCCACAACCTTAAGCACTTTAAGCACGTCAAGCACCTTAAGCACCTTCATCCCCTTCCGGCTTGCGGAACATCTGCTGCAGGTCAGCGTTGGGTGCGGTTGATTCGGACGCATGTTTGGAAGGCTCGGGGGGTGCGGCACTTTGAAGAGCGCGCGCACGCTGCCGGTGGTTTCGCCATCGCCGTCGTCGTCGACAAAACCATCTCCGGCTGGCTTGCCGCCGCGGAACATCGAACTCAACGCGTCGACGACGCCGTACACGCGCGTCACGATCCAGGCTTTGCCGAGTTTGGTGCGCATGCCTTTCCAGAGAGCGCGCGCGACATCGGTATCGCGCTCGGCGTCGGCTGGCCTGGCGTCGGCGACCTTTGGCGCGAAGCGGCGCGCCACATACAACTCGGTGATGCGTTGCACGCCATCGCTGGCTTCCGGCGCCCGGCCGGCCAGCGCGCGCGCCTGTTCAAACGGCGTGTGTTCGCGATCGCGACCGATGCCGAGCCAGCCCGCCCAGCGCGTCAACATGCCGTAGGTGCGTTCAACCACGGGCAACGAATTCAGACCAAACTGCTCGGCCACGCGCAATGCCAGCGCGGCCAGCCCGATCAACAGCGGCACGATCAGCAAATAACGCAGCCAGCTCTTGCTCAGCACATCGAGCAGCGAGCGCAACAGATCCAGCAGCGACGGCCCGCTCTGATTCTGCGGCGGCGCGCCCTGCGGCGTCGGGGTCGGCAGTTGGCCAGGCAACGGCGTCGAAGTGGCATTGGGCTCTGGTGTCGGCGCGTCCGGCGTCGGGGTCGGCGCGCCTTCCGGCCGATCTTCCAGCCGCGGGATTTCGGGTTGCCCGGAGGTCGGTTCAAATTCAACCCAGCCATAGGTCGGGAAGAACACTTCGACCCACGAGTGGCTATCTTTGCGGATCACGCTGTACTCCGCTGTCTCGGAATCGATTTCATCCAGCCGTTGAATGCCTTGCGCATACCCCTGCACGTAGCGCGCCGGGATGCCCTGCGAGCGCAGGATCATCACCATCGCAGTTGCGTAGTAGTCGCAATAGGCGCGTTTGGTGTCAAACAGAATGTAATCCGAGCCTTCCTGGCCGGCTGGCGGCGCTTCCAGCTTGTCGTCGTATTTGATGTTCGTTCGCAGCCACTTCTCGACTGCGCGCGCCTTGTCGAACGGCGTGGTCTGCTCGCGCGTCAGCCGCGAGGCCAGAACCAGCGTGCGCTCGGTCAGCTGCGGCGTTTGCAGATACTTCTGTGTCCACTCTGGATAGTTCTCGCCGGCCTCGCGCAGCTCGTTGATCTTGGCCGTGCTGAGCGAACCGCGCCCGGTGTACTGGTTGCCAGCCAGCAGCGCAACCGGCAGTTTGAGCTGCACCAGATCCGCGCCGCTGTTTGGGTTGCCGTCGAACAACGCGCGCGCAGCCACGCTGGCGCGCACCGGCTGCGAGGGCAGCCAGACCGAGTTGGTCGCGCGCGACAGCGAGAAGATCGCCGCAACCTCCGTGCGTCCGCGATATTGCGTCAATGCCAGTTGCAGGCTGTTCGGATCGAGATCCTGTTCGGTCTGAATCGTGCTCTTCCAACCGCGGCCGTCGTAAAAGTCGTGGCTGCGCGCGCGCCAGTAATAGCGCGCGGGCGGTGCGATCACCTGCATCACCGGCTCGTCGGTCAAATTGCGCGGGCCGCCAAGTTCAAACGAATCGGGGTAGCTGTCGATTGGCCGCGCGACCGGGTTCTGCAGCGTGCTGAACATGCGATTCCAGCGCGCCAGGAGTTCGCTATACGGCTCGTTGAACTGGCCGAACCAGGCGCGCGCGGCCGGCGATGTCATCGTGGTGGTGATGCGCCATGAGAACAACAGCGCAATCAATGCGATGGCCAGACCGGTGGTCACAAATCCGCCGCGCAGCGAAGCGGTAAAGCGCACGCGGTTGCGCAGCCAGCTTTCCTCGCGGTCAGCCAGATGGGTCAGCGCTAGGAGTACTACAACGCAGACCAGGTAAACAATAAAGAACGGCGCCATCGAGCGCTCTTTGTTGTAGTAATAGACGTTTGAAAACAACGTCACGCCAGCCGGCAAGATCACATGCCAGATGCGGCGGCGGCGCACCGAGTACCACACCGCGCTATAGCTCAGCAACCAGAAAAGCGCGCAGATCACCAGCACAAATATGAGTGGGTCGTTGCTGGTGCCGTTTGACACCGCGGCGCGCACCCAGGCCACAATCGCTTCGATGATCATAAAGACCCGTTCGCGCCACTCGGCAATCACGATGATGCGCGGTTGCGTGGCGCCAATCACAGTCACGCAAAACAGACCATAGATCAAACTGGCCAGATGCGCCGTCCAGCTGGGGAAGCTGCTGTGCGCGAGCAACCAGCCCGCAAGCGCGCCAAAAAAGACCGCCCACAGCGCGACTGTCAGGCCGGGCATCCATTCGGCGTAGGCGATGCTATAGGCAACTGAGCCGACCAGTACAAGCACGGTGAAGACCGTGACCAAACTTCCCAGCGTTGGAGCGATGTGAGACTGCGATGCGGGTCTGCTCATTGCCTAGAATCCTAGTTGTAAACCCTTAATTCCGGCTGTGGCGGCGGCAAATCGTCGTGCAGACGTGCGTTCGTCATGGCATGATGCCGGAGTCTATGACTGCCGATCCACTGCCACCCTCCGACGACGACACGACCGCAACCGTTGACGCATTCGTCCGCGAGTTTGGAAAGTTCGCCACCGATCTTGGCGCCCTCGCTCTGGAGGGCAAGCTCAGCACGGCCTATCTGCGCGACGGCGAAGTCGACAACGTGCTGCGCGCGCTGGCCTCGCCCGGCGAGTTGTTCCCCATCCTGATCGGCGGCGCGCGCAGCGGCAAAACATCAATCGCGCACCATGCCGCCAACCTGATCGCCCGCAACGACTGCCCGGCCACCCTCAAAGGGCGGCGCGTGTTTGAGATCACACCCAGCCGTCTTATTAATGCGCTCGGCGGCATCAACGCGTGGACAAGCGGCATCAGCGAATTATTTCTGCGCTTGAGCTCGGCGGATGTGATTTTGTTTTTGCGCGACTTTCACACCGCGCTCGGCATGGGCAACAAGGACGACAACAACACCGACTTGTCCAGCGCGCTGTCTGATTTGTTGCAGGGCGTGCATCCCCAGCTGTTGTTTGAGGCCACATCGCGCGGCATCGAACAGCTGTTCACCGAGCGGCCCTCGCTCAAGAGTATGTTCGCCACGATCCAGATCCAGCCGATGAAACGCGAGGAGGCGGTCGCAGTGATCAAGCGCGCCAGCGAGGATCTGGAGATCGTGCACGAGATGCGCATCCTGCCTGAGGCGCAAGACGAAGTGCTTGAGCTGGCCGTCCGCTTTCAAGTCAATGCGCAGCTGCCCGGTTCGGCATTGGACATGCTCAAAGACGTGATGGCGATGAGCGTCGAGCCCGGCACCGAGATCACGCGCGAGACCGTGCGCAAGCGCTTCAAACAACGCAGCGGCCTGCCGGATTTTCTGGTCAGCGACGATGTGGCGTACGACGAAACCGCCACGCGCGCAATGCTCTCGCAGCGCGTCTATGGCCAGGATGCCGCGGTCGAAGGCATTCTGCGCATGATCGCGCTGGTACGTGCGCGACTCAACAACCCGCTGCGGCCGATGGGCGTGTTTCTGTTTCTCGGGCCAACCGGCGTCGGAAAGACCGAGCTGGTGAAAGCGCTGGCCAAGTTTCTGTTCGGCGAGTCCGAGCGCATCGTGCGGTTCAACATGGCCGACTATGCCTATCCGTATGCCGTGTTTTTGCTATTTGGCAACCCGTCCGGCGATACTGAGACGCAGCGCCAGGGCATGCTCAGCACGCGCCTGACGCCGCAGCCGTTTTCCGTGCTGCTGCTCGACGAGTTCGAAAAGGCCGATGGCTCGATCTATCAGCGCTTTTTGCAGTTGTTCGACGAGGGCTTGCTGATTAACGGCCAGGGCGAAGAAGTCAATCTGCGCAACACGATCATCGTGATGACATCGAACCTGGGCGCGCAGCTGGTCAACAAGCAACAGATCGGATTCAGCGTGCGCGACGCGCTCGAAGAAACCGAACAGGCCGTGATGAAGGAAAGCGAGAGCTACTTCCGGCCGGAGTTTATCAACCGGCTTGACGCGGTTTCGTTTTTTAAGCCGCTCAGTCGGCAGGTCATCCGCCAGATCGCAAAGCGCGAGATCAGCGATGTGATCGCACGCGAAGGCATTCAACGCCTGCGGCTGGCCATCAGCGTCGATGATTCAGTGATCGACCTGATGGCCGAGCGCGGGTTCGATCTGCGTTTCGGCGCGCGCTATCTCAAACGCCAGATCGAGCGCAGCCTGACCTACCCGCTCGCCCGCCAGATCGCGCGCAAACGCATCGAACCCGGCGCCGCGATCCGGCTGGTCGCGCGCAACGATGAAATTGTGGTCACGCTGGTCGACACCGGCGACATCGACGCCGATCTCGGTATCGTCAGCAATGTCGACAAATACGATTTGCTCGCGCCAAAAGAGCTGCAGACCCGGCTCGAAAACGCGAAGACGCGCATCGACCGGCTGATTGCACAGCATCAGATCGAGACGCTGCGCGAACGCGTCGCCAGCATGATGGATCGGCTGGCCGAGCCCGACTTCTGGCACGACAACCGCGAGGCCGCCATACAGATCGAGGCCATGAACAGCCTGTCGCAGCGCGTTGATCAGACCGAGAATTTGCTGCGGCTCTACGAACAGTCGGCCGCCGCGCTCAAACACGTGCCCAGTGCAAAGGGACGCGGCAAACAGCCGCCCAGCGTGCTGATCGACGCCAACCGCGCCTACGCCGAGCTTGCGCGCGAGCTGCCGCTGACAGAGACGCTGCTGTTGTTGCGCACCGTTGAAGACCAGGCCGGCGCGTTTGTGACGGTGCGCGCCATCGGCGACGGGCATGCGTTTGAGTGGACGCAGGACGTCGCCGCGATGTATATAGCCTGGGCGGCCTCGCGCGGGTTTTCGGCAATCGTGCTAAACGAAACGCCGTCGAGCAAGGGCCTGGCGCAGATCACAGTCAACATCGCCGGGTATGGCGCCTACGCGCTGCTCAAGGGCGAGGTCGGCGCGCACCGGCTGGTGCGCGGCTCCGAGGCCAAGCGACAGCCGGAGCGCATCAACGTGTGGGCGCATGTTGATGTGCTGCCCGATCTGCCGATTGGCGCGCGCCAGGCCCGCGAGCTGCTGCGCGACATGGCAGTCGATCACCGCGGCGTGCGCGAGAACGGCGCGCTGCTGGACAAAGTCACGCGCATGGTCACGGTAACGCAAGGGTCACGCACCATGCAGTGGCGCAACCGGCTGACGCTGGAGGAGTTCGACGATGTGTTGCCGCGCTTTCTGCACGCCAACAAGTCGCAACCGCCTGTTCCGCCCAGCGCCGACCCCGATGTGCTGGTCACCAATCAGATTCGCACCTATTCCATCTTCAAACAACAGGCCGTGCGCGACGCCCGCACCAACGTCACCAGCTCGCAGCCGCGCAAAGTGCTGGCCGGCGCGCTCGATGAGTTCCTGCTTGCGTATCTGACAATGATGGTCGCGTAATGATCCAAGCAAGTGACCAAACGTTTCCCGCCGATTGGCGGCGTCTCGCGCGCGAGGTCACAGAGATTAGCCCGAGAGGCGCACAATCCACCCGCGCAGAGCGCGGGTGGATTGTGCGCCTTTCGGATAGAAATTCCCCTATTGGGAGAGTCTCTTAGCCGCCTTCACCGTCGTAATCTACTGCGCTGAATTTTGAGAGCTTGCGCGGTTGCAAGACGCCGCGGATATAGCGGACGGAGCCGGTCTTTTCGCGCAGCACGATGCTTTCGGTCTGGGTGCCATCGCGGCCAAACCGGACACCCTTTAACAGGCTGCCTTCGGTGATGCCGGTCGCGGCGAAGAACACATCGGTGGAGTTGACCAGATCGTCCTGATCCAAGATCACATCGCTGCGCGCGCCAAAGGCGTCTTTGATCGCCTTGGCCTCTTCGGGCGTCTGCGGGTCGGGTCGAATTTCCATGCCCCCGCCCAGCGCCTTGATGGCGGCCGCAGCCAGCACTGCATCGACAGCCAGGCCGGTGCTGATAAAGACATCGACATTGGTGTTCGGTAGCGCAGTCAGCAATGTTCCGGCGATAAATCCGCCGTAGTGCAGCGTGACGCGCGCGCCGCATGCGTTGATGCGCTTGATCAGGTCGGCATGGCGCGGGCGATCCAGCACCAGCACGTTCAAATCGCGCACATTGCATTTGAGCGCTGCGCTGATGCGCTTCAAGTTTGTGCGAATGTCATGCGTCAGATCGATGCGGTCTTTTAGTGCGGCGCCGACGACGAGCGTCTGCACATATTTGATCGGTCCCGGGTTCCACATGCTGCCGCGATCGGCCACGGCCGCCAGCGACAACCCATCCGGCCGATGAAGCGAGAGTGAGGGGGTGCCTTCGATTGCATCGATACCGACATCGACCTGCGGCCCGTGCGCGGTGCCGACATGTTCGCCAAACGAAAGCGCCATCGACTCGCCTTCGCCGATGGCAATCACGCCATCCATCTCGATCGACGCCAGCACGGCTTTCATCGCCGCTGCGGCTTGCACATTTGCGGATTCCAGGTCACCGCGCTCCAAATGTTGCGCGGCCACGGTCGCCGCCGCCTCGGTCGCGCGCACTAACTCCATGCCGACGTTGCGCTGCGGTGGTTCAGTCACCCGTTCAATCGTTTTTTTCGCCATCTCAACCTCTCTTTGTCAAATCGTGCCAGTGCAACAAAAACGAGGCTTGTAAATCTGGCGAAATTGCGATATCCCTCGCTTCGCGAGGGATATCGCAATTTCGCCGCTTTACAAACTTGATTTTTGTTGCACTGGCATTATGTGCGCATTTTTGCCGCTGATGCGGTCCAAATATCCCAAAATCGGCGCCTTTTGGCGGCCGAGCGTCGGTTCCTTCCTTACAGCCCGCAGCGAAAGCGCACTTTGCAAGACACATCCATACTCTCGCCGCATATGGCTGATCTTGCAAGTGAATTCCCGATCATCGAAAAAACCGCGTATCTCAACACTGCGGCGCAGGGGCCATGGCCGGCCCGGACGGTGGCGGCCGTCCATGCGGCTGCGCAGCAGGCGCAGTTTTTGGCGGCCGACAACGGGTCCAGCCCGTCACCCGTTTTTGGCGAAACGCGCGGGCGGCTGGCGTCGCTGCTCAACGTGCAACCCGATGATCTGGTGTTTGGCCCAAATACGACCTACGGCCTCAACGTGTGCGTGCACGGCATCGACTGGCGCGCGGGCGACAACGTTGTTGTGCCGGACCTCGAATTTCCCTCTGTGCAATATGCGCTGGCGCATCTGCCAAAATTCGGCGTGGAGGTGCGTTGCGCGCCGCGCCACGAGAACGGCACATCGGTCGACGCGCTCATGGCCCGGGTTGATGGCCGCACCCGCGCGGTCATCTGCAGCGCGATCACCTGGGATACCGGCTATCGCATCGATCTGGCCACGCTGGGCGAACGCTGCGCAGCGGCCGGTTGTCTGTCGATCGTCGATGGCATCCATGCGGTTGGCGCGGAGTGCCTCGATCTCGCCGCGATGCGCGTGTCAGCACTCTCGTTTCACAGCTACAAGTGGCTGATGGCCGGGTTTGGCAACGGCGTGTTGTATGTTGCGCCGGCTGCACTCGACCAGATCCGCCCGACGTTCATCGGCCCGCTGGGTGTCGCTGGCGGCCAGGGCGATAACCTGCAGTGGCAACCCGGTGCGCAGCGCTATGCCACCGGCACCATGAACAAGATCGGCACGACCGCGCTTAACAGCTCGCTCTCGCTGATTGAAGAGATCGGCATGCCCGCGATTACAGCACACAATCATGCGCTGGCGGACGCACTCGACACCGGGTTGCGCAGATTGCTGCCGGCTGGGCGGATCCTGCGCGCCACTGCAAAAGAACAGCAAAGCGCCATCGTGGTGTTTAGCACCGGCAGCGCAACGGGCGATGCCGAGCTGGTCGTGCATCTGACCGCCCAAAACGTGGTCGTAGCCCTGCGCCCAGCCGGAATCCGTGTGGCGCCGCACCTGTTTAACAGCGAGCGCGATGTCGAGCGATTGCTGGCAGCCGTCGCCTCGCGCTAAGCGGATCGGCCGGGAAGCCGCCGGGAAGCGACCGGGAGGCCTCCCGGTCGCTTCCCGGCGGCTTCCCGGCCGATCCTGTTCGGGTTGAGAATACACGGCATGCTGTCACCGCTTGAAACTCGCGCGCTAGCGCTGATCGACGACGCCGAGCTGATTGGCTGGATCCAGGAACTCGCGCGCATCCCCAGCGTCTGGCGACCGGAGACCCAGCAGGGCGAAGAAGCCGCGGCGCGCTGGGTGCAGACGCGCTGCAAAGAAATCGGCCTCGAGACGCACTTCGAGTTTGTCGCGCCCGGGCGGCCCAATGTCGTGGCGTTTTTGCGGCAGACGGCCGTCGACACGCCGCAGCCCGCCGCCAGAACCCTCATGTTCGAAGGCCACACCGATGTCGTCACCGAAGGCGACCCGGCGCTGTGGACCGACCCGCCGTTTAGCGCCACGATCCGCGACGGCAAAATCTATGGGCGCGGTGCAAACGACATGAAGGCCGGGCTGGTCTGCGCGATCGTGGCGATCAAGGCGCTTAAGGCCTCAGGCGCGCCGTTGCGCGGCGACATTGTGCTGGGCGCGGTGTGCGACGAAGAGGGCCACATGATCGGCATCAAGCACTTTGTCGAACGCGGCTGGGCCGACCGCGTGACCGCCGCCATCATCTGCGAGCCCGAAGAGAATCATCTCTGCATCACGCAAAAGGGTGTGATGTGGGTGCGCGTGCTAATCCATGGCGTGATGTCGCACGGCGCGATGCCGTTGACCGGCGTCAACAGCGCCTACCCGGCCGCGCGCTTTTTGGACAGCGTGCATGCGCTGGAAGAGCGCCAGATTGTGCTGCACGGCCACGACAAATATCTCGGCGCACCCAGCATCACGCCGACGATTGTGCAGTCGCCGCCGCGCGGCGCGGGCGAGCCGCAAAAGAACGTGATGCCGGCCACGACCGAGATTATTCTGGATTGCCGCCTAATCCCGGGCCAGGATCCGGACGCGCTGGCGCAACAGATCGAGACGCTGGCGCGCGCCGCCGTGGCAGTCGATGCGCGACTGCGCTACGAGCTTGAGGTCATCGAAGTGCGCCATCCGACCCACACCGACCGCGAGCACGCGATCGTGCGCGCATTGGGATCGGCCTATACCGATCTGTCTGGCGACCCGCCGATCTACGGCGGCGTGCCCGGCAGCACCGATGGCACAATTTTGAACGCGCGCAAAGGCATCCCGATCGTGACCTGCGGCCCGGGCGATATTTATATTCCGCATCACATCGATGAATGGGTCAGCATCGACGAAATTAAACGAGCGGCGCGCATGTATGTGCTGGCCGCGCTGCGGTATCTGGGGCAGGCGTAGCCAAACTCCGCACTATGGCTACGCCTGCCGTATCGTGACCGCGGTGAATGACACATTGCGCGTCGACACGGCACCGGCTCAGCAGCGTCAGGCGCTGTGTCTGTGACGGGAAAGCTGGAATTCGGGCTTGCGGTCGCGTGGATACTGGCGCAACGTGCGGGGTCTGTCGCAGCCGGCCATTAGAATCTGTCAGCCAAAAGTCACCCACAGCCCCCCGCGCGCGGGTAAACTTGCCGGCATTCGGAGGAATATCACGTTATGGCTTCACTTCTTGAAAAAGTCTCGACCTTGATCCAGGCCAACTTGCACTCGCTTGTAGACCGCGCGCTGCAGACCAACTCAATGGCCGTCATCGACCAGTACATCCGCGATGTTGACAACAACCTGGATGCGCTCGAAGACGCCGCAGCCACCGTCGGCGGGCAGGTCAAGACGATTCAACGCAAACGCGACGAGCTCAAAAAGCAGATGGACGATCTCGATCGCAATATCGATATGTTTCTGACGCAGGGCAAAGAAGATCTGGCGCGTGCCGCGCAGTCCAAGATGAACAGCGTCAAGAGCATCTACGAAACGTATGCCGGACAGCTTGACCGCCAGGAGAAAGAATACAAGTCGCTCCTTGATGCTCGCCTCAAACTGCAGGCCAAGCTGACCACGATTCGCCAGCAGCGCGAAGAAATGGCCGCCCTGCTCGATCTGGCCAAGGCCAAAGAGATCACGAACAAGGCCATCAAGTCGCTCGACGATCTGGCTGGCGCCGGCGACACCGATGTCGCGCGCATGGCCGAATCGATCCGCACGCGCCTCGATCAAGCATCGTCACGCGCTGAAATCGCCGCGCAAAACCTCGATCAGCAGATGGACGACGCGCTCGGCCGCGGCGAACTCGATTCACAACTCGAGGAGCGCAAGCGCCGCCTCGGCATCAACAACGCTGGTTAAGCCCATCGAAAAGTCGCCAAAATCCAGAACCCGGAATCCAGATGTGCTGCGTCGCAGCACATCTGGGTTCTGGATTCGGGATTCTGGAACTCTAGCCCCATGGATGAATTTCGCGGGCGCGTCGCACGCAAGCTGCTCCTTAAAAACGCAATCTTTAGCCCGATCAGCGCGCTGATCCTGGGCGCCGGGATCGTGCTGGTTGGCCTGGGTGTGGATATTCCGGTCATCGGATCGGTGCTCAATCTGGCGCCGGCGTGGTGGCTGGCTGGCATCTTGCCGATCTGGGCGGGCTTTATTGCCACGCAGGTCACCAGCAAATCAGCCGGCGAAGCAGCGGTGCAGCAGGCCATCCGCGAGCAGTTCGACACCAACACCATTACCAACCCGCATTTAAAGACCAACATCGCGCAGGCCATCGCCTACCGCGAACGCATCGATCGCGCGGTCGAACGCTTTGCCGACTCCGGCATGCAAACGCGCATGCAGGACGTGGCCAACCAGGTCGAAGAGTGGGTGCGCCGCATTTACTCGCTATCGCGGCGGCTGGATACCTTCCGCAACGATGGCATCATCACCCAGGATCTCAAATCGGTGCCGGACTCGATCCGCAAACTTCAAGCGCGCCTGAACGCAGAGGACAACGCCGACATCAAGCGCGAGCTGCAGGATACTATCTCCCGCCGCCAGGCTCAGTTCGAAAGCCTAGAAAAGCTCGAGCACACGATGGACCGCGCCGAGCTACAGCTCGAAAACACGCTCACCGCGCTGGGCACGGTGTATTCGCAGATGCTCCTGATCGACGCCAAAGATGTCGATAGCAGCAAAACGCAGCGGCTGCGCGAGAACATCATGGACCAGGTCAATTCGCTCAACGATGTGATCACCACGATGGACGAGGTCTACCGCGATGACCCGCTGACCCGCAGCAAGACCAACATGGCTACGCGCTGACAGGCAGGCGTACCGGGTGCTGGCAATACCGGAGCGCCGCAGCATTTTGAAACGCCTCAAATGCAGTTCGACCCATTCGTGTGTGCGAAACTTGGGGCATGAACGCAAAAATCGTCATCGCGATCACGCTGATCGCGCTCAATACCGGGCTTTTCTACAAATCGGCGCAACCCGCCGGTAACACGCCCGAAGTCAGCGCTGCAACGCCTGCCGCCGAATTGACAGCGACCACTGCGGTGCACATTATCCGGGTTCGCACCACTAGCCCAGCCGATAGCCAGCTGCTGGCGGTCAACTTCGACCTGCTTGAAATGCGCGAGGGTGCAGATTTATTTGTGCAGGGCGGCGATGCCGATTTGCGCGAGTTGCGCGCGCGCGGCTTTGCCGCAATGATCCACCAGACCTTGCCCGGCGCGCGCATGCGCGATGGCGCACAAACGTATTACGATGGCTATCGCACCGTGGTCGAACACTACGAGCACCTGGACGCGGTTGCCGCCAAATTCCCCGAACTTGCGCGCGTGATCGACTATGGCGACTCCTGGCGCAAGATCAACGGCGTGCCCAACGGCCACGAACTCAAGGCCATCTGCATCACAAAACAACGCGAAGGCGACTGCGGGCTCTCGCCCGACACAGACAAGCCGCGCTTTCTGATCATCGCCGCGATGCACGCGCGCGAGCTCAGCACCTCTGAGGTGGCCTGGCGTTGGATCGACTATCTGACCGAGCAATACGGCGCCAACGCCGATGTGACCTGGATGCTCGACCATCAGGAAATGTGGGTGGTGCCGGTCGCCAACCCGGATGGCCGGCAAGTGGTGCAGCTGCGCGACAGCGAGCCCTATCTGCATCGCAAAAACGGCAACACCGTCGATGGCGCCTGCGCCACGTCGCGCAATTCAACGTCGTATGGCGGCTCGCACTCCGGTGTTGATCTCAACCGCAACGGCACGTGGAAGTGGGAGCTGCGCGTCACCGCCAGCGATTCGCGCTGCGATGCGGTCTATCGCGGTCCAGGGCCGGCCTCGGAACCTGAGAACTATTTTCTCGAGGGACTGGCCGCGCAGCTCTTTCACGATCAACGCCCAGCCGCGCTCTCCGCGCCGGCGCCCATCACCACCACCGGCGGCTTCCTGACATTGCATTCGTTCGCCAACATGGTGCTGATGCCGTGGAGCTTTACCAGCAGCAACCCGCCAAACGACCTGGGCATGCGCTCGCTTGGCTTTCGCATGGCGTTTTATAACGGCTATCAGACCGGACAATCGCCTGAAATTTTGTATGGCACCAGCGGCTCAACCGACGACTGGACCTACGGCGAACTTGGCATTCCGTCATATACCTACGAGGTCGGACCGTCGAGCGGCGGCTGCGCCGGTTTTATTCCACCCTATTCGTGCCAGAGCGGCTTTTGGGACAAGAATTTGCCCGCCCTGCTCTATTTTGCCCGCTCAGCACGCCAGCCGTATGCCAGCGCGCTTGGGCCGACCGCGACGTCGCTGGCAGTCTCAACAACGGTGGCCGCGTCGATGACAAACGCATCGCTGCGCGCTGTGTTTAACGACAACGCATTCGGCGCGGCCGGCGTGGCGCGGCCGGACAGCCAGGCCGTCGTCGCCGCGCAGGCCTTTCTCGACACGCCGCCGTGGTTGGGCGGCACGCCGATCACGCTGACGCTGGCCGACGGCGTCGCAGACAGCACCGCCGAAGCGTTTGTCGGCACGGTGCCGGTGACAATGAACCTGACGTTGCGCCACATGGTCTATGTGCGCGGCATCGACGCCAACGGCGACATCGGGCCGCTGCGCGCAGCGTGGGTCGATGCCGCCGATCAGAACGCGACCGGGCCAGTTGTCACCACAGCCGCACTGTCGGCCGGCGTAGTCACCACCAACAGCCTGATCACCGTGACCGCGGCGATCAGCAGCAGTGTGCCGCTCACCGTCACGCACGCCGAGCTCTACCTCGACACCCCGCACTGGCTGGGCGGCACGCCTGTCACATTTACGCTGGTCGACGGCGCCGCGGACACGGGCTATGAAGTGTTCACGACCACGCTCGATGCACAGCTGCTGCCGAGCGGCGAGCATCGCCTGTATATCCGCGGCGCCGATGCCGCTGGCAACTATGGCCCCAGCCGCGAGACCACGTTTTTGATCTGGGAAGCCGTCACGCGCACGTATCTGCCGGTTGCGACACGTTAACAGAAGGTGACAGGAAGAAGGTGCTTAAAGTGCCTAGGTGCATAAGGTGCTTAACGTTGTGGCGTTCGACACGTTAAGCACCTAAGGCACGTTAAGCACCTTATGCACCTTCTTTCTGTATGATTCACGCATGGCCATCTCGAATCAAGCACTAGCGGCGATTTTTGCGGACATTGGTGATCGGCTGGATATCCAGGGCGAAGAAAACGTGTTTGTGATTCGCGCCTATCGCGCGGCCAGCGAAAACATCGCCAATCACGGCCGCGCGATTGCGGATGTGTATCAGGAAGGCGGCTTGCCCGCGCTCAACGCGATCAAAGGCATCGGCAAAGAGATCGCAAAAAAGATCGAAGCGCTGGTGACCACCGGCGCCATGCCGTTCTACGAAAAGCTCAAGGCCGAGGTGCCGGATGGCGTGGCGGCCATGCTGCAGGTCCCGAGCCTGGGGCCAAAGCGCGTCAAGGAGTTTTGGACGACGCTGGGCGTGGACAGCGTGGAAGCCCTCGAAACCGCCGCCAAGGCCGGCAAACTTCGCGATCTGCCAAAGATGGGTGAAAAAGCCGAGCAAAAAATCATCGCCGGCATCGAATCGATGCGGCGCCGCAACACCGGCCGCTTGCGGATGGGCGACGTGCTCCCGATTGCAGAGTCGATCGTGGCCACGCTCAAGGCGCTGCCCGGTGTCAAAGAAGCGACCTATGCCGGCTCGCTGCGGCGCGGGCGCGAGACAATCGGCGATCTCGATATTCTGGTCGCCACAGACACTCCGGCGCCGGTGATGCAGGCCTTTCGCACACTGCCAATCGCGGCCGAAGTAACAAACGCCGGCGAGACCAAGAGCACAATCCGCACATCCGACGGGCTGCAGATCGATCTGCGCGCGATTGACCCGGCCGTCTGGGGTACAGCTGCGCAGTACTTCACCGGCAGCCAGATGCACAACGTCAAGGTCCGCGAACACGCGCAAAAACTTGGGCTCTCGCTCAACGAATACGCCATTACCGAGATCAGTTCGGGCAAACAGTTTGCCTTCAAGACCGAGGCCGATGTGTACGCCAAGCTCAACATGGGCTACGTGCCGCCCGAGCTGCGTGAGGACCGTGGCGAAGTCGAGGCCGCGCTCTCGATCGGGCCAAACCGCCAGATCGTGCCCGGGCTGATCACCGAAGCTGATATGCGGGGCGATCTGCAAATGCACACCACCTGGAGCGATGGCGAAACCGATGTGATGGGCATGGCGCGCGCCGCGATCGCGCGGGGTTATGCGTATATCCTAATCACCGATCACACCCAGGGTCTCGGCATGGTGAACGGGCTGACACCGGAGCGGATTGGCGAACAGCGCAAAGAGATCAACAAAGTCAACGCGCAGCTCAAAAAAGAAAAACTGAAGTTCACCGTACTGCACGGCGCTGAGGTCGAAGTCAAGAGCAATGGCAGCCTGGATCTGCCGGACGACGTGCTGGCGACGCTTGATTTGGTGCAGGCCAGCGTGCACACGTCACTCGACCAGCCGCGCGACAAGATCACAGCCCGTGCGATTGCGGCGATGCGCAATCCGCACATCGATATTCTCGGCCACCCTTCCGGCCGGCTGATCAATGTGCGCGAGGGCGCGGATTACGATTGGGAGGCGATATTTGCCGCCGCGCTTGAACACAACGTGGCGTTAGAGATCAACAGCGCTCCAGAACGATTGGATCTCAACGATGTGCTGGCGCGGCGCGCGTGCGAGCTCGGCTGCAAGTTGACCATCTCGACAGATGCGCATTCGCCAGCCATGTTGGCCAACATGAAATTTGGAATCACCCTCGCCCGACGCGCCTGGATCACGCCAGAGAGCGTGATCAACACCTGGCCGCTGAGCAAGCTCCTCAAATGGGCGGCGGCAACCTAGCCAAAAGTCTTAGCGTGGCTGCATTCAAATACGTAACATTGGAAATCAATCGGTAATAAATTGCGTATTTTTGCGTTGCAATGCAGTTCTCAGACTAAAGTCTGATTAAACCGTCAATTCTGTGGATAGACTGTGGACCGTTCTGCTGGGGGGGCGAACAGCCACCGCCGTACTTTATTGCATGCCCCCTTTGCAGACAGCTCATTAAGTCTATTTTGTCGCAGACGAGCTATGCGGAAGTTTCGTCGTCGTGCGACTAATAGTGAAGCAGGGCGTGAAAGACTACATCGAGCCTCATCAAGCACATCAAGCACATCGCACTTTCATCAAGCACATCGTTGTTCATCGTTACACATCGTTTCACGTCGTAATCATCGGCTGAGGGTGGCAAGACTCATCGCGGTTTCATTGCCAAACGCCACCTTCCGGCCGCCTGCCGCAACGGACACATCAAAGCAATCATCGGAAATCATGAACAACGCGCCTTTACGGGCGCGTTTGTTCTGTACCGCGCGCATCCGCCAAATACGTTCGCTATCATAGGGGCCGTGCCAAACCCGTTTACAAAAGCGATCGCAGCCCGCCTGCAGTCGCGCAAGCTCAGCGCCTTTATCGCCGATTGGGATGCGCTTGAGGCCCTCGCCATTCGCGTGTTTCGCGGCAAAGCTGCCCTGCCCGCCGATGCAGCCGAACACGAAGCAGTGCGCGCGCGCTTACTCAGCAGTTACACCGACATGCAGACCCTGCTCGACCCGCACTGGCGCACCGCGACTATCAACCGCGAACCCGTTACCGCCGATCCGTTTGCTTACTTGCTCACCCTCGAACAGGCCGATGCTTTTCTGGGCAACTGGGCCGCCATGCAAAATTTGCCGGCCGCGCGCGAAGCGTTGAATCACCTGGCGCTGGCAGCCGCTTCTGGCCAAACCGGGGCTGCATCGTGAGCGACTGGACGCAAATCACCGACCCAGTCGCATGGGCGCGAGCACTCGAACAGTTCCCAGCACCGCACACCCTGCAATCGTGGGCCTGGGGCGATTTCAAATCGCGCTGGGGCTGGTCGGCCACGCACTGGGCGCACCCAACGGCCGCACTGCAGATTCTGCGCCGGCGCGCCGGACCGTTCGCGGTGCTTTACGCGCCAAAAGGCCCGGTGACGCGGGATCTGGCTGGCTACACCGCCGCGCTTTCGCAGCTCGAATCCCAGGCGCGCAGTTCACGCGCGCTGTGGGTAAAAATCGACGGCGATCCGGCGCCGGAAGGCGTCGGTGCGGCCTGGACGCCGGAGTCGCTTGAACAAACGCGCGCGCTGTTGCGTGTGCGCGGCTGGCGTCCGGCCAACGATCAAATCCAGTTCCGCAACACCATGCTGACGGATGTGCGCGCAACCGATGAAGCGCTGCTCGCGCGCATGGGCTCCAAATGCCGCTACAACGTGCGGCTGGCCGAACGGCGCGGCGTCACAATTCGTCTCGTCCAGCCGGTCACCGGCGCCGATGCCGCGCTGATCTACGCGATGTATGCCGAAACCGGCACGCGCGACGGTTTCTTTGTGCGCGATGCCGAGTACTACTTGGACGCCTGGCGCAGCATGGACGCAGTCGCGCTGATCGCCGAGCACAACGGCGAAGCGCTCGGCAGCCTGGTGTTGTTTAAGACCGGCGCGCGGGCCTGGTATTTCTACGGCATGTCGCGCTCGATCGGGCGCGAACACATGCCAAATCATCTGTTGCAATGGCACGCTTTGCGCTGGGCGCGCGACAGTGGTTGCGCAGTCTATGACTGGTGGGGCGCGCCCGAGGCATTGGTTGAAACTGACAGTATGTGGGGCGTGTATCGCTTCAAAGAAAGCTTTGGCGCACAATTTGTCGAAGGGGTCGGTGCCTGGGACTTTGCACCCAGCGCCCTGCTCTATAAAACATATGGTCAGGTGATACCGCGCTTTCTTGAGATAATGCGGCGTCGCAGAGGTGTTGCCGCCGCCAGCACAGCAGCTGGCGCTTAGATTCTGCCGTAATTGCTTGGGCAATTTACGGGCTCTAAAGAACGGCGGCACGCTGCATTGCCTAGGGCGCATCCAACCACAGAGCAACCTGTGCTGGCATAGCAACTTAAAAACAACCACAAAAGAGAACCGTACGAACCATGAGAACTCCGTTTATTGCAGGCAATTGGAAAATGAACAAGGGCATCGACGAGGCGCGCGAGCTCGTTGGCGAATTGATCCCGCTGATCAAGAATGAAACCCGTGCTGAAGTCGCGGTCTGCCCGCCGTTTCTCGCGCTTGCAAATATCAAGGCGATGCTGCTTGGCACAAGCATCAAACTCGGCGCGCAAAACATGCATGATCAGGACAAGGGCGCGTTTACCGGCGAAGTCTCGCCGACGATGTTGTCCGGCTGGGTGGACTACGTCATCCTGGGTCACAGCGAGCGCCGCCAAGTCTTCGGCGAGACAGACGCATTTATCAACCGCAAGGTGCTCTCCGCGCTAAAACACGGCATCAACCCGATCCTGTGCGTGGGCGAAACGCTGGCCGAGAACGAAGCGGGCGATACCGAAGCCGTGATCGAACGCCAGATCCGCGAAGGCGTGGCCGGCATGCTCAATTCGGACGCCACCCGCATTGTGATCGCGTATGAGCCAATCTGGGCGATCGGCACCGGCCGCGCGGCCACAGCGGCCGACGCGCAGGCGCGTTGCGCCTTTGTGCGCGAACAACTGCGCCAGCCGTTTGGCGGCGCGGCGGATCTGATCCGTGTGCAATATGGCGGCAGCGTCTCGGCTGCAAACGCGGCTGAAATTCTGTCGCAGCCTGACATCGACGGCGCGCTCGTCGGCGGCGCCAGCTTGAAGGCCGCTGATTTTGCGACAATCGTGACGTCGGCGCCTTTGGCGACCTAAGCATGCTCACCGCGCTGCTCGTGTTCCTGCTCGCTTTCGGCGCGGTGCTGGTTCTGGAAAAGCTTGTTCATCGCCGGTTGCAGGAGGTTTTTCTCCTGCTGACCGGCCATACCGAATCCGCCACGCTGCTGTATTCAATCGTGCTGCTGCCCGGTGTGGCGCTGCATGAAATCAGCCACGCGGTCTTCGCGGTGCTGTTGCACGTCAAAGTGCACGGCTTTTCACTGCGGGCTGAACGCCAGAAGTCCGGCGTGGTGCGGCTGGGCTATGTCGAAGTGCAACGCACCGACCCGGTGCGGACCAGCCTGATCGGCGCGGCGCCGCTGTTCGCCGGCATTACCGCGCTGACGATCATCGGCGTCTATGTCTTCGACCTGGGCGGCATGGCCAGCGCCTTCGATCAGGTCGATTTTGACGGCATCGTCGGGAACCTATTAAGCATCTTCCGCGCCAACGACTCGCTGATTTACATCTATGCTGTGTTTGCCGTGGCAAACGGCATGATGCCCTCGCGCAGCGACACACAATCCTGGCCGCCGGTAGCCGCGGTCAGCCTGGTGGTCTTTGCCGCCCTCTTTCTGTTGGGCGGGCCGTGGCTGTTTGACTGGCTCGCACCCGGCGTCAGCGCCGCGCTGCGCTGGATGAGCGGCGTGTTTTTGCTGACCGGGTTTATCAACCTGGTTGTGATCACCCTGCTCTGGCTGCTATCGCGTGGCCTCGAACGCATGACCGGGCGCAAGGTTACGTTTCGGCGCTAGTCGTTTCGGCCACGACGGGCTCAACCATGAACTACAAACGCTTTGAGGAACTCCTGCGATTACCGCTGCGCTGCGCCTGCGTGACGTTGGAAACGAGCGCCCTGATCGTGATCGGCGATCAAGCCGATGCGCTGGCCGACGCGCTGTGTTCTGACAGACGTTTCGCGCGCCTGGCTGGCAACGCGCCAATCAATGTGCACTTCGGCCTGGCCTACTTCACGGCGCGCACGCCGCTGCTGGTCGGCGCTGTCATCACCGAAAAGAACACCACGTTCGACGCGCTCTCGCTGTTTGGCTGGCTTGAAGACAACTACATTTACGAGCCGCGCGCTGAGCTGTTCGGCCTGACGCTATTTGGCGAACAGCCGATCATGTTTATGCGCGACTTTGATATGGATCGCCCGATTGAAGCCTGGTTTCAGGAGGACGGCAACGGACGCTGGCTGCGGGTCGCCGGTGTGGTGATCGCCAGCGGCCTGTTCAACGACGCGCCGCAAAAGCTCGCAGCAGACGACGGCGCACTGATCGCATTGCGCCACACGTTTCCACCGGACGCGCAGATGCTGGTCGACAGCCTGCAGCTCGAGCACGCGCGCGGCACGGCGCTCAAGCAGCTGTTGCGCCAGCGCCGCAAGACAGTCTCTGCCGATCTGATGTCGCTGTGCGATGGCTGGCGCGTGCTGGCGGAGGCCGTGCCGGTCATGCGCCTGAATGCCGACGCCCTCTCGCAGCAGGACCTGGGCGTGGTGCTGCGTCTGGCGCAGTTTGCCGCGTAACCGGCGCGGTGCAAGCACCACGACAACGCGTATTGCGAATTTCGCAGACTTCGCTCAGAAATCGCTAGCCAAAGCCGGGCATATGCCCGGCATTTCCCCGGCTTATGCCCGGCTTTGGATCGTATGAAGACGCGACGGTCGCGGGTAGCGCGAGCCTCAGACCTGCAGCGCGCCGCGAAACGCCCTGCTGGCGTAGTAGGACTGCGCGCCGTTGTGATACACAAAGACCCTGTCGTAGCGGCGATCACCAAAAATGGCGCCGCCGAGCGTTCGAATGTCGACCGGCGTTACCAACCAGCTTGACGTTTTCGTGTCGAACTTGCCAAGGTTCTGCAACTCGTGATACTGCGCTTCCGTCAACAGCGCGATGCCCATGGCTGCGGCCACGTCGATCACACTGCTTTTTGGCGGGGCTTCCTTTCTGGATTCGAGCCCCTCGCGGTCATAACAAAGACTCCTGCGGCCGTCCGGGCTTTCCGCCGAACAATCAAAAAATATGATCTCGCCCGTCGTTTTGTCGTGCCCGACAACATCCGGTTCACCACCGGTTTCTTCCATTTGACTGAGCGACCATAGCTTTTCAGCATTTGCCTCCAGCCGCACAAGCACGTTGGCCCACACAAGCCCTTTATGCCGGTTCATATTTTTCTCAAATCGGCGTTGCAACACGCTGAGCAAAACGTCACGTTGCTGCGTTGACAGAACATTCTTTGAACGCTTCTTGACCATGCCGGAAGTTTAGTCCGCGAAACGAGCACACGCCATCGAATGTCGACGGACGCGCCAATCGTTCCTCACAAGTAGCGCACGCCGGTCAGCACCGCCAACTCGGCCCGCACATACGATTTGAAACGCACCAGTTCGTCGATTTCAAAGACCGGGACAGCGCCGCTGCGATACCACTCAAGCGCGCGCGCAGCCAGCGATCCATAGCGCCAGGGCAGTTCGAGCACCGCCCACAGCGCGCCCTCGTCTTTTGACAAGAGCCGCTCCTCGCGCAGATAGGCAAAGGCGCGGCAGGCGTTCAGAATCGCGTTGGCCGGATTGGCCATTGCAGGCAGCCCGCCGACACCGTATTCGACGCTGCTGGTGTCCTGCAGGATTGCATCGAGCAGCGTCTCGCGCGGCACAATTGGAAACACATCGGCCGGCGGCGCGCCCAACAGCGCCAGGCCGCGCGCGCGCGTTACTGCGATGTGCGCTGCCAGATCAGGATCGGTGCCGGGTTGCAGCGCTTCCGCCCAGCCCGGCGAAACAAGCGCCGTCGCAAAGCGTTCGCGCCAGCTCTCGCCAAAATGAAATTCGAATGGCGCTGGATGCACAAACGGATGCAACTGCCCGCTGTGCATGACGCTGATCTCGATCGGCCTGGGCTGCGCCGACACCGCCAGCAGCAGCTCGGCCAACACCCGTTTTTGCGGGGGCGTCTGCTCGTCGGCGGTGACGACCAGCACATCGATATCCGACAGGTCTGGATTAAAGCAGCCCATCGCCAGCGAGCCATGCAGATACACACCGAGCAGATTGCCATCGAGCGCGAACCGCAGCCCGTTTACAAGCGCATCGACCTGTGCGCGGATCGCAGCCGGACAGTGCGCCCAGTCGGTCTGCTGCATCAGTCGTCTCCGATCAGCCCGCGGCGCGGAAATTCCTCGGGCGGCAGGGCTTGTATCTTGGCGATCGTGGAGGGGTCCTGCAACTCTTCAAAATGTTGGCCGAGCGGCGGCAAGGTCGGTGTGACGTTGACGGTTTTGTAGCCCAGTGTGCGCGCGATGCTGGCGATTGCGACGGCAGCCTGGTTGCCGGCCTTTTCAAACAGGTCTTTGTCGATCGAGGCGTTTACCAGCGCCTCCATGGCCTCGCGGCGCGCGGCGTCCATCAGCGTGATGTCGCGGCCGGTAAACCAGCCGTTTTTGTGGCTGACCACGCGCGTCAACGACTCGTCAACATAGACCATCAGCACCTTGGTCGGCGGCAGCGTGATCGAGACCGAATCGGCAATCGGATCGATGCGAATGTCTTCTTCGCGCAGATGCTTGAGATTGACGCCGGCAACCACCCGCACGCCTATGTCCATCACAAGCTCTTCACCAAACAGCTTGTCTTGAAATGGCGCGACGATCGAATCCTCGGCCCTGTTTTGCGCGCTCTTTTTTGACAGTGACGGTCCCGATCTGGCCATAGGTGACGAGTGCCGCCGCGCGTACTTCGTTCAACAGGACCGTCGGCGAAAGCAGCGTCGTCGTAACGCGCTCGACGGCCGGCGCGGCAATTGTTTTGGGCTGGCGCGCGGCAATAAACAGCGCCACCATGCAGACGAAGACCACCGCCGCCGCCAGCAGCGCGAACAGATCAAACCCGCGCAGGCTAAACGCCAGATAAAAGAGCGCCACGACCTGCGATGATCAGCAGGATATAGGCCCATGCGCTGCTGAATGCGTTTTTGAGCGTGGTAATCAGCGATGACTTCACGCTGAGATTATCGCTCACGCCCTGCTGCCCAACGTATAGCTATACCCGGCATCTGGGACAACCGGCGCAGGCCTGCAGCTATTGATTCGCGATGGCGACAATGGCGATCGCAGCAAAGCAGACGAACCCGAGGCAAATCACCGCGAGGTTGCTTGCACCGAGAATGATGCCGGTCAGTGCCATGCCGTCGCCGGTTTGCGCGCCGTTGCTTTGCTTGATTTCTTTGCGGCCGAGATAGCCAGCGATGAGCGCAACAATGCCGCCGATAAACTGGCACTGCGACAAACGAGAGAATGCCGGACACCAGGCTGATGATCGCGGCGGTGTTTGTCGTTCGATTGCGGGTGCATACGGCGTGTAGCTTGGCGCCGGCGTCTCATAGGTTGGCCGGGTTTTGGGGAAATTCGACTTCAGGCTCGAGTTTCGGCAGAGTGATTTCCGGCTTCTTGGGTGCATCGCCCGGTAGGCCAATCTGCGTCAGATCCTCTAAGCTCGGAAGATCTTTTTCGTCGTTGGGGTTATTGAGGTCCATAGCAGTTAATACGGACTATAGCCGATTCAGTTGCATCGGGCGTCACTGCACCGTCGGAGAAATCGTCACCGTGGCTGCTGGCGTGGCCGTGGGCGGCGGCAGCGTGAAGATCGGAATCGCTGTCGGCGGCAACGTCGGCGTGGCGGGTGTGACCGGCACCGGCGTGTTGATCAGCGGCATGGTTTGCAGGCCACCTGGCAGCGTCGGCGTGGCGCCGGGCGCATCGCTGGTGACCGCGATCGTCGGCATGATCTGCAGGCCGCCAGGCGTCGTTTGGCCATCGGCCGGCACTGGAATCGTCGGCATGATTTGCGCAGCTCGGTGGTCGTGCTGATCGGCGCCTCGATCACGAGCGTGGTCAGTGCGAGCCCGTCCGTCGCAGAGTTCGGCACCCCGCCCAGAATCAGTGCTGGCACTGTCAGCACCGTGGTGCCGGTCAGGTCGGCTGTCGCAGACACGGCGTCCGTCGCTACAAGCGGCGGCGTTTCAGGCTGCATCAATGCGCGATCGACCGTATACAGCGTAAACGGCTTCATGTCTTTTGGCAGGCGCGTGGCTTCGTCGATCTTGAACGTGATCCCATAGCCATCGAACCAAGCTTGCTCGTTGCCCAGCGCCGTCGATGGCGCGCACGCGAAACTCATACGTGCTGCCCGGTGTACCCACAAACACGGTCTCACTCGACCGGGATCGCGGCAGACACTGTGATCCACTCGGCGTTGCTGATCGGCGTCATCGAGAGAATCGGCGCGACATCGGTGTAGGCGCACGGTCTCGGTCAGAACGACCGGCTGCGTGATCTCCTGCGTGCCACTCAAGCACCAGTTCATAGGCCAGCCGCGTGATATCGCGGGTGCTGGTGGTGATGCGTGTATTCCGTGCGGGCTCGCACCAGTTCGCGCGCCTGCAAAATATAGGTCATATCTTTCAGGCTGAGCGTGTCGGTGGCCCACCAGTTGAGCCTGAACGACCGGCGCATCGCCGAATTGTTTGTGCAATCCCTTGTGCAGGATGATCAATTTATTCGGATCTTCAGGAGCAGCCGATGCGCGCGTGTCTGGCTCGCCGGAATCGATCACAATCTGGTTGCCGTTGGCGTCGGTCGTAAGCTTGAGGCTGCTGTTGGCCGGTCGCTCAGTGCCGTTTGAACGGCCCATCGGCGCGACTGCGCCCAGCATCTGCGACCAGGGCGGTGCAGGCATCAAGCACCATTTCGCGCGTGATCGAGCTGGCGCTGTTGGCGGTGCCATCGCTGGACAGCACGCTCCAGAAGTAGCGGCCGTCGTCGGGCAAGGTCACCAGCCACTGTGTGCCAGTCACCCAGCCGCTTGTGACGCGATAGCCATCGGCGCGCCAGAGTGTGGCGAAGAATTGGCGCGGTTTGCCGATGCTGCTCGAATCCGGATCGCCGGCGTCGAGCCAGCGCAGTGTCGATCTGCGGCGATGTCAGCGTTGCCTTCGTCCTGTGCGTTGATGATGACCGGCGCGTTGGGCGGCAAATTGCCAAAGCGGATCTGGCCGAAACCGCCGCGGTTGGCGTAGTCGATTTCCACCCGGTGCAGCCCGGACAACAGCGTCACGGTCTTTGCATGCTCGCGCAGCGCGTTCGATGGCGCGTCCCAACCGTCGATTTCAAGTTTGCCGTCGATCCACACGCGCACACCGCCAACGGCTGCGACCGAAAACGGATACTCGCCCTCACTGAGCGCCAGCATGCGCGTCCAACGCGCCGAAAACCGCGCGCCATTCAAACCAGCGACCGGCGCGGCGCCGGCCCAGGCAAAGTTCAAACTGCTGTCGGCGCGCACCGAGGTGGCTGGCCCCGCCAGCGCTTCGCTGTCGAAGTATTGACCCACCCAGCTGCTATACGCCGAAGGCAACGGGTCGCCGAGCGGGTATTGCTGATATTCGATATGACTAACCGGCCGCACCAGGGCCGGCCTTCATGCGCAGCACGCCGAGCGATTCAACATCGCGAAATTCGCGCAGCTTGCCGTCGATGATCAGCGCCATCGGGCCGCCGGTATCGCGCTGAATCAGAATGGGCGCGCGCCAGATAAATTGCACAGCATCGGCCCAAACTTTGCGGGGCGGTGAGTCGCCGGTGAGATTGCCGAGCTTGACCGTGGCATTGGCGCCGCGTGCCAATGGAAATGCGCCGAGCGAAATCCAACCTGCAGGACCGGCGTGCTGCGAACGGCGCACCAGCGTGGTGCCCTCAGCATGCGAAACATGATAGGTGGCCATGTTGGTCAGTGTCTCCGCGCTGTCCTGATACGGCCAAAACACTTTGATATCGTACAAACCATCGAGCGGCATCTGGGCCGTCCACGTGGCGATGGCGGTGTCCTCGGCTGGCCCGAGGTTGGAGGGATCGGTTGACGTGATCACGCGCGCGGAGCCGCCCACCCCGGCACCGGCCTGCGTGGCCCAGTCGCCGCGCATCACAAAACCGGTGTCAAAATCGTCGACCACGACTTCGATGCTGCGTTTGGCCGCAATACCCTGAGCGCTGGCCGCAGCAGTGGGTTCGATTGTGACGATGCCAAACGAGCCATAGCCACGGTTCCACTCCAGTTCGACATCGAGCTTGCCGGCCAGATTGGGCCGCACGATCATGATGCGTTTGCCGTCCGTGGTGTCGTAACCGATGATGGTGCCGGCATGGCTGCCCCACGGCGATGTGGCCAAATGCGCCGATAACCGGCCGGCCGGCGTCGATCTCATTGGTCATCTGCTCGAACGTCGGCTTTGGAATTGGCGTGATCGTGAAAACATAGCCGCGCTCCTGCGATAAACAGGTTAAAGCCTTTTGCTACGTCGTAGGCGTCATAGCCGCTCTCGCCGGGTTGGCCGTCGTTGTCAGTGTTGTTGTAACAAAACAGGTTCGGGAAAAGATCGCGCAGCCGTTGCAGTGTGGCGCCGGTATCGGCACCCCACAATTCCGGGTAACCGCGTTTGGCCCAGTATTCGAGAATCGTGGCCGACGCAACGGTGAAACAGCCCGGCCAGCAGCCGTCGGTGTCGCAGGCGCATTTCCAGATATTGCTGTCGGACGGCACGATTTCGGCGGTGATGCCATCGAGCACCACGCGGGCTTCCGGGTTCGGCGGCTGGTTGCGTTTGGCCGAGGGCAGCCCCGGGCTGATCGGCTTGTAACTTGCGGCGGTGGCGATGGTGGTCGCGTATGGCGCGCCCACAAACATTGCCGACATCGAAAAGACGAGCAGCATGCTGAGCACAAGACGCGGCCCAAATACTTGAGACACCGTGGCTCGGAGCGTAGCGATGAAGACAACAAAATGCCGGCGCACAGTTGAAATTATATGAGTTTTATTGCAATCCAGGCTACGCCAAAAGTCCAATATCCCGCCGGGAGGCGGCCGGGCAGCGGCCGGGAGGCCTCCCGGCCGCTGCCCACTCCCCGGTGCGGTTGGTCATAGCCTATTTGCCGCCCAACACCGGCGAATTGGCATTCATGGCGGCATCGATGCTCTTAAACGGATCGACGGCGCGGTCGCGCTTCTTTTCGCGCAGCTCAAGATGCAGGTGCGGGCCAGTCAGCGCTTTGCCGGTGCCGCCAGCCAGGCCGATCAGTTGGCCACACCCGATCTCAGCGCCTTTCTTGACCAGCGTTTGCGACAGATGCGCGAGCAGCACGCGCTGCGCATCGTTCTCCACCACGACGTGTTTGCCGTATTGATCGGAATAGCCGACGTATTTCACCACGCCGGATGTCACCGAATAAACCGGGTCGCCGGTATCGGCGGCGAGATCGATGCCGGAGTGAAAGATGCCGGCCGTGTTGTTCTGAACGGCCCCTACCCCGACCAGACCCTTTGTGTATGAACTGTTTGCGCTCTTGTAGCCAAATTTGGCAGTCACGCGAAAACCGGCTGGCCGCAGCGGCAAGCCCCACACGCCGGCTTCGCAGCGAATGGGCCCGCTGGGTTTCACCGCGGTCGGCAACGGCGCCGGCGTGGCTGTGGCAAATTGCATCGGCGTCGGCACCAGCGCAGGCTGCGCGGAAGCAGCAACAACCTCGGCCGGCGCGGTTGCGGCCCCCGAGTCCGACAGAAACAGTGAGGCCGCGCCCAGCATCAACGCGATGGCCGCAACAATGACGAAACAGTTAACGATAAAAGAAATTAGCTTGCCGATCATGACATCGTAGGCGCCGGGCTAGCGGCAAGCAACAACATTAGTCGTGTCTGGGTGACAACACAATAGACGAAGAGCGGAGTTTGCAGACTTTCGCAGCAATCAGAAATAGCCGTATGCCAGATACCCGCCATCGACATATAACGAGTGCCCGGTGATATAGCTGGCTTGATCGGAGATCAAAAAGGCCACCGCGTTTGCCACATCTTCGACGCGCGCCAGCCGGCCCATCGGGATCCGGCGCTGAATGCTCGCAACATCGACATTGCCCTTCGCGATGTTTTGCTGGGTCATCTCGGTTTCGGTGTGGCTTGGCCCAACCGCGTTGACACGGATGCCCAGATTGGCCCACTCGATTGCCAGTGACTTTGTCAGCATGGCCACGCCAGCCTTGGCGCTCGAATATGCGGTGCGCGCCGGGAAGGCGGCTTCGGCGTTGATCGAGCTGATAAACACGATGTTGCCGCCAGCGCCCTGCCGCACAAACGCGCGCCCGGCCGCCTGCGCGGTAAAGAACGCGCCATTGAGTTGAATCTCAATCATGCGCCGCCACTCTTCGGGCGTGACTTCCAACGAAGGCTTTGGCGCGCTAATGCCGGCGCTGTTGACCAGCACATCGACGCGGCCAAAGGTGTCGAGCGCGGTTTGCATCATGCCGGCGCAGCTGGCCGGGTCTGTGACATCGGCGCCAACCGATGTCGCGGCATGGCCGGCTGCGGCGAAATCGGCGGCAGTCTGCGCGGCCGCATCGGCGCGAATATCTGAGATCACGATGGCGTAGCCTGCGGCGGCCAATCGTTCCGCCACACCGCGGCCAATCCCGCGCGCGGACCCGGTGATTACGGCGACTTGTTTGTGTGTCTGCGTCATGGGGGGAAATATACGGGAGAAGACGGCGAACGGCTGTGGGGCGTCAGCCCGTCAGCCACTGATACCCAAACAACAACGCCAGAAAGACCGGCTGATGAATCAGATACACCGCGAGTGAGTTGCGGCCGAGCCAGCGCAGCGCGGCAATCGGCGCGGCTGCGCCCAGTTCGGGCAGCGAGAACCGGCGCTGCCCATCGGCATAAAAGATGCGGCCGGCCGCTACGCCGAGCAACGCCACCCCAAACCACGGCGCGAGCGGGTAATAGTCCACCATGCCAACGCCGCGTTGAACCACGCCAAACGGCAGCAGCCAGGGGTGATCGACCGCCAGCCCGGGTGCGACAAAAAATCCAAACCCGGCGATCGCCACGCCAAGCGCGAGGATCAACCAGAGTGGCGCGTCGACAAACAGCAGGCACAGCATCAGCGCGACCCCAGCGTGGTGCAGGATGCCAAAGCGCACATACTCGGCCCCTGCAAAAAAATAGGTGCCTATTGTGATGATCATGCCGCAACCGAGGATCATCAGCCCGCGCAGCAGTGTCGGCCGCCACGGGCTGAGCTGTTTGCGGCGAAATGCAGCCACGCTCAGCACGACCGAAACTCCCAGCAAAAATGTAAACGTGCCGCCGATGCTGCGCGCAAATAGCTGCCAGGCCGGGCCGGGGATATCCTGTGTCGTCATGCGCAGAAACCACAAATCCCACATAAAGTGAAAGAAGGCCATGGCCACCACGGCCAGGCCGCGCAGCGCGTCGATTTCCCAGAGCCGCGGCCGTGTTGGTGAAGCTTGCATAGATGCACTATAACGTCGCACATAGACATGACTCCCTTGCTCAAAACGATCCATGCGCGCGCGCCGATCCGCGTGTGCGACAACGGCGGCTGGTCGGACACCTGGTTCGCCGAGCGCGGCGCGATCTTCAACATCGCGGTGTCGCCCTACGCCGAAGTCGAGATCGACGTCTACCCGCGCGCCGCGCGCGCACATCAGATCGAAATCTTTGCCGAAAACTTTCGCGAGTCGTTTGTGCACGCGCCGGATTGGCCGCGCCATCCGCTGCTCGAAGCCGCGGTCTCGCGCCTCGGCGTGCCGGACGATGTCGCTGTGGCAATTCGGCTCTTTTGCGAAGTGCCGGCCGGCGCCAGCACCGGAACGTCGGCGGCGGTCACTGTGGCGTTGCTGGCCGGGTTGTATGCGTTGCGGAACCACGCCGCCTCGCCAGCGTTGCTGGCGCGCGATGCGCAGGAAGTCGAGACCGTCATGCTCAAGCGGCAGTGCGGCATTCAGGATCAAATCGCGGCAGCCTATGGCGGCATCTGCTACATCGACATGCATCGCTATCCGGAGGCGCGCGTCACCCAGCTGACTTTGCCGTCGCACACGCTGTTTGAACTCGAGCGCCGGCTGGCGCTGATCTTCCTCGGCAAAACGCACGATTCATCGAGCGTGCACGAGCGTGTGATCCGCGAACTCGAAGACGCTGGCCCGGACGACCCGCGCATCGCAGCCCTGCGCATGACCGCGCCGAAGTCGCGCGCCGCGCTGCTTGCCGGCGACTTCGCGGCGCTCGGCGCAGCCATGATCGAGAACACCGCAGCTCAGGCCGGGTTGAACCCCGCGCTGGTCGGCACGGACGCGCACCGCGTGATCGAGATCGCGCGCGCGCATGGCGCGCTGGGCTGGAAGGTTAATGGCGCGGGCGGCGACGGCGGTTCGCTGACGTTGCTGTGCGGCGCGCGGGCCAGCGAAAATCGCGAGCTGCTGCGACAGATCGAACAAGCTGGCGCCTATCGGCACATTCCAACCCGGCTAAGCGCGCTGGGCGCGCATGCCTGGGCGGTCGACTGACCGAGGCCCTGGATTCCACGGTCGAATTGGTTGCGTTCCTGCTGTAGGCTGCGCGAAAGGCAATCGCAGGGGTTCGCCCTTTCGGTTTGATGGAGAATAGCGCTATGTCAGTTCAAAAACGCCCGGACCATCGCGGCGGTCTCAACGACAAGCAAATGCACTGGGAGCAGGATCTCAAGCCCTTTTCGCGCCTGCCGCGCGATAAACGGCCGGAGACGCGCCAGCGGCTGCCAGCATGGATCCCGTTGCTGGTGAGCTTTGCCGCCGTCATCCCAATGTGCCTGCTGGCGTTTTCTCTGTTGAACCGGCTGCGTCCGGCGGCGAGCGCGTTTGCCGCGCCGACTGCCACCATCACCATCATCACACCGACGGCCACGCCGTTTGTGCCGCCGACAGCGACACCGTATGTCGCACCTTCACCCACGCCTCCGCCGACAGCCGCGGTTGCGGGCGATGGCGTCAGCGCCGCCGGCTACGCCGTTGGCGGCAAAGTCCGCGTGGCTGATACAGGCGGGGGCGGCCTCAACATGCGCGACCAACCGACCACCAGCGGCGCACTCCTGCGCAAGCTGCCGGAAGGCAACGTTTACGAAGTTATCGGCGGCCCGCGCGAAGCCGATGGCTATGTGTGGTGGCAGCTGAAAGACCCGGCCGACGGCGTCACCGGTTGGGGCGCGCAGAAATTTCTGCAGCCGGTGCCGTAGCGGCAAAGGCGAGGCATGTCTTGACGACGCGACGAAAAATCACTGCGTGATGGCCGCGGCAAGGCGAGGCATGCCTCGCCGCTACAGACCGGCGATGCGCTTGTACTGCCCGGCCAAATGCGGCATCACGATAAAGCTCAACGGCGCTGCGACAATCGCGCCGAGCCCGCAGGTCGCCATGGTCAGCACGCCTACCAGCAGGCTCACGCCGATCACGCCAAGAATCATCTTGATGTATTCGCCGCTGTTCGCGCGCGTGATATTGAGAATCTCGCCGAGCTTCAGCGTTGCGCCGATATCGCCGTTTGTTCTCGCAAACTGAATGTGAATCGCCGGCGAGATATACGCAATAAAAAACGCGTAGACAAACGTCAACCCAACCAGGCACATCACGCCAAAGCCCAGGCCACCGGCGGCAAGACTGGCTGCATCCCCGTTCGAGGATTCGGCCGCCGCGCTCACACCGATAAGCAGCACCTGCATCACGCAGGCCAGCACGATCATCGGCAGCGAATACACAAGCGAGGGCACCAGCAGCTTAAGCCCTGTGATAAAAAGATCGGCAATGTCGTTCCACTCCGGTAGCGGGGTATCGCGTCCCTCGCTGGCATTCTTGAGCACCTTGTTGCCATAGCCCAGGCCGGCAAAATTAAGAAATGGCACGATGCTGACGACAAACCCGATGGCCAGTTTTTTGAGCCAGTCAGCATCTTCACGAATGTGTGTCAATGCGCGCATGATGTCGATCGATTGTGTTTGGATCATGCTGGGATTATAGAAGGGGCGCTGCGTTGAGCGCATCTGGGGGCATCCGGCGTTTGGCGCGAACTGTGCGGCGCGCGGTTCGGCCAGCTTCGTCAACGGCCACACTGTGTTAAGCGTGGTGCCTCGATACGCGCGGTCATTTCGAAGCGAAGCTGAGAAATCTCGTAGGCGGAAGCATGCAGACGCTTTCGCGTACGAGATTTCTCAGCTTCGCTTCGAAATGACCGCGCGTATAGCAATACGCTGTGCGCGTATAGCAATACGCTGTGCGCGTATGGCAATACGTTGTGCGCCTATGGCAATACGCTGTGCGCGTATGGCAATACGTTGTGCGCCTATGGCAATACGCTGTGCGCGTATGGCAACATGCTGTGCGCGTATGGCAATATGGTGTGCGCGTATGGCAACATGCTGTGCGCGTCTCGCGTCGATGTTCACCTCAAACGCGGGGCCTCGTGTCAGGTCGGATACGTCGCCAGGCGCTTATCGTGCGCGCGCGATTTCAACCGGGCCATGCGATTTGTGATCTCGCGGCGCACCTGTGGCAAATCGATCGTGAGCAAACGGCCGAAGTGCATCAGCACCCGGCCATTGCAAATGACCGTGTCCACATCGCCGGCGCGGTGCGAATAGACCAGATTCGCCAGCGCATCGTGGCGCGGAATCACATGCGCGCGATCCTGGCGCAGCAGCGCAATATCGGCCAGCTTGCCCGGCGCCAGCGCGCCGATATCCGGCATGCGCACCGTCGCCGCGCCGCCGTTAAACGCAATGTCGAGCACGTCCTGCAGCGGCATGCGCGTTGAGTCGTGTGCGGCTTGCTTGTGATCGAGCGCCAGGATGCTGCATCTGCTCCAGGACATCGAGCGTGTTGCTGCTGACCGCGCCATCGGTGCCGATGCCCACCTTGATGCCCGCCGAGCGAAACTCGCGCACCGGCGCGGTGCCCATGGCCGAGTTTCAAATAGGTCTTGGCGCACTGCGCAACGGCGACATCGTGGTCCTTCAGCATCGCGATGTCGTCGCCTGTGATGCCGATGCCGTGCGCCAGGATTGTCGGCACATCAAGCACGCCGGCCCGTTTGAGCAGCGCCGGCGGCGTGATGCCATGCTGCTTCAGACTGAGCTCGCGCTGTTCGTGCGTCTCACTGCAGTGCGTGTGAATGCCGACGCCAAGCTCACGGCGCGCGCTGCGCGCACAGCGTCAGAAACGTTTCGTCGCAGGTATACGGCGAATGCGGCCCGAGCCAGGTCGCGATGCGGCCGCCCGCCCCGCCCTGCCACTTTTTGACAAACGCCGCGGTTTCATTGAGCCGGGCCTCGCCTTCATGGCCAAAGACCGCCCACACAATGTTTGCGCGCGTGCCGGCCTTTTCAACGGCCTGTGCGATGTAGTCGCAGTGAAAATAATGGTCGGCCACCGTCGTCACGCCGTTGCTGATCATTTCTGCCAGACCGAGCTGCATGCCCCAGTAGACATCTTCCGGTTCGAGATTGCTCTCGAGCGGCCAGATAAAGTCGTTGAACCAAGATTCGATCGTGACATCTTCGGCCAGCCCGCGAAAAAGCACCATCGGCACGTGCGCGTGGCAATTGATCAGGCCGGGAATGGCCAGCTGGTCGGTGCCATCGATCACCTCGTCGACGCGGTCGCGGCTGATCGTCTCCGCGCGCTCGATGGCCTCGATGCGCTCACCGTTTATCAAGATATCGCAATCGGTTTGCACACCATAGCGGCCGTCTTTGCGCACCAGTGCGTCGCATCCGGAAATCAATAACGTCGACATGGGGCCGAGTATAGTTTTGCTCCGGCCCACGCTGCCCACCATGCTGATCAACCTGCTTCGTTACGACTACTGGCTCGACCCGCTCGCGCGCTGGCGGCTAGGCCCGCTGGCTGTGCTGCTCTTGGCCGGCGCCATACTCGCGCTGTGGTGGCTGCGACAGGCGCGCGCGGAGGGTTTTCTCGCCGACATCGTTGCGGCCCTCAGCCTGGATCGCATCGACGCCACGCGCGCGCCGCCCCAGCGACGCGTGGTTGCGCTCTGGTTGCTCACGCACGCCCTGCTGATGGCGATCACGTTCGTCAATTTGCCGCCATTTGGCTGGCCCTGGCTGCTGGGTCTGTTTCCTGTGCCCTTGCTGCTGGCGCTCGCGCCAACGCTGCGTCATGGCCGTTCCGGCGCGAGCCGCGCAGACGCGGGCCGCGGCAGTGCGGTGCTGGCGCTGTTTGGCCCGGTCTATGCGGTCTCGCTGCTCAGCGCATTTCGCTTGCCGCTGACGTTTCTTGGCCCTTTGAGCGGGCTGTTGTATGCACCGTTCATGCTGATTCTGTGCGCAGGCAGCGCGATTGCCGCCGGGTTGCGCCAAGCTTTTCGCAATGTCGCGGCGTTCAACCGCGCTGGCGTCGCGCTGTTGGCCAGCGCCACACTGGTCTGGGCGATCTGGGCGGCTGCGGCACTGCGAACGCACGGCGTGACCGGCAGCGATCCATATGCCTACGCGCAGATGGGCGTCGATCTGGCCGAGCGCGGCACCGTCGCGCACGCATTTCCGCTGGTCGAAAGCACCTATGCACTCGGCATCGATTCGCACCCGGTCACGCATGTGGGTTATCGCATCCCAACCGATGCGCGCCGCATCGCGCCGACGGTCTGGCCGGTCGGCTACGCCTGGTTCAGCGCGCTGGCCTGGCGGCTCGGCGGCGAAGGCGCGCTCTACGCGCTTACGCCGCTGTTCAACCTGCTCGCGCTCGGCCTGACCCTGCTGCTCGGGCGCCATCTGACCGCGCACATCTTGCCCGGCGCGGCACCGGTCGTCGGCGCACTCAGCGCCATGCTGCTGGCGACCTCTCTCTTGCAGGTGACCTGGCAGATGGTGCCGATGGCGGACATCGCCGCGCAGGTCTTCTCAATCGGCGCGTTGTTGCTGGCGCTGCGGCCAAAGCTTCCGACGCTCAGCGCGCTGCTATGCGGCAGCGCGCTGGGCATGGCATTCAACATTCGCTACACACAGGTGTTGATTGCGCCGGGCTTGGCGCTGGCGATCTGGCTGGCGCAGACCGACGCGTCTCGCCCGGCGCGGCTGCGCGCGATCGCGCTCTGCGCCGGGGCGGCTCTGCTCACTGTGCTGCCGACGTTCTGGCATCACTGGGTCTGGTTCGGCCATCCGCTCGTCACCGGCAGCGACGAGCTGGCCAACTTCTCCGTCGCGCGCATGCCCGAGACGCTGCTGCGCACGCTGGGCGAACTTGGAGAACGGCGCGAGTTCGGCTTCCTGGCGCCGCTGCTGTTGATCGGCGCGGTGGTGCTGGCACGCCGCGACAGGCGTGTCGCGCTGAGCGTGCTGGCGTTTGGCCTGCCTGTGTTTGTCTTTCACCTGTTTTACGACTACCTGCGGCCGCGCGATTTGCTCTCGTTGCTACCGCTCGGCGCGGTGTGCGCCGCGCTCGGGATCGCCGCAACCTGGCACGCCGCAGAAAAGCGCGGCCCGGCTGCGCGATTTCTGGCCGTGATGGTTCTGAGCGCATTGTGCATGCTGCGCGGCATGGAGACGCTGGCGATGCCGGTTACGCGCGGCTTTGGCGCATTCGGCTACCTCACGCGCGAGCAACGCGCGTCGTTTGATGCGCTGGCGCGCCTGACCGAGCCGGATGCCGCGATCGCCTGCTCGCTCAATTCCGGCGCGGTCGATCTGCACGCCGGACGCCTGGCTTTTCGACCCGAGATATGGTCCGCCGATGCCCTGCTGCGCTTTACGCGCGATCTGCGCCAACGCGGGCGCCCGGTCTATTTGCTGCTCGACGGCGATGCACTGGCCGCGGCCGAGCGCACGCTCGCCCAACACTTCACGCTAACCGAGACGGCGCGTCTGGACCTGCCCTACTTCGTCGGTACCGGCGGGGGCTCAGAAAATCGTGCCGTGCGGCTGGTGCGGTTGGCGCCGTGATGCTGACGCGCGCTACTGCCCGATCAACGGCAGCCACAGTTTTGTCTTTGCGTTGGCCAGCCCGGGCAGCGGCGTCGGCGTCGCGGTGAGCTCATAAATGCTCGGTGTGGCAGTGGGCACCCAGGTTGCAGTGGCGGTTGGCGCCACAGGCTGCGTCGCTGTCGGGCTGGCCGTGGTGGGGATGGGTGTTGGCGTTGCGGTCTGGGTCGGCGCAGGGGTAGCGGTTGCGGTGTGCGTCGGCACAACCGTCGGCGACGCGGTACTGGTCACCGTCGCCGTCGCAGTGACGGGCAGCAGTGTCATTAGGCCGTTAAACCAGCGCAGCGCCAGCTTTGCATCGCCGGATGCGTTTGGATGCAGGCCGTCGATCAGATCGGCCGTTGTCGAAAAGTCGGTGCGCATGTCGACATGAATAATTGGCGAGGCGGTCGTCGTCTTGCTGGCGACCAGGCCTGGGATTTCATCGAACAAGACCGCCAGCTCAAGCTCCCGGCAAAAGTTGCTGCTTGTGTGACACGGGATGTTGCGCGCGATCACAACCTTGATGGCCGGGTTCGCCGCGCGCGCAGTGTCAATCAGCGCGCCAAGATCGGCAATCACCTGCCCGACGGTCTCACCCTGAATCAGATCGTTGTGGCCGAGATGCACCAGCAGGATGTCGGGCAGGCTGGCGGTCATCCACGCGCTCAGACTTGCCGTTGCCTGATCCGTGCGCCAGCCGTTGTGGCCCTCATGATCTTGGTCAAAGTTGGGCAGCGGATAGCTGCCGCCGGAGGGCGCAATCTGGCTACCGACAAAATCGACCGAATAGCCTGCGTCGAGCAGGTGATGCCAAAGGTAGTAGCGATACGTCGGCCCCCAGCCGCCATTGCCCTGCGTGATCGAATCCCCGATGGGCATGATGCGTACAGGACCTGTCGTGCCGGCCGCCCGCGCGACCCAGCCGGTCTGCGCAAGCATGAGGCATGCCAGTAAAAATACAGGCGCCAGGATCGCTCCTGCGCGCCCGCGTGGGTTCGTTCGAAAGTCCATGACAAAGTTGCTGGCAGCGTCACAGAGGTGTCAAACGTTCTGACCGGAATCCCCGACCCTGCGCCAGTTGCGGCGAAAGCGTAAAAACAGCGAGCGTGCCACAGTTTCGCATCGGGTGCGGCGTCCCCTGGGACCTCGGTCCCAGGGGACGCCGCACCCGATGCGAAACTGTGGCACGCTCGCTACACTACAATCGATAGTCGGGTATGACTGAGATTTCCCACGCTATTTTGGTTGTGATTTTGAATCACAACACCTGTCATTTATTGCGCGGCTGTTTGCAATCCCTACGCGATCCTTCAAATGCCACGTTTATGACATGCGTTGTCGACAACGCATCGAGCGACGGCAGCGCAGACATGGTCGCGGCGGAATTCCCAGAAGTCAGGCTGATCCGAAATCCAGCCAACAACGGCTTCTCGGCTGGCAATAATTTGGGCATGCGCGCATTTGGCTTTCCGGAAGCGCGACGCGCACAGCACGTCCTGCTGCTCAATCCGGATACGGTGGTGCCGCCCGGCGCAATCGCCAAAATGCTGGCTTTTCTGCGGGGAAACCCAGATGTTGGCGTGGTCGGGCCGCGCCTGTTGTTGATGGATGGCTCGCTCGACAAAGCCTGCCGCCGCAGCTTTCCGACCCCCGCTGTGTCGTTCTACAGGCTAACCAAGCTGCACACGCTTTTCCCAAAAAGCCGTCGTTTTAACCGCTACAACATGGAGTATCTCGACGAGCGGGAACAGACCGACGTGGACGCGGTCGTCGGCGCATGCATGCTGGTGCGAGGTGAAGCCGTGCAACAGATCGGCTTGCTCGACGAGCAATTCTTTATGTACGGCGAGGATCTGGATTGGTGCCTGCGGATCAAGGGCGCGGACTGGCGCGTGGTGTATTACCCGGATGCCATCGTGCATCACATCAAACGCGCGGCCAGCTCCAAAAGCCCGAAAGCCCAATACGAGTTTCAGCGCGCCATGTGGCTGTTTTACAAAAAACACTACCAGCAAAGCACTGTCTGGCCGCTCGACCTGCTCGTCAAGATCGGACTCGCGTTGCGCGGCGGCAGGCCTTTGTGGCGTGAGATGCGTGGGCGTTCATAACGATTGCTGGACGAGACCCCAGCGCCGCGCGTTGAGGGGAATTCTTACCGGAGAAAGACAATCTCCCCGCGCTCCGCGCGGGGAGATTGTTCTTTCTCCGGTAGGACCTCGGAGCGCTCTTGCGTGAAGCGCCGCCAATGGTCTATTTTTTGTGCCGGCTGTGTAAGCAATCGCTACTGCTTCGGCCGCTCCCCGATGGTGACCTCGAGTACTTGCTCGCGGCCATCGCGGAAGATTTTGAGTTTGGCGGTGTCGCCGGGCTTGAGCGTGTCCACCAACAGACCAATGGTTTGATCAGCACTCACGACCGGCGTGCCGTTGAATTCGAGAATCACATCGCCGCCCTTTGGCAGCGTCGCCGTGCGCCGACCGCCGTCCGGGATGACGGCGCCGCGCAGACCAGCGCGTTCAGCCGGTCCGTTCGGGATCACTTCGCTGACGTAAACACCCTGCGTTACGCCACTGGCGATTTCGGCGCCTTCGCGCTGCCAGTTCACATCAGCCAGTGATGCACCGAGATACGGATACGTGACCCGGCCCTCTTCGCGCAGCTGCGAGACGATGCGCTTGACCGTGTTCGACGGCACCGCAAAGCCTACGCCGCTGTTTGAGGGCTGGCCGCCAACGCCGCCTGTTTCGTTGCTGGTGCGGATCGCCGAGTTCACGCCAATCACCCGGCCACGCGAATCCAGCAGCGGCCCGCCGGAGTTGCCCGGGTTGATTGCGGCATCGGTCTGAATAATGTCCATGTTGTTGATACCGCGATGTTGCCGCCGGCAGCGAGCGACCAAGCGCGCTGACAATGCCGGTCGTCATGGTGCCTTCCAATCCAAACGGATTGCCAATCGCGATGACACGCTGGCCAACGCGCACTTCATCCGAATTCGCCAGTTCAACTGCAACCAGCTCCGACGATGGGCGGTTGACTTTAATCAGCGCCAGATCCGAGAACGGATCGGTGCCGACGATCTCCGCGGTGGCGCGCACCTTGTCCGCAAAAACCACATCGATTTCTGTGGCGCCTTCGACCACGTGGTTGTTGGTCACAATATATTGCGCGGCAGCATCGACCACAAACCCGGAGCCCTGCCCGCCGCCTGGCCCGGCCTGCGGATCGTTGATCAGCACCTGGATCGAGACCACGGCTGGGTTCGCGCGCTCATACAGATTGATGAGCAATTGTTCTTCGCTGTCGAAGTCCTGCCGGGCAAGATCGGCCACAGCGGTCGGCGTCGGCTGCGGCGGCGCGGACACTGCGGCGGGCTGCGACTTTGTCGGCGCTGTTGTGTAGGCGCCATCTTCGCGCGCCGGGGTGGCCGGCGCAGCCGCAGCCGAGTTCTCCGTTTCTCTCACAGGGGGCGCATCTTTTGCGGCAACCTGTGTCGTGGGCGCGGCGGCATTGCCATCACGCCCGAGAATCGACGACGCCGATGGCAAGAAGCCGCAGCCCAGAGTAAAAGCTGCGACGGCCATCAGGCTAACGATGTTGAGTTTTTTGTTCATGAGTACCTTTATTCGATGAATCCTATATGCATGTTCGCACGTCCTGCTCAGGACTGTGTCAGAATCTATTTCAGGCTGCCTGGGCGCTTTCGCCGGCATTGAGCGTTTCGCGCTGCACCTGCGTTGGCAGTCAAACGTCGTCACTATGCGTGCGAGAAAAAGGTGATTTCTAAATCTGGCGAAATCGCCATATCTCCCGCTCCGCGGGAGATATGGCAATTTCGCCGCACTACAAACTTGGTTTTTTGCACCTGCGACGGCTGCCATCACACTTGCGGCCACTAAAGAAGAAGTCTCCCTTGTTATGATGAGCTGCGATCTGAAGCATCGCTAACAATACATTTAATGGAGTACACCGATCCACTCGAACAGCGCGACCGCTGGCGCGCTTTTTGGCACATCCTTACGCACGATGGCGTCATCGCGCTGCTTGGCGCGCTCGTTGTCGCAGCCGCCATTGCGCTGAGCGTGTTGCCGCAGTCGCCCACCAACAGCACCACCCGCGCCATTGAACAGTGGACCGCCGAACAGCGCCTGCAGATAGGCGACTTGTTTGAAACACTGAATCTTCTCGGCCTCAATGCCATCGCGCAGAGCATCTGGGTGCGCATCGCTCTGGCCGGGTTTATCGCGATTGCGCTGGCCCGCCTGCTGGACCGCATCGTGCGCATCCTGCGCGACCGCAGCCAAACGCTCGCAATCGACGATGAGGTGCGCGTGCGCGTCACCGATCGCGCGCCCACGCTGCTGCACATGCAAGGCATGCTGCAAAACATGCGCTATCGCGCCGCCATACACGGCGAGGAACTGCATGCCACCCGCGCGCCATTGGCCGCGGCGATTTCTGCAGCCTGGCACGCCGCGGCAATCATCGGCGCAATTGGATTGCTGGCAAACATCACCGGCGGCTGGGACGTCGCCAACGAGCTGTTGACGCCGGGCACACCGGTGGAGTTGCGCAACAACTTCACGCTCACACTCTCGCCTGAACCCGCCAGCGCAACGCAAGCCGATCTGCGGCTGTCGCCGGCCGGTGGCGATGCCCGTTTGGCTGTGAATGATCTGGTGACGCTCGGCGCGACCCGCCTGCACCTGCGCCAGCTCTCGCCCGGCTACCGCGTCTCCGCGACCGGGCCAGACAACCGCGCGCTGCCGATTCGCACTTCGAACTATGTGTCGCCAACAACCGACGCCAAGCTCAGCTTTGGCGCGGAGCGCGCGATCAACCTGGTCGTGCCTGAAGCGCAGCTCGCGGTCAACATCGAACAGGGGGACAAACCCGGCGACGACCGCGTCAGGATGATCAGCATCGGCTCGGCCCAGATCATCGCGGATGCGCCGATCGCACCGACGATGGCGATCACCGGCGCCACATTTTCGTTTGCGCCGAATACCAATGCGGTGGTCAGCGTGCAGCACCGGCCAGGCAACCTGCCGATGTGGGGCGGTTTTTCGCTCGCGCTGCTTGGCCTGATTCTGGCGTTGCTATTGCCGATGCGGCGCATGATCGTGCGCCAGCACAGCCACTGGACCGAGATCTACGCCAGCGGCCGAAACGTGCGCCGAGATGCACGGAAGTTGCTGGCAGAGCCAGAAAGATGATAATTCCCCCAGTGCGCCCACGGGCACACCATCACATTAGAAGAGCGAGGAAACGCCATGTCAGGACACAGCAAATGGGCAACGATTAAGCGCGCAAAAGGCGCGGCCGACGCAAAACGCGGCGCGGCATTTACGCGGCTGACGCGCGAACTGGTCATTGCGGCCAAAGAAGGCGGCGGCAACCCGGAGTTCAACGTGCGTTTGCGGATGGCGATCGAAAAGGCCAAGTCCGCCAACATGCCGAAGGACAACATCGAGCGCGCCATCAGCCGCGCCACCGGTCAGGGCGATGACGGTTCGGTGTTCGAAGAAGTCACCTACGAGGTCTATTTGCCCAACAAAGTGCCGGCGCTGGTGCATGTGCATGACCGACAACCGCAACCGCACGGTGTCCGATGTGCGCAAAGTCATCACGCGCGCCGGCGGGCAGTTTGACGGCGCGGCAGTCGCCTGGCAGTTCAACCGCAAAGGCTCTATCGTGATCGAAAAGGTCGCCGGCGTCAAGTTTGACGATGTTTTTGAAATCGCGCTCGAAGCCGGCGCCGAAGATATTGTCGACCACGACGAGGCCATCGAAATTACCACCGATGTCGAGACCCTTTCGGCCGGTGCGCGATGCGCTGCTGGCGAAGAAGTACAACCTGGCCTCGGCCGAAATCGGCATGGTGCCCAGCTCGTTTACCGAGCTCGACGAAGAAGTCCGAGCAGGTCATGACCACGGTCGACGCGCTTGAAGAGCTCGACGACGTTCAGAACGTGTATCACAGCCTGAGCATGGGTGAAATCTGAAAATCCTCGGCATCGACCCGGGCTTTGCAATCTGCGGCTACGGTGTGGTCGAGGAGGCGCCGCAACGGCGATCTGCACCCGATCACGCACGGCGTGATCGAGACGCCAAAGACCGAGACGCTGGCCGAGCGGTTGAACACGCTGCACACTCGGCTGACTGCGCTCGTGTCGCAATGGCAACCCTCCGAGGTCGCGGTTGAAGAGCTGTTCTTTGCAACCAACGCAAAGACTGCGATCGCGGTGGGCCAGGCGCGCGGCGTGATCTTGTTGAGCCTGTTTCAGGCCGGGCTCAAGATCGCCGAATATACGCCGCTGCAGGTCAAGCAGGCCGTCACCGGCTATGGCAACGCCGACAAGAAGCAGGTGCAGGAAATGGTGCGCATCCTGCTGCGGCTGGACAAAATCCCCAAGCCCGATGACGCCGCCGACGCGCTCGCCATCGCCATCACCCATCAGTATTCGCGCAACTGGCCGGGGTAAATGGCAAGCGGCCGGGAAGCCCCCGGGTCGCGACCCGGGGCTTCCCGGCCGCTTGCCATTTACCCCGGCGATGTCTCCAGTGTGGGCGTCTGCGGGAAAGGCGACGGGTCTGATACACTCGCAAAATGATTTCCCGACTACGCGGCACCGCGCTTACGGTCAAAGCGCCGATCGCCGTTATCGATGTGCAGGGCGTGGGCTACAAAGTCATGTGTTCGCAGGCGGCGCTGGACACGCTGACCGTCGGCCGGGCCTGCGATCTGCACACGCACATGATCGTGCGCGAAGACGACATCTCGCTGTATGGCTTTTCGAGCGAGGATGAAATCGAACTGTTTCTGATGCTGCTCGGCGTGCAGGGTGTCGGCGCGCGCACCTCGATTGCGATCTTGTCGAAGCTCATCACCAGAAACGTTCACAACCGCGATCGCCAACCAGCAAACCGAGACGCTCTCACGCGTGCCCGGGATTGGCAAAAAGACCGCTGAAAAGATTATCTTTGCGCTCAAGGGCAAGATCGGCGGGCTGGACGCGATCCCCGGCGGCATCAGCGCCACGCCCATCTCCGCGATGGACAACGAAGTCATCTCGGCGCTCACATCGCTCGGCTACTCCGTCGCCGAAGCCCAGGGCGCCCTTGCCGGCCTGCCAAAAGACGAGAAACTCGATCTCGAAGAGAAACTGCGACGCTCATTGGCGTCACTGGGCTTAAGTTTGGCGTATCCCCACAGCTGGTGGAACGATTCTGCCTGGTCAACCGTCTGTGGGGAGCCACTTAGGAGTCAGGCAAGCATGCCCAATTCAATTTGCATCTATTGCGGGTCGTCGTTTGGCGGCGATCCAAACTATGCGGCGGTGGCGCGCGCGATGGGCGTGGCAATCGCGCGGCGCGGCAAGACGCTGGTGTATGGCGGCAGCACCGTTGGGTTGATGGGCGCGGTGGCCGATGCCGCGCTTGAAGCGGGCGGCTTTGTCATCGGCGTGATGCCGCAGGCGCTGGTCGACAAAGAGATCCAGCATCGCGGGTTGACCAAACTGCATGTGGTCGCTTCGATGCACGAGCGCAAGGCGCTGATGATCGACCTATCCGACGCGATGATCGCCCTGCCCGGCGGGTTTGGCACCTTTGAAGAGCTGACCGAAGCCGTGACCTGGGCACAGCTCGGGTTTCACGGCAAACCCTGCGGCCTGCTCAATGTCAATGGCTTTTACAACGGCCTGATCATGCTGATGGACACCGCCATCACCGCGGGTTTTGTCAATCCCCGGCACCGCGACATTCTGGTCATCGACGATCATGTCGAGGCGCTGCTCGATCGCATCGAGACGCACGAAGTGCCGCGCGTGTCGAAATGGTGATCGACGGCGCGGGGTGAGCCATGCAATGGGGGTCATGTGCGTAGGGGCAAAGCATTGGCCGATACGCATTTGCAGGCGAAGGCTGTGCGGCCAATGCTTTGCCCCTACGCGGCCTCGCGGTACAATCGCGTCCCATGGCATCGACCGACCAACTGGATCAAATCGAACGCGACGCATTGGCCGAATTGGCCGAAGTCGACAGCAGCGCCGCGCTTCTGACGTGGCAGGGCAAATTCTTCGGCACCAAGCGCAGCGCAGGCGCACTGGACGCGGCCATGTCCGCGCTGGCGTCGATCAGCAAGGAAGAAAAACCAGCTTTTGGCAAACGCGCCAACGAGGTCAAACAGGCGCTGGTGGCCGCGCAAGATGCGCGCGCGCAGGCCATTCGCGAGGCTGAGATCGACGCCTCGATTTCGGCCGGCGCGTTGGATGTGACGCTGCCCGGCACACCGGTCGCGCGCGGCCGGCTGCACCCGAGCACGATCAACCTGCGCCGCATTTCGCGCATCTTCGCAAAGATGGGCTACGAGGTCTATCGCTCGCCCGATATCGAAACCGACGAGCACAACTTCGGCCTGCTGAACATGCCGGAGCACCACCCGGCCCGCGACATGTGGGACACGTTCTACTTGAACCAGCCCGGGCTGGTGCTGCGCACGCACACCTCGCCCGGCCAAATCCGCAGCATGCGCGAGCTGGGTGCGAACGGCACAAAACCGATCCGCGTGGTGCTGCCCGGCATGTGCTACCGCTACGAACAGATCACGGCGCGCAGCGAGATGCAGTTCAACCAGGTTGAGGGCATCGTGGTCGGGCGCAACATCACGCTGGCCGATCTGAAGGGCACGTTTGTCGAGTTCGCCAGACACATGTATGGCAAAAAGACAAAGTTGCGCTTCCGCGCCAGCTACTTCCCGTTCACCGAGCCGAGCGTCGAGATCGACGTGTTCTGGGGCACGGCAACCGAACGCGACCGCATGATCACAAAGGGCACCGGCTGGCTGGAAATCTCCGGCTCCGGGATGATCCATCCGACCGTGCTGCGCAACGGCGGCTATGACCCGGAACGAGTGGAGCGGATTCGCGTTTGGCATGGGGCCGGAGCGCGCCGCGATGAAGCTGATGAACATCAACGATATTCGCTACTTCTGGCAGAACGACCTGCGCTTTTTAGAGCAGTTCTGAGCCTGGACAAGCCCGCGCGCGTAGCGTGGCGGGGCTCGTTCAGGATACCCGTCATACCCACTCTTTTCCTGCTGGCACACTACGAAAACTGCGCAACCCAACTAAGTCTTCCGAAGGATGGGTAAAATAGCATTTGTAGCCTAAAATTACGGTTATCAGGAACCGCAGCGAATTCGTTGCGGTTTGCCTTATCGCGCCAATTTTAGCGACATGAAGCGCATGAAAAGCAACCATTCCCCACACCGCACCCTCATTGGCTTGTTGGTTGTCAGCCTGCTGTCGATCACAGCCGGCTTGGCCGTGGCTGGCCGACAGGCGGCCGCGCGCAATGAAGCAGCGCCGTTTCAGCAAGTGAACCCCGATGCATACGAAACAAACAACGGTGTCAGCAACAACTTTGCCACCTCTCCCTCAAGCATCGGCACGGTTGGATCGATCAGTCCTATCGGCGCCACGTTTGCCCAGGTCACAAACACGTTATCGGGCGACGATCCAGATTTTTACACGGCAATCCTTCCTGCCGGCGCAGCCTTTATCGTTAACACTGCAAGCGGAACCAATCAAATGCAGATCGCAGTCGGTGACAGCCCGACGTTTTTTGGTTTTGGGACATCGGGAACCGCCCTTAACGTCTCAGTTACCATGGTACCCAGCACCGTGCAACGACAAATCTACATCAGGGTGTTAAATTTGTCCGCCGGAATCCCACCCGGCAGCTACACACTGTCGTTCATTCAGCAGACAGCGGCCACGTTCACCCCGGTTGCAACGCCAAATGCGAATCCGGATGTTTATGAAAGCATCCCAACCACAAACGATCGGCCCAGTCTTGTGTTGAATCCCGGCGTCAGCCGAACGATCGTGAGCTTCTTGAACGTCGGCTTTACATTCCCGGCAACCGGTCTCCCAAACTTTGTGGCCGGTTCAAGCACAGATCCACGCAACAGCAACGGTTCCATTCGGCAAGACGGCGATGTGGACTGGTTCTTTTCTACGCCCGCAACGGCGGCCGCTATCGCGTCACCACCACCGCCAACCCTGGTGTCGACACCGAGGTGTTTATCTATAACGATAACGCCGCGCTGGCGCTCACCAACAATGCCGATCGCAACGGCATCATCGCTGAAAACGATGATTACAAACAACTCGACCGCGGTTCGCAGGTCGAGTTCAGCGGCAGTTACGATGGCCGCTACTGGATCAAGATCTGGAACAAAGATCCCTCGCCACGCGTTGGCAGCGGCACCTATAACCCAACCTACAACGTGGCATTGCTGGAAATTGGCGCGTCCGCCACCACAACGCCCTCCATCGCAACGCCCTACCCGCAGGGCATCGATCGCTTCGAATACAACGGCGATTTCGACACGCGCTGTGCTGATCGCGCCAAACACGAAGTATGACAACTTGAACTTCGTGCCGTTCCAGCCGCCTACCCGCGACACGATCGACAATGACTTTTTTAGGATCCCGATCAAACAGGGTGTGTATTACACCTGCGACACGCTGGATCTGGCCGGCGGCGCCGACACCAATCTGATCGTCTACAACCAGAACGCGCCGCAAAATCGCGATGCCAATTTCATTGGCGGCAACGACAATATTTCAAACGCTGAGCTACAGCGCGGCAACTTCGCCAGCCGCGTCACTTTTCTCGCGCCATATACCGGCATCGCGTATCTGCTCGTCGGCGATGTGACGCCGCCGCGCGCAAACGAAGGCAGTGCGCGCACGTATTCACTGCAGTGCACGATCGGCATCCCAAATACGCCGACTCCAACGATTGACCCGCGCGGCACCGCCACACCGCGGCCACCCGTCGTCATTCCGACCGAAGAGCCACCAGAGCCCACGTTTACGCCCTTCCCGACGCCGCGCCCGGCCACAAATCTGGTCGTGCGGCCGGCTGACGGCAGCGGTGCGGTCAATCAGCCCACCCGCGCGCCGATCCCAACGCCGCGCGTGATCACGCTCGATGTGCAGGTGTTCAACGACACAAACCGCAACGGGCTGCTCGATGGCGGGGAAGGCGTCGCAAACGCCTCGGTGCGCCTGAGTGATGAAGCCACCGGCACACCGCTCAGCCAGGCCTACACCGATGGCGACGGCCGTGTGCGCTTTGCCGTGACCAATAACACGCCGGTCAAAGTCAGCATCCCGCTGTTTGGATTTACCAGCATCGTGGATTCGCCAAACGCGGTAGTGCGTTTGGCGTTGGTGCCGAATACCGAATTGCCCGTGCGGATTCCGTAACCTGCGAACAGGTCACGGAATCCGCACCCGCCGCCGCAGAAGCCTGGCAACCGCGCGCGCCTCGTCAACTTTGAACACGCTGGTCATCGCCGCGTAGACACTGATGCCGACCGCGCCTGCCGCCCCGAGCGTGATCGCGCGCGCGGTCAACGTGGTCAGCCCCAGCTGGCGGATCAGCACGGCATTGACGCCCCACAACGCCACGCCCATCACCGCGGCAGCCAGAACGACGCGCACGGTCAGCGCCCAGATGCCATAGTTGCGCAACCCGCCAATCTTGCGCAACAGCAGCGGCGCCATCATCGCGGCATCGATGCCCGTTTTGACCGAATTCGCCAGGATCAGATCTTCCAATGCGAAGCGGCGCAGCCCGGCGCGATCCAGCCACACCAGCGCGGCCAGAATCGCCAGATAGCTGATCGTCGAGACCAGCCCGACCAGCGTCGGCGTGCGCGTGTCGCGGAGCGCATAAAACGCATAGATAAACGGAATATCGATGGCTGAAAACAGCAGATTCGGCACAGCCGCGCGCAACGCCGCAGCCGTCTCGATGGTGCTGGCAGCTTCGAACCGGCCATGCTGAAACAACAGCGCGATGACCGGCATGGCCAGGATAAACAACGCAATCGAGGCCGGCACGATCAGCACGATCATCAGCCGCAACCCGCCCGCCAACGTGGCTTTGAAGTCCTCGCCGGTGCTCGAGGCCAGCGCTGGCAGCGCCGCGATCGACACCGCCGATACGATCATGCCGAGCGGAAACTGGATCACCTGCGCGGCCATGCGCATCGTGGCCGGACCGTTCTCGCTGATCAGCGACGATGCCACAAAGCTCACCAGCGCGGCGATCTGCGCCAGAACCAACCCGCCCGCCACCGGCAGAAACAGCTTGAACACCTGCGCCACGCCGGGCAACCGCCAGTTCAACGACAGCCGAATCGGAAGGCCGCGCAGCCCGGGCAGCTGAATCAACAGCTGCATCACGCTGCCGGCCAGCATGCCGATCGCCAGCGCGGTCACGCCGATCGCGCGCTCAAAAACCACGATGCACACGATCATCACCAGGTTGAACACCGTGGCGGTAAACGCGGTAAACCCAAACTTTCGGCGCGCCTGCAGCGCCGCGGTGACCAGGCCGCTCAGGTTCATAAACAGCATGGCCGGAAACGTCAGCCGATACAGGCTGGCCAGCTGCGCCGCATCCTGGTTTGGGCCGCCCAGCAACACGGCAATCGGTTGCGCGAAAATCAGCATCAGCGCGATCACCACAGTCAGCACCACCACGGTCAGGCCGATCAGCGCGCCGAGCAGGTTGCCAAAGGCGCACAGGCTGTCGTCATCGTCACTTGCGACGAGCGCTGAAAACGACGGCACCAGCGATGAGCTCAGCATCCCGCCGATCAGCGCATCGTAGACCGTCGTGGGCAGATTCGAGGCCAGCTCGTAGGCGCTGGCGGCCTGGCCGTTCGAGAAAAAATAGGCCTTGACCGTCTCGCGCAGCAGCCCAATCACGCGGCTGCTCAGATTGCCGATCGACGTCAGCGTCGCTGCGCGGGCAATTGCGCCCTGCGAATTGGGCGCCACAACGGCGCCGGCGATATCGCCATCGGCAATAGACATGACCATCTATTTTACGGGCCGCGACAGTTAGTCGCCCCGGGACCGAGGTCCCGGGCTAGCCATAGCGAAGCCGCCATTCGGCGGCTAATTGCCATGCCTGCCCTTACAATCCCACCCATGGACCTCAATTTGCGCTTTCTCGGCCCGGATCCGCAGCTGGCTTCGGTGGCGTATGCGCTCTACGAAACTGTGCGCGAGCTGCCGCTGATTTGCCCGCACGGGCATGTAGAGCCGCGTGTGTTCGCCGATCCAGACTATTCTTTTGGTTCACCGGCGCAGCTGTTTATCATCCCCGATCACTATGTCGTGCGCATGCTCTACTCGCAGGGCGTGCCGATGCACGCGCTTGGCGTGCCAGCGCGCAACAGCGCCGAACCGGTTGAACGCAACCATCGCGCAATCTGGCGGCGCTTCGCCGAGCGCTTTCACCTTTTTCACGGCACGCCGAGCGGCATCTGGATCGCCGACGAGCTGCGCGACATCTTTAGCATCGACGAGACGCCAAACGCGACGAACGCCGATGCGTTATATGACGCGATCGACGCACAACTGGCGACACCGGCATTCCGGCCGCGCGCGCTGTATGCACGCTTCAACATCGAGACGCTGTGCACCACCGATGCCGCGACCGACACGCTGGCCGAGCACGCCGCAATCCGCGCCTCGGGCTGGCACGGCGATATCCGTCCAACGTTTCGGCCGGATGCGCTCCTTCAGCTAGATACAGCCCGGCTGGCGCGCGCAGATTGAGGCGCTGAGCGCGGTCAGCGGCATCACCGTAACGGACTATGCGACATTTGTGCGCGCGCTCGAACAGCGCCGGGCGTTCTTCAAGTCGATGGGCGCAACCGCGACCGACCACGGCGTGCAATCGCCCTATACTGCCGCGCTCGGCGCGACACAGCGCGCAGCACTGTTTGAGCGCGCGCTGCGCGGCACAGCCACACCGGACGACACGACCGCGTTCACCGGCCACATGCTGATGGAGATGGCGCGCATGAGCATCGACGACGGCCTGGTGATGCAGCTGCACGCCGGCTCGTTGCGCAACCACAACCAGCCGCGGTCTTCGATGCGTTTGGGCCAAACACCGGCGCGGATATCCCGATCGCAACCGAGTACACGCGCAATTTGCAGCCGCTGTTGAACGCGTATGGCAACGATGCGCGGCTGCGGCTGATCCTGTTTACGCTCGACGAAACAGTCTACTCGCGCGAGCTGGCGCCGCTGGCCGGGCATTACCCTGCGCTGCGGCTCGGGCCGCCGTGGTGGTTCTTTGACAGCCTGAACGGCATGCAGCGCTTTTTTGACGCGGTCATCGAGACCGCCGGCGTCTACAACACCGCAGGCTTCAACGACGACACGCGCGCATTCTGCTCGATCCCGGCGCGCCACGATGTCTGGCGGCGCGCCTGCGCAAACTGGCTGGCCGGGCTGGTGCTGCGCCAAATCATGTCGCAGCGCGATGCCGAGCCATGATGCGCGCAATGTCATACGATCTGGCGAAAGAAGCGTATCGCCTGGCGTGAGGACGCAGAGGGAAGAAGCCACAGATTACACAGGAAAAGAAAGGGATATTTCAAGACGCTTCTTTTCTGTGAAATCTGTGTAATCTGTGGCTTCTTCCCTCTGTGTCCTCATCAGTCAACCCGCACTACCGCGCGCATTGCCCGCTAGGTATTTATCACGGTTGGCCGAGCGCGCGACTTTGCCGCTGCTGGTCTTGATCAGCCAGCGCGGCCGGCACAATCTCGCACGATGCGCACCACCACATCGGAGTTGCGCGTGATATGCGCGCGCACCGCGTCGGCCAGCGCGAGCTGCGCATCGGCATCGGCCTGCAGCGTCATGGCCTCGGCCACCATCACCACCTCCTCGGTGCCAGCTTCTGCGTCATACACGCCAAACGCGGCCACCCGCCCCGGCATGCACGCCAGGCACTTCGCCCGCCAGCTGCTCCAGATCGTTGGGATATATATTCTTGCCGCCCACGATGATCAAGTCTTTTTTGCGCCCGGTGACAAACAGTTCGCCGCCGACAGATACCCCGAGATCGCCGGTGCGGTAATAGCCATCGACAAACGCGTCGGCACTCAGATCGTCGCGGTGGTAGTAGCCGCTCAACATGCAGTCGCTGCGCACCACAATTTCGCCTGTCACTGCCCGACCGGCAGCGCCGCGCCATCCTGCGCATCGAGCACGCGCAATGCGACAGTGTCGGCAGCGGCGCGCCGCATGACAAGATGCAGTTCGCCCGATCAGCCCGGCAGGCCGACCGTGCCCCCAAGCGCGCGACTGCGTCACCGCAAACGTGTTCTCGGCCATCGCGTAACAGTTTGCAGCGCCTCCGGCCGCAAACCCATACGCGGCAAAACGCGCGGCAAAACGCGCCTGGCTGTGCCGGATAACAGGGCTCGGAGCAGTTGATAAAGGCGCGCATCGTCGACAGATCCACGCCCCCAAGCTCGCGATCGCGCACGCGCGTGGCGCAGTAAACTCATAGGCGAAATTCGGCTGCCAGCACAGCGTGCCGCGATAACGCTGATCGCCCGCAACAGCCGCGCCGGCGCGCGCACCCAGTCAAATGGCGACATGCATCACCACCGGCACCCCGCGCAGCACCGGCATCACAAACGAGGCGATCAGCCCCATGTCGTGATACAGCGGCAGCCAGCTCACGATCACATCGTGCGTCGTTCAGCCCGATGGCCGGCGCATAGGCCTCGATCTGGTTGAAAACGGCGCGATGCGTCAGCGCCACGCCCTTCTGCAGACCGGTGGTGCCGGACGAATGCTGCAGCAGCGCGATCGCATCCATTTCGCCCGTGACGCCGCGGAGCACGTGTAAAGTCATGGGCGGTGAGATCGTGGCGCTCAGCACCGAGCACCACCACGGTCTGCGCACCGCTGCGCCAGCACGCCGCGCGCGCTTCGGGCGCAAAGCGCGCGGTGGTCACGATCGGCCGCGGTCGCGTGACCCCGATCAACGCGGCCAGATCGCGCCGGTATTTCTCCGGCGCAAGTTTCTCGCTCAGTGGCGGCAAGAACCGCGGGGATCGCGCCATGCAGGCCGCGCCCCAGAACGCGTCGACCAACGGTTCGCCGTGCGGCAAAATGATCACCACCACCGCTGCCCGGCGCGACCTGAGCGGCCGCAGCGCGCGGCCATGCCGCCGCGCCCTCGAGTCAAGCGGCGATAGGTGATGGCCTGATCGTCCTGGGTTTGTCCAGCAGCAGGTGAGCGCCAGCCGCGTCCGGGTGGCGCTGCGCAGTGCCCGGCCAGCGTGGCCGCCAATGTGGTGATCGCAGGCATGTCAGGCGCCGGAGCTGTCGCGCGCGCACCGCGCTCTCCATCAGCATCCAGCGTGTCCATCAATTCGGCCGTCAGATCGGCGTCGTCGATCAGCACGCTAAATTCATCCTCGATAAACAACCCGACATCCACCAGGCTGAACGAGTCGATTTGCCGCTCTTGATCAACGATTCATCCGGGCCTGATCACACGCCTGGGCTGTTTCATGATCTTTGGTCGGCGATAAACGTCGCGAGCTTTGTTGCGTTTCGGACATGAGGGCGATTATCGCTGAGGCAGGGGAAGAGGTGCTTAAGGTGCCTGAGTGTTAAGTGCTGAGTTGTGGCGTCAACAAGCCTTTAGCGCCATTACCCTTCTTCCCTTAGCTCCCTCGGCCAGCCGTCAGCTGCTCGCCAGCAGCGCGTCGAACCGGCCGGGCGTCAAATGCACCGCGCTGTTGGTGAACTCGCGCTCGGGCACCGCGATCCCAGACATCGAGATAGCGCATGCCGCTGCCGGCTCGTCTCCGCAGCCAGCATACTCGCGATAACGGTCATAGGCCCAGCGCGGATAGAAAAAGTTGTAGCGCACCGCGCTGTTCGCGCCCGGCGCTGATCAGCATGGGCTCGTTGACCAGCGAGCAGCGGCACACGCCCAGCCCGCGCCGACCGCCAGGCGAAACACGATCAGTCAGCGCCAGCTGATCGCGCGGCAGCGTCGGCGGCTTGAACGCGCGAAAGGTGGCATCGCGTTCGAGATCGCGTTGCACCGGCGTGTAATCGGCCGGGATAGTACTGGTCGATCCCGCTGGCCGCCCACATCACGCCCAGCAACTGCAGACCGCAGCACAGTCGGCCATTGCGCGCCGCCGGCCAAATAGGGTGCGGTCGAACACAGGCCACGGGCGCGTGGCTGCGCAGCTTGCGCCGCATAAAGCTCTGCAGACCGCCTGCGAGTTGGCCACGGTCAAGCGCGTGCGCCTGCGCATCGCTCGGGAACGAGCGCAGCGTCACCAGCCACACGATCAGATCAGGCTGATAGCGCCAGCGCGCTGTCGCAGCATCAGCGCATCCTTTGCTCAGCGAGAAATCCGGATAGCCCAGGTTGTAAACGCGCACGTGTTTGCCATCGCCGCGTCAGCCGGCGCCAGCATTGAGCTGCCGGCCAGCGTCTCTTCCGGGTTCGAGCAAAAAGCCCCAGGTCGAGGAATCGCCGATGAGCACCACGCGAAACTCGTCCGCCGGTTTGGCTGCGCAATCTCGTGCGAGGCAAACATGGCGTCGAGATCGGTGAGCGTCAGGTTGTAGGCCAGATCGGCACGCTCGCCCCAGGGCAAACGCTGCCGGCCCGGGCACCAGCGTGTTGTAGATCGACACGCGCGGCAGCTGCGCACACGGGTCGCAAGGCCACCAACGCCAGATGTCAGCGCGAGAAACAAGGCCAGGCCTTGACGCACGATGCGACGCATGCGCGGCGCGATCATCGTCACCGCCCAAACAAGCCGCTGCATCACTGGCAGCGCCGGCGCCGGCGTGCGACAGCGCAAACCACACCCAGCCCAACGCAACAAAGTGAAACGTCGCCATGCGCGCCCGCGATGTTGACGGCGCGCTGCAGCCGCGGCCGCTCGCTACACCCAGGCCAGACGCGTCTCGGCAAAATCGGCCCAGCGGTTGTGCGCAAACAGCCCCAGCGCATGCCAGGCGCCCCAGATCAAAAAGTTCGGAGTCACGCCGTGCCAGAGCCCGATCAACAGCATCGTGCTGGCCTGCCCGAGTCAAACATCAATCGGCGCCTGTTCGCCAGTCTGCGCCTGCGCAGCGCGCGCGTGAGCGGGTTGAACCAATAGGCGCGAAACCATTGGGCCAGCGACATGTGCCAGCTGTTCCAGAACTGGGTCAGATTGGGTTTGAGATATGGCGCGTTGAAGTTCTCCGGCAACGCCACGCCGAGCCAGCGCGCGCACGCCCAGCGCAATGTCGGTATAGCCGCTGAAATCCAGCCAGATGCGCAACGCGTAGGCATACACCGGCAGCCAGGCCCAGCCCGGCCGCGCCTGCAGCGCATTGGCATCGCTCAGCGCGATCAGGCCGAGCGTGTCGGCCAGCGCATATTTTTTGAACGCGCCGGTCAGGATGCGCCAGACCGCGATTTCGACAGTCTGCGGGCGTCAACGCAAACGGCGCGCGCAGGTCTTTCAAAAAGCGATCGGCGCGGTCGATCGGCCCGGCTTGCAGCGCCGGCGCGAACACCGCATAGCTGACAAACTCGCGCAGCCGCATGGCGGGCAGCCGGTTGGCGGCGCGGTCGCGCAGCACGCCCATCAGGCGAAACGCCAGATACGAAAATCCCAGCCAGCGCCAGTCGAATGCGCCGGCCTGCGCAGTGGCCTGGGCTTGCAGCGTTCGCAGCCCGATGCTGACCGCGCGCGCCAGCGGCTCGGTTTTGATCACGATCAGCAACAACACGCAACCGGCAAACAGCGCGCTCCACAACAGCGGCCGGTGTGCGGCGCGGCGCGCGGCGATCGCGAGCCCGGCAATCACGGTCAGCGCGATCACCACGGCCAGCGCGTCCGGCGGGCGGCTGCGCGTGATCAACGTGTTGAGCTGCGGCACAAAACGCAATGCGGCGATGCAGCCGATGATGGCGGCCAGCACGCCAGCATCGCGCGCCAACGCTACGCGCTCAATCATCGGCGCGGTGGCGACCCAGACGATCACGCACAACGCCAGCGAGGCCGTCGGCAGCCAGAAATCCATGCCGCGGATCGGGCTGCTCGGCTGGAACCAAAATACGCCCAGCACGCTCAGCACAAACACGGCATAGTTGCGAATCGATGTGCGCACGCGTTAGAAACCCTGGTAGATCCACTGCGGCGCAGCGTCGGCCGTCAACACAAGCAGCGCGATCAGCATGAGGCAGACGAATAACGCGCGCGCGTTCTCGCGCGTGAGAAGCCGCTTTTCCGGCGGAGGCGGGGAAGATTGCATCGCCGCTATTCTATTTCTATGCGGCTGGCAGCTGGGAGATGCCCACAGGGTGATCGCCCGTCGTCTGCAGTCGGCCCTGCAGGAACTCACGTTCGACCGCGTTATCGCAGAGCGCCAGAGCCTGGCGATACGCGGCCGCAGCTTCGGGCATATTGCCAAGCCGGCGCAAAAAGTCGGCGCGCGTGGCGTGATAGTGGTGATACCCGCCGAGCGACTCGGCCAGCTGCATCACATCAAGCTGCTCTAGCCCGCGCTGCGGCCCGTCCGCCATCGCGACTGCGATGGCGCGGTTGAGCTCGACGATGGGCGACGGCATGCGTTTGGCCAGCTCGCCATAGAGCGCGGAGATCTGGCGCCAATCGGTCGCGGCAGGCGTGCGCGCTTCGGCGTGCAACGCCGCAATCGCGGCCTGGATCTGATACGGCCCGGGTCTCCGCTGCGCCAACGCGCGCTCAAGCTGGGTTGTGGCGCGCGAGATCGCGGCGTGGTCCCAGCGCGCGCGGTCCTGCGCATCCAGCAGGATCAACCTGCCGTCTGGTCCGCTGCGCGCGGCGAGGCGGGCATGGTGCAGCATCATCAGCGCGCCAAGACCTAGAATCTCCGGCAAACGGGCGCCCAGCTCCGGTGCACGGAGATCGCTTTCGACCAGATCGCGCAAGAGCGACGCCAGACGAATCGCTTCGTCGCACAGGCTACGGCGGATCAGCGCATCACCGGACGCGGCGGCATAGCCTTCGTTGAAGATCAGATACAGCACCGTCAACACGGCATCGACGCGCTCGGCAAGTTGATCAGCGTCCGGCACGCGATACGGGATGCCGGCGTCGCTGATCTTGCGCTGCGCGCGCACCAAACGCTGCGCCATCGTCGGCACCGGCGTCAGAAATGCGTGCGCGATGTCCTCGGTGCTCAACCCACCAAGCGTGCGCAACGTCAGCGCAATCTGGGCTTCGCGCGCGATGGCCGGGTGGCAGCAGGTAAAAATCAGGCGCAGGCGCTCATCGGGGATCACATCAACTTCCTTGTCCGTCGGGGTCTCAAACGTATCGTCAGCGCCGAGCAGCACCAGCTTGCGCGCCAGCACGCGATCGCGCCGAACTTGGTCGATGATGCGGTTTTTTGCGGTGGTCAGCAACCAGGCTGGCGGATTGGACGGCAAACCGTCGACTGGCCAATGCTTGAGCGCGACCAGACATGCATCCTGCAGCGCATCTTCAGCCAGCGAAAAGTCGCGGCAAAATGCGATCAGCGCGGCAAGCACCTTGCCGTGCGATTCGCGAAAGAGAGCATCGAATACGCCGTCCATTTCGTTTGAGTGGCGTGCTGCCGCCAAAGTGCTCGCCGAGCGTTGCGACCAAGCCCTAACTCGGCGGCGGGCTGCACATTTGCAGCCGATTGCCAAACGGATCGTAAAAGCTGCAATAGGTGATCACGCCGGGCACGCTTACGGGATCGTCGCAGCGCACGCCGCGGGCGCGCAGCGCGGCGGCGGTTCTGTGGCAATCATCGGTGTTCAGCACAATTGTTGTGCCATGCCCGGGCTGGATGTTTGCTTCAGCAAGCGTCACCGAGAGATTGCCGTTTTCGGCGCCTGCGCTGAATTCCACCCACCCGATCGCTTCCATGTCAAACACTGGCGCGCCCAGGCCAAGCACCGTGCCATAGAACTCGCGCGCCTGCGCCAGATCGGTGACGGTGACCGAGACTACATTTATGCCTTTGAAGAAGTTCATGCATGCTTCCTTTGTTTGTCAAAAGCGAGTCCTCGTGCTTCGCGCGGGGGCTCAGCGCAGATTCCGTTGACCTGGCGACATTGCCATATCCCTCGCAGAGCGAGGGATATGGCAATGTCGTCGCTATACAAATTTGGTTTACGGAACACTAGCCCATTTGCGAGAAGTCGACACACGGCCGCACTTCGACAACACCGTGTTTTGCGCCGGGGCACTTTGAGGCCAAGGCGATGGCGTCATCACGATCTTTTGCTTCGATCAGATAATAACCGCCGATGTGCTCTTTTGTTTCGGCAAACGGGCCATCGGACACGATGGTTTTGCCGTTGCGGATTCTGATCGTGGTTGCGGTCGCGCTGGGTTGCAGCGCCTGATTGCCTGCTTCGGCGCCTTTTGTCCGCAGCATTTCGCCATAAGCCAGGTATTCCCCCATCATGGCAGGCGAGTATGCGAGCGCTTGCGCGGCCTGATCCTGCTCGTCGACGATGATCATGGCTAGAAATTTCATTATGCTGATCTCCTGGTTGCGCGGCTTGACGCGTGCGTTAACCGAGTCAAGCCGGCGTGAATTGCGAATTTCAGCAGCGTGGCCATTGCGTGCCCGGCTGAATCTGCAAAACTGTTTGTAATTAAGTTGACGAATGGGCAACTGCGTTTTCGACAGTGTATTTAGCCCATCTGCGAGAAGTCGACGCACGGGCGCACTTCGACCGCGCCATCCATTGCACCGGGGCAAAGTGCCGCCAGCTTGAGCGCCTCGTCAAGGTCTTTTGCCTCGATCAAGTAAAAGCCTCCCACTTGCTCTTTTGACTCAACAAACGGCCCGTCGGTCATCACCGTTTTGCCATTGCGGACACGGATGGTCGTCGCGGTGTTGCTCGGCTGCAGCGCTTCACTGCTCACCTCATGATTGCCTTTGCGCAATATTTCGCCATAAGCCATGTAAGCCGCCATGACGCTCTGCATGTCCTGCTGATACGCCTCAGCATCCGTCAAGTCCTCGCCGAAGATCAAAACCATATATTTCATGCTAGTTTCTCCCGAAGCGCGTGCTTTGTAAACGCCCTTCACCTAGTTGACGAAGCACCGACGCCGTTTTCGACAGCCCAGCCAACATTCTGCGGCGCTTTCCTTGGAAGAATTCGTTGGCGGCGATCCCACCCAGGCGATGGTTGAGAGCGAACAACGTAAACTCGCGAATAAAGCGCATGAAATTATGTGCCAGATGGCGGACCGACACGATAGTTGCGCAGTTCGGGGTAGCGCCAGGCCATCCATGCGACGATCAAAACCGTGGCGACGCCGCCGCTGACGATCGCAAACGGCACGCCAAATGCAGCGCCAACCAGTCCGGCTTCCAGTTCACCCAACTGCGGCCCACCCTGAAAGAAAATTTGATTGACGCCGACCATCCGGCCGCGCATGTCGTCGGGGGTAATCGATTGCCGAATGACGTTGCGGATCACCGTCGACACCGTGTCGCCCGCGCCCGTCAGGGCAAACAGAAGATACGACGCAGCAAACCAGGTTGAAAGCCCAAAAATCGCAGTGGCGACGCCATACAGCGCCACGCTGACGAGCAGCGCCAGCCCCTGCCGCCGAATCTCGCGGCGCGCGGTCATCAGCACGCCCGTGATGACGGAGCCGGCAGCCTGCGCGGTCGCCAGGATGCCGTAGCCGGCTGCGTCGGTTTTGAGAATCTCGCCGGCCACGATTGGCAGCATGGTGCGCGCCGACGAGAAAAACGTGGCCCAGAAATCGAGCAACATGGTCCCGCGCAGCAGGCGCTTGCCAAACACAAAGCGGAAGCCCTCGCCAATTGCGCTCAGGCTGACCCGGGCGGCGCCGGTGCGCCCGGTCTCACGATACGACATGCGCCACAACGCAAACAGCGCCGCAAGAAATGTCAGCGCGTTGACCGCGTAGATGACGCCGATCGGCAACCGCGACAGCAGCAGGCCAGCCAGGGCCGGGCCGCTGATCTGTGAAATCTGCATGATCAGCGTGTTCAGGCTGACCGCGTTTGTGAAGTCTGCTTTGGGCACCAGATTGGGCACCAACGCCTGCCGCGATGGATTGCCGAGCGCGGCTGCGGCGGACGTGACCGATGTCAGCACATAGATTGCGATGATATTCACCGCGCCAAACAGCGAGAGCGCGGCCAGCGTCATCGCGGCCAACATGCCGGCGATCAGCGAGACCGCCATGAGCTTGCGGCGATCACCGGTGTCTGCCAGCGCGCCGCCGATCAACGCAAAGATCACAATTGGCAACACGCGGGCCAGCCCGAGCGTGCCGAGGCCGAGCGCATCGGCGCTGAGCGTGATGTCGCGCCCCAAAATGCGTACAACCGCGTCCTGATCGCGCAGCAGCTGGAATATTTGCCAGTCCACCGCCGCGGTCTGCATTTGTGTGCCGATAAACGAAACGAGTAATCCTAACCAGAGCAATCGAAAGTCGCGATGCTGCAGTGCGTTCCAACGTTTTCCATTCATATGTCGTTTTTATTTTCGTTGCTACCTGGCCGCGTCAAGCGCACCGCTGTTTGAAATCGCATGCGATTTCGCTTGGCGGAGGCGCATGCGATTTCGCAAATAACCCACCTCGATGGGTGAATTATTTACAACAGAATTGCCGGGATATACAGATACGTCCTATTAAATTGCGGCGATCAGACTTTAGTCACTAGCCCAGGTCTGCCGCAAGAATTACGCTACATTTGGCGAGTCAAAACAGTGATTACCGACTGTAACCGACATACGCAAATCTGAACAGTTGCACGAGCGATACGTATGGAACCGACAAAACGAAAGATTTACGTAGAAAACACGCGCGGTGGCCCTTCGTTTATTTTGCGAGGGTTGCAATACGGCTTTATGGCAGGCCTGATTGCCGCCGAGATTTATCTGGTGTGCTACGCCGGCTTTGTGCACGGCCCGACGATCGATGCGCTTGCGTTTGTGCTCTTTGGGCACGTGTTTGGCGTGCTGCCGGCGGTCATTCTGGGCGCGCTGTCCGGGCTGGCGACCAGCGTGCTGTTTGAGCCGATCAAAGACACATTGCGGCCGATGAGCGCGGCTGGGCTCGGCATGGTCGTGGCTGCCATGATTCTGATTCCGTTTGCGTTAGTGATCGGGTTCAACCCGCTCGAAATGCACTTGGAAGACTTGGCGACTTATTTGCCGGTCGGCCTGCTCTATCTGATCTGCGGCGGCATCGGCGGCTGGCGCCTGATCCACGACCACGAGCGCGGCAACGGCATCAGCAGCCTGATGATCGCGCTGGCCGTCGTCGGCGGCGTCAGCGTGCTGAGCGCGCTCTCCGTCCTGATGGGCAATTGACCCTGCGAAAACGACACATCCCCCGCAGAGCGGGGGATGTGTCGTTTTCCGCAGTTGCGCGTCGCGGCCATGCGCGGCGCTAATTTGCCTGCACGCGTTCGATCGCGATGCGCACGGTCACCCGCACTTCGCCCGCGCGGCGATACGGGTAACTATCGACACCCATGTATTTCTTGGCCAATCGATCAATGACGGCGTCACCGTCATGCTCGGTCATTTCGGATACTCGGCCGAATACCTGGATGTAGCGATACGGATTCTCCGGGTCGCTGATTGCCAGCGTCACGCGTGGGTCACGCTGCATGTTCTTGTCTTTGGCGCGGCCGCGCGCGGTATTCACCACAATATTGGTGCCGTCGTATTCAAACCACACCGGCGTCACTTGCGGTGTGCCATCCGGCAGGAGTGTCGCGATGTGTGCAAACGCGATTTTGGTTGTGAACAGGTCGAGAAAGTTTTCTGGAATCATGATTTTGAGGGAACTGTGCGCTTGGGTTCTGTGTGAAAGACGTCGTCCCAAACACTGGTGCTCACGCCAAAACGCGCCTTTGGCGTTTTGTAATGATGCTCCATGTGGTGGCGTTTGAGAAACTTCAACACCGGGCCGGGCATCGGCAGATGATGCTCGGCATAGTGCAACAGATCGTAGCCGATGTAACCGAGTGCAAAACCAGAAAATGTTGGCCACATCAAGGCCGGCGTGCCGAGCAGGTCAAATGCGTTGCTGAACAGCCAGTAGAACGCCAACGCGCCAGGGATGCTGACAGCAGGCGGCATCACCAGCCGGGTCTTGATGTGCGGCTGCACATGATGCACGCCATGAAACAGAAAGATTAGGCGTTTGCTCCACACGCGCTGCGGCGTAAAGTGAAATAGAAAGCGATGCACCAGATACTCGGTCAACGTCCAGATCGCCAGGCCGGCGATAAACATGACGGGCAGCCAGAACCAAAGCGCGCCACCGGTCCAGCGTTGCGCGCCGATCACCAGCGCGCCGATCACAACCGGCATAAAGAGCGCCAAAACGGCGATCGGGCTGACATGCGTAAACCACTCCAGCACATCGGATTTGAACAGCCGGATCGGCTGCTGGTCGTAAATGACCTTATCCTCGTCATACAACTCAAATTCAGATGCAAACAAGTCTTGAAGGGGCATAGCGAACCTCGGTTGCATAGAAGGGCTGCGCTTCGATGCCCGGACATTCTACGTATGTATCTGAGTGTTTCGGAGTATTAACATAACTCGCGCAACACCCTCCGCGGGTGCGCTACGCCGGGTCGGCCGGTTTGGCGTGCGACGGGAAAATACGCTCACGCATGGCCTCGGGTTTGAACCAGAAGTTGTCGAACATCTCGATCACATAGTTCAGATGGTGGGCAGGCAGCGCGATAAACATCTCACCGCTTGCGACGTGGTTAAAGCCGCGCCCGCCGCCCTCGCCCAGCGCAAACACCGAATTGCCGGTCAGCCATGGCGCGGCAAACAGGCTGGAGCACGAGGACGGCCCCAGCTCGCCGTGCGGGAAAGTGCCCTCGCGCACGCTGGCCGCACCGGCAATCTGCATGGCGCGTTGCACATCGGTGATGCACACCAGCAAATCGAGCGGCGCATCGGCTGGCAGCTGCGCCAGCGGCGCCGCGGCGATCGCCTTGAGCGATCCAACCGGCAGCGTATGGCTTTCGTGCTTGTTGCGCCTGGCCGCGACCGGTGTAAAGAACCCCTGCGCCATCGTCAGATAGTCGCCGTCGCAGATCAACGATCCCGCTTCGGCGTGAGATTGAAAGCCGAGATGAAATTGCCCAACATGGCAGTCGTGCGCCTGCGCATCGACAAACACGCGCTGGCCCTGCTCGGCCCGTTGCACAATCGCGCACACTGGCACGCGCGCCGGCGCATAGCCCTCGGGCGGCGCACTCTCGCAGTATGAAATCGCGACCGGCGCGCGCTTTAGGCGCACTTTGTCGACCAGAATTTCCAGCAATCGCGCGCGATCAACCGGGGTCGTCGTCCGGGCGCGCCATGTCGCAAGTGTGTCAGCCATGCGCGAATTATCGTGGCACCGCGAAAAATGCGCGCACGCGTTTCTCGAATTCGTCCGGCGCTTCCCAGTGCACCGAGTGCCCGATGCCAGGCGGCACCCACACAGCCGCGCCGGGCAACCATTCGGCCAGCGTTTGCGCGTGTCTGCCAGGCGCATTGACGCTGTCGTTTTCACCCTGCACGCACAGGCAGGGCACGCGCACGTTCGCCAGATCGCGCGCAGTCCACTGCGGCACGCTGATCGTCTCAGCAATGGTGGCGCGCAACAATTCGCGCCAATAGCCCGCACCGTGGTGCGTGTCGTGCAGCTCGATCATCTCGTTCATCCAGTTCGGGCTGTTGATCGCCACACGCTCCGGATCCATGCTGACCGGCACGCGGTTGCGCACATGGTCGTCGATATAGGCATTGGCCGCCAACAACACCGCGGCGCGCACATGGCTGGCCTGTTCTTTGACCATATACAACGCGATGTTGCCGCCGTTGCTGTGACCGGCAATAAACGCCGGTGATGCGCCCAGTTCGACCAGCAGCTCGGCCAGATCGCCCGCCATCGCCGAAAACGAATAGGTCAGCAGCGTCTTTGCCACAGCGGGCAACGGGAACTCGGGCAAATCGGCGTCCATATCGGCGGTGCGCCAGGCGGCGGTCGACTGACCATGGCCGCGGCAATCCGGCAGGATCACGCGAAAGTCCTTCGAAAATCGCTGCACTGTTTGAGAGTGCACCATGTAGTCCTGCCGCCCAGTCAGCGTGCTGCCATGAATCAGCAAAAGCGGCGGCGCGTCCTCCGGCCCAAATGTCTCGTAGAAAATCGTGTTGCCGGCGCGGGTATCGAATTGCATGAGGGCATTGTAAATACAGACCGGCTCCTGTTGACATTTCGCTACCCAGGGTGGATAAACACAACGTACCGGAGGTGGATCCATGTTGACCACTGCGCCCGTTAAGCCATGGTTGGCGTTTTATGACACAAAGACGCCAGCTTCACTGACATACTCATCCGCGCCGCTCCACACGTTGCTGGCTGACGCCGCGCGCGATTTTCCCGACAGAATCGCCACACGATTTGTGCTGCGCTATGTGCTTGGCGAAAAAATGACCGTCGGTGGCGTGCTCACCTACAGCCAGCTGTATGCCCGGGCCAAACAGTTCGCAGCGGCGCTGGCCGAAATGAACGTCAAAAAGGGCGATCGCATTGCGCTGATGCTGCCCAACTCACCGCACTTCGTGATCGCATATTTTGGCGCGATGCTGCTCGGCGCGATCGTGGTCAACACCAACCCAACCTACACCGCGCGCGAGCTCAAACATCAGCTCAACGACAGCGGCGCGGAAACCATCGTGCTGCTAAACCTGTTCAAGCGGCGGCTCGACGAGATCATCGCAAGCACCGGCGTGCGGAACGTCATCGTGGCGCATGTGTACGACACGCTTGGGTTCCCCTCGAAAGCGCTGGTGCGCGCCATACAACGCAAAGAGGCGGACTGGACCGACGTAACGCCGCAGCCCGGCCTGCATCTGTTTGAATCGCTATTGAGCGGCCGGCGCGAGATTGCGCCCGCGCAAATCGATGCGCACGATGTTGCACTGTTTCAATACACCGGCGGCACCACCGGCCAGCCAAAAGCCGCCATGCTGACGCACTACAACTTGATGGCGAACGTCACGCAGGTGATCGCCTGGACTACAGTGTCCGAGCGCGGCAAAGAAAAGATCATGGGCGCAATCCCGTTCTTCCATGTGTATGGCATGACCGTGTGCATGCTCTATGGCATCGCAATCGGCGCCGAGCTGGTGCTGGTGCCAAACCCACGCCCGATCGAAAACGTCATGCGCATTATTCAGCATGAACGCTGCACGGTATATCCCGGCGTGCCCGCGATGTATATCGGCATCGTCAACCACCCGCACGCAAACGCCTTCGATCTGCGCAGCATCAAAGTCTGCATCAGCGGTTCAGCGCCGTTGCCCATGGAAATTCAAAAACGGTTTGAACGCATGACCGGCGGCCGGCTGGTCGAAGGCTACGGCCTGACCGAAGCTGCGCCAGTGGCACACTGCAACCCGCTCAGCGATTACAAGAAGGAGGGCAGCATCGGCCTGCCATTTCCGGACGTCGACGCCCGCATCATCAGCCTCGAAGACGGTCGTGACCTGCCGCCCGGCGAGATTGGCGAACTGTGCCTGCGCGGACCCCAGGTCATGGCAGGCTATTGGCAGCGCCCGGAAGAAACTGCGCAAACGATCGACGCCGACGGCTGGCTGCACACCGGCGACATCACGCGCATGGACGCGGATGGCTTTTTCTATATCGTCGACCGCAAAAAAGACATGATCAACGTGGGCGGTCTGAAAGTGCTGCCGCGCGATGTCGAAGAGGTGCTGTTCACCCACCCCAAAATCCAGGAGGCCGTGGTGGCCGGCATCCCGCACCCAGAGCGTGGCGACGACACCCTGACCGCATTTATCGTGCTCGTGCCGGGTGAAACACTGAGCGCCGAGGAGATACGCGCCTACTGCAAGCGGGATCTTGCGCCGCACAAGATCCCGCGCGACATTCAGTTCCGCACTGAATTGCCAAAAACACAAGTCGGCAAAGTGCTGCGGCGGGTGCTGGTGGAAGAATCCAGAGTCAAGATTAGAGAGTAAAGACGACAGAACACAGACAACAGAATTACAGACATGACACCGACAAACACGATGAATCTTCCGTCTGAGTTCTGTTGTCTGAGTTCTGTTGTCTCCCCTATGCGAATTTCCGAGTCACATCAATCATCAACTCAATCTCGCCGTCATCCGGAATGCCGCGCGTGTCGAAGAGAAAGTAGGTGCAACCGGCGTCGATCAAGGCCTTGATCTTCTTCTCGAAGACTTTTGGCGTGCCATAGAGGCCGCTCTTTTTGAGAAAGTCGTCGCGCAGGCGCGGTTTGAGCGTCTTTTCGTCCGGCGCGATGGTGGCGCCGCCAAACCAGGTCAGGCGCAGCTGCGAGAAATCGCGTTTTGCAGCGGCGCTCGCCTGCTTAAGAATGGCCACCTTGCGCGCCCAATCCTCGCCCTGCGAATCGCTGTTCCACCAGTCGGCGTGGCGGGCAATCAGCGGCAGCATCTTCTGCTCGCCGCCGCCGCCGATCAGCAGCGTCGGCGGCTTTGGGTGTGCGCGGCAAATTGATCGCGTCTTTGATCTTGTAGTGCGCGCCGTCGTAACTGCTCTTGTCGTTGTTCCACATGCGTTTGAAGATCTCGACGGTCTCCTCAAGCTGCGCCACGCGCATGCCGGCGCTCGGAAAGTCATAGTTGTACGCGACGTGCTCATCGACCTTCCAGCCCGCGCCGATGCCGAGAATCAAGCGGCCCTTTGTCAGATACTGGATCGTGCTGGCCATCTTGGCCATCAGGGCCGGGTTTCGATAGGCCTGGCAAGCCACGATCGTGCCCCAATCCATGTGTGGAAACACCGCGGCATAATACGCCAGCGAGGTCATCACTTCCAGGCAGTCATCCTCGCCCCATTGAAAATGATCGGTGACCCACGCCGATTGCCAGTGGCCGCTGATCGTGTTCAGCACGCGCCGGATCTCGGCGTCGAACCGCGCGCGACGGTCGTTAAACTGCGGGCCGGGCGCCATCCAGTCCATGCCGGTGCTGACATGCGCCTTGGGTTGTGTCGCTGCGCCTTTGAACCCGGCGGCAGCGTCCAGCCAAATTCGATTGGGAATGATTGCTTGCTCATGGGGAGGATTCTACGGCCCGTCACCGTGACCGTACCAGTAGTTCTCAAACCAAACGTAAAAGACCACAGATTGCACAGACGATCTGTGCAATCTGTGGCTCTTTTTCGTTTGGTTAGAATTGCACTGGCCGTACAATCGCCCTCATGCGCATCCTCAAACGTATCGTGTTCTCGCTGTTGGCAGTGCTCCTCGGGGTCGCGGCGGTGACAGGAGGCGCGATCATCTATTTCATTCGCCAGCCTTTTCCAACGATCTCGGGCGCGCAAAAGCTGCCCGGCTTGAAGAGCACGGTGGAAGTGATCCGCGATGCGCATGGCGTGCCGCACATTTATGCCGATTCGCTTGAGGACCTGTTTATGGCGCAGGGCTATGTGCATGCGCAGGACCGTTTCTTTCAGATGGAATTCTGGCGCCGGATTGGCCAGGGCCGCATCGCCGAGTTGTTTGGCGCAGGCGCGCTCGGGCAGGACAAATTTATCCGCACGCTGGGCTGGCATCGCGTCGCCGAAGCCGAAGCAAAACAGCTCACACCGGAGCTTACAACGATATTGGAAAGCTACGCCGCCGGCGTCAATGCCTACACCGCTGCGCATACGCCGGCGCTTGGGTTTGAGTTTCGTGTGCTGGCGCTCAACGGCGCAGCCGACTGGAAACCCGAACCCTGGACCCCGGTCAACACGCTGACCTGGGCCAAAGCCATGGCGTTCGACCTCGGCGACAACGCCGACGCGGAGATCGTGCGCGCCGCGCTGGTCGCCAAGGGCGGGGCTGCGCTGGCCGATGCGGTCATGCCGCCCTACCCGGCGGATCATCCGGTCATCGTCGATGACGCCAAACTGAGGCGCGCCGCTGCAACTGCGCGCTGCGTCGCACACGCTGGATCCGGTCGCGGCGTTTGGGCTGGCGCGCCTCAGCCGCGAGGTTGGCGAGTCAATCGGTCTGGCGCGCGGCAGCGATATCGGGAGCAACAACTGGGTCATCGGCGGCGCAAAGACGACGACGGGCAAACCCATCCTGGCTAACGACCCGCATCTGGGTATTCAGATGCCGTCGATCTGGTATCAGGTCGGGTTGCACTGTCGCTCGGTCAATGCGGCCTGCCCGATCGACGTCAGTCGGCGTGGGGTTCGCAGGCACGCCCGGCGTGGTCATCGGCCACAACCAGCGCATCGCCTGGGGTGTCACCAACGGCACAATCGATACGCAGGATTACTTTATCGAGAAACCCGATCCGTCGAACCCGGACGCGTTTGAATACAAGGGCGTCTATGAGCCGGCGCAGGTGCGCGAGGAAGTCATTCGCGTGGCCGGGCAGATCACGCCGACGGTGATCAAAGTGCGCGTAACGCGCCATGGCCCGATCATGAGCGACGTCGATGCGTCGCTCAAGTCGCTGCAGCCGCTGGCGCTGTCGTGGTCGGCACTCAAACCGGGCACGCTGCTGACCAGCATTCTGGGTCTTAACAAGGCGCAAAACTGGGAGCAGTTCCGCGAGGCGCTCAAATACTGGGACGCGCCCGGCCAGAACTTCGTGTATGCCGATATCGACGGCAACATCGGCTATCAGCTGCCCGGCAACATCCCGATCCGCGCGCAGGGCGACGGCACGGTGCCGGTCGCGGGCTGGACGGGCGAGAACGAGTGGATCGGCAACATCGCCTATGAAGACATGCCCTCGCTCTACAACCCGCCGAGCGGATTTATCGTCACCGCCAACAACGCCATCGTGCGCCCGAATCCGGATGTCTTTCTGTCCGCGCGCGACTACGACCATGGCTATCGCGCCCAACGCATTCAGCAGATGATCGAAGCGCAGGGAAAACTCAGCGTCGACGACATGCACGCCATGCACTTCGACAGCGAGTCGATCTGTGGCTGGCGAGCTGCTGCCGGTGCTGTTCGACAGTTACCAAGATCTCAAGAGCGACAAATACAGCAGCGCGCTTGAAAGCTTGCGCGGCTGGGACAAGCGCTACACGCGCGGCTCGCGCGGCGCGGTGATGTTTGAGATGTTCAAGCTCAAGCTGGCGTTTGCGATTTTTGGCGATGACATCGGCGCAGGCGCAACGGACGCGCTGGGCGTCGGCTCGGGCACCAGCGTGGCAGTGCGCGCGGTCACAAAAGACGGCGCCTCGCGCTGGTGGGACGACATCAGCACGCCCGTGCAGGAAGACCGCGCGGCGATCTACGCCAGCGCGTTTCGCGCCGCCGTCGATGCGCTCGAAACACGGCTTGGCGCAGATCAAACCAAATGGTCGTGGGGAGCGGTGCATGTCGCCACGTTCAAAAACCAGACGCTGGGCAACTCCGGCGTCGCGCCGATCGAGCGAATTTTTAACCGCGGACCATTTCCGGCCGATGGCGGCACCGCGCTGGTCAACGCGGTCGGGCACCGGCCGTCGGACTTTTCGGTGCGCTCGGTGCCCTCAATGCGCATGGTGGTGGACCTGAGCAACCTGGACGCTTCCACGCTCGATTCACACCACCGGCCAGAGCGGTCACGCCTTTCACACGCACTACGACGACATGATCGACGCCTGGCTGAACGGCCGCACCAACCCGCTCATGTGGTCGCGCGAGCAGGTCATGAAGAACGCCGAAGGCACGTTGATGTTGAACCCGTAGGGGCGAGGCATGCCTCGCCTTCTTCGAGCGAACCGGCTTGCCTGCGATGAAGGCGAGGCATGCCTCGCCCCTACAACCTCGCGATCCGCGCGGCGTTCTGCAACATCTCGTCCTGCGAATACAACAACGTCAGCAGCTTGCCATCCGGCTCGATTACGGCAAACGTCGGCACAAACGGCACCTGAAGGCGCAAAGCCCAGGCGATGCCTTCCTCGGTTTCGATATCGAGCCGGCGAAACGACACCACGTTGCGGTATGCGGTGGCGTATTGCGCGACAAACGGTGCGACGTTGTCGCACAGCCGGCACCAGGTGGCGTAGAACTGCAGCACGCGCGGCTGTTCGGAGAGCGCCTGCGCACGCACATCAGGAGCAGGAAACTCGGGCAATGTGGCGATTGGCACCTGCGTCACATCCAGCGCCGGCTCAGGCGTTTGTGCGCGCCCGGCGGCGGTGACGAATGCCACATGCGCCAGCGCAGCGACACTGCCAACCAGCGCGGCGCGGCGTGAGAGCGATATCGGTGTCGCGGGCATGGCCCGGGTATACCAGAAAGCCTGTGCGAACGCATACGTATTTCCTACATATCGCCGGCAGAACCGGCGTGCTAAGCTTCCCGCATACGGGCTTGAGGACGAAACCACATCCAACCCATGGCATGCGCCGGGCGTGTTTTCACCTGATCTGCGACAACGCCCCACAAACCTCCCATGCACAGCACTCAAGTCGCGAGCGGTTTCCGGCTCGGCATCAACGCGCTACAAAATTGGCAGCCCGCCCGGGTTGAGGCCGAACGCGGCTGCAAATATTTCCTGCTGATGAACGCTTTTCAAGAAGCCGGGGACTTGAAGCGCGACTTTCCCAACGCCGTCGTGATGGCGCGGCGCTTTTTTACGCCGGGCGTGTTTCCCAACGTCGATCAGGTCATCGCCGGGCTCGAAGGCGCAAATCACGGCCCGCTCGTCTACATCGGCATCAACGAGGGCGATCAGATCGGTCAGTCGGGTGACGCCATCAAGCGCCGCGCCGAGCTCGATGTCGCGGTCGCCCGGCGCATCAAACAGATCAACCCGGGCGCGATCTACGCCGCCGGGACGTTTAGCATGGGCACGCCCGATTTCACGACCGATGAAACAAACCGCCTGATCCGCGAGTACTACGCGCCGCACTACAACAGCGGGTTGATCGCGTTCGACATGCATCTGTATTCGCCCAACATGGCGCACATCGACAAACCGGCCGAGCACATCTGGTTCGAACGGCGCTGGGAATTTTTGTTTACGCGCTGCGGGTTCGATCCAACCGTGCGCGCGATCTACAGCAGCGAGCTGGGCCTGGATGAAGGCGGCGTCGGCGGCTTCCCGGCCCATGGCGCATCCGCCGATTACTTTCGCGACTACTGCCGCAAGATCGTAGCAGTGCAAAACGCCGCGCTGGTCGTCAACGGAAAATCATATGCATCGCCGATGGTTGGTGGCGCCATCTTCCAACTCGGCGGCAACGGGGACACGCGCTGGCAGGGTTACGACCTGAACGGCTATCTGCCGCAGCTGCGGGAGTTCTACACCCAGGCGCCGTTGCCGACGCTCACACCCACGCCGACCAAGACACCCACCGCCACACCGACGCCATTGCCCACCGCGACACCGAGGCCTCAGGAAAATCCGGTGCCCACGCTGCCGCCTTCACCCACCCCCACAGCGACAAACACGGTCACGCCCACAGCCACTGCCACGCCCCGCGGCCTGTGGCGGAAACGCTTCCTGCCGCTGGTGCGCAAAGCGCCGAGAAGGAGGTAGGGGGAAGAAGGTGCTTAAGGTGCCTCAGGTGCTTAAAGTGCTTAAGGTTTTGAACGCGGAGACCTTAAGCACTTTAAGCACCTGAGGCACCTTAAGCACCTTCTTCCCTATATAATCTGCCAGCATGCGGGTATGGTGTAGTGGTAGCACGTCCGCCTTCCAAGCAGAAAGCACGGGTTCGAACCCCGTTACCCGCTTCAAAAAATAAAAACGAGATGGCCCGCAGAGTGCGGGCCATCTCGTTTTCCGGTGTCACGCAGCTGCGCGCTTGCGCGCTGTATGACAAATCTGCATCAAAAGTCCCTCGCTGCTCGCGATGCCGCATGCTAAAACCTTGCCGCGATCTCGGTAGCATCTCGGAATGGGATCCGCCATTGGTCGCAGCGCTAAGAATCGCATCGCACAGTCAAAGAAGGCATCATGGGCAACGCAAACACATCGAAGAAAGCAACCGTTAACACACGCTATTTGCGCGTGCGGACGGCCCCCAACAAGACCGCGAGCATTCTCGGGCTGCTGCCGCAGGGCGCAGTGGTCGATGTGGTGCGCGTAATCGACGGCTGGGCGCAGGTCGAACTCAAGGTTGGCGGCGCGGCGATGCGGCTGCAGAACTCGTCGGATCCGATGGCAGCTTACATGCAGCTCGACTATCTGACGTTTGCGTCTGGAACGCCCGCGCCACAGCCACAAGCGCCTGTCGTGCAGCCCCCCGCGCCGACAACACCGCCCACTCCCGCACCGGCGACACCGCCACCGCCAAAAGAAGATCCCAAACCGGCGCCAGCAGCGCGCTCGTTTTTGCTTGGGTTGAACACCCTTGGCAATCACAACCTGGCGCGCCAGGAAGCTGAGCGCGGCTGCAAGTATTTCCTGATGATGAATGGCTTCCAGGAAGCCGGCAACCTCAAACGCGATTTCCCGGATGCGATCGTGATGGCGCGGCGCTTTTTTGACCACGGCTGGATGCCCTCGGTCGATCAGGTCATGAACGGTCTGGAAGGCGCCCGGCACGGCGCGCTGGTCTACACTGCGCTCAATGAAGCCGATCAAGCGGGCCAGGGCGGCGACGACCTGCGCAAGCGCGCGCGATTGGACATTGAAGTGGCCCGGCGCATCAAACAGGTCAACCCGGGCGCGGTCTTCGCGGCCGGCACCTTCAGCATGGGCACGCCCGATTTCACCAGCGAAGAGACCTGCCGCATCATCCGCGAGGAGTACGCCCCGCACTACAACAGCGGCTTGATCGCGCTGGACATGCACCTGTATTCGCCAAACCCCGATCACATTTCAAAACCCGCGGAGCACATCTGGTACGAACGCCGCTGGGAGTATCTGTTCACCAAGTGCGGCTTCGATCCAAACGTGCGCGCCATTTACTGCAGCGAAACCGGTCTGGACGAAGGCGGCGTCGGCGGATTTTCCGCGCACGGTTCCACCCAGGATTACGTCCGTGATTGGGCGCGCAAATTCGTCACGCTGCAAAATGCGCCGCTCACTGTCGGCGGCAAAGCGTATGCGTCTCCGATTCTTGGCGGCGCCATCTTCCAGCTGGGCGGCAACGGCGATCGGCGCTGGGAAGGCTACAACGTATCCGGGTATCTCCCGGCGCTGCGCGAGTTCTATGGCGGCCTGCCGCGCCAGAGCGGCGGGCTCCGGGTCAAACTAAGCCTGCCAAAGCTGCCCACAATTTCGCTCAGGCGCCCAACGCTGCCCGCCAAACAAATCCAGGCCGCCAGCACCACCGCAGCCACAGCGGCGGATCGACTGAAGAAGGCCGTGCGCACGCGCGAGTGAGTTTCGATCCCGCCATCAAGCGCATTCAACGCCACATAGCCTGGCTGGCAAGCCCGTGGGTCACGTAGACTGCGGGCATGTCCAAACATCGCTCTCACGCGCCACTGCTGCTGCTGGTCGCGCTCACGGTCGTGGCAAGCGCTTGCGCACGCAACACACCACAGCCAAACGCCGATCTGATCCAGATCGCCAGTACAGCGGTGCCGCCGACCGCTGCGCTCGCGCCGACCGAAACGATCCCGCCGCCGCCCACGCTGACGCCGGACACGCGCACCGCGATCGATACCCCGGCCTGGTTTCACGACGCGATCATCTATGAGGTCTTTCCGCGCAGTTTTTTTGACACCAACAACGACGGCATCGGCGACCTGCGCGGCATCGCCGCCAAGCTCGACTACATCAAAAAGCTCGGCGCCAACACGCTGTGGCTCACGCCGCATTACCCATCGAACACCTATCACGGCTACGCGGTGACGGACTACGTCGCCGTCAACGCCGACTTCGGCACACTGGATGATTTCAAGTTCCTGATGGCCGAGGCAAAACAGCGCAACATGCGCGTGATGATCGACTTCGTCGCCAACCATGCCTCAAACGCGCACCCGTATTTCAAAGACGCCTACAAAAACCCACAGTCGCCATACAGCAAGTGGTTTCACTTTACCGACGACGCAAACGCAAACTACACCTCGTTTTTTGGCGTCGCCGAACTGCCGGAGTGGAATCACGAAAACCCCGAAGTCGTCAAACACCTGCTCGATGCGGCCGAGTTCTGGCTGGCGTTGGGCGTCGACGGGCTGCGCTGCGATTACGCGCTGGGTGTCGAATTTCCGTTCTGGCGCGAGTTGCGCGCGCGGGTCAAGGCGAAATACCCGGAGGCCGTGCTGTTGGCCGAGATCTTTGACGGCAACCCGCTTAAGATCGGGCCTTTTTTTGAGAACGGCTTTGACGCCGCGTTTGACTTCCCGTATTTTTTTGCCGCGGCCGGCGATGTCGACAGAAACGACGACGGGCTTGTTAACGGCGTGGGCGATCCGCAATCGATGCAGTCGCCATACACCATGATTCAGCGCGAATATGCGCCCGGCGCGCAGTTGGTGCGCTTCGGCTCGAACCACGACACAAACCGCATCGCCACCGAAACCGGCGGCGTGCGACGCGAAGATGCGGTTGGCCGCCGCGCTGGTCTTGCTGACGCCGGGCGTGCCGATGATTTACTACGGCGAGGAGATCGGCATGCGCGGCTCAAAAGGCTCCGGCCCGATCTACGACGAATTCCGGCGCGAACCGATGGACTGGTATGAGGCCGAGTCAGGCGAAGGCATGACGCATTGGTTCAAACCCGACGACCGTTTTAATAAACCCGGCGACAAAATTTCTGTTGAGACGCAGAACGCCGACCAGAATTCGCTGCTCGCAACCTATCGCTATCTGACCAGCCTGCGCGCGCAATATCCGGCCCTGCGCGCCACTGCTTTTCAGGTCATCGAAGACGTGCCCGGTTGCGACAAGAATTGTTTTGCGCTGTGGACCTGGCACAAAGACGGCCAACTTGCGCGCATCGTCTTCAACCTCAGCGACAAGGAACGCCGCGCGCGGGTGCCGCTCGTCGACAGCGCGCCGATGCTGCCAAAACAGCGCGACGGCGTGTCGGTTTTTGGCAAAGTCGACGGCGACGCGTATGTGTTGGAGCCGTGGGGTTATGCGTTGACGGTGTGGCTAGGCAGGCTGCCTCGCCGTTGAGGGGGCGAGGCATGCCTCGCGTGCTTGTGCGCAAAAAAGGCGAGGCATGCCTCGCCCTACGCCGTCCGCGCCGCGAACTTGCGCTGGCGCGCCGTCGCGCGCTGGCGTTGCACGATCGCATACACGATCAGCGCGATAATCGTGGCGACATACGGGATCATCTGCACGATTTGGGTCGGGATACTTGCAGGTTGCCCAACTGAATCGACAACGCATCGGCCGCGCCAAACGCCAGCGCGGCGATCAACGTGCCCAGCGGCTTTTTGCCGCCGAGATAGACTGCGGCCAGCGCGATAAAGCCACGCCCGGCCGGTCATGTCGCGCGCAAAAAATTTACATAGCCCATGCTGAGATACACGCCGCCCAGCCCAGCAAAAAACCCGCTGAGGACAAGCGCCAAATAGCGCATCGCCGCGACATTGATGCCGACCGAGCGGGCCGCATCCGGGTTCTCGCCCACCGCGCGCAGATGAATGCCCGTGCGCGTGCGATACAGAAATAGCGCCACCAACCCGGCAGCAATAACGCGGCATAGGTCAGCATATTCTGGTTGAGCACTTCACCGATCGGCCCGATGCCGTTTTGATGGCCGGAAAGATGTCCCCCAGAAACGGCATCTGGCCGCTGACCAGCCCGTGCCGCCCTTGTCGCCTTTGCCGGTCAACCTGGTGAGCAGGTAGACCACAAAGATGGTGCCGCCCGAGGACAGAATATTCAACGCCACCGCAGTCAGAATCAAATCCGCCTTTAGATCCAGGTGAAAAACGCCAACAACGCGGCCAGCAACATGGACACCGATACGCCGCCAAGCAAGCCCAGCCACGCGATTTTGTGTAGGACGCTGATCAGCACGCCGGCGCATGCGCCGGCCAGCATGATGCCTTCCAGCGCAATGTTGCCCACGCCGCCCAACTCCGACACCAACCCACCCAGCGCAGGCAAAATGAGGGGCGTGGCCACGCGCAACACGCGCCGCCAGAAAGGTCATGCTGAAAATGACTTGATTACTTCTTGCATGTTGAATATTAGCGCGCGCGGCTCTTGTCATGCCACTGGCGCTAACTTCGCCCGGCGGCGCTTGACAAAATCCACCAACACCTGCGCGGTGACCAACAAAATGATCACGGCTTGAATGACCAGCACGATTTCGGAGCCGACCGACGCTTGCGTCTCCATGATGGCGCCACCCACCGCGCAGATAGGCGTAGAACAACCCAGTGATCGGGAATCAGCAGTGGGTTGTTGCGCGCCAGCAGCGCCACCACGATGCCCTCGAAAGCCAAGCCACGCCGATGCCCGAGATCAGTTTGCCGTGAACGCCCATACCAGATGCACACCCGCCAGCGCCGCGATCACCCCGCCAATCGCAAACGACAGCATGATGGTGCGCTTGGTGTTGATGCCGCCATAGCGGGCGAACTTCTCGTTGGCGCCGACCATGCGAACCTCGTAGCCAAACGTGGTGCGTGTAATAACAACCATACGGCAAGATCACCGTGAACACCAGCAACAAAATGCCGAGGTTGAATCGGCCCAGACTGACGACCAAGCATATCGGCCATACGCGGGAACATGCTGTTGTCGCATGACACTCAGCGACTCGATATAGCCTGCGCCCTGCCGGCGTCAGCACAGTTGGTCAGTACAAAATCGTAAAAGCGCATCACGATGGCGTTGATCATCAAGGTCGAGACGATTTCGTTGGCGTTCAGATACGCCTTCATCCAGCCGGGAAGCAGGCCCAGCAAAAAGCCGGCCACCATTGCCACGCAATCGGAACAATCAGGCCAGCAACCGGCGGCAGCGGGACATAGATCGCGACCAACGCCGCCACCAATGCGCCGATATAAATCTGCCCTTCCGCGCCCAGGCTGAACTGGCGCGCGCGAAACGGAATCGAGACTGCCAGGCCAAGGAGAATCAGCGTGGTGGCCTCTTCCAGACAATTGCCAAAGCGGTTCATACGGTCCGGCGGCCAGGTGAGCAGCGCGTGTATAGGCTTCCACCGGGTCTTTGCCGACTATAAGCATGCACCAGAAACCCGATCGCCAGCGCAAACAAAATCGTCGCCAGCGTCATCAGCCAGATCGATCAGCATCGATCGCGGCGCTCCCGCGTCGCGCCAGCGCCTCGCGCGTCTATGTGATGAAGCGAGCGCGGGTCGAAGGTAATTGAGTGCAGTGCTATGCCGAGTGCTAGTCTGCACTGGTCACCAGACTTGCTTCACCAATTACTTCATCTCGCCTGCGTCTGCTGTTTCATGCCCAGCATATACAGGCCAATTTCTTCTTCGGTCAGCTCGCTGGCATCCGGGAAGATGGCGCTGAATGTGCCCGTCTTTCATCACCGCCAGACGGTCGGAGAGCGACATGACTTCGGCCAAGTCGGCCGAGACCAACAAGATCGCCACGCCATCGTTGCGCGCTTTGACCAGTTGCTCGTGCATAAACTCGCTCGCGCCGATGTCGACGCCGCGCGTGGGCTGCGCGGCGATCAGCAACTTGGGGCTGGACGACAGTTCGCGCGCCACGACAACCTTTTGCATGTTGCCGCCGGAAAGCGACCCCACCGGCACCGAGCCATCGGGCGTGCGGATGCCATATTGCTCAATCAAGCGCATCGCCGTTTCGTTCGATCTCGCGCAGGCTCGATCAAACAGCCCGTTGGCAAACGGCGCGCTGTGCATAGCGATCCACGATCAAGTTTTCGTTGATCGAGCCGTGCAGCGCCGCGCCGTTGGTCAGGCGATCTTCGGGGATGTGGGCGCACACCCGCCTGGCGCACCTCGCGCGGCGTGTGTTGGTGATGTCCATCGTCGCCGAGCATCACCTTGCCACCCACCGCCGTGCCGCAAGCCGGTGATACCTCGACCAGCTCGGTTTGGCCATTGCCTTCCACACCGGCAATGCCCAAGATCTCGCCCGCATACACGTTGAACGAAACATGCTTGAGCGCTTCACGCCCGGCCTCGGTGGCATACTCCAAATCGCGCACCTGCAGCATGGCCGCGCCGCGTTTGACGGGTGGCTTGTCGATGTGCAAAAAGACCTCGCGGCCCACCATCATGCGGCGCAATTCGTCCTCGCTGACATCGCGGGTGTCGACCGTGCCGACCATCTTCGCGTCGCGCATCACGCTCACCCGGTCGCTGATCTCTTTCACCTCGCGCAGCTTGTGGCTGATGAAAATAACGGTCTTGCCGCTTTGACGAGTTGGCGGATCGCCGCAAACAGCTCGGTGGTCTCCTGCGGGGTCAGCACGGCGGTCGGCTCGTCCAGAATCAACACTTCGGCCCCGCGATACAGCGCCTTGAAAATTTCGACGCGCTGGCGCATGCCCACCGGCACCGCATCCACGATCGCTTCCGGGTCGACCATCCAGGCCATATTGGTTGGCCAAGTTGTCTGGTCGCTCTCGATGGCTCTGGCCTCGATCAACAAACCTGCCTTTCACAGGCTCGCTGCCCAGCACAATGTTTTCCGCCACGGTAAACGACGGCACCAGCATGAAGTTCTGGTGCACCATGCCGATGCCCAGCAATCGCCTCCTGCGGGGTGCTCAATTGACCTCTTTGCCGCGCAGACATGATCTGGCCGGTGGTGGGCTTCTCCATGCCATACAGGATTTTCATCAGCGTGGATTTGCCTGCGCCGTTCTCGCCCACCAGCGCATGGATCTCGCCGGGCCGCACTTCAAAGGTCACGTCGTTGTCGGCGCGCACACCATTCGGGTACACCTTGGTGATGTTGCGCATCTCGATGAGGGATTCAGGCATATGCATTCTCCGGGCTTGTATGCACAAACACAAAGCGCGTGGCTGATTAAATGCAACCACGCGCCAGGGTGTCAACTATGTCTGCGCCGTCACCTTATCGCCATACCCTCTCCGCGCTCAGCGAGGAGCGGATCGCCGCTGAGGGAGTCGGGCGTGACAATCTGGGTGCAGTACTTACTTGAACGCCGTAGTCGACTTTGGTCGCGCCCGACTCTTCACTTTCTCGAACGCGGCTTGCAACTGCGGCTTGAATGTCCTTGGACACGAACTTCTGATAGTTCTCGTTGTCCGCAACACCCACGGCATCATCGGCTGCGCCAACGTTATCGGCCGCGCCATACTTCAGCTTGCCTTCGGCGTCGAGCTTGGCCGCGCGGAACAAACCAGCGTCCACGTTCTTCAACATCGAGGTGATGATGGTGGCCTTCTGCGCTGGGTCGGCGATGGTCAGAAACTGATCGCTGTCCACGCCCAGAGCATACGCTTCGTCTTCAACCGCCGCCTCGAACACGCCATTGCCGGACGAACCTGCCACGCCCCACACAATGGCTGCGCCCTGGGCATACATCGCCTTGGCGATTTCCTTGCCCTTGGCTGGGTTACTGAAGGGCGTGTCGCCACCAACATACTGCACGATCACATCCTCTCCGGGTTCAAGCCAGCCTCTTTGAATCCCTGCTTAAAGCCAACAATGAAGTCGTTGATGACCGGGAAGTCCAAGCCGCCGACGATGCCGACCTTGGTCTTGCCTTCCGCATCCGGCAAGGTCTTGCCTTCTTGATCAGATTGCCCATCGCAACGCCAAGCAGATACGAGCCTTCGTTTTGCTTGAAGTAGATCGAATACACGTTCTTGCAGCCGTCCCCGCACTTCTGCAAAGTCGGGGCCGGCGTCGAATGTCCAGAACTTCTTGTTGGGATACTTCGGCGCGACTGTCTGCACATAGCTCGCTCATCTGGAATGTGCCGGCAATCAACACGTCGTAGTCATCGGCGGCAGCGGCATCTTCCAGTCCAGGTTCCCACTTGTTGCGGTCATAGCCCATCTCGACGACCTTGGTCTCGTAACCGAGTTCCTTGGTCATCATGTCCAGGCCGCGTTTGGCGCTGTCGAAGAAACTCTTGTCGCCAAGCGTGCCGTTCAGCACCAGCTTCACGCGCAGCTTGGCGGCTGCAGGCGCGGCAGGCGCATCGGCCTTCGGGGCTTCGGCTTTCGGAGCAGCGGTGGGCGCGCCGCCGCAAGCTGCGAGCAACATGCTCGTCGCTGCGGCAAATCCGAACCATGCGGTTAGTTTTTTGTTCACTTGGTTCTCCTTTTGGTGAGTGTCTTTCGAACCCGTATTCAGCTAAGCGCACTTAGGGCGAGCGTAAAATTACTTGATGGGCAATGTCGCATCTGCCCCGCAAAGCGGGGCAGATGCGACATTACCTAGTAACTTATTTATTCTGACGCAAGCATTGGCGTTCGTTTGCAAAAACGGGTCGTCTTGAGCGGGCGCGCTGGAAACGCGCCCACACAAGATTATAGCGTCGGGTCGACCAGCAGCAAAATGAGCTTGTCGCGATACTGCGTATCCCGCCCGGCCAATTCCGGCGCAACACTGCGAGCCTTCCTGCCAAAAATGGCGCGCATCCCGGCCCAGCGCCTGCCCGCGCGCGTATGCATATCGATCGGCGTAATCGGGAATTTCTGGGATACGTTCGCGTGCGCGCCGCACATTCGATCCAGTTCAGCATCTCATCGCTGCTGCGGTCTTTTTACGCCGCGTCGCCAAATAGCGCACCGCTTGAATGGCAAACACCGTGCGGTCGCCTTCGCCATACTGAAAGCGCTGCGCGCAGCCGATCCAGCGATTGATCAGCACTGGCGCAGAAACATCGCCAAATCCGATGTCCTCGACCGAAATGACGCACAGCCGGTCCCACAGCTTTTGCTCCAGTTCGACTGGTTGTCGTCATCTCATAGGCCAGCAACGCGGCATTTTCGGCATGGCCGCGCCGAATCTCTTTTTGCAGCGCCGAAATCACTTCGTCGGCCGGCAAGCCGCGCCGGGTGGTCACTTGGGTCCAAGGGTCAGTAAATCATGCTCCTCCAAATATGCTACACGAGCAGGCCGGCGCGGCAGGGACCCGATTCCTGTGGTGCAGAATCGCGTTCACATCGCTGTCGCGGCAGCCGCGCAGTTCCGCCACCGCGCCTTCCAGAGCCGTCGCATTCGGCGCGATAGTCAACCGTCAACAGCCGCCGGTCGCGCATCAGCCAACGGCCATTGACCATGCTATCGGTCACATGCAGGCCACTGATCGAATAGGCCAAAGCGGTATACACATCCTGCGCCGACGGCCCCCAGCCAATTTCATCCAGATCGAGCGCGATCACATCGGCGCGCTTGCCCGGCTTCGAGCGAGCCGGCCACCGCTCCAGCCCCAGCGCGCGCGCGGCGCGGTCGTCGACCATCTCCACCATCGTGCGGGCCGACACGGGGTTGGGTTCGCCTTCGCGATAGCTGCTCAGCTTGCCTAATATCTGCATCTCTTTAAACATGATCATACGAATTGTTGGCGGTGACATTGTCCGTGCCAAGCGCTACCGCCACGCCTTCAGCCAGCATGCGCTTGAGCGGCGCCGCCGGCTTGCCCGCACGCATGCACGACGATGGCGCAATCAGCGCTGTAAATTCGCGCGCCGGCCAGCGTGGCAAATCCTCGTCCGGAATGGTCAGACAATGCGCCGCGATCAAGCGCCGTTCGAGCACGCCGATGCTCGCGCATCTGTTGCACCGCGCTGCACCCGTAGTGCTCGCGGCAAAAGTCGTCCTCTTCGCTCGATGTGGACAGATGAATGTGCAGCCCGGTGTTGTAGCGATCGGCCAACGCCAGTTCGGCTTCGAATCGTCGGCATCTGGTTATCGACAAAAAACGCGTGCGGGCCGATCCAGCCGCGCAACAGCGCATCGCCCCGCAGTGATTCCAGAAAATCGCCGGTGGCGCGAATGGCCCAATCGTGCGCGTTGTCATCGCCGACTTCGACCACGCCATAGGCCAGCGCCGCGCGCATGCCGGCTGGCGCGCACCGCCGGCACGATGCGATCCATGTAGAAATACTGGTCGGCAAAACAGGTGGTGCCGGTGCGGATCATCTCGCCGCACGAAACGCTCACGGCCGGCGGCACCATGTCGGGCGTCATCGCCAGCTCCCACTCGCGAATGCCGCGATACCAGCCATCGAGCGTCAGCAGCGAATACCCCTCGGCCAACCCGCGAAAGAGCGTCATCGGCGTGTGTGTGTGCGCGTTGATCAGTCCGGGCATCAGCAGGCGCCGGCCCAGCGCGATACGCTCGCCGTCATATCCGTCAAACGCCGTCAGCTGTGTCAACTGCGCGATCGCACCCTCTTCAATGAGCACACCCGCGTTCGGCATCAGCTGGCCATCGGTGCGCATGGACAGCACTAAATCGGCGGTTAACAACGTTTGCATGTGGCAATCATACGGGGAGAGCGTGCGCACGTTGGCAGTGGTGCACGCGGCGTTACCTATACATGCTCAGCGCTGTGCATACGCGGGTCATCTCGAGCCGCAAGGCGAGAGATCTCGTAGTGCGGAAGCATCAAGCGGCTTTCGCCGACGAGATTTCTCGCCTTGCGGCTCGAGATGACCCGCGTCTGCACAGCGCCTCGCTCAATAGAGAGAGCGAGGCGTTGTGCTAAGAATGCATTAAAGCGATGTAAAGCGGTGCGTCACAGCAAGAGAACGCGCGCTTAACACAAGCGACGCATGCTGGAAAGCATGTCTCATGCAGATCTTGATTCCGTCGCAGCGCGCACAGTCGAGCTGTCTGGCACGTCCAATACGCGCGATATCGGCGGGTATGCCACGCGCGCGGGTCGTTCAATCCGGCACAATCAGGTTGTGCGCTCGGATGCGCTGCACGCGCTGAGCCCGGCCGATCAGCACATATTGAGCACATTGGGCATCGGCACAACCATCGATTTGCGATTCACGATGGAAACCACCCGCGCGCCCTCGGTCTATGCGAGCTCCGCGTTTGTGCGCTATGTCCACCTGCCGCTGCACGAGCCCTACCCGGAAGCGCAAATGCACGAGACCACGGCGTCGCTCGCCACCTATTACATGCATTTGGTGGACGAATGCGGCGGTTCGATTCTGGCCGTATTTGAAGCCTTGAGCGAGCCGCAAGCACTGCCCGTCATCGTGCACTGCACGGTGGGCAAAGACCGCACCGGCGTCGTCATCGCGCTGCTGCTTTCGATGCTGGGTGTGAATAATGATGACGTCGTCGCAGATTACGCATTGACCGGCGTCCTGGCGGGCGATTTTCTAGACAAGCTTCGGCGCGACGCGATGGCCGCCGGCATGCCTGCCGACTGGTGCGCGCGCATGTTTGCCAGCGAAGCAGAGACCATGCGCGCGCTATTGGCGCACCTCGCGGCGCGCTACGGCGGCGCGGAGGCGTATCTTCGCGCGATCGGCCTGTCAGATGCGCGTATCGCCCGGTTGCACGCGAACCTGCTGGCATAAGGCAGAGTGCTGTGCATCATCGTTATCGGTGCACCCCTGTAAAACAAACACCCACGCTTGCGCTCCGCGCAAGCGTGGGTGTTTGTTTTACGGGTGACATGTTTGTCTGCACGGCAAGCCACCATCTGCGCTTAATGCGATGTTCCAAAGCACTTAACAGCCAACGGCTACGGTGAGCGCGTGGAAAAAAGGATCCAAGCGCAAACATCGTGGAACGCTCCGCTGCAATCGACGCAGGAAGCGGGTGCAGCGCGGCGCGCGCAACAAACACAGGCGACACTCCGCACATTGCTTTACGCGGGACCAGCACTGCTGCTGTTTGCGCTCTTTGCATATCTTCCGTTCATCCGATCGGTCTGGCTGAGCCTGCACATCACCAATACCATCGGCGAGATCGTCAAGTTCAACGGCATCGCATACTACGCGCGGATTTTCACGTCCCCAGATTACCTGAACAGCACCTGGCTCACGCTCAAATTTGCGATGATGGTCGTGCCGCTGAGCATTGCGTGCGGTGTCGGGCTCGCGGTGATCGCAGCCGTAAAACTGCGGCACATCAAAATCTTTCGCACAATATTCACGAGCAGCATCGCGATCTCGCTGGCCAGCGCCGGCGTGATCTTCAGCATGTTGTATAGCCCGGTCATCGGTGTGACGCAGGGGCTTGAACATTTTTGGCTTGAAGTCACCTGGGTTGCTGGCCAACGCCGAGACCGCGCTGGCAGCGGTCGCCGTGATGACGATCTGGAGTGGGCTCGGGTTCAATTTTGTGATCTGTCTGTCCGGGATTCAAGCAATCCCGGAGGAGATTTATGAAAGCGGCATGCTGGACGGCGCGGGTGGTTGGCGCGCGTTTATTCATTTGACCCTGCCGTTGCTGGCGCCAACGCTGCTGTTTTTGTTGATTGTCGGCACGATACAAAGCGCGCAGGCATTTACCCAGTTCAACGTGCTGATGCAAGGCCCAGGCCCGCAAGGCAGCACCAATGTCTTTGTCTACACGACATTTAGAACATTCTGGTACGAGAATCGTTATGGTCTGTCGTCGGCACTGTCGATCGTGCTCTTTGCGATCCTGTTTGTGTTGTCGCTGATCCAGTTCCGCGGGCTGGATAGCCGCGTCCATTACCAATAATCGATGAAAGCAAAAGTCCGTTCCACCGTCCCGGCCTATGTCCGTCGCAATACGATTGCGCTCTATACCGTACTAACGTTGATGGCTGTGGCTGTGTTGACACCGCTGTTCCTGTCGTTATCAGTCGCGCTGCAGGGTGAGACCGTCGCGCCGCAGCTGCTGCCCGATTTTGGCGCGCTTGATGTTGGCATCTTTCAGCGCGTTTTTGAAGTTGAACCTAATTTGCCCCGCTGGATCTTCAACTCGTTTTTTGTGGCGATTGTCGTCATGATCGGCGTGCTGATCACCTCATCGCTCGCCGCGTATGCGCTGTCGATGCCGGGGTTTGGGCTGGTGAAGCCGGTTTTCTTTTTTTGCCTGGGCACGCTGATGATCCCGTTTGAAGCCACCATCATTCCGAATTATTTGTTTGTCAGCGGGCTGGGCTGGCGCGATTCCTATCAGGGGTTGATCGTGCCCTTTCTCGCCAGCGGCTTTGGCATCTTTTTGCTCCGGCAGTATTTTCTGACCATCCCGCGCGAGCTGTATGAAGCCGCGCAGCTCGATGGTTGCACGCGCGCCGGCTATCTGTGGCGCATTCTGCTGCCGCTGTCGGCGCCGGCCTTGGCCACCCTCGGCATCTTTTCGTTTCTTGGCACCTACAACGCCTATTACTGGCCGCTGTTGATCACCGACAACACCGCCTGGCGCACGACGCAGGTCGGCATCACGGTCTTTCGCAACATCGAATACCAGTTCTTCAACACGCAGATGGCGGCGAATCTGATCGTCATGCTGCCGACGCTCGTGCTGCTTGTGCTTGGCCAGCGGCAGCTGGTGCGCGGCCTGACGGCCGGCGCGCTCAAGGGTTAAGCACCCTGTCTTGCGTTCCTGGGCGGCGATATGCCGTCTTTGTGGCGGTCTCAACTTAAGAGACACAACTCGGTTTTGAGTGGGTCGATGCGTAGTCGCCCCAAGTATTAGGAGCCGATCCGCGCCTGTTTAGGAGTTGGTCACAACACCGAACAGGTCGCAGATGCGCTTCGTATATAGAGGAGAAAAATGTCAGAAAACAAATCAGCACTGACGCGCCGGCAGCTGCTCAAGCTCGCCAGCCTGTCAACCGGCGCCCTTGCGCTGGCCGCATGCGGTGCAGCTGCGAGCGCGCCCGCGCCAACCAGCGCACCGGCATCCGCGGCCAAGTCTGAGCCCGCGCCGACCAGCGCGCCCGCAGCCACAGCCGCGAGCGGTGCCGCGCCCACCCCACCGCCAGCACCCACGATCACCCCGGTGCCCATGGTTCCGCAGCCGGAAGGTTCGCTCAAGCTCACGTTCTGGTATGGCCTTGGCGGCAACCTTGGCAATGTCGTGCGCCAGACCGTCAACAAATTCAACCAGTCGCAGAAACAGGTACGATGTCGACGCTGTGTTCCAATCGAGCTATGAGGACACGATCAACAAGATCAACACCTCACTGGCCGGCGGCGAGCTGCCCAACATCGCGCAGGTCTTTGATGCTGGCACGCAGCGCATGATTGACAGCAAGCGCATCATCCCGGTTCAGGATTTGCTTGAGCGCGACGGCACTGCCAAGGCGTTCATGGACGATCTGGAGCCAGCGGTGCGCAGCTACTATACGGTCGCCGGCAAGATGTACTCGATGCCATTCAACTCATCGACCGCGATGTCCTACTTCAACAAAAAGATGGTCGCCGACGCGGGTCTCGATGCAAACAAGACCATCTGGACCTACGACGAGCTCCTCGATGCAGCCAAGAAGACGACCAAAAAGAATGGCGACAAGATCGAAGTCGCCGGCCTGGCCTTCAATCCTTCAGCCTGGTTTTTTGAGCAGCAAATGGCCGTGCACAAACAGCTGATGGGCGAGCCTGGCAACGGCCGCAAGGAACGCGCGGAGAAGTTTGCCTTCAACAATGAAACCGGCCAGAAGTGGCTGGAATTCCTGAAGTCGACGCTCGACAGCAGCGCTGGCGTCAACTACGCCAGCGGCAACCCGCAGGCTGCCTTTGTCAGTGGCCAGGCCGCCTTTCACTTTGACAGCATCGCGTCGCTGCGCGGCATCTCGTCATCCGCCGAGAAGACAGGCGTTGAAGTCGGCGTCGCATTCATGCCACGTCGCGCTGGCGTCGAAACCGGCCGCACCATCATCGGTGGCGCCTCGCTTTGGCTGCCGGAAACCGGCACGCCGGAACAACAGGCCGGCGCCTGGGCCTTCCTAAAGTTTGCGACGCAAACTGACACCCAGGGTTGGTGGTCGGCCAACACCGGCTACTACCCGGTGACGCGCAGCTCGTATGAGACCGCCGACATGAAAGAGGCGCTCAAGAAGTATCCGCAGTTTCAGGTGGCCATCGATCAGATTCGCTCGGCGCCCGAAGACGCATTCAACTCAGGCGTGATCTCGGGCACGTTTGTGCCGATGCGCGTGGAAGTGCAAAAAGCGATGGACGCGTTCTGGAGCGGCAAAACGCCATCGGCCAGCGCAGCGCTTGACGAAGCCTTGAAAAAAGCCAACGAGCAGTTGGAAGAATACAACTCGACGATCAAAGGGTAACTGAGACTGGCGCGCCCTCACGGGTGCGCCGAGGTCAAGTCTTGCTCACAAACTGAATGGCGATAGAACCATCACTGCGCGGAGGCAGAGATGGTTCTATCGCCGATATTTTTTATCAACCATGACAACCACTCCTAAATTTACGATCGGCGCCGCGCTGCCGGTCAACATGCTTGAGACGTACAAAGACTGGCTCATAGACGGCCAGCGTGATCTGGAAATCCAGGATGCTTTTCGCCCTGATGTGCTCGACGGCGATTGGCGCAGCCTCGTAAAAACAGCCAAACACGCGCTGCAGGGTCATACCGGCCGCGTCGGAATTCACGGGCCATTTGATGGCATTCAGATCATGTCGATCGATCCCAAAGTGCAGCAGGTGGCCGAGGCGCGCTTGATGCAGGGGCTCGACTTTGCGGAGGAACTCGGCGCAACACACATGGTTGTGCATTCGCCATTTGTAACGCTGGGGAACGCATTTGTGCCAACCTCGCCAGGCAACTCCCGCAACGAACTGCTCAAGCGCGTAAGCGACGTGCTGGGACGCGTTGTGGCGCGTGCTGAAAATCTGCGCTGCCAGATCGTGATCGAGAATATTTTCGATCTAAATCCAGAGCCGTGGATGTGGCTGATCACCGCGCTAAACTCGCACTATGTGCGCGCCAGCATCGATGTCGGGCATGCCTATTGCATGCACCTGCACGGCGGCGCATCGCCTGATGCGTTTGTGCGCGCGGCAGGTTCGTATCTCGCGCATGTGCATGTGCAGGATACGGATGGCCTGAGCGACAGGCACTGGGCACCGGGCGAGGGTCGCATCAACTGGCACGCGCTATTTGAAGCGCTAAACGACGTCGCAGACGCCGCGCCGCGGCTCCTCCTCGAACTGCGCGACTACACGCGCATTCCAAAAGGCGCCGCGCACCTGCAAGGGATGGGGGTTGTGCGCTAAGCGGCGTTCCACAAAACACAAAGCCGCGCAGAGCGCGGCTTTGTGTTTTGTGTGCTTTTGGGTGAACGCGCCAGACGCAGCGCCTCACTGCGACCGAGCTGGCGAGCGCCTGATTTTTTCGTTGTATTCAAGTTGCCTGGCGCGAAATCGTTTTGTATAGAGGCGTTCGGCGGCGCGAAAAACAGTGCGCGCGGTCCAAAATTCAGCGGCAAAATCGACCGGCTCAGCGCGCATGCTGCGCAGCAGACCGGCCGTAAGCAGACATTTCAGGCGAGGACGAATATAGTCCGGCGCCAGCCCAAACGCAGCCACAATATCGGCGAACGAACGTGGCTCCACGCTCAGCCACTTGAGCACGGCGCGATTGAAGGGGTCGGCTAGCAGCCTAACCTGCTGATTGCAATCTCTGCGCATCGTCATACACACGTCCTTTACACAAATCCTTGCAACGTCTGTTTGATTCGCGATGGTGTGCGATGCCGGCGTCTGTGGCAGGTCACCTTAGCATATTTACGTAGAGGAAGTCAACGGTTGATCGATCAACTCTGAAGATCGTCAGATAGACTTAATCTTGATTTAGTACGACCTATCGTGCATGGAGCAAGGATCGGGAAACGGCTCACTGGATTGCGTGAGCGCTCCAAATCGGCATGCCGATCCCCGGCACGCGCACAGTCCCTGGCAGCTTTTGGTCCGCCCAGACGGTACGGGCGTGCAACTGCCACTCATGGTCCAGCCAGCCATACCCGTCGTCCGGCGCATCTTCGTGGCCGCTGAGGTGCACCAGCAACGTCTCGCGCGGCCGCAGCGCGCGGACATTCTGCAGCTGCGTAAAAAATGATGCATGGCTCGCCGGTTTGTCGGTTGGATTTCCGGCGTAGCGCCACGTGTTGCAGTCAAGGCACAGCACATCGGCATCGCGCGCGAGCGCAAGCGCGGCGTGATGCGCATCGCTGCTGGGCTCGGTGATCCACGTGTTCGTATTGTCCATGTCCCAGAACAACACTGCTTTGTGCGACGGAGTTTGAATGACAAATCCGGCGCAGCTGGGGCGGCGCGTTTTCCCGGCCCCGGCGCAATGTCCGCGCTGGCATGGTGCAGGCTGATTGGCGTGATGCTCAAGCCGGGCTGTCGCACCGGAATTGGATCCAGCATCACGCCGGCATCCGCAAAGCCTGGCGCAACCACCGGCGCGGCGTACTGCGACCATGCGCTCGACTGCGACAGCGCCAGCCACTCGGCCGAACTCTCGCGGCACCACGTCGGAATGGGCGCAAACGGCTGCCCGCGACGCGCGCAGGTGCGCTGCCACGACGCGCCAATGCGGCCAAACTCGTTGCTGTGGTCGCTGTGCCAGTGCGTAAACAGCAGCCAGTCCAGCCGGGCGCGATCGCCCTGCAGTAGCGTATTGGCCGACAGGCTGTCCGATACGCCGTGCCCGCAGTCGATCAGCGCGTGAAAGAGCGTCTGCGCATCGTCATCGCTTGTGCCGATCAACGACATCGACATGTTCGCGGCGCGTTCGCGGCGCAGGCAACGCGGGCAGGCGCAACCGAACTCGCGCGGAAATGCGTTGTCCAGGCCATTCAATACCAAACGATAGTTCACGCAGCACCCCTGACGCGCGCCGTTTCGCGCAGCCCCGGCGCCATGCAGAGATCGCTGTCCGCGAAAATAATCCTGCCCTCGCGCAATGTTGCGCGCACACGCGGCACCGCACCGGACGTGTCGATCAATGCGAGATCGGCGCGTTTTCCAGTGGCGAGCGTGCCACGGTCATACAGCCTCAGCGCATCTGCAGGGTTGCGGGTGATCAACGCGATCGCTTTGTGCAGCGGCACCTCCATGTCGCGCGCCAGCAGCCACGCCGCCTGCAACAGCGCACCAGGGTGATAGTCGGCCGCAAGCATGTCGACCAACCCGGCTGAGACGGCATCGCGCGCGCTCAGGTTGCCGCTGGTGCTGACACCGCGCAGCGCATTTGGCGCGCCCATTGCAACCGACATGCCCGCGTCCTGCGCCGCGCGCGCGGCTTCGATTGTTACGGGAAACTCGCTGATGGTGACACCGAAGTCGCGCATGAGCGCAATTTTCTCAGCCGTGTCATCGTCATGCGATGCGATCGGCACATTCTGCGACTGGGCCAGCCGCGCTATCTCGCGAATCATGTCCCATGCCACCGGGCGCGCGCTCGCCTGCGCCAGACGCTCGTGCGTGATCTCTTCAGCGTAGGCATCGCTGATCTTGCGCCAGGCCGCCATCTCTTTGATGTACTTTTCGATATCGCGATACTGCCCCTGCCCCGGTGTGTGGTCATTCAGCGACACCAGATCGACCAGATGCTCGGCCAGCATCATGCGCAACATTTCGGTCGCGTTCTGATTGGTGATCTCAAAACGGGCATGCGCCCGCAGATCGGTCAACAGGCGCGGCCGTTCATCGTGGATGGCCTGAATGATCGCGCGGCCGGTGTCTTCGCGCCGGATAGTGCTGCGCAGCACCGAAATTTCGCTAAACGACACCGCGGCATAGGCGGTGGTAACGCCACTCGCCGCCAACCGCTTGTCCAGCTCCTGCAAGGCGATCGGATACGGCAGATACGCGCGCGGGCGCGGCTCGATTTCGCGCTCGAGCATGTCGCCGTGCATGTCGATGATGCCTGGAATAACAGTGAGGCCGCGCGCGTCAAGCGCGCTATCTTCGATGCGATCCGGCGCGGCATCGCTGACGGCCACAATCGTGCCGTCTTCAATGCAGAGCGCGCCTTGCGCAAGCACCTGGTTTTCGAGAACTAGCGTCGCGTTATGCAGCCACATGGGTCACCTCTCGTTCATCGCGCAGGGTAATTTCGCCATCAATCAGATCCCGCACATCCTCCGGGTGATGAAAAACGCCGATCATCGCGACGCCGTTTCGTTTCAACTCGGCCAGATGCGCGGCCAGCGCCGCGCGCGCGGACACATCCAGGCTGGCGGTCGGTTCGTCCAGCAGCAGCAGCCGCCGCGGCTGCGCAAATGCGCGGGCCAGATTGACTTTTTGTTGTTCGCCACCCGAAAACGTGGCCGGATAGGCTTGCCACAGCTCGCGCTTTAGGCCAAGCGCGTCCAAAAACGCCTCCGCGGCAGCATTGGCTTGATCCGCAGGCACGCCGGCCGCGCGGCGCGGCTCAGCCACCAGCTCAAGCGCGCTGATGCGCGGACGCGGGCGCAGAAACTGCGACACATGCCCGATCTCGGTGTTGCGCAGATGCATGATGTCGACATCGTGCGCGCGCGCCAAATCGATATCGCCCTTGCGCGCCGCGTAGACCGCGCTACCCCGCGCTTGGCAGATAGCTGCGATACAGACAGCGCAACAGCGTGCTCTTGCCAGCCCCGTTGGGGCCGCTGACCAGCAAGAACTGGCCGGGAGCCAGCGTGAAACTCACATCTGAAAATGCCGGCACCGTGCGGTTGAGATGATGCATCTCAAACTGTTTGGCCAATGACTGCACAGATAAGATCGTGTTCATAATTTCGCGTGCACCAATTGCTGCGAGTAGGCATCCTGCGGGTCTTCCAACACCTGGTCGGCCAGGCCGGACTCCACAACGCGGCCATTGCGCATCACAATCACGCGGTCGGCCAGCATGCGGATCACACCCAGATCGTGCGACACGATGACCATGCTGATGCCGCTTTCACGTTGCAGCCGTCGCAGCGTATCCAGCACCAGCGCCTGCACAGACACGTCCAGCCCGGTCGTCGGCTCGTCCAACAACAACAGGGGCGGTTTGAGCGCGATTGCCTTGGCCAGCTGCACGCGCTGCTGCATGCCGCCGGAAAGCTGCGCAGGCGGGTCGTCCATGCGCTGCAGCGGAAACTCCGAACTGGCCAGCGATGCGCGCGCGGACTCGCGCAAGCGCGCATAGGTGCGCTCCCCAGCGATGATCAGGCGTTCAGCCACATTGCCGCTGCTTGTGTTGCGCATACGCAGACCGAGGTGCGGGTGTTGATAGACGATGCCGATCTGAAAGGTGCGCACATCGCGGCGCGCGTTGCGATCCAACGAAAACAAATTGACGCCGCCGCAACCAGGCGTATCAAGCCGGTAATCGCCGGCATCCGGGTTGTCCTCGAGATTCAGCAAACGCAACACGGTGGATTTGCCCGAACCGGACTCGCCAACGATGCCAAGCACTTCGCCCGGATACAGATCAAACGCGATGTTGTCGACGGCGGTAACCCGCGGGCCATAGGTCTTTGTCAGCCCTGCGACCCGCAACAACGGCCGCACCGCAGTCAGCACCGGCATTGCCGGCGCGTGTTTATCGGAGATACCCATCGATGTAAAACGCCCCTTCGTCGTCGAAATAGCTCGCGCCGGGCGCGGTCTTGTCGACCAGCTTTTGCAGATAGCTGGTGTCTGAAATCTCATGATTGACGCTGCCGTTCGGCATCGGAATCTCGGTCATAAATTTGCTGCGGCCGCCGCTCTTCCAACACACCCAGCGTTTCTGGTTTTCAACGCGAAATGCGCACATCGTCGAATTCAAGCGGCCGCACATCGGTGTACGGCGGCACGGCATACAGGCGCTTTTCACGTCCGGCGCTGAGCAAGGTCAGATGCGCGCTTTGATGCAACTTGGGCACATCCCAGCGTGGAATCGGGCTCGGACTCATCACATAGCGGCCGTGCACCAGCGCGGGATAGCTCGCGCCGATTGTGACGCGCCGAAAGCGCACAAGCTGTTCATACAAACCGAGCCAGACCAGGCCGTAATCGCCCTCGCCGTGCATGACGCGCGCCTTGCTGATATCCGCCTGCACGCCGCGCAGAGGCTCCGGGTCCGGCACCTGCAGCACCAGCGCCTGGCGCTCTTTCAGGCGTTCCTCCGGGATGCGATGGCGGCTTTGAATCAGCGTGGCTGCGCGCGTATCGGTCGTGGTCTGCGCTCCGCTCATGCGCGCGATAAACCGGCGCAGGTTGGCGGCGTTGACGCTGTCGTCAGCGCCCTGGTCGATCACTTTGACGATGTCCTGCGGGCCAACCAGGCTGAGCGTCACCTGCAAGCCGCCAGTGCCCCACCCGCGCGCAATCGGCATTTCGCGGCTGGCATAGGGCACTTGATAGCCCGGGATCGCGATCGCCTTGAGTATGCGGCGGCGCAGTTCGCGTTTGGCGAACTCATCCAAAAACGCATACGAGTAACCGGAAGGCGGTGCGGCCAACGCGGCAATGGATGGCTGTGTCATGGCGTCATCTCCGTGAGCGCGGCCGCTGCGTCAGCGACGTCTTCCGTAAACACGCCGGGCATCCCTGCCTGCAGCGCATTGCCATTGCCGTAGTAACTGCCGTCGTCTTTTTTGGCGGCGGCAACCGCGCGCATGGCGTCGATGCTGCTGCCAAACGTGACATAGTGCGGCAACTTGTAGTGGATGCAAAAGCCGGCCGATTCGACCGGATCCGTGTGATACAGCACATACTCTTCGGTGTGGCTGGGGTGCGGCTCAGGCAAGTCCATCGCCATATCCAGCATCGAACCCGCGATCGTCTTGACTTCGTTCCAGCCTACCGTTGCGCAAAAGCCAAGCGCCATGGTCGGGCCGTCGGCGCGCTTGACGGTGGTGACGATTTCGGCCTGGCTCACGCGTGCGCGGCCAATGCAAAACGGCTCGCCGCTGATCGGATGAGTCAGCATCACGTCGGCATAACCCAGCCGCACTTCGTTGATGGTCGGGTGAACCGAGCCATAGCCGCGCATGTTGGCGTAGCCCAGCGCAAGCACGCCACCGGTTTCGGCGCGGCTGAGCGACTGCAAACGCGCAGCGCGCGAGGCCGGGAACAACAATGGCTCGCGCGTGACATCGGGTATCTGCGCGCCGGTCGATGTCATCCGCTTCCGGCAGCGGTGGCAACAGACCTTGATCGCGTTGCCAGTCGGCCAGCAGCGGGAAGCGACCGCTCGAAGTTCCGCCCAGCATCGGTTCCTGCTCGGTTTGCGCTGCGGCGTCAGCTGCGGCCTGCTGCGGCTGATCGAGGACATCCAGCATCAGCACGCGGTGGCTGTAGTCCAGCGTCGGTCCTAGAATTTGGCCGCCGGGGATGTCCTTGAACGCCGCCGAGATGCGCCGCACGGTCAGAATCTCACCCAGCTTGACCGGCATGGCATAGGCAATGCGCGGCTGTGTGCTGCGAAAGGCGCGCAGCATCAAGACCGCTTCGTGCAGATCGCCGCCGCTCTGGGCAAGCGCCAGCGCGGCCAGCTCTGGCGAATACAACGAACCTTCGCCCATGACTCGGTCTATCAGATAGGGCATCGTGTGCTCAATCATGCGAACGGTGTCGATGTCGAACGGCGCCTTCAGATCCTGATATAACTGCTCGGCGTTTTGGATGGCCGATTCGCCGCCGCGCGCCGCTACATACATGGCGTCACCGCGGTTGTGCGTGGCAGGCCAACAACGCTGCCAGCACCGACAAAAAACGCATCGAATCCCAGCGGATATCGCAAGCGGCGCTCGCGCGCCTCAAAAAAACCGTCGGGCAAGCCGGACAGGGTGATGCACGTTTCGTGCTCGATCCCGGGTCCGCGCAAAGACCAGGCGTTTCCTGTCGTCGTTTCCAGGTCGCAGGCGATCAGCAGTGTGGCGCTGTCGTCCGGATAATCAAACGTGCCTGTGCGGATGTCATCGAGCAGCTCCAGACATGCAGGCGTCATTGCGCTGAAGAACACATACGCCGCATCGGAGACACTGCGTGTGGCGCGCGCCAGTCTGGCGCAGTTCAAGCTCAAGTGCATCTTCGTCTGCGTAATAACTTGTCTCCAAGTCAAGCAGCGTCTGCCCCAGCGCAACCAGCGTCGCCTGCGGCGTGAGCGGCGCCTGCTCAAGGCGGTGAATCTTTCCGGGATAGCTGAGCGCCCACATCAGCGCTAGAAACGCATCCCGTGATGCGCGTTCGGATGCGGATTGTGACGGAACTGCCAGCTGAGTCTGCAACATCAGAATGTCTCCATGAGCACGCGCGTGGCTTCCACTTTTTTGAGCAGATCAGCATCGGCCGCGTTTAGCAGCGCGTGCTGTGCTTCGGCAAAAGATTTGATCGCATCAACACAGATGTTGGCGCGCATGGCCGCATCAAGCACTGCAACCGCCAGCGCATGACGCGTATCGCGCCCGATGACGGCGCCATAGCCCTCAACCGCATGATCAGCCGCGCGAATATGCGCTTCGGCCACCAGCACTTCACCCAGGTGAAATGTCACACCCTGAACCGAATCGTTGGCCGGCAACATCACGATGCCAGTGCGATTTAGCAACACCTCGATCGGGCCAAGTTCAGGCAACAGCGCGTCCGCCTGCTGGATAACGGCGACAGCGGGTGCTTGCGTAAAAATTGAGAGCATAGGCTGCATTGGTGCAAACGACAATTGACGCAACCAGGCTTCCCCGTGCTGGCAAAGCCTGGTTGCGCAGTTCGAAAGTTACTTCAGTTTCGCAAGATCAAGCTTGAGCAAGCGCGCGGCATCGCGCAGACCGTTAAAAAATTGATCAACGTTCTTGAGTTTGAGCGTGGGGAACTCGGTAACCGGGTCGACGTACCACTGGCGATATGACGCCACGAGCTTCGGATCTTTTTTGATGTCCAACAGCGCGGTTTTGATTGCTGCCTTGAACTGCGCCGGCAATTCGTCACGCACGCCAAAGGGCGTGTTCGGAATTGGGTCGCTATAGCCAAAAATCACGAGCTGGCCTTCCTTGCAGGCGTTGTATTTGGCGTTGATCTCCACCTGTGAACGGCGGCGGTTGATGCCATCGGCAAATGCGCATGAGTCAACCAGGCCGCTGGTCGTCATGTCATACAGGTTTTGCTCGAAGTTTGCGCCTGCGTCAACTTTGCCATTCCAGACGGCGACAGCTGCACTCTGGTGGCTGCCGGCGAATATCGACTCCATATCCTTGTCGGGATCTAGGTTAGCCTTGAGCAGCGCGGTTCGGGGGATCAGGTTGCCGCTGGTGGACGCTGGGTCGACAAATGCAAATTTTCGGCCTTTCAAGTCGCTGATTTTTGTGATGCCAGAACCTTTCTTTGTAAAAAACACACTGTAGTAAAACGGCGATTCCTTGGCGTTATAAACTGCCGTTCCACCGCGTGGAACGCGCGGATAAATGCCGACTGCGAGTGGGTCGACCTTGGTTTGGCTGGAGGCCAGCACGTGGGCGAATGGTCCGACCTCCATCGCGTCGACAAATTTGTTGCGCAGGGCTTCGATCACCGCGCTGTAGCTGGTTCCGGTCTGCACAGTCACCGGAATGCCAAGCCGACCCGCTAGATAGGCCCGAAATGGCTCGAATGATTTTTTGGTTTGCTCAGCATCACTACCGGCAAACAAGCCCATTTTGAGCTCGCTCGGCGATTGATTGAGATTGATTGCGAAGGACTTCCGCACACCAACCGCAGATACCGCAGCAAGTGCAGCGCCTGTTTTAAGAAAGTTTCTTCTGTTCATAATTTGCATCCTCACGTTTGTAAATCCAAGATCACTGTTTGATCTCATCCGTAAATGGCTTGTCAAGTTCACCCAGCCCGTGCTGAGCACGGGCTGGGTGACTTGACGCTAAATCAGCGTCGAGCGCACGCGCGCGCTGATGCGATCGATAATCGTCACCGCTACGACAAGCACCAGTACCGCTCCCATCAATTCCCGAAACTGAAACAACCCGATGTATTGGTTCAGTCGCAAACCGACACCGCCCGCGCCAACCACGCCAAGCACAGTTGCGGCGCGCACGTTGTGTTCAAAATATGAAAGCGAATAGCTGGCGATCAGCGGCAATACCTGTGGAATCACTGCAAACGAAAATGTCTGGAGAGTGTTTGCGCCGGTGGCACGCACTGCTAGCACTTGCTGCGGATCAATCTGTTCGATAGCCTCCGAATACAAACGGGAGAGCGAACCGATCGACGCGATGCCAAGCGCAAGAACGCCGGTAAATGGGCCAAGCCCGACGGCCGCCACAAATATGAGGGCAAAAACAAGCTCTGGCACCGCACGATTTGCGTTCATCACAAGTCGCACCGCTTGATACACAAACGGATGCGGCGACGTATTGCGCGCAGCAAGCAGAGCAAACGGCACAGCCAGCACCAATGAAAGCAATGTGCCGATGATCGCCATTTGGATCGTCTCAATCACAAATGGCAATATGCCCGGAACCCAGATGCGATTGAACACCGACGGCTCGAACGAGATCCAAGGTTTCGCAGCACCGACGTCCTCGGGTGTCGGATTGGCCGGTGCGACTTCCGGCATGGGCTGACCCGACTCGAGAAGCGCATCAAGCGGCACGGCTTCCGCGAGCTCTGCTTTTACTTGCGTCATCGCGGGATCACCGTCAAGGGTGTCGGTGTAACTCGTCGCGCTGACCTGGATGGGCAGCGTGACCTCAACAGGCAGCTTGCCAATCGCCGTCCAATCAAACTCGATTGGAAACAAGCGCGACACAAAATCGATCATGTTGGGCACGCCTTTGATCAAGGTGGCAGGCTCCGCCTTTGTACCCCGGATGCTCCAGATCAAGGTGCCGATCATCAGAATCGCGATCGCCACGCCGCGCAGGGTGACTTGCGGGAACGGATTGAGCAGCCGTTCTCGAAGCGCCTTGTTGCTCGCGGGAACTGCCAGTGATGCATGTTTTCGAGTGATGTCCATAATGTTTCTAGTGATGTATGCGCGATCAGGCGGGCATCGGCGTCGCTTTGTCAAATCGATACACACGGTCCAGCACTGAATCTGTCATCTCAGAAGGCGCGCCATCAAACACGATCACGCCCTGGGCGAGCCCGATAATGCGATCCGCATACTGCCGGGCCAGATCGACTTGATGGATGTTAATAAGCGCCAGCACGCCATCTTCACGCGCGATGCGCGCGAGATCGCCCATCACGACAGAAGCGAGTTCAGGGTCGAGGCTGGCGACCGGTTCATCTGCGAGCAGGACTTTTGGTTTCTGAGTCATGGCGCGCGCAATCGCGACGCGCTGCTTCTCGCCGCCAGAGAGCCGGTCAGCCCGCTGCGTCGCCCGTTGCAACAAGTTAACGCGCTCCAGATTGCGGATGGCAAGTTCGCGCTCTGATCGATCAAAGAAACCGAGCACACTTGAGATCCCAGACTTGTAGCCAAGCCGACCCGAGAGCACATTGCTCAGCACTGGCAGCCGCTCGACCAGGTTAAATTCCTGCCAGACGAACCCGATCTCACGACGCTTTCTCTCAAGCTGCTCGCCGGACATAGCCGCGATGTCGTCGCCATCGACCAACACCTGTCCTTCAGTCAATTTTTCAAGCCCATTCACACAACGCAAAAGCGTCGACTTGCCGGCGCCAGAACGTCCAACAATCGCGACGATCTGCCCGGCTTCAGCCGAAAAGCTGATGCGTTTCAGCGCTTCGTGGCCATTTGAATAAACCAGCCGAAGGTCCTTGATATCAAGCAATGTCACAGTGCAAGACGTTAGTTTGAGTTTGTTAAACCGAAGTGGTGACTATGCTAAATTTGTGTGCGGAACGGCATAGCAGTTGTTTCGCGCAGCTGGAAAACGAAACTTCCCTGATGCCCAACGAATCGGCACCAGGGAAGTTTTAGTGAGGCATGCCAACGCCTGCTTGTTAAGGAATGATCACACTGTCAATCACATGGATCACGCCGTTGGCTGCAATGATATCGGTCGCGGTCAGTTCTGCGCCGTTTACAGAGGCAGTGTCGTCAGCAACAGCTGCTGTGAGCACACTGCCATTCAGGGTTTTTAGATCGGCGCCATTCAAGACATCGTTGGCCGAAATGCGGCCGGGAACGATATGCGCGCGCAAGAGCGCGGCGAGTTTGGCTTTGTTGCCCAACACAGCGGCGAGCTCTTCGTCGGTAAGTTTGGCGAAGGCCGTGTCGCTTGGCGCAAACACCGTGAACGGGCCACCCGTCAGCAACACATCCGTCAAGCCAGCGCGCTCAACTGCGCTCAAGAGCGTGTTGAATTTGCCTGCCGACACCGCAGTCTCAATGATGCCGAGCCCAACCGGGCGTGCAATCCGCTTTGGCAAATACTGGCTGCAAGGTTCGGCCAAAGCCGACGGGCTGCGCGCAAAACCGATTTTTACCGGGTAGCTTTTCCCGATGGCTTTCACCTCGACTTTGACGACCGGCGTCGTCGTGTGGAAACCAGCGACCGAGACCGGCATCATGTAGTAGGTGCCGGTCTTGACCGGCACGCCAAAGGTGCCGCCCTTACCCGTAAACCCGCAGGAAAAGTAGCTGCCGCCATTGGTCAGTTTGAAATATCCAAAGGCCGGACCTTCTCCAGCGTCCTGCACGCCGTTGACATTTGCATCTAGAAATGCTGAGCCTGAGACAAAACTAAGCGTCTGCTCGGGCTGGCTAGCCACTGCAGGCGCGCTGCCTATGGCCAGAGCGGCGATCACAACACGAAGTGCAACAGCGTGGATGGTGGAACGTACAAACATTAATCTCCTCTACTCGTTACGAATGCCATAGATCCCCTACTGACATGTTGAAGGCGGCTTCTTTTTTTCAGGGATAGGCTAAACGACGCGAGATTAGTGTCTGAGTGTTGTATTCAGATCAAGAATATGTTGTCTTCAGGTAAAGCACTCACTCAGATGCGCACCTTGCGCGCTGCACGGGTCGCATCGGCACCACCAAATCGGCCGTCAATAACGTTCGCATGGCGCAATCATGCGGAGGCTTCAGGTCGTGCCTGCCCCGGTCAGACAGCCCGCCGATTGATTCGCAGGGCAAACCCATCGGCCGCCGCCAGCACCGCATCAAGCTCGGCCGCGCTCGGCGCGGCGGTGGGCTGTCGCACATGCGCACAGTCAATCAGCCCGGCGCGGAGTGCCAATGCCTTACGCGCATGCAGCGAGAATTCATGACCGGAGCCGGACACCGCCTTGATCAGCGGATCGTGCCGGGTCAGAATCGCGCGGACTGCATCACCGTCATCACGTCCCCATGCGGCCCACGCCTCTTTGAACACCTCGTTGAACCCCACGCCTGGGATCACACCAGACACACCGACATCCAGCTCGTCGATAAACGTGATGCCGCCCACGCCGCCAAACAGGCGCACGTCGGGTGGCAGCAGCGGCTTTAGCGCACGCATGCGCGCTGGCGCGCCCGGTCCTTCGATCTTGAAATACCGGATTCCCGGCGAACGCTGGGCCATCTCCGCCAGCTGCGCGGTCTCCATTGCTACATGCCCAAACTGCGGGATGTGGGGCGAATGCTGCACCATAATCGGCGCGATCCTGGCATCGCCCAGCGCCACATAATGCGTCACGATGTCGGCCGCGTTGTAGTGCATGGTCGACGGCGGCAATACCATAAAGACGGCTGGGTTGAGCGGTGCCATCTCGCGCATCTGCGCCAGCGCGCCCGCAGTGCTGCCTGCGGCGATGCCGATTACCAACGGCACGCGTCCGGCAGTTTCCTCAGCCACGATGCGCGCGGTTTGCAGCCGCTCTGGGTCGGTCAGTTTGTATGCTTCTGAGGCAAAGCCATTGATGCCAATCCCGTCGGCACCGCCGGCGATCTCGAAACGCACGACCCGGCGCAAGCCAGCCTCGTCGATGGTGCCATTGCGGTCGAACGGCACAAATACAATTGGGACAATTCCGTAGAGCATAATTCTATTTTGATCGAAATAAAGAGCACCACACAAGCGGGCCATATTTAGCCCCTTCGATAGGACATTTTAATAGGCTGAGCTTGCGCCACGACCGGTGAACATGCTCTCCGAGCCGCACGATTCTGTGCAACAAAAACCAAGCTTGCAAAGCGAATCCCGAACGCAGACGTGGAGTTCGTTTTTCGGCGGGACTCTCAATGCCAAGATACGCCGTCGATTGACGCACCTCACCCGCGCAATCCGGCGTTGATCATGTCAAACGTCCGGTCGAAATCCATCTCGACCACCACGCGCGCATTTGGGCTGCTGCTGCGCATGTCGAGCGAAGTCAATGCCCGGCCAACGTCGCGGCCGATATCGATCTTGACATGCGCGCGGATCTCGCGCGTGATTAGTGTCGGATCCAGCGCAACAGCCACGGCCAGCGGATCGGGCAGCGGGAAACCCGGACAGCTTGAAGATCGCAGCCAGGTTTTTGACGCCCATGCGCGTCATCCGGTAATAGAAATCGGCGCGCGCAGTGCCAGCGGTTGCCAGCGCGTTCATGCGGTCAAACGGGAACATGCGGTCGAGCGAGACCTCCCACGGCAGCATCACAATGTTTTCGAAACGGTCAAACACGATGCGCGCGGACTCCGGGTCCACCACGATGTTGAACTCACCCGCGCTGGTTTGATTGCCCTGCGCGCGCCATGCCCCACCCATCACCACCAGCGAACTCACGTTCTTGGCAAAGCTGTCGTCCAGGTTGCATGCCAGCGCGATATTTGTGAGCGGCCCCAGCGCGATCACACCGATGTTGCCGGCGTGTTCGCGCGCCAGACGGACCAACGCGAGCGCGCCGTGTTCCGTTTCAAGCGCGCGCGTGCTGACTGCCAGCCCGGCATCGCCGAGGCCGTCGACGCCGTGAAAATCGGCTGCGTCCTGGTAGGGCTCGATCAGCGGCCGGTCACAACCGACATAGATGGGCGTTTTGGTTTGCAGCGCGTCGAAGATTGCGCTGACGTTTTTGTTGACCTTGTCCAGCGAGCAATTGCCCGCCACCGTGGTGACGGCCAGAACATTAAACTCTTTTGGCGCGCGCGGGCTATATGCCAGCGCAAAAGCAACCGCGTCGTCCACGCCGGCATCCGTATCGATAATCCAGTTCATGGACCCTAGCCTATTGCAGAATCACATATTTGCCAATGGACCGCAGGGCGCGTGTCACATGAGCATGAATTCCACAAAACAAAAGGCCGTCCGCACAGGGTGCGGACGGCCTTTTGTTTTGTGAAGAGTGGACCTGAGGGGATTTGAACCCCTGACCTCCTCAGTGCGATTGAGGCGCGCTCCCAACTGCGCTACAGGCCCTAACAAAAAAGGGCGACCCTTTCGGGTCGCCCCAAGCGGGCGAAGGGATTTGAACCCTCGACCTATTCCTTGGCAAGGAATTGCTCTACCGGTCTGAGCCACACCCGCGTAAGTTCCAGAATTATACACAATTCTGAAACCCCTTATGCCGACGGCCGGGCTTGAACCGGCGACCCCACGATTTTCAGTCGTGTGCTCTACCGACTGAGCTACATCGGCGACCTAAGGCCCTTGATCCTATCCAATCTGGGGCGGTCTGTCAATGGTTGATGCTGACGAAAAACCGGCGCCATTGCGCCCTGCAATGACGTCAGAATCACCCCTAGCTCGCCAAGCTTGCCACGAGCGCGCGTGCGCGGCGTTTCATTTCGTCCAACCCGCCCGGCTGTTTGACATAGTCGCCGATCAACGCACTGCCCATGCCAACGGCGACCGCGCCGGCTTTGATAAAGTCTTTTGCATTCTCGGGTGTGACGCCGCCGGTGGTGACGAACGGCACGCTGTTCAGCGGCGCGCGCACGGCCTTGAAATAGCCCAGCTCGGCGGGAAAGAGTTTGATCAGCGTGGCGCCGGCATCAAGCGCGTTCATGATCTCCGTCGGCGTGTACGCGCCGGGCACGGAACACAGGTCATGCTGCGCGCAATAGGCCAGCACGCCGGCGTTTGTGTTTGGCGCGACAATAAACTCGGCGCCCGCCGCGTGCGCGCGCTCAGCCTGCGCAGCCGTCAACACGGTGCCCGCCCCGACCAAAAATCCCGCACCCAGCACCTTTTCATTTCGGCGATGCCCTGCTCGGCCTGCGCTGAGTTCAATGTAATCTCCAGCGACGTCACGCCACTTTCCGCCAGCGCTTCGGCAATACGCCCAAACCAACCGACATAGTCCCCGCGCAGAATGGCGATGATCTTGCTTTTTTCGACAAAGGATTTGGCTGAGGTGGCGTTCATGGAAGAAGGTGCCTAAAGTGGTTAAAGTGCTTAAGGTGCTTAAAGTATTTGTGTGCGCCCGGTGCTCTGTCAGAAAGATGACACTGACGCACCGCGATCCGCGAGTTGCATCATACCAACAGCCCGATTAAAGTGCGCGTGCAATAGGCTAACACCTTAAGCACTTCAGCACCTTAAGCACCTTAAGCACCTTCTTATGAAAATTACCGACATCAAAACCTTTATCGTAGGCAACCCTTGGAAAAACTGGGTATTTACCCGCGTTGAGACCGACGCTGGCATCCATGGCATCGGCGAGGCCACGATCAACGGCTTTGCAAAGACAAGCGAAGCTGCAATTCATGAACTCAAACGTTTTGTGATTGGCAAAGACCCGTTTGATGTCGAACAGCACGCGCTGCGGCTGTGGCGCGATGTGTATAGCGATGGCGGCCAGATCCACGGCGCGGCGCTTTCGGGCATTGAATACGCCTGCTGGGACATCATGGGCAAAGCGCTGGGTGTGCCGGTCTATAAACTGCTGGGTGGACGGTGCCATGGCCGGCTTCGTGCCTATGCGAATGGCTGGTATCGCGGCCCGCGCACGCCGGAGAGCTTTCACGCCAAGGCCAAGGAGGTCGTTGCCAAGGGCTACACCGCGCTCAAGTTCGACCCGTTTGGGCCGGCCTGGCGTGTGATGGAAAACATCAATGACTTTGGCCTGGCTGTCGATATCATCGGCGCGGTGCGCGATGCGGTCGGCCCGAGCGTCGATGTGCTCGTCGAAGCGCACAACCGCTTCTCGGTTCACACCGCGCTGCAATTCGCCGACGCGATCGTGAAATACAAACCGACCTGGCTGGAGGCGCCTGTGCCCAGCCCAGCGCATCTCATCGATGATCGAGGTTGCCAAACGCAGCCCGGTGCCGATCGCGTGCGGCGAGGACTTCTACTGCCGCGATCAATTCGCAGAGCTGCTGCAACACAACGCGGTTCATATCATTCAGCTTGAGCCGCAGAACATGGGCATGACCGCAGCCAAGCAAGTCTGCGGCATGGTCAATGCGTTTTACGGCGTCACCGCGCCACACAGCGCGCAGGGTCCGCTGTGTTCGCTGGCGTGCGCGCACTTGAATACCAGCACGCCAAACTTTTTCTCCACGAGATCTTTGACGACTTCAACGACGACTGGAGCGGCAATATCCTGACCAACCCGGTCAAGGTCGTTGACGGGTATATCGAACTGCCAGACGATATCGTCGGCTGGGGCGCCGATCTCAACTACGACGAAATCGCCAAACACCCTTACAACCCGAACAACTTTTTGCCGCTATTTCGAGAGGGCTGGGAGAAACGTCAACAGGTGGATGGCTAGCGGCCTGCCGAACGAATAGTCTGTCAATGCAAAGTTTATCTTTGGCCGAATTCACCCTCCCCGCGCGGGAGGGTGAATTCGGCACAAAACTGTCTGCCCTGACGCACGACTAGCGTTTGTTTTTCTTGTGCCGATGCAGCGCGGTTTTCGCGCTGCCTTTGGCTGCCTGTCATTGCAACCGTATTCGAGAGGATCGCCTAGCCAATCAGCAATTATTTTCTACGTGAAAATTAATTTAACTTGGGCATTTCGAGCGTTTAATGCAATTTCTAAGCACTTATTCGCATATCGACAGGTCGTATATAATACGTAAGTCGCAGCAAAGGAGGGGTCATGCTAGATGTAAACCGTTCGACTTCCATTCGCTCCTCATACGTTGGTAAGAGAGGCCTGTGCCTATGAGCACGTTTGTCGGTATTTTTGGTGTCAGCGGGGTGATCCTCGTTGGTGCCGTAACCATTTGGGCCAGCCTGGCAAGCGCAGGCAAAGCCGTGCCGGCGTGGGCTAAACTGTCCGCGTTGATTGGCGCGTTGGGTCTTTTTGTCGGCGCGATGAGCCTGTTCTCCCCGGCCCTGGCGAACGAAGAGTTAATTCCAGTGCCGCCTGCAACGACGCTTGTTGCACCGGGGCCGCCCGCGGAATTACCTTCGGAAGGCCGCGGCGTCACGATTTACAGCAGCGACTTCGTAAATGCAGATGGCAAATGGCGGCTCGGTCCAGTGTCTAAGATGGGTTCGACCGAGAGCATGCAGGTGACGGGCGACGGCAAGCTTGGCGTTGATTTCCGCTCAGGCGGCGGCCGCTATGTGCTCAACCTCAATGTCGATACCCCGGCCATGCTGGACAGCGAAATCGAGGCCGTGATCGAGCGGCTCGAAGGGCCCTCAAGCATGGCCTATGGCTTGCTCTTCCGCAGCAATGATGCGGTCGGGCAACTGTACTTTTTGATCAACAGCGATCAATATTTTGGCGTGTTCGTGCAAAACAAAGATGGCAACAGCATGGATCGGCCGGTGCAGTGGACGCGCAGCAGCTCGATCAATCCAACCGGCCCCAATAAACTCAAGGTCATTACGCGCGGCAACAGTATTTCTGTATTTGCAAACGATCAACCGCTGACCACCTTTGAATACAACAACCAATTCAGCGGCAGCGCCGGCGCATACGTTATTTTGTATGAGCCCAACGAGACCGGGCGCATTTTGATCGACGATTTCCGCGTCTCGCGCGCCCGCTAAACACCCCCTCGGTAATTTTTGGTCCTGCGGGAAACAACTTCGTAAAAATTCACCCTGCTCCCGCGCTGCGCGCTCTGCATTGCCCACAAATTTTCGCCGTTTGATGGCGTTTCGCGCACGAGCACACGGAGATTAGTCCAGAGAAAACAACATGCGCCCGCGCTGTGCGCGGGCGCATGTTGTTTTCCTGGGTAGAAATCGCCTTCGCTTGCGGCGAAATCGCTCTATCGGCCAGCGTGACTTAGGGCCGCCTCCGGTCGAGATGGCGACTCAACGCTATTTGAAAACACGCTCTTGCACATTTTTGAGCAACGTAGTCTAGCTCGAATCGTTAACCCAAATGGGTTACTCGTTGACCATATGACTGTCCTCCGGCCGGATGATCGCCGGGGCCGTTGGGTCAAAACAGACAAACTCAAAGTAACGCGCAGTTGTGGCGCCGCAATTTGTAATGCGGTGCTGATGTTGCGCCGGCACGTGCTGATAGTCGTTTGCCTTCAGCGTGCCGGCCATGTGCGCGATTTGCACATGCAACTCGCCCTCCAGCACATACAGCATCTTCTCCTTGAATTTCTCAGGATCAGGTTCGATCGATGCGCCGGGTGCAAGTTCGCGCACATTCACGCTGATGCGCTCGTCTGACGGCATCGAAACCAGTGCTTCCGGTTGATACGCGTTCTGCATCGGCGCATGGCCGTCAAACGCGCCCGGTTTGAAGTCCTTGTAGCGCCAGCGCGCATGTTTGTGGTTGGGCACAACCAGCACATACAGACAGACCGTTTCGTCGCCCACCAGCCAGTAATTGTGAAAACGATCGGGCGGCATAAACAACAGGTCGCCCGGGCCGACGCGCTGCTTCGTCTCGCCGACCTGGATGTCCATGTGCCCGGCGGCAATGTAAATGATTTCCGAGGCATCATCGTGCGAATGCGGCAACGGCCCCAGCGGATCGTTGATGAACCAATTGGCATCCGGCGTCCAAACCAGCGCGCGCGAGCGAATGCGCTCGGACCACACCAATGGCTGCTTCATCCATTCTTTCCAGTCAGGTTTGATCATGATGCCGGGATGGTAACTTGCAGCGCCCGATGCGCGCAATTCGAGCACGCCGCAACATCTTGCCTTTCAGCAGGACACATGCCGGATTCGCAACATTTGAATCTGATTGCTGAAATTTGCAGCAATCGTGCGGGGCCGCGCATCCGGATGCAATCACACAGCCGACACATGCCAAACATGCGTACGCATATAGTCGCGCTTTTTCTCGTGTCAGACTTTGGGCTGAATAAGAACTCAATCAAAAGCCACAAAATCAGACTTTTTACCAATGCACATCTGGGCCAAAAGGCTATAAAGGCCTAGGTCTTTCGCCAAGCACATCACAATTTCATCATGCATCTAAACGGCACACTACTAAACACACCCATCGCCCGGCTGAGAAAAGGCGCGTGGTTCAGCACTCTGTTCACTGCGCCTGTTTTTGACGACGTGGAGAAATCGCGCGCAGCCTGGGTGCTGCACGCTTGGCTGCTGTGCGAAATTATCATCTCGGTGGTCATGTTGACCGTCAACCTGGTGTTTATTCGTGCAAATCCAATTGGCAACGGGTTGACGTTTGGCGCGGCGGCATTGCTTTCGTTGGTGATGCTGTATCCGCTGCGCAAAGGCTATGTGCGCCAGGTGGGCTGGTTCGTTGTCGCAGGCACGGTGCTGTTCACCGGGCTGGCAAACGTGAACGCCGTGCGGCCGTTTGCGATTGGAACAGCATCGGGCTTTTTCGCGCTGATGCTGGCTGGCGTGCTGTTGTCGCGCCGCGAGTTCATCTGGACTGCGACGGTGCTGGCGACCATGGTTACCGCTTCCGGGATCGTCTGGTTGGCGGGCCGCAACCCGCCCTTCCCGCGCGAGTTTGTGCTCTTCGACATCGCCACCTACATTGCCTACAGCGTCACCGCGGGCGTGACAATCTATCTGACCATGGGCCAGTTGCGCCGCGCCTTGGACGACACACAGCGCACGCGCGCGGAACTTGCGCGGCGCAACGCCATTCTTGAACGGGAAATCGTGCAGCGAAAATCCAGCGAAAGCCGGCAGCAACAGCTGACGCGCGGCCTGCAGAAGATCGTGCACCTGTCAAACCGAATGATGCTGGCAGAGTCCGTGCATGATGTGTATGCGGCGGCGGTCCAGAGCGCCTGCGTCGATTTGCGCTTTGAGCGCAGCGCGATATGTCTGCCCACACCCAATGGCGAGCCTGAGTGGATCGTGTGCAGACACTGCCCCGCCGAACAGACGCTGAACCCGGCACACCTGCGCATCGACATCGCTGCGTATCAGCGCGAGTTTGAAAGTCTGCGACCCGGCCGCGCCGCACACGGTCTGGGCTGGCGCGCGCGGCCCGTGAGCGCAGCGGCCCGCCATCTGCCGGGCGCGCCAGCCTGGGTAGCCGACACACCCGTATTTGGCACGGATGGCAAGCTTCTGGCGGTGTTCGTCACGGCGGGCAGCGACAAAGCAGCCCCGGATCCGGATCAACAGGATCTGCTGACGTTGTATTGCACAATGTTTGGGCGCATTGCAGAACGCAAGCAACTTGAGTGCGAAAACGCGCGTCTGCACCAGGAGCAGCTGCAAACGGCAGCGCTCACCGAACGCAGCCGCATTGCGCGCGAACTGCATGACTCGGTCTCGCAATCGCTGTTTGGCATTGTGCTTGGCGTGCGCACCATCAAGCATAACGGCCTGCAGAACGATGCTGTGAGCAACGACGCACTGGACTATGTGTTCAAGCTGTCGGAATCGGCGTTGTCGGACATGCGCTCGTTGGTATACGCGCTGCGCCCGGAATCGCTGCGAAACGAAGGGTTTCTCGTGGCCTTTCAGCGCCAGATTGAGACGCTCTGCATGCGCACGACGTTGCATGTGGATATCCAGCTCGGGACATTCGAACCCATGCTTGACATCGATGCCAAAGAAGCGATGTATCGCATCGGTCTTGAGGCAGTCCAGAATGCGATCAAACATGCCAACGCCAGCCGCATCACGGTCACGCTGTCCGAAAGCGGCGGTGAGATTGTGTTGAGCATCGCAGATAACGGCACTGGCTTCAACCCGCACAAGCGCTTCGACGGTCACTTTGGCCTGCAAACTATGCATGAGCGCGCGGCCATGAGCGGTGCGGCACTGCGCATCGACAGCGTCCCAAATCTGGGCACGACGGTGCACGTCACGATGCGATCGCAAGAAACGTTCACAGACTATCTGGTGTGACGCGCTGGCGGTGCGGTTCGGCTGATCGCGGCACCGCGGCTGGTGTACGATTAGATCGGCATCGCCGAATCAGCAACATCATGCGCGCTCTTTCAACCACCAGATACACGGGTGTCTTTGTCGTTCTCGTCACACTTGCGGTATTGTTCGTCAGCACACCCGCCCGCCCGGCGCAATCACAAGCGACGCCATTAAAGGTGGTGATCAAGCCGCTTGCGCCTTTTGTCATGTTCGAGGGTGAACGCAACGTCGGCTTTAGCATCGAGCTGTGGGATGAAATCGCCAAGCGCACTGGCCGAACGTTTGTGTATGAACGGGTCGATACCGTTGCGCGCCAGCTCGAAGCTGTCAAGAATCAGACCGCAGACCTGGCCATCACCGGCATTAGCATCACGCGCGAACGCGAAACAACGGTGGATTTTTCACTGCCCTATTTCGACGCTGGCCTGCAGATCCTGGTTCCGGCAAGTTCAGGCACAACATCGGTGTGGACGCTGGCCAGCACCTTTTTTCGGCCAACGTGCTGCAGATTATCTTTGTTGTGTTTGCGTTTATCGTGAGCATTGCGTTTATCTTTTGGCTGGTCGAGCGCCGAAACAAGCATGAAGACTTTCCAAAAGGCGCCCTGGCCGGATTCGGCGAGGCACTGTGGTGGGCCTGCGTGACCGTGGTCACCGTCGGCTATGGCGACCGCGTGCCGCGCAGCTTTTGGGGCCGCGCAGTGGCAATCTTTTGGATGTTTATGGGGTTGTTTCTGATTTCAAACTTCACCGCCACCATCACATCGGAGCTAACCCTGCGCCAGTTGCAGGGCACGATTCGCTCGGTCGACGATCTTGCCAACAAACGCGTGATCACCGTCGCCAACACCACGGGGGATCGTTATCTGCAGCAGCGCGGCATCCGGCACAGCATCGTGACAACGATCGACGAGGGCTACCGGTTGATTGAATCCGGCGCGGCGGACGCCATCGTCTACGACGCCCCCGTCTTGCTGCACTACGCGTTGCGCGGCGGCGCGGGCAAGGTCCGGATGGTCGGTTCGATTTTTAACCACGAGGCCTATGGCATCGCCTTCGGTCAGGGCAGCCCGCTGCGCGAGGAGATCAACCGCATCCTGCTCGAAATCCGCGAGGACGGCACCTACGGACGCATTTATAGCCGCTGGTTTGGCGAACAGAATTAAGTGCACAAACGCGCACAAGGTTGATCAATGCGCGGTTGGTCGCTGCCCCTCACCCAGCGCTCATGTCTGCATAGGCTAATACCGTCATGGAGTTGTTAATTAATGGGTCTAGACGTGTTGTTTCAAGCTCAGACAGCAGCCTGCTGCTCTGGGTATTACGCGACGAGCTGGGGCTAACCGGCACGAAATTTGGCTGCGGCGCAGGCATCTGCGGCGCATGCACGGTGATGATCGACGGCGTGGCGACGCGCACCTGCATCACGCCGGTGAGCACCGTCGCCGGCAAGTCAATTAAAACGATTGAGGGGCTGGCCGAAGGCGATACACTGCATCCGGTTCAGCAGGCCTTTATTGAGGCGCAAGTGCCGCAGTGCGGCTGGTGCATGAGCGGCCAGATCATGACGGCGGCAGCGTTTCTGGAAGAGAACAAGGCGCCAAACGCCGACGACATCGACAGCGCGATGAACAGAAATCTCTGCCGTTGCGGCTGTTATCACCGCATTCGAGCGGCGGTGGCTTCAGCAGCGACCGTGATGGCGCAGACCGCCGATGGCGAGGCGCGCTCATGAGCGAGACAACCACCGCACCTGCAAAAAAACGGCGCTGGCGCGTCACCCGGCGTGGATTTTTGATCGGCGCCGGCGCGCTGGCCGGCACCGCCGCGCTCGGCGTAGTGTTCGGTCTGCCGGTTGCGCGCAAGCGCATCGCAAGTCTCCTGGAAGATGCCAGCGCGCCCGGCAGCGCACCGGCTGAGCCCAGCGCATGGTTTGAAGTGCTGGAAGACAACCGGGTTCGGTTGTATGTCACAAAAGTGGAGATGGGCCAGGGCGTGCACACCGTGTTCGCGCAGTTGGCGGCCGAGGAACTCGAAATTGGCGTAGACGACATCGATGTGGTGCAGGCATCGACGGCGCGCAGCAACTTCGACAGCAGCGGCACGGGCGGCAGCAACTCGATCGCATCACAGCATGAGCCGCTCCGGCAAGCGGCCGCCACCATGCGCGAACTTCTGCGCGCCGAAGCGGCAAAAAAGCTAAACCAACCCGTCACAAATCTCGAAGTCAGCGGGCGCGGCTTTCAGGCCAAGGGCGATGCCTCGCGGCGCGTCGAGTTTGGCGAACTGCGCACAAATAGTGCAACTTGGATGGCCAATTTGCCAAGAGACCTGCCAGCGCTCAAACCGCGCACGGCGTTTAAGGTCATCGGCCAATCGATCCCGCGTGTCGACATCCCGGCCAAAGTGCAGGGCAAAGCGATCTATGGCTATGACGTGCGCATCGAGGGCATGCTGTATGGCGCCGTCCTGCGCAAACCCACGCTCGAAGCCAAGCTCAAAAGCGTCGATGCAAAACAGGCTGAGGCGATCGATGGCGTCAAAAAAGTCGTGGTTCGGGATGACTTTACTGGCGTGGTTGCCACATCCCGCGCCGCGGCACAGGCCGGACTCGCGGCCCTCAACGCAACTTGGGAGAACGGCAAACTCTGGCAGCAGGCTGAGATCGATCAGATCATCACGGCCGGCGGGTCGGGCGGCGTGCCGCTGCAGGACGTCGGCAGCGGCGCGGCATCGCTGACGGGTGCCGGCGTGATCAGCGCCGAATACCGCACGCCGCTGGCGATTCAGTCGCCGCTTGAGGCGCAGGCCGGCGCGGCCGATGTCAAAACCGACGGTGCCACAGTCTGGGCCAGCACGCAATCGGCCGGCGTCGCGCGGCGCGAAGTCGCCAAAGCGCTCGGCTTTAAGCCAGAGCAGGTTGTGGTCAACACCACGTATCTTGGCGGCGGCTTTGGCCGCAAGAGCGCGACTGAGGCGGTGATCGAAGCTGCGATCCTGAGCGCGGCCGCCGGCGCGCCGGTGCACGTGGGCTGGACGCGCGAGGAAGAGTTGCGCCATGGCTATGTGCGGCCGCCGACGCATCATCGCATGTCAGCACGGCTCGGTGCAAACGGCCGCATTGAGGCGATCCAACACGAACAGGCCAGCGGCGACGTGCTGTTCACATTCTTCCCAGCCATCGCCGGCGCGATCCTTGGCGCCGACTTTGGCGCGTATCGCGGCGCGATGATCCGCTACGACATCACAAATCGCAGCACCATCGCCTGGCGCAAACAGCTGCCGCTGCCAACCGGTCCGTGGCGCGGGCTAGGCGCCATCGCCAACGCGTTTGCCATTGAAAGCTTTATCGACGAGCTGGCGCATGCGGCCAACATTGACCCGCTGACGTTTCGGTTGAATCACCTGGGCGCCGACGCCTGGGGCAACCGCATGCGCGCCACGCTCGACGCTGCCGCCAAAGCCGCCGGCTGGGGCTCGCCATTGCCGGCAGGCCGCGCGCGCGGCATCGCCTGTGCGACCGATGTCGGCACCACGATGGTTGAAATCGCCGAGGTTTCGCTCGACGCAAACAACGCGCTCCGTGTGCACAAGATCACCGCGGCGATGGATTGCGGCCTGGTGATGAACCCGGATGGCGCCCGGGCGCAGATTGAAGGCAACATCATGTGGGGTGTCGGATCGACGCTGCTGGAAGAGGCGCGCATCGAAGACGGGCGCATCAGCGCCAGCAACTTTGACGGCTACCCGCTGCTGACGATCAAAGACGCGCCAGAGATCAACACCGTGCTGCTGGAGAGCGATGGCCAGATTCGCGGCGTGGGTGAACCGCCCATCGCACCGGTTGCAGCCGCCATCGGCAACGCGCTGTTTGCGCTGACCGGCAAGCGCTTGCGCCAGATCCCGTTTACGCCGGAGCGCATCAAAGCCGCATAACACGAACTGCATTGCAAAGCTGCAATAAGAGTGCATCTGTCGGATGCACTCTTATTCACCACAGGCGACTTGCCTGCGCTAATGACGTAGGGCAAGCCGCTCAAATTGCGCTTCCCGAAAGTGTGTTCCATGTCGATAATTCCTTCGGAACTAACGACTTGGAGCACACATTGGAATCTGCGCGCCATGCCGCCGCATCTACGAAGACACGGCTCAGCCTGCGCTGGCTGTTTTCCTCGCCCACTTTTTCGGACATCGACAAGACTGAAGGCGCGCGGCTGCTGTATCCGCTGCTGTTGGTCGTTATGCTGGGCTATGCGATGTTCACCGGGCTGGAAATAGTGCGGTCGGTTGCGGAGCCGTTAATTCCAACAGCACGCGCTGGGTTGATCGTGTGCATTGGGTTGCTTTATCCGATGCGGCGGGGCTACATTAAGCAAGTTGCGGTGATCCTGGCGGCAACCCTCTCAACGACGATTTTTGCCGACCAGTTTCTCAACCGCACCGATCCCTTCCCGATTTGGCTGATTGGCGTCATCGCTTCCGTATTTGCGGCAGCGTGCGTGCTGGGCCGCAAAGCGCTGGTGTTCACGACAATCGCCAATCTTGCAGCTATTGGCGTTCTGCTGGCATTCTGGTTGATGGAACCGACACGCGCGATCAGCATACCCTTGTTGATCACCCGTGCCGGAAGTCTGGCGGCATATCTCATTCCAGCTGCGATCGGCGCAGACCGCTTGCTGACACGGCTGCGCGACCGGCAACGCGCAGAACGTATCGCGCGGCATAAGGCTGAGGCGCAAAATGCACAGCTCACGCGGCTGCTCAAAACCACATCGACCGTCGCCGCAACGCGGCAGCTTGAACCCGCGCTCGACCACATTGTGCATGCGCTTTGCGACGCGCTAAACGCCAGCGACGTGCTGGCGATCGGACGAAACAAAGCCGGTGCTTTCCGTTTGCTCGCAAGCACCAACCCTTCGATACAAATGGCCGGTGAAAGACACCTGGCGAACGACGCCAACGCGCATGTCAGCGAGATGCTTCGAACGAGCGAACCTGTGGTCGTGCAAACTAACCACAGGGCATCGCAGATGGCGCTATCGGTTCACAATCAGTATGCCCACTGGGGCATGCAAGTATTTCTTGAGGGTTCAGCAACTGTATGTTTTGTGCCGCTCATGCAGCACGGCACATTGACCGGTTTTCTAGCGTTGCACCTGTCCACCGCGCGACAATTCTCAGGCGACGAGCTTCGCCTGGCAAAGTCCTATGCCAGTCATGCCGCAATCGCTCTTGAGTCTGCGCGGCTGCAGGCTGAGGAAAATAAATCTGCGGCCATGGCCGAGCGGCAACGGATCGCTCGAGATTTGCACGATTCGGTCTCGCAAACGATCTTTGGCATCGCGACTGCCTCGCAAGTGTTGGTGCACCCGGCCGCCGGCGCAACGCCGGCCGTGGCCGAGGCCGGCCGATATATCATCGAGCTTTCTCGGTCCGCCCTGTCGGAGATGCGCACCCTGATCTACGAACTGCAACCTACAGAGCTGGTTACGGATGGGCTGCGCGGCGCATTTACGCGCCAGGCCGAAATGATTCGCCAGCGAAACCACCTCGATGTGACGCTGATCCTGGGCGAGACCGAGCCAAAACTCGGCGCCGCACCCAAAGAAGCCTTATACCGCATCGGCTGCGAAGCACTCAACAACGTCTGCCGACATGCGCGCGCGCAGAACATCACCGTGACGTTGCAAACCACGACCGAAAGCGCCATCTTGACCATCAGTGATGACGGCGCCGGTTTTGACCTGGACATGCCGAGAGACGGTCACTTTGGCCTGCGCACCATGCGCGACCGTGCCGAACTGCACGGTGGCACGCTCACTGTCACCAGCACTCAAGGAGCCGGCACACAGGTGCAGGCCGTGTTGCCAGTTGTGACGCGCCAGGTTGAAGAAGGTGCTTAAAGTGCCTGAGGTGCTTAAGGTAGTGGCGTTCATCACGTTAAGCACTTGAGGCACCTTCTGTAAAAAAAAATGCCGTGTATGCTCATGCCGTGATCAAACGCCGTCAATTGCTCACCGCCGCCGCCGTTGTGGGTTTAAACATCGGATTGGCGCTGCTCGTGCTGCGTCCATCACTGTCGGCGCCACAACCGCGCCATGTGCTGCACATCAGCGTCGATGGACTCGGCTCAGCACAGTTTGCGGCGCTGCTTAACGCCAAAAAGTTGCCGAATTTCGAGCGCCTGTTGCGCGAGGGCGCGAGCACGTTGAACGCGCGCACCGATGTCGACTTCACGGTGACACTGCCCAACCACACCGCGATGCTGACGGGCCGCCCGGTGCGCGGACCGGCCGGTCACGGCTATGAAGAGAACGGTTCCCCAGCGGAAGACAAGACGCTGCACAACAATGCCGATCGCTATATTGCCAGCGCATTTGATGTCGCGCATGACAACGGCCTGCGCACCGCGCTTTACGCCAGCAAGAGCAAGTTTGTGGTGTATGACGCGTCGTTCGATGCGGCAAGCGGCGCGCAGGACACAACCGGCATAGACGACGGCCGTGACAAGATCGATGTCTATCACAACATGCTGGACACCGATGCGCTTGTCAAATTGTTGATCAGAAATATGACGAAGCAGCCGGCCCACTACACATTTTTGCATTTGAACGACCCGGATCGCGCCGGCCATGCCAATGGCTGGGGCAGCCCGCCGTATGTGAAAGCCGTGCTCGCAGTCGACGCCAAACTCGGCCGCATCCTGGCCATGATCGACAATTCAAAGACGCTCAAAGACAACACCTGGATCGTGCTGTCGTCCGATCATGGCGGCATTGGCATTGGCCACGGCGATGCGCGCAACGAGGTCAACTACACCATTCCGCTGATTGTTTGGGCGCCAAACGGCGTAGCCCGCGGCGATTTATACGCGCTCAATCCGCGCAGCAGTGCAAACCCGGGCGTCAAACAAATCGCATTTGACGCAAAAACCCAGCAACCCTTGAGAAATGGCGATACGGGCAATTGCGCGCTGCGCATTCTGGGCTTGCCGCCAATTCCAGGATCAACGCTAAACGCGCTGCAGGCACCCTGCGGACCATAGCGGCAAACAGCGCTGCGCCCGACTAATAGCTACTGGTGCGCAATCCTCCAGCACGTGGTCGCATCGCAGCACACATGAAATCGCCACCTCGCCGCAATCGCCTGACGCTTCTCGCCGCAATCGCGCTCATCAACATGGCACTGATTGCGCTGACCCTGCAGCCGCTGTCATTGTCCGCGCTTATGACGCCGTTCGGCAAAAAGGCGCAGCCAACAGTGCGCAAGCGCGTCATCCAGATCAGCGTGGATGGGCTGGGTTCCTACTGGTTTCGGCCGTTGCTCAGCGCGCTACCGCTGCCAAATTTCAAACGCCTGATGCGCGAGGGTGCATGGACCTTGAACGCGCGCGCAGATTTCGATTGGACCGTCACCCTGCCCAACCATGCCGGCATGTTGACCGGTCGGCCGGTTTACGACAAATACGGTTTGCCCCAGACCGGGCATCAGTGGACGAACAACGGCGGCTTTCCGCCGAACACCACGCTGCACAGCAATGCCGGCTACTACGTGGCGTCGGCGTTTGACGTGGCCCATGACAACGGCCTGCGCACCGGACTCTATGCGTCCAAGGACAAGTTCTATCTGTATCGCGACAGCTATGACGCGGCACACGGGGCAGCAGACATCACCGGCACCGACAACGGCAATGCCAAGCTGGATGTCTATGTCAACTACGATCTGAACTCAACATTCATGATGTCGGACTTCGTGGCCAACATGAGCACCGCGCCGACCGATTACACCTTCGTGCACTTTAACGATGCCGATACGGCTGGCCACCGCTACAACTGGGGCAGCACCGAGTACATCAGCGCCGTCGTCAAGGTCGACAACATGCTGGGCGAAATCTTCCACGTGATCAGCACCAGCGCAGTGTTGAACGACAACACATCGATCGTGCTCACGGCCGATCACGGCGGCACCGGGCTCAACCATGGCACACAGACCGATCCGCTCAATTACACCATCCCGCTGCTGGTGTGGGGACCGGGCATGCCGCAGGATACGGATTTGTACGCGCTCAACCCAACGACCGCGCTCGACCCAGCAAATACACGCGTCGATTTTGAGGCGAATAATACGCAACCGCTGCGCAACTCGGACACCGGCAACTGCGCAATGCGTCTGCTGGGGCTCGGCACAATTCCAGGATCGAGCGTGGCGAATCTGCTGGCGCCCTGCGCGACGACGCCCGCCACGCTGCAGGCCGTGAGGTCGGGTGTCACATGGCGTTATTCGTATCCGACTGCGGCGCCGGACGCGGGCTGGCGCGCGCCTGCGTTTGACGACGCCGCTTGGGCGAGCGGCATGTCGCCACTTGGCTATGGTGACCCGGTCTCGACAACGTTTGTCATCCCGGCCACATGCCCCTATGCGCCGGCCGCTTTTTTCGCAGTGTCTTCCGCCTGCCGCGCGCCGGACAGGTTGAAACCGCGACACTCGCAGTGCGCCGTGACGACGGCGTGGCAATTTATCTGAATGGCACGGAGGTGCTGCGCGACAACCTGCCGGCCGGCGTGATCACGCATGAGGTTCTTGCCAGCGCGGCAATCAGCAATTCGGACGAAACGGCATGGATCTCAATGACAATCCCAGCCGCGCTTTTTGTGCAGGGTGCCAACAGCATCGCAGCCGAGGTCCACCAGGTTGGCGAATGTAGCTCAGATCTGGTGTTTGATCTGGCATTGACCTACGCGTTGGCGCCAGACCCACCAGCGCCGAAACCCACGATTACGCCTGCCGCTACAGCTGCGGCAACGCCGACGCACACCGCAACCGCGCAGGCCTCAAATACCCCTGCCGCAACCGAGCCATTGTCGCTCGCGCCCGTGCGGATCTATCTGCCAGTTTTTCGTTTGTCGCCTTGAGCTACGAAACGTGCACTGTCAACTTTCGCACCCGCGCGTAAATCGTAAAATAGGATGACTGAGTCTAGGAACACCATGCACAACCCAACTGTATTTATCATGATCGATGGGCTGCGACCGGACGCAATTGCGCTGTCCGACTGCCCAAACTTGAAGGCGCTGCTGGCGCGTTCGTCGTATTCGCTACAGGCCACCAGCGTGATGCCGAGCATCACACTACCCTGCCACACCTCGATCTTTCACAGCGTGCCGCCGTCGCGTCATGGCATCATGTCGAACACGTGGACGCCGATGGCGCGCCCGCTGCCAGGGCTCATCGACCTGTGCAAACTGGCCAGCCGCACAACCGCGCTGATCTACAACTGGGAACCGCTGCGCAACGTCAATCAGCCCGAAGCACTGACGTTGTCGTTTTTTAAAGACACCTCCTACGACATCGACGGTGACGCGGTCGTGGCCGACGAAGCCGCGCGTTTGATCACCCAGCACAAACCAGACTTTGCCTTTGTCTATCTCGGCACGGTCGACACGATGGGGCATGTCGCGGGCTGGATGGCTGAAGACTATCTCGCGCAAATCGCGCGCGTGGATGGCTATTTGGGGCGCGTGCTCAACAGCTTGCCGCACAACGCCAACGTCATCCTGCAGGCTGATCACGGTGGGCACGAACGCACGCACGGCACGGAGATGCTCGAGGACATGACCATCCCGTGGATGGCGTCCGGACCTGGCATAAAGCAAAACTACGCGATTAGCGCGCCGGTCAGCCTGCTCGATACCGCGCCGACACTGGCGCACTGTCTCGGCATCCAGCCGCATCCCCAGTGGGAAGGCCGCGTGGTCAGCGAGATTTTCACGGCAACAGGTTGACGATGTTTCGCGTGCGAGTGCACAGAGTTCTCCCCGAGAAAGAACCATCCTCCCGCGCTCCGCGCGGGAGGATGGTTCTTTCTCGGGGAGAACTCTGTGCACTCGCACGCGAATTTGACATACCACCTCAGCACTGTTCGTTACCAACAGGCGGGCAACGGATAGCGCTTTGCACGGGATAGCAAATTCGCCCAAACATTTATACACGGGCTCTTGGCCAGTCGATAAGTGTTAGCCCGTTGCTTGACTTTGCGCGCGAAGACTGTTAAACATCTACCAATGGTAGATAACGTTGTCGAGACGCGACGTGCAAGCGCCGCAAAACGCTCTATCGCGCCCAGGCGTCAACTGCAAAAAGACGGGTTGCGGCAGGCTATTTTGGCCGCAGCGCGCGTCATTGCCCGAGCCAACGGCTGGCAAGCTGTCACGATTCGCAAAGTTGCCGACACCATCGGCTATTCGCACCCCACCCTCTACGAGTTTTTTGAAGACAAAAACGCGTTGCTGTTTGAGTTGCACCGCGAAGGCTTCAAGCAACTGCACAGTGTGCTAAAAGAAGCGCGTGAGGGCGTGCGTGACAACACGCGCGCGCCCGTCGATATGGCCCTGGTCTACTGCAATTTCGCCTGGCAGCACCATGAACTGTATGAAGTCATGCACAACCTGGGTGGTGCGCAGATCGATGGATTGCAGCTCTCGAGCGAAAGTGAGGCGGTAATTGCCGAGGCGCGCATCGCGATCGAGACCTGGGCGCAAGCCAATGACGTCGCGGTCTGCAATGCCGACGATGCCGTGTTAATCCTGTGGTCGACGCTGCACGGCATCGCATCGCTGGCCCTGTCCAAACAAATGCTGGGCGGCAAAAAACATGCGGCTGCGCTGGTTGTTCAGGCAGTCGAAGGGCTCTTTGCGGCGTGGCATGCCAGCAGGTGCGTGTAGTAGTAGCAGTGCGTCAAAGCAAAGATAAACTTTGCTTTGACGCACTACGTGTGATACAGATCACAAATCGGAGGCATGATGTTGAAATTCAAAACACCTGCAAACAAACAGACGGATGCGCCGGCGAGCGCCACCAGCCTGGTCGATGCGCAGCCGGCAGAGAGCCAGGCGCACACCGTGGCGCCGTTTGATCACAGCATCGATTTTTACGATCTGGATCTGCTGCTCGGGCCTGAGGAACGCGCGATCCGCCACACGGTGCGCGCGTTTGTCGACCGCGAAATTGTGCCGCACATCGCGCAGTACTGGGAATCGTATGAAGACGCCATGCCGTTGCTGATGAAGATACGCGAGCTGAATATTTGCGGCGCCGGGTTGAAGGGCTACGGCTGCCCGGAGTTTTCAGCTGTCGGCGGCGGCATGATCGCGATGGAGCTGGCGCGCGGCGATGCCTCAATCGCGACGATGTTCGGCGTCACCAGCGGGTTGGCCATGACCAGTATCGCGTTCTGCGGCAGCGAAGAACAAAAGCAGCGCTGGCTGCCCGGCATGGCGACGATGGATCTGGTTGGCGCGTTTGCGCTGACCGAGCCGCTCGTCGGCAGCGACGCCTCGCACATCCAGACGACCGCGCGGCGCGATGGCGATCACTACGTGCTCAATGGCGAGAAACGCTGGATCGGCGCGGCAACCTTTGCAGATCTGGTGGTGGTCTGGGCGCAAGATGACCAGACCGGCGGCGTGGGCGGCTTTGTGGTCGAAAAGGGCACGCCCGGCTTTACACCAACCAAGATCCAGCACAAACTGGCGCTGCGCGCGTTGCCCAACGCCGACATCAAATTTGAAAACTGCCGCATTCCGATCGCCAACAAGCTGGTCAACGCGCGTAGCTTCAAAGACACAGCCGCTGTTCTGCGCGCGACCCGCCTCGGTGTGGCGTGGATGGCTGTCGGTGTGGCGCAGGCCGCCTACGAAATCGCGCGCGACTACGCCAAAAAGCGCACACAGTTTGGCCGCGCCATCGCCGGGTTTCAGCTTGTGCAGCAAAAGCTCGTCGACATGCTGCAAGAGCTCGAATTTATGAAGATCAGCACCTGGCGTCTGAGCAAGCTGCAGGAAGCCGGCACGCTGACCGATGGGCAGGCCTCGCTCGCCAAACGCAACAACGCCGCCAAAGCCAGGCAGATCTGCGCGCTCGCGCGCGATTTGATGGGCGGTAACGGCATCCTGATTGACAACCATGTCGCCCGTCATTTTGCGGATGTCGAGGCAATCTACTCATACGAAGGCACCAACGAAGTCAACACGCTCGTCGTCGGGCGCGAGATTACAGGGATGCAGGCGTTTGCTTAGGAGATTACAGAATACAGAACACAGAATTCAGACTACGGATCGAGAGAGCGCGAGAAACCGACAATCATCGCGAGAATTTGATCAAGTTCATTTTGAAGTATGTTGTGCAAAGGTTCGGAGAGATAGGCAAGTCGATACGCAATCGTCATTCCAGTTGAGACTTCATAACCTGAACGAAGCGCTATCTGCAGAAAGCGCTTGAATTCAAGACTAGATCTGTTGCCTGAACCTTCAGCAATGTTGAGTGAGATTGAACAAGCCGCACGGCGCAACTGACTCGATAAACCAATGCGCTCATCAGCCGGAAATTTCTTCGTTTCAACGTAGACACGGACGGCGAAATCAACTGCACGCTGCCAGACCAAGAGTTTTCGAAAGTTATGCACGAGAAAACAGTAAGTCACGACTTCCCCAACTTCAAGCAAGCTAACCTGACACTTCCTGACTTTTCAGTCAGATTGCGGAAAATCTAGTCTGTGTTCTGTATTCTGTGTTCTGTAGTCTCTACCCAGCACCCCAATGAATATTCAATCCGTACTCATCATCGGCGCCGGCACCATGGGCGGCGGAATCGCGGCCCATTGCGCCAATGTCGGCTTGAACGTGACATTGCTGGACATCCCGGCAAAAGAGGGCGAGCGCAATGCGATTGTCAAATCGCTGTGGGACAAACAAGCTCAAAGCGCGCCCGGCCGCGTTGTTCACCGCAAAGACGGCTGAACGCGTCACGCTCGGCAACACCGAAGACGACTTTGAAGCCGCGGTCGCGCAGGCCGATTGGATCGTCGAGGTCATCATCGAACAGCTCGCGCCAAAACAGGCGCTGATGGCGCGCATCGATGCGTTGCGCAAACCGGATTGCGTGGTCAGCTCGAACACATCAGGCATTCCAATCCGGCATATCGCCGAGGGCCGCAGCGCTGGGTTTAAGAAGCATTTTCTTGGCACGCACTTTTTCAACCCGCCGCGCTATCTAAAGCTGCTTGAGGTGATCCCGACGGCCGACACCGACCCGGCCGTCGTCGCCGACATGCGCGCATTTGCTGAACACCGCCTGGGCAAGAGCGTGGTGATTTGCAAAGACACGCCCAAACTTTATCGCCAACCGCATCGGCGCGTTTGTCGGCCAGATGCGCATGTATGCCGCAGTAGACAATGGCTATACCGTTGAGGAAGTCGATGTGCTGACCGGCCCGATGATCGGCAACCCCAAAACCGGCACATTCCGGCTGGCTGATCTGGTCGGGCTCGATGTGATGGCGCATGTCACCAGCAACCTGCTTGAGCTGCGCAAAAGACGACGAGAGCCCCGAGTTCTTCAAGACGCCGCCGATCATGCAGAACTGATCGACGCAAAATCGCTCGGCAACAAAAGCGGCATCGGCTTTTACAAGACCGTGCAAACGCCCGCGGCAAAGAGTTTTGGACCCTCGATCTCAGCACCGGCGAATACAAACCGCCGACAAAGCCGCGCTTCGAGGTGTTCGCGGAAACGCGCGAGCTCGATCTGGCCGACCGCTGGAGGCTGATCTTTGAAAAGCACCAAGCCGACCGAGGCGGGCAATATGTGATCGAGACCACGCTTGCATATCCTGGCCTATGCTGCTCGGCGCGTGCCCGAGATCGCCGATTCGCCCGCCGATATCGATGCGGCAATGCGGCTGGGCTTTGGCAGCGAGATGGGGCCGTTCGAAATCTGGGACGCCATTGGCGTGCAGCGCGGCATCGACATGATGCGCGAACGCGAGATCGCAGTCGCGCCGTGGGTCGAAGCTGCTGGCGAAATCCGGCGCGCTTGGATTCTATGGAAATGCCGGCGCACAGCCGCCAGCTGACGGCGCACAGCCGGCGTCTGCCGGCCGCAGTCCGATCGTGTTGCGCCAGCTGACGGGCACAAAACACGAGATCAAGCGCAACGCCAGCGCCAGCCTGATCGATCTGGGCGATGGCGTGCTGTGCTTCGAGTTTCATGGCAAAGGCAACACGATCGACCAGTATGTGGCCGACATGGGCAATCATGCGCTTGAGCTGCTCCAGAAACCGGAATGGCACGGCATGGTGATCGGTAACCAAGGCAAAGACTTCTGCCTGGGCGCAAACATCGGCATCTTTTTGATCGCAGCTGGCGATCCGAAACAGATGGACATGATTCTGGTGCAGATGCAGACATGGATCCAAAAGATGCGCCATGCGCCAAAGCCGATTGTGACCGCGCTGCGACAGCGCGCGCTCGGCGGCGGCGTGGAGATGGGGCTGCTGGCGACGCGCATCGCGGCGTCGGCCGAGACCTACATGGGGCTGGTCGAATTCGGCGTCGGTGTGATCCCGGCGTTTGGCGGCTGCAAAGAGTTGGTGCGCCGAAACGTCAGCCCGCATATCACCAGCGACAGCATCAACGCGCTGCCCTATCTGCAAAAAGTATTTGAGACCATCGCGTATGCCAAAGTCAGCGAGAGCGCTGAACAGGCCCGCGATCTGGGGTTTCTGGTCAGCGAAGACCAGGTGATCGTTAACGATGAGAAGTTGCTCGGCGAAGCCAAGCGCATCACACTGGAGCTGGCGGCGGCTGGCTATCGCCCGCCGGCGCGCGATGCCAAATCGATCTACGCCATCGGCAAGAAGGGCAAGGCCGCCATGTTCACCGCGGTCGAAACTCTGCGCTGGGGCGGGCACATCAGCGCGTATGACGCCTATATGGCCAAGACCCTCGCCCACGTCATCTGCGGCGGCGATCTTTCGCAACCGCAATGGGTCACCGAGCAACACATCCTCGATCTTGAACGCGCGGCGTTTGTTGAACTGGTGCAACAACCCAAATCACAAGAACGCATCGCGTTTATGTTGAAGAACGGAAAGCCTGTTGACAGAAATTAATCTGCCCCAAGCATTCATCATCTCCACCGCCCGCACCGCCGTTGGCCGCAGCCAGCGCGGCAGCCTGGCGACTGTTCGTCCGGACGACATGGCCGCGGCCGCAATAAAGGCTGCGGTTGAGCGCGCGCCCGGGTTGGATCCAGCCGACATCGAGGACGTGATTCTGGGTTGCGCCATGCCAGAAGCCGAGCAGGGCCTGAACATGGGTCGCATCGCGGCTTTGCGCGCCGGCTTGCCAAACAGCGTTTCCGCGCAGACCGTCAATCGCTTCTGCTCATCCGGTCTGCAAACGATCGCGCTCGGCGCGCAACAGATCATGAGCGGCATGGGCGAAATTGTGCTGGCCGGCGGCGCGGAGAGCATGAGCATGGTCAGCATGGCCGGCAACGTCTATGCCCCCAATCCGACGCTGACAGAGTTGCACCCTGAGGTCTATATGCCGATGGGTCTGACGGCCGAGGAAGTCGCCAAACGGCACGGCATCAGCCGCGAGGACCAGGATGCGTTTGCTTTGCGCTCGCATCAGAACGCCGCGGCGGCGATCGACGCTGGAAAGTTCAGCGAGGAGATCACGCCGCTGGAGGTTGAAATCACGCGCGCAAACGACCACGGCGGGTTTAGCACCAGGAAGACCCTGTTCGCCGTCGATGAGGGCGTGCGCCGCGACACATCCCGCGAAGCGCTGGCCAAACTGCGGCCGGCCTTTTCGGCCCAAGGCAGCGTCACCGCTGGCAATGCATCACAGACCAGCGATGGTGCAGCCGCCGTCGTGGTGATGAGCGGCGAGGCCGCGCAAGCGCGCGGGCTAAAGCCGTTGGCGCGCTTTGTGTCGTTCGCGGTCGGCGGCGTGGATCCCGAAGTCATGGGCATTGGCCCGACCGTGGCGATCCCCAAGGCGCTCAGGCTGGCCGGTCTCAGGCTCGAGGACATTGATGTATTTGAGTTGAACGAAGCATTCGCCGCGCAGGCACTGGCTGTCGTGCGTGCGTTGGGCATCGACCTGGAAAAGGTAAACGTCAATGGCGGCGCGATTGCACTCGGCCACCCGCTCGGTTGCACCGGGGCCAAACTGACTGTGCAGCTGCTTGGGGAGCTTCGTCGGCGCAACGCGCGCTACGGCATGGTGACCATGTGCATCGGCGGCGGCATGGGCGCAGCGGGAATTTTTGAGAATCTGCAGTAACGTAAAGATAAATTGCAGATATTTTATAGTTTTCTATTGCCAAACATCCGTTTTTTAATGCGGAGCGCGGGGTCTAGAGACCCTTCAGGTCTACAGACGTGGCGGGTCTGGAGACCTTTCGGGTCTTCAAACCCCGCGCCATACAATAAAGCATCAATGAATTCACGCGTATTGGTAATCCTGGGTTGTTATGTTTTCGCGGTGCTGGGGTTGAACATCGCCGTAATGGGACCGTCTTTGCAATCGCTCGCAACGCAGACAAACTCGCCGATCGAAGCATTCGGCTATCTGTTCACAGCAGTTTCAGCTGGCTATCTGATTAGCGCACCCCTGATCAGCATTCTTGGCAAGCGCTTGAGCACGCGCGCGATGCTGTCCGCGCCGGTTGTGCTCATCGGCGCGATGCTGCTTGTCACGCTGAGCACCTCGCTCACCGTGGTGCTGATTGGCGCGCTGCTGCTCGGATTCGGCCAGTCGATCACCCAGGTCGGCTACACCGCGCTGCTCGGCATGCGCTTTAAGGGTCAACCCAACGGCGATGCGACGATTAACCGAGTCAACGCGTTTTACGGCATCGGCGCGCTGATCGGCCCGGTAATCGTTTCTGCGTCCTACCGTTTGACGGGCGGTGCCTCAAGCGCGTTCTGGATCGCCATCGCGCTCTCCGCAACCATTTTGGTGCTCGGCCTGCGCGTTAGGCTCACCCCGCCGCCAGCCGAAAGCGCAACTGCGGCGAACCCAGTGCAACGCAACGTGCTGTCGTCGCCGATATTTTTGATGATGGCCGCGACGATGGCGGTCTATGTCGGTGTCGAAGTCGCGTTTAGCGGTTGGACGACCGAGTTTACGAAACGCGCGACATTGGTCGATGTGGCGCAGGCGTCGTTTGCGTCCAGCATGTTCTTCGCCGGGATGGCGCTCAGCCGTTACTTTGCAAATCTGCTGCTGCGCTGGCTGCAACCCACTACGCTTGTCACCGCGATGCTTGTGCTCTCGACCGCCGGACTGTGCATCATGATCTTGCCGGGCGCGAGTTTTTTCATTGCGCTGTTGGGCTCCGGGTTGATTGGGTTTGGACTGGGGCCGGTGTATCCCACGTTGGTCGCGCTTGCGATGCAACGCTTCCCCCAGGCCGCGCGGCTGACCAGCAGCTACCTGACAAGCGCGGGCTCGATCGGCGCGATCACGGCGCCGCCGATCGTGGGCGGCTTTATCGCCGGTGTCGGCACGCTCAACACCGGTTGGCTGGTATTGGCCGGTCTAAACGCGCTGTGCGTGCTGATCTGGCTGCTTACAGTGCGCAGCATCGCGCGTATTCCTGTGTCGCTGGGTGAGCTGCAACACTGATGCGGCAGCCCAGTGTTCATTTTGTGGCGCGTTCAGCACGCCCGGCATTGACAAGCACCCACCAGATTGCTAGAATTTAACGCTAGTCAACTTTTGTTTTGAGTTCCTGTCAAATTTATGAGTGGAAATCACATGCAGCGCGAGGATATCGGCGTAAATGACGCCACGCTGCACTACCTCGATGTCGTCTACCGGCTCACACTGGAGGGCGAATCAGCCAATACAACCGAGATTGCGCAGCGGCTCGGCGTGACGCCGTCTGGCGCGAGTGTGATGCTGAAGCGGTTGTCTGAGCGCAAGCTTGTGCAACTGACGCCCTACAAGGGCGCGACGTTGACGGCGGTCGGCAAAAAGCTGGCGCTGCGCACCATCCGCCGCCATCGGCTGCTGGAAATGTTTCTGCACAAGGTCATGGGATTTGCCTGGCATCAGGTGGATGAACATGCGCATGCGCTTGAAACATCGATCAACGACGCGTTCGAGGACCGCATGGACGAGATGCTTGGCAATCCAACACGCTGCCCACACGGCCATTTGATTCCGGCCAAAGACGGCACGTTGCCCCCCAACCGCGATGTCGAATTGATCGAACAGGCCATTGGCACATCCGGCACCATTTGTTGTGTCGACACGGACAACAGCGAGTGGCTTAAGTACATTGGCGATCAAGGGTTGATGCCAGGCACGCGCGTCACACTCAAAGACATCGCGCCATATGGCGGCCCGATCACGCTCGAAACCGACACAGGCACGCATACGCTTGGCCGCACGCTGGCCGAGTTGATGTATGTTGAAATCGACGCTGCGGCGTAAGCGTCCGCAGGTGGCGCGCGATGGGCGGCATGAAAAATAAAAACAGCCGGCAGATTTCTCTGCCGGCTGTTTTTTTATATCCGATCGATATTCGTGTTTTACTTGGCCGCAACCTTGTTCAACATCTTCATCAAGCGCGACTTGGTACGGGCGGCTTTGTTCTTGTGGAACACGCCTTTGCCAGCGGCCTTATCGACGGCGCTGATCGCGCGGGCCAGCTCGACGTTTGCGCCTGCCACGTCCTTCTTTGCCACCATCTCTTCGGTGTTCTTTGTAAAGGTGCGCGCGCGCGAACGATGCAGGCGGTTAAAAATAGCCTTGCGGGCGCTGTTACGAATTCGTTGCTCTGCGGATGCTGTATTTGCCACTTAGTGTCTCCAAACCGGAATATCGACCGGAAAAGCGTGATTTCTGCTCAATCGCGCCAGCCAAAACCGTCATAAACGACCTTGGGAACCGCGAACGGCCCATGATTCTACCAAAAAATCTGCGCGATTTCCAGATCGTCTGATTTGGTTGATTGAGTGCACGCCCTCAAAACCGCGCAGTCGAGAAATTACAGGCAGGCGCTCAGGCCTCCGGGAAGCCCCCGGGTCGCGACCCGGGGGCTTCCGCGGAGGCCTGAGCGCCTGTGGTAAGTTTGGCGCATGGCAACGAAGCGCAACATTGGCATTGTCAAGAAGACACTTAAGAACGGCCTGACCGTTGTTTTAAAAGAAATACGCACCACACCAGTTACGGCGTTTTGCGTCTGGTATCGCGTCGGCTCGCGCAACGAACACCTGGGCATCACCGGTGCCTCGCACTGGGTCGAGCACATGATGTTCAAAGGCACCCAGAAATATGGCGAAGCCGAGATGGACCGCATGGTCAGCCGCGAGGGCGGCGTGCGCAACGCGTTCACATGGGTTGATTTCACCGCATATTACGAAACCATGCCTTCGGACAAGATCGACATGGCGATTGCGCTGGAAGCCGACCGCATGGTCAACACGCGCTTTAACCCCAAAGAGGTCGCCAGCGAGCGCACCGTCATCATCAACGAGCGCGAGATGTATGAAAACAGCCCGGGCTTTCGGCTGGCCGAGGAGTTGCAGGCGACCGCGTTTCGCGTGCATCCGTATGGCCATGAAGTCATCGGGCATGTATCCGATCTCAAAACGATGACGCGCGACGATCTGTATGGCCACTACCGGCGCTACTACGCGCCGAACAACGCCATCGTATCGGTGTCCGGTGATTTCGACAGCACTGAGATGATGGCGCGGATTGAAAAGCTGTTCGGCAAAATCAAACCATCGCAAGGCATCCCGAAGCAGCACGCAGAAGAGCCGCCCCAGCGCGGCCAGCGGCGCGTCACCGTCAAGGGCGAAGGCGACACGCATTATCTGTCTCTGTCGTTTCACGCGCCATCGGCCACACATCCGGACTACATGGCGCTGGTTGCGCTGGATTCGGTGCTGTGCGGCGCATCGGGGCTGTCATTTTTTGGCGGCGGCACCAGCAACCGCAGCAGCCGTTTGAGCAAGGCGCTGGTCGATGCCGAGTGGATGGCCGATGTCGGCGGCGGCGTGGTGCCAACGATCGACCCGTTTCTCTATTCGATCGGCGGCACGGTCATGCCCGGCAAGCGCATCGAAGATGTCGAAGCCCGGATTTGGGCAGAGATCGAACGCGCGCGCAGCGAGCCTGTCACGCAGGCCGAGCTTGATCGCGCGCTAAAGCAAACGCGCGCACAGGTCGCCTTTGGCACCGAAACGGTCACCAACCAGGCATTCTGGCTGGGCTTCTCGGAAATGATCCAGGACTACAGCTGGTTCAGCGGCTTTCTCGATCGGTTGGCAAAAGTCACCGTCGATGATGTGCTGCGCGTCGGCGCAAACGTATCTCTCACCGGATAACGCCACTGTTGGCATCTACCTCGCACAGTCATGACAAAAAAGAAATCTATGCCGGCCAAACGCTCGGCGCCCTCCCCGCGTGCCCGCGCGCGCAAGACCGTCACGGCGAAACCGTCGGTCCCGCACAGCGGCAACATCGCGCAGTTCACGCTGTCGAACGGCATCAACGTCTATGTGTATGAAAATTTCAACAGCCCGGCCGTCATCGTCAGCGGCTATCTGCAGGCCGGCGCATATGACGAGCCAGCGCGACAAAGCCGGGCTGGCTGGCTTTGTTGCCGACTGCCTCATGCGCGGCAGTTCACAGCACAGCTATGAGGAAATTTTCGAGCGCACTGAAGCGGTCGGCGCGTCGCTCAACGTGTCCAGCGGCGTGTTTACATCGGGCATGTATACCAAGAGCCTGGCCGAAGATGTGCCGATGATGCTCGGCATGCTCGGCAACGTCTTGCGCGAGCCGATGTTCCCGGAACAGGAACTGGAGAAAGAGCGCGGCGAATGGCTGACCAGCCTGCAGGAGCGCGCCAACAACACGCGCGCGATGGCCGGGATGGCGTTCTATGAAATGACCTATCCCAAGGCGCATCCGTTTCACCGCTCCAACGACGGCTATATCGAAACGGTCAAGACGTTTACGCGCGACGATGTGGCGCGCTTTCACAAATCGCAGTTCTCGCCGGACGGCATGTCGCTGGTGGTGGTCGGCGCCATCAAAGCGCAAGACGCGCGCGACATGATCGCGGCGCAGTTTGAAGACTGGCGCACGACGCGCCCGGCCCGTCCTGAGGTGCCAGCAGCGCCGAAGATCAGCGGCCAACATCGCAAACACATCCCGATGCCGGGCAAGAGCCAGTCGACCGTGCTGCTGGGCTATCCCGCTGCCTCACATACAGATCCCGATTGGCTGAGCTGCGCGCTGATGAACAGCATTCTGGGGCAGTTTGGCATGTATGGCCGGCTGGGCGAATCGCGTGCGCAAGGAAGAGGGGCTGGTGTATTACATCGGCAGCCGTTTCGACGGCGGCATGGTGCCCGGCCCATGGACGCTCAACGCAGGCACAAACCCAAACACGATTGAGCGCGTGCTCACGATCGCGTTGGCCGAGATGCGCCGCATGCGCGACAAGAAAGTCAAATCCAGCGAGCTGGAAGACAACCAGCGCTACTTCACCGGCGTGATGCCGCTGCAGATGGAGACCAACGAAGGCATCGCCGGGCAGATCATCAACATGATCCGCTACAAGCGCGGGCTGGACTATCTGCTGACCTATCCCGAACGCGTGCACGCCGTAACGGTGCGCGACATCCAGGCGGTGGCGCAGAAGTGGCTCGACCCGGACAATTTTGTGCTGGTGACCGCCGGCGCCGTAAACTGCTCACAACCGGTGTCGATATCCTGCATATCGCGCGGCTCGAAGACGCGATCGCGCGGCATGGCGACCGCTTTTTGCGGCGCGTTATACACCGCTGCAGAGATTGCGTATTGCAACGGGCGCCGGCCGGAGCTGGCCGCGCGCTTTGCCGCAAAAGAGGCTGCGTGCAAAGGCGCTGGGCGTGGGCCTGCGCATCTTGAACGCGCAGGGCATCGGCTGGCACGATGCAGAAGTTAGCAACCTGGCCAGCGGCAAACCGCGTGCTGCTGCTGCACGGCCATGCGGCTGAACTCGCGCGCGCGCTGGGCATCAGCACCTGGTCACTATCACTGACGCACGAACGCGACACCGCGATCGCATTTGTGGTCGGCGTTGTAAACCACCGCAAGCTTCGTGCGCGGTCTAGCGATCAGAGACCTGCGCAGATTGATCAAGCAGCATAAACGTAACCGGAAATTGAGCGGGTTTGACAAAAGTAAGTTTGAATGCCAACGGCGGGCTGTTGGCCGGACTCTCCCACGGGAAACCGGGCAGATAGCTGTTGATCGGCGATTGCGCGCCGTCCGCCGTGCTTCAGTGCGGCGTCTTTCTGGCTGATGATCAGCGTCTCGCCGGTCAGGTTTGTAATCTGCCCAACGATGTTGACCTCGTTGCCTTCCGGCGACACATTGGCCGCCAGAATCTCGAGCCGCACGCGCGGCTGCGCCGTGGCGCGACGTCGGCTCGACAAATTTTGGCTGATACGGAATCGCCACCCGCGCCACATACGGGTTCTGCGGATCCAAGCAAACCGCCACTCGAGATACGGCCCCTGCATCGCGCTTGGCACTTCAAATCCCGCCGTCACCGTCACCGCTTTCGCCGGGTTGCAACGCGCCCGTGGCCCAGCCAGCTGAGCCGCCGGCCGCCGAGAGCCGGGCACGGCGCCAACTGATATTTGTTGCCCTGCCCGTCCGACAGCTCAGTGTAAAACTGCGCGGCGTCCAGAATGCGCGTCACGACGTTGGTCACGCGGATATCGATCTGATACAGATTCTTGCCTTCGGTCAAGCCGACATTGCCACCCGGCACAAGGCGGTAGTTTGTCGCCACCACGCGCGCATCGCCCAGATTGACAGGCGCGCCCAGTGAGACGGCCTGATTGGGCGTGCCTTCATCGGTGTATTGCGCAATAAGCACATCGCGCTCTTCGCCGCTGCTGCCAAGCATGATCAGCGTCAACCGCGGCGATGACTGATCAGCGAGCAACGACAGGTCATCGGCGTTGGTCTTTGTCTTTGAGACCACGCGATAGCGCTGTGACCCGGCGCTGGTTGTATCCAGGCTCATCAGATCGCCTGGCACGATTGACTCATACAGCGCGCGGTTGTCCGTGCTTGCGTGCAGCCCAATCACATAGTTCACAAGTGTGCCGGCTGCCCAGTACGAGGCCGCGTTTGTCGTTTACATTGTAGACCCATTGCCGATCCTCATTGACACCGAGCGGCATTGACTGTGAATGTGCGGCTGCCGATGTTGAGCCGCGTGGGCACAGCGGCCGGCACCACCGTGCCGTTTGCCAGCACCGATTGCGCGATCGTCACTGAAATCGGCACGCTTGGCGCTGTGTTGCTTTCGCCTCGCCGCGTGTGAATCGATCAATGATGCTGTCCTGACCCCCTAGCAAAAAGAGCATCAGGGCAAAACATGCCAGGCCGCACATGCCAAGCAGGGCCACGCCACCGATCACCAACAACGGTGTGGCTGCTGGATCAGATAGCAGGCTGCGTGATGCAGAGGGTGCTGGACGTGCGCGACGCGGACGACGCGCGGTTGTCCGGCGGGCCGAACGGTCGGCTTCGTCCTCCCACTGACCGGCGATTTGATCTTCGACCTGCCAGTCATCGTCGCTGTTCGGCGGTGTAGGGTTTGATGACATCGGCCGGATTATAGACCGCCGGTGGGCGAAACATGCCAATTTGCAACGCCACCGACACGATAAACCGCAAGCAGTGCTACAAACGCTGCAATCATTTGCGGCTAATGACGCGCCACTGGCAGGCACCGATTTTGATCGACATGGGGAACTGCCGGCCCTGATAGCCGATACCTGACCCATACCTGAGGCAAGCGCGCCATCCGCAGTATGCCTGCGTATCTCGCAGTGACGAACGGATGGCAGGTGTGCCGAAGACGCCGACATAGTCACGCGAAACCACACGCGTTCACACAAAAAGATATAAATTCCGTTTTGCGCATCCAACGAGAACTTATTGCATTTTTGCAAATAAAGCCTTTCGGAGTTGTAGCCTCCATCTAAAGACCGTATCTCTAATTACGTGATTTTCGCTATAGTTGTTCAAGATCGGATACGAACAATTACGGTAATAGAAGGCAAAATGACATATCATCGAGGCACTGTGGGACCTGTAGCAATCGTCATTTCTGCCCGGCCCGTTGTCGACGACGACGCGGACTGGGTCAAACGCACGATCAATGCGTTTAACGTATTGCAGTCGGATGGCGGCATCGTGCACTACACAATCGTGGAATCCGCCTTTCAACGCCGCGACGATGAGGTCGACGCGCTGCAGCGGTTGATTGGCACTTCGCTCTCACATGAGATCGTGTTGGCGTGCAAGCGCAACAGCCAGCTCGCCCACCGCAAATTGGCGCAGTTGTCGATTCGGCTCGCAAAGCGCTTTACCGGCGTGGTCGACCTGACCGACACCATCGACGATCTTTCACGCGCGCACACCGTCACCGGCTGGACGACGGATGGCAAGCCGTTCAACTATCACGTTGCCACTCCGGAGTCGCTTGAAACGTGGATGGGGCATCCGCGCTTCCGCATGGCGACGTAAGCTTTTATTTTCATTCCAAAAAAACAAAATCTCCCGCGTCTCATTCGCGGGAGATTTTGTTTTCGTATTGCAACCGACGAACGTATGGCGCGCGGAGAAGAAGGTGTAGCCACAGGGGCACGGAGGAAGAAGGTGCCTTATTGCTCCGTGTCCTCTGTAACCTCTGTGGCTACACCTTCTTCTCCGCGCGGTCACGCCTGATGCGAACGGCGTTCTTTGATAAATTCGTAGACCATCGGCAGCACCGAGACCAGCACGATTGCGATCGCAACCAATTCAAAGTTCTTTTTGACAAACTCGAGCTGACCAAAAAAGTAGCCAGCTGCCAGAAAGATCGTGACCCACAGCAGCCCGCCCACTACGTTGTAGGTGATAAAGCGCCGGTAGTTCATGCTGCCCACACCCGCGACAAACGGCGCGAAGGTCCGCACAATCGGTACAAAGCGCGCCAGAATAATTGTCTTGCTGCCATGCTTTTCGTAGAATTGTTCGGTCTTTCGCAAGTGCGAGGTCTTTAGGATCCGCGCGTTATCGCTAAAGATGCGTGTGCCGAGCCGGCGGCCGATCGCATAGTTGACAGAGTCGCCCAGAATCGCGGCTACCGACAGCAACGCCCACAGCAGAAAGATATTCATCTTGCCGACCTCGGTGCCGGCGGTTGAGAGCGCACCGGCTGCAAAGAGCAGCGAGTCTCCGGGCAAAAATGGCGTCACCACCAAACCGGTCTCGGCGAAGATGATGCCAAATAGAATCGCATAGATCCATGGGCCATAATCTGCGATGAGTTTGATCAGATAGTCGTCAACGTGTAATAGAAAGTCAAGAATTTGCATGATTAAGCGGTGCCAAACTGCCGGTCGCCGGCGTCACCCAGACCCGGGACAATGTAACCAATGTCATTTAACTTCTCATCCAGCGCGGCAAGATAGATTGGCACGTCTGGATGCGCGTCATGCAGGCGTTTGACGCCTTCCGGCGCGCCGATCAGCCCAACAAATTTGATGCGCTGCGCACCCCAGCGCTTCAAGATATCGACAGTCGCCGCGGCGCTGCCGCCGGTCGCCAGCATTGGATCCAATACCAGGCAGACCTGTACGGTCGCGCTTGATGGCAATTTGTTGTAGTACTCAACCGGGCGCAGCGTGCGCTCGTCACGATACAGGCCGATGTGCCAGACTTCTGCGCTGGGCAACATCTCAAGCGCGCCTTCGACCATGCCGAGTCCAGCGCGCAGCACCGGAATCAGGCCAATCTTGTCGGTGATGCGTTTGCCGATCATGTCAACCATCGGCGTGGCAATCGGATGATCATGGATTGGCAAATCGGCTGTCGCCTCAAGCGTCAACATGGTTGCGATTTCTCTCACAACCTCGCGAAACTTTTTGGGCTCGGTCTCCTTGCGGCGAAGGATCGTCAATTTGTGCTGGGCCAGCGGGTGCGTGCAAATATGCAATTGTGGTACCACGGGTAAAAACCTCGGGGGGTATTTTAATGGACCTCAATGATCAACACGTCGCCGCTGTCGCGCGCTCTGGGCGCCGCGCCAGGCGAACTGGCAAAAATTGACGACATACGTTGCGAGCGCAATGCCCATGATGACCATCTGCGCCTGCGCGCTTGCACCAAACAGCCAGGCTGCAATAAAGATCAAATGGGCCAGTAGTGAAATCCCATTCACCAGGTCTTCCCAGAAAAATTCTGGCGCGAGAAAATACTTGCCGTAGACATCCTTCTCCCAGAACATTCCGGTCACGGTGATCGCAATCATCAGCGTGACTTTCACCAGCGAAGCGGCATGGGCGGCAACGTAGCCCGCGCCTGTCACCAAAAATGTGATCACCAGATACGCGCTGATCAGAAACGACACCAGCTGCAGCGGCGCAAGCACAGATTGCACACGCGTCCATCTGCTGGATTGCCGTTTGGCAAGTTGCTCTGGGGTATACACAGCCATCGTTCTACTGTAAGTCCACGTGCGACTGGCGCGCTCGCACAAAAAATAAGCGCAAAGCCATGCGACAAACGGTTTATCGCATGGCTTTGCGCAAGATTAAATCTATCGGGTTACTTGCCGGAATGCTTCGATTTCGCCTGCCGCTCAGCGTCAGCCATGGCATTCCGATCCGTCCACCAAAACATCGCAAACATGCCGATCGAACCGGCCAGAAACATAGACAAACATAAAATTGTGTCCAATCCGTAATTCATAGTTAACCTCCTGGAATATCAGTCAATCCAGTAAATACCGAGGCGCGTTTTGTGCTCGCCTCGAACAGTGTCGTGGAACCAAACCGGGCGCGCATCAACACGATCAACATCGCGGCCGTCACTGCGCACAACACCAGCTCAAGCGAGTAGAACGTCACGTAACCAGTCGTGATGCTTTCGCTCGCGCGCGTCGCGCTGTCACGCATCAATCCGCCGATCAGCGTACCGATACCGGTGGCAGTCGTTTGAACCAGCCCCCATAGCCCGACAAACAAACCGGCTGTCTCTGTATCCGCGAGCGCCACCACGATGGACAGCGTCGAGATCAAGAACAGCCCGTTTGCCAGACCAATCACACTCGCCCCAATCCCGAACATCGTCACCGAGTGCAGCGCCGCAGTCCCAACGATCAGGCTAAAGCCGATAATGCCGACCCCGCACGCGATCAACGCCAGTGTCAGCGGCGATTTCAGTTGCTTGTAAAGGCGCGTAGCCACCAACATCGCCAGCAGCATGCCAACGCCAAGCAGCGCAGTTAATCGTGTCGTCGCATCCACAGGCATGCCGAGCACTTGCGCGCCGTAGGGCTCGAGCAGAACATCCTGGCCGGTGATTGCAAACGTACCGACGAATACCACCGCAAAAAACAGCCGGTTGCGCGCACTCGACAACACCGAGCGAATGCGCGGCAGGCTTGCTTCCTCCGCCCCATCAATCGCGCCAAACTTGTCTTGCCCGTAAATCGCGACCACCGCCAGCACCACGAAGATCACCGACGATGACTGCATGATCGAGATCAACTTGCCGGGCGTATATTCCCGCAGGAAGACGCTGATCACCAGCGCGCTGACGATCTGCCCGCAGATCAGCGCGATCCACAAAAAAACCACCGCGCTGTGTCGATCGTTCTGCGGCACAAGATCGGTCACCAATGCAAGATAACCCGTCTGCGCGATATGCACGCCAATGGCATACAGCAGGAAGATGATGGTCGCGATGATCACGCCGATCGCAAACGGAACGGCGCTGTTCTGCGCAATCAGCGAAGATTTGCTAAGGAACATCATCGTGAACGGCGCGGCCGACAACCCGCTAAAGACCAGCATCGAGCCATACCAGACATACGGCAGCCGCCGATACCCTTGACGCTTCTGGCGTGCATCCGACCGCGCACCCAACATGACGCGCAACGGCGCGACAAACAGACTCAGGCTGAGTAGCCAGCCCACGATCGTTGCCGGCACGCCCTCTTCGCTGATCAACACGCGATTGAGTGTTCCAGTGAAGACAACCGTGCTAAATCCGAGCCCAAACTGAAACAGGCTTAGCCGAAGCAATCTTGTGCTGATATTCATTGGCGATCATGCAGCAGGGCGATCCCTCTTTATGAGAGATCGCCCTGCTGTTTACATTATTTCTTTGGCTCGGGCGCGACGGATTTTGGAACGGGTAGATTTACAAGCCGGGTCAACAACGGTTCGGCAACCACAGCGGGCCGAGGCGCATTCGGGCTCGCGCCCGGCGGCACAACGTTGTTGCGATGGCACATATAGCAGTTCGGCTGCGCGGTAATCTCGCGGCCCATTTGCGGCCACCAGTTAATCGCCAGATCCTGCACCATGCCCATCATGTGACGCGCCTGGGCCTTCGGCCACTTGAATTCGCCGTTTGCCAGCACATAGGATGGGAAGTACCCGCCAAAGTGACAGAAGTCGCAACCCACCTGCAACGCATTGTTCATGTGATACATCGCGTGCTGATTGCGCTCGACCGCGTTTAGCCCGACACGATCACGGTTGGTTGTCTCTTTGGCCGTGACCTGGAAGTAATTGATGTTGCCAAAGCCATCGACGCGCGTTTGCAGATATTGGTCATCGACAATGTTGTAGTCATACGGATGCCCGCTGCCCACACCCATTGCATCCGGGGTCTTGGCCTTGATATCTTTGTTCCAGCCTTTTGGCTGACCGGCGTGGCAGGTCGCGCAGACCAGCACATGGGCAGGCTGGCCCTCTGGCTTGGGCAATGACCCAATCCAGCGATTCTGCGTTTCCATCGTCATCACAAGCATGTTGCGCGCGATGACTTTCTCCTGTTTCTCGTCCGACGAGAAGTCCTGAAGGTTATGGCAGTATTCGCAGCTGACGCCAACGCCCGGCACAAAATACGCCGACATATAGCCAAACACGTTGGCAGTCTTGTCGTAGTCAGCGCCGAGATACTGGTTTAGCACCTTGACATTTTTTGTGTTCGGGTTGGCCTGAACCCAGATGTTGTAGGCCGCCAACGCCTCTGCACTTGGCCCAACGGGCTTCCGTTTTACAGAAGCCAAATACGTGTTGTAGTCCACGCGCTGCACACCGGCATAGTTGTATGCGAATTCCGCGCGCACAGGGTTCGGTTTGACGCTGAACAGATCCTGTTTTGTCAGAATCCACAACATGATGATCAACCCGAGCACAGAAATCGCTCCAGCGATAATGCCAAACATTTCGCCTTGCAGGATGCGACGCTGCTTATCGTCATAAACCGCGATGGAACCGGCCAAGCCGGGATCGACGGGTTTTTCTTTGTTCATAAGAGAGCCTCTTGTTAAATCGGCCAAAACTATGGCAGCGGGCAAGCAGCCGCCGGGCTTGGCGCAATGCCAGCCTCGCAAGCCCACTTGAACCAATCTGGCACAAGCCAGCCGCTGGCAAGCACGCCGATCGCGCCGACAACCACCGTCATGACACCAAACGCCATCGCCCACACGTGAATGCTGTGCGCGGTCGCGTTAAAGCCCATGACCCAGCGCCAGAATAGCTGCGCGCGTTGTGTGCCTTCGGTAGTGGCCTCAACCTCATCAAGTTCGCGGTGCGCGTTGAGATGCAGTGTGGCCAGAATTGTGGCCCCGTGCATGCCGAGCAGCACTGTGCTGCCGAGCAGGAAGAAAATCGAGACCATGTGGAACGGGTTGTAGTAAAAGTTCCCGTATTTGATGCTGAAGTAGTTGACCCAGTCCAGCTGCGCTTTCATGCCATGACCAGGCGCCTCCGCCCACGTGCCCATCTGCATCGGATGAATGATGTAGATCACTGTGAACAGAAACACCGCGGCAGCAAAGGCAATCGCGACCATCGGGCGAAGCTGATGCGCGCGCGCGCGCGAGAAAATACGCACCGTCCAGGAATAGACGCATGCTGTCAGAAAGAATGTGGCAGCCTGCCACCAACCGCCTTTTGCAAGCGGAGCAATTGTCAGGCCATACGATGCATTTGGCGGGTTAACCGCCAACGTCAAAAACTCGCGCACAAAGCGAATCGGATTCCAGTCAACCGCCTGTAGATATCCCATCAGGATCAAAAAGATCGCGGCGACAAAGAACATGCCGGCCATCGCGCCCCAGTATCCGAGGTAGATCGGGCCAATCTGCGTGTCGGCGAAGCCCTCAAGAAAGCGCAGGAAGTAACGACGCTTGATATACCACCCATCGTCTTTCGCGAGGGTCGTGGATTTTTGTGTGTGTTCCGCAGCCATAGTCTAGACCCCCGGTTTGTAGGTGTAAATTTCCCAGAACGGGCCCTTGCCCCAGAAGCTCCAGAAGGCGCTCCAGTCTTGGACCACGGTGCCGGACAGCAACAGACAGACGTTCGCCAGCAGCACGCAGAACACGGCAAAATACAGCGCCAACCGATGGACGCCGACTTCACCAATGGAGTAGCCAAAGAAATCCCAGTAAAAGGTGTTGATGTTCTCTTCTGTCACGCCCTTGCTCTTGAGGCCAGAGCCGGACAAGATCGTGGCGCCGTGCAGCCCGAGAATGAAGGCGCTGCCAAAGAGCAATGACACACCGATCGCATGAAACGGGTTATAGAAAAAGTTCCAAAACCGGTAGCCAAAGGTGCTAAGCCAATCCAGATGTGTCAAGATCCCCAGTGGAAATCCCTCGGACCAGTGACCCAGCAACAGCGGACGCACGATTTGGATCGTGGTCCATGAAGAAAGCACTGCGCCATACGCGACCGGCACCTGGTACCCCATCTTGAGGATCCGGGCGATGTCGACTTGGCGCATCATCCAGGCAAAAAACGTGATCGTCGCAAAGATGACGATCATTTGCCAGTAAAAGCCTTTGCTCGGATCAAGCGTAAACCGCAAGCCGAGCTCTGGCGATGGGACCTCGACAGTGCCACGGATCGCGGCGACAAGCGGGTTGCCATAAGTGGCCAGGTTGCGAATGATCACTGCCTGGACCCACATAAAGATACCGAGGATCCCAGTGGCTAGGGCAACCACGCCCCACAACCCGAGATAGAAGCGGCCAATCCAGACCCGAAACACGCCAAGACCTAGCGCGTAGATAGGTTTTACGTCAGATACCGCATCTCGATAGGAAGACTCGAATGCAAGCATATGCACGCCTCCAGCACGGACAACAGCCTCGCGAATGCCAGCCGTTTCCGTTCAAGGCGCAAATATCGCAAGAAATCGAACTTTACAAATTCGGACTGCAATCGGGCAAGTTACAACCGTTCTGGCCGCGCGATTCAAATTACAAACAACAAACAGACACGGGAAAGCAAAGAAGAATAAAAATAAAGATTACTCTGGGCTCGCCGTTTGTAAAACTATCACGCCTTCATTTGGCTGAAATCTGCCGATCATGTGTCGAACTGTGTCGTCTACTCTCGCAATCGTTGCGTCAATTATTTGATTTTTGATATGTGCTTCAACGCGCTTCCGCCACATCGCACCTGCGCTGAGCCGTCGAAACCAGCCATAAAACAAATATGCGCTAGCCGCCATCCGCCCTCTCCTTGCACTGCTGTCAGGTCACAAGTGGACGGCCTCAGGCGGCCAGCGCATATTACGCCTTTAGCGCGCCAGGCCGAGGATGCCGCTGGCCCAGGGCGAGCTGTATACAAACAGATGGACGAAGAACGACACAACGCCGCCAATCACCATCCACAGCAACGCCAGCGTGCGGAAATCAAAGTGTCTGCTTTCGCGCATGATTATTGCCCCACCATGAGCCACGGCTTAACCAGCCAGATGGACGCGTGCACAACAACCGCCAGTGCGGCCTGCAGCCAGGACGCCTTCACCAGGAATCCGTGCTGGATCCACTCTTCATTGGTGAAGAGCGATCGATACTTCTCAGGAACTTGATCGTTCATAACCTTGCCTCCGAATTTTGCCGCCTCGACGCATCAAAAAAAGCGCCGATCGGCGATAAACATAATTGCTTGACAGCAGTTTGCATAATATACGACCACATAACGAAAGTGTCAACCCTAATGTTTATTTAAGGCTTTGCGCACCCGTCACTCAGCATTTTTCGCAACTCTGCGACATAAATTGTCGGTAGTATTGCGTAAAACCCACAGGCGGCGACGATACTCTAAGTAAATCGACCCAAATTGCCGTCGATTGATGGGTTTTTCGGTGATCGGGCAAATCCAGGCGCAACCCTACCCACTATCTCTGTGTTTTCTTGCCTACGCGATGCGGCGCGGTTTGTCACGTGCGAGCGGTATACTTTGTCCCACGATACAGGAGGCGTTATGTAGCACAAACAGACGTGTTCAACCACAGGAAGACCCATTGGGAGGCGTGTGCCGATGTAACCAGCTTTTGCCAGGCCATCGTTGCGCGGCGCTTCAGGAGGCATGTGTCATAGTGAATGTCACACAGTAGCCCTGCTCTCCACCTTTGACGCCTTTTACGAGCGGCATGTAGCAGCATGTCGATATTGCCTTGACGAACACACAAGGAACTGCCATGCAAACCGAAGATACGATTCAGATGCTTTCGCCGCGCGAAATTGAAGTGATTCATCTGGTTGCCGAGGGGTTAACCGACAAAGCGATCGGTGAACGCCTTACGATCAGCGCCAAAACAGTCAGCGAGCATGTCGAACGCGCTCGCAGCAAGCTTGGCGCAGCCAACCGGGCCAGCGCGGTGTATGTCTTCTTCGTCAAACGACGCGAGCTGTCGCTTGCGTAAACGAAAGAAGCGACGTTCATGAACCTAAACCGAATTGCGGCAACTCTTGCCGCAGCCTGTCAAAAGCGACCGGCCAGCGCACCGGTCGCTTTTCACTTTTCCCGGCACGCTCGCATTGACAATCACGGGTGAATTTGCTATTGTCTTGCGTGACATGGTGCTTATGAACACAGCTGCGGCTGAACGTATGGAAGCACGCCTCTTCGGGGGCGATAAAGGCTATCCATGCCCCCCGCTCGCCTGGTTCAAGCGATAGTGCAGACGATTAAATTGCGCAATGCACGACTCCGAGCAGGCAGCCAACCTGCTCGTTTTTGTTTTTCCGCGCACACACAAGCGCCGACCATTCCAATGGCGGCACTGAAGGAGAAAAATGTTTCGAACAACTGTAATTCCCAATCCAGTCCGCCCCGCTGCCGGCTTCGGCCCTGCCAGCAATCGCCTCGTGAACTTTTGCTCAAACATTCATTCCCGGAGCTGTAATGCATCCTTCAGATCAGCCGTCAGAACCTGCCATACCGGCCTTGTCGCGCCGCGAAGTTGAAGTGATCCATCTCGTCGCCGAAGGGCTGACGGACAAAGAAATTGCCACGCGGCTCTCGATCAGCGCAAAAACGGTGAGCGAGCACGTGGAACGCGCGCGCAACAAACTGGGCGCGGCAAATCGCGCCAGTGCGGTGTATGTCTTTTTTGTGAAACAACGCGAGCCCGTGCTCGCGTAACCGGCCGCATTGGGTCAGCCGGACAGCCCTTCGCTCTCCGGCCGCCCAAGCGCCAGATTCATGCACTGTATAGCGGCGCCTGAGGCGCCCTTGCCCAGGTTGTCTTCGCGCGCCACCAGCACGGTGCGATCCTCGCTGCCAAAGACAAAGATGTCGATGCGGTTTGTGTCGTTGCAGCCCTGCGGATCGAAAAAGCCGCCCTCGGTGTTGGCATCGGCCCCCAACGGCATCACGCGCACGAATGCTTCGTCGGCATAGTGCGCGCGCAAGCATTCGTGTAGCCGCTCGGGCGTCAGTTTGCCCCGCGCGGTGTCGAGATACGTGGTGACCGCCAGGCCCTTGTAAAACGGCCCAACCACCGGCACAAACGTCGGTGCGTGCTGTAGGCCAGCGTGCATGCGCATCTCAGGCAAATGTTTGTGCGTCAGTCCCAACGAGTAGGCACGCGGGCTGGCCAGCTTTTCATCGCGGCCTTCGTAGTCCGCGATCATCTTTTTGCCACCACCGCTAAAACCGGTAACCGAAAAGGCGTGCAGCACGGTGTTGTCCGACACCAGCCCAGCCCGCACCAGCGGCGCAATCGGCGCCAAAAATGCCGTGGCATGGCAGCCCGGCACCGCGATGCGTTTGCCCGCGCGGATCCTCGCGCGATACACTGGCGCAAGTTCAGGCAATCCATAGGCCCAATCTCCATGCGTGCGAAACGCAGTGCTGGCGTCGATGACAATCGTGCGCGGGTTATCAATCATGGCCACCGCATCGCGCGCTGCGCCATCCGGCAGGCACAAGAATGCGATATCGGCGGCGTTGAGCAGCTCGCGCCGGGCAGCCGGGTCCTTGCGTTTGTCCGGATCAATCTTGAGCACGCGCAGATCGGCCCGCGCGCTGAGATACTCGTGGATGCGCAAGCCGGTAGTGCCTTCCTGGCCGTCGACGAAGATGTGCGGTGTCATGTGAGCTGGTATTTTATCAGCGCGCAGCAATCGAAAGCTGCAGGGGTGCATCGCGCGATCAGCGCGATCCCGGGACCGAGGTCCCGGGATCGCCATAGCGAAGCCGCCCTTCGGCGGCTAATTACCCCGTCTACCCGTCTGGCGGCGCGGCATCACAGCGGCATCACAAAAATCTATGGCGTACCGGTTGCCACAGATATCGCATCTCGGGGTGCTGTGCAACTCTGTGGCAACCTTACGGCGCCACAAACCCGCGAAATCGCGAGATCAAACCATCGCGCACATCGCGGAATGCCTGCAACCGGGCGGCCTCGCCATCAACGGCAGCCGGGTCCGGGAAGCTCCAGTGAATGCGACGGTAGGTGCCGGGTAAAAATGGGCAGTTGTGGGCGGCGTTGTCGCAGACGGTGATCACCGCGTCAAACGGTTGGCCGAGAAACTGGTCATACGTCTTTGACGTATGGCGCGCAAGATCGACGCCGATTTCGGCCATCGCCGCGATCGCAACCGGGTTGACATGCGTGGCGCGGCTGCCGGCAGAAAATACCTCGTAGCGGTCACCGGCCATCCAGCGCAACACGCCTTCGGCCATCTGCGAGCGGGCTGAGTTGGCAGTGCACAGGATCAAGACTCGTTGTTTTTGCATGTGCATATTTTAGAGGTGAGCCGCATGTTGCGGCGATTTGCGCAGCCCTCAACCAAACCGGCCGCTGACATAGTCTTCGGTGCGTTTGTCTTTCGGCCGCGTAAACACGGTGTTGGTCTGATCGAACTCGATCACTTCGCCGGCGCGGTCCGGGCGCATCGTCATCATGACGGTGTAGTCGCTCGAGCGCGACGCCTGCTGCATGTTGTGGGTCACGATCACAATCGTGTAATCGCGTTTGAGATCCTGCATCAGGTCTTCGATCTTGCCAGTCGCAATCGGATCCAGCGCGGCGCACGGCTCATCCATCAGGATGACATCCGGTTGCATCGCAATCGTGCGCGCGATGCACAGGCGCTGTTGCTGGCCGCCGGAGAGTTCAAGCCCGCTCTTTTTGAGCGAGTCCTTGACCTCATCCCAGATCGCAGCAGCGCGCAAGGCCTGTTCCACAACGCCGTCGATCTCGCTGCGCGTCGCAAGCTTGTGATGCCGCACGCCAAACGCCATGTTTTCGTAAATCGATCGTGGAAACGGATTGGGCTTTTGAAAGACCATGCCGATGCGCTGGCGCACTTTGCACCGGATCAACATCCGGCGCATACAGGTCCTCGCCTTCCAACCATCAGCCGGCCTTTGACCCGCCCCCCAACCAGTTCGTTCATCCGGTTGATCGAACGCAACAGCGTGCTTTTGCCGCAGCCGGATGGGCCGATGATGGCTGTGATCTGGCGCTCATAGAACGGCAATGTTACATCGTGCCACGGCGCGAAAGCCGGCGTAAAAGCACGTTGACGCCCTCCAGCGTCACTTTGGTCTTTACGGTGCCGGGCACGGCCACTGGCGCGACGGGTGCGGTCATGTTCATAGTTGTTTGCCGAAATTGATTGCGCAGCAGAATCGCGCTCATGTTGAGCGAAACCAAGCACAGCCAACAGCACGACGATCGCCGCAGCAGACACATTGAGAAATGTCTCGTCCGGCAGCGAGGTCCACTTGTAAATTTGAATCGGCAGCGCGGTGAATTTCGAGAACGGACCGTTTGGATCGACGGCGATAAATGTCGATGCGCCGATCACGATCAGCGGCGCGGTTTCGCCAATCGCGCGCGACATGGCCAGAATCGCGCCGGTAAGAATGCCAGGCAACGCAGACGGCAACACGTGATGCCAGATCGTCTGCAGCTTTGTCAGGCCGATGCCATAGGCCGCTTCACGCAAGGTCGATGGCACCGCCCGCATGGCCTCCTGCGTGTTAACGATAATCAGTGGAAGAATCAGCAGCGCCATCGTCAACGCCGCGCTCAGAATCGTGCGGCCATTTGTGTCGGATACGCCAAATACCGCACCGCTTGTGATGCCCATCAGATCGCCCAGCGTGCGCACAAACATCGTCAACCCGAGCATGCCGTAGATGATTGATGGGATGCCGGCCAGGTTGTAAATATTGATCTGAATCAACGGCTCAATCGGCTTTTGCCTGCCAGTTCTTCAAGATATATGGCCGCGCCCACGCCGATCGGCAAGGCGATCAGAATCGTCAGCATCAACATCCACAGCGAACCCAGCAACGCCGTGCGAATGCCCGACTCTTCCGCCCGGCTCGACATCACTTGCCGCAGAAAATCTCGGCGTCACCCACCCGCGAAAGACCACCGGAACGCCTGGATATTTCTGCGCAGCTTCGCGCTCGACGCGCAGGCTTGTTAAAAATTGACTCGAAACAAGCCCCACGACTTCGCCACGCTTGGCAACAGCACATCGGCCTTGATGCGCGCGATCAGCCTTCGCGGCCGATCGGCGCCAATAGCCCGGCTAAACAGTGCGTGCTGCCGGTCGGCATCCAGAGTTGCGCGCGCCTGCGGCACAATTTCCGGCCTGCTCAGCTGATCGATCGGCTTGCCCGGGCTAAATACGGCCGGATCGATCGGCTGCAGCAATCCTGCGCGAACCATGCGCACCAGGTCTTCCTGTGACGGCGTTTCAGCGACAAACAGCACTTTTTTGCGCGCGATAGGTCTCTTCCGCAAATCGCCCGCGCAAATACTCCGCCAGTTCCTCGGAGTCGCGTCGGCCAGCGGCTTGCCAAGCAGCGCGCTCTCATCCGGCCTGCCAACCAGTTCGGTGCGAATCACTTCGATGATCTTGGTTGCTCTTCGTTGGCCAGCTCGGACACATCGTATTTGGCGAACTGCACTCGTTGAAACGTTCGTTGATGATGGTCAGCAACTCTCAAAATCGACGTCTTCAAGCTTCGGGCCCCCGGTCAAATCCGATTCCGACACCGGAACCAAAAACTCAGCGCGCGCAAAGTCGGCCGAGCTGCTCCTGGCTTGAAGTCGTCGAATTGCCTCTCTCCGGCCATTTGGCGCACCCGTTCGGGGCCAAAGCGCTCTTCGATGATGTTCTGCACGATCTCCAGCCCGCCAAGATCCGCAAGCGGAAGATCGCTGACGGTTGTCTCAGCCGGCGCTGCCAGCACCGAGCGGATCAGCTGTCTCACGTGCGGCATGAGTCTCGTCTGTTCAAGCGTTTCACCAATCAGGTTGTCATACGACGCGCCTGTAATGTTGTTCCGCAACACGCGCACCAGCTGCGACGTATTGAGTTCCGCAATGGGCTTGTCGGCTACCGTGCTAGGATCTTTGGAGAACTGCGTCACGGTATAGCCGCCGGCCTGATCGACGATGGTGCCGAACAACACCACGAGCGACAAAATCGCAAACAGCATGGACAGAAAAAGCACCGTCCGACCGATCATCGCAATCGTCTGACGTCGTGGCAGGTTGTTGTCGCTGCGCATGGATTAGTAGGCCTCCCGGAAGCGCGCGACAAAGTAGCGGCTGATCAGATTGAGCACCAGAGTGATGAGAAACAGGGTCAACCCAACTGCAAACAGGCTGGTGTAGTCGATCGATTCATAGCTCAGGTCGCCACTGCTGATGCGCGCAATATGCCCCGTCATTGTTTCAGCACCTTTGAGCGGGTTAAACGTGAAATTTGGCCCAGCGCCCGATGCCAGCGACACGATCATTGTTTCACCCACCGCGCGCGAGATGCCGATGATGACGCCGGCGATGATGCCGGACAAGCCGGCAGGAACGACCACGCGAAAGGTGGTCTCCAGCTTTGTCGCTCCCAGTCCAAGCGAGGCTTCGCGCAACGCGCGCGGCACCGCGCTCAGCGCATCTTCGCTGATCGAACCGACTAGCGGCACGATCATGATGCCCATGACCAGGCCGGCCGACAGCATGTTGTACACCTCAACGGTGTCCTGGCCGAGCAACGTTCGCAACAACGGCGTGACAAAGGTCAGCGCAAAGTAGCCATAGACCACGGTTGGGATTCCAGCCAGCAACTCCAGCACCGGCTTGAGCACGCGCGATGCGGCCGGCGAGGCATACTCGCTGAGAAAAATCGCGGCTGACAAGCCTATGGGGATCGCCACCAGCATCGCAATGGCGCTAGTGGTGAGTGTGGCGGTGACAAGTGGCGCAATGCCAAAGTACCCGCCTTCAGGGGCCCAACGCGTGCGATGTAAAAAATTCGGTCAGCGTTACTTCAGGCGACTGGAAGAACTTCAGCGCTTCACCGCCCAGCACCATGACAATGCCCAAAGTCGTAAAAATCGAGATCATCCCGCAGGCCACAAGTACGGCGCGCACGATTTCTTCAAGCGGCCGCCGTGCTTTCTTGATGTCTGTCGCGCGGCGCGCGCGGGAAAGAGTGGAAACAATTGGCTGTGCATCTACCATAAAATGCCTTTTAAACAGCGATCGGCTTGCTTTTTTCGACAACGGCGCAGGTATCGCGCTGCGCTCTTCGAGAACTCAACTTAAAACGTGGACTCCACCTTGCTCAGCAGCCGAAAACTTTGGCGGATAAAGATGGGGCCTGCATTTTTAGGGTGCGTAGTAGTGAAAGATGATTAACCGCAGATTGTTAAGAATTTAACAAATCCCTGTTATCAACAAAAACGCATGGCCCGAAATGCAAAAGGGCGTGACCGGATTGCCAGCCACGCCCTTTCAATCGTGAAACGCGCCCGCTTACTTGATGCTGTTCACGTATGTCGTTCGCATTTCGGTCAGTTTGGCTGCGGGCGCTGGGAAGTAACCCACACCCTTGATGACTTTGTCGCGTTGGTGTAGTAAGTAGTTCACAAACGCGCCGACCTGCGGCTTGTCCTTCATGATTTTGGCCGGTGGTGATGATGATACAACGGGCGGGCAAACTTGTAACTGCTGTTGCTCAACGGTGCGCTCGCTCGGGAGACGCCTTCATAACCCAACGCCTTGAGCTTGCCTTTTTCGACAGTAATAGGCGTAACCAAAGTAACCGATCGCATACTGGCTGCCCTCGACGCCTTTGACCAGCACGTTGTCGTCTTCGGACGAGCTGGATGCCGGGCGCAGCCGACACCTTGGCGCGTGCGAATTTTGGCGTCTTTCTCTTCTTTGTAGACTTCTTCGGTGAAATAATCGTAAGTGCCGCAATCGGTGCCCGGGCTAAATATCTTGATCGGCTCAGCTGGCCATCTGGCGTTTAGTTCTTTCCAGGTCCTGACTTTGCCGCTGAAGATCAGTCGCGATCTGTTTGCGGGTCAGGCTGTTGACGAATTTGTTCTGGCTGGCTCACGACGACGGTCAACGCGTCGATGCCGACCTGAAACGAATCGAGTCGCGTCCATTTGCTCTTGCACTCGTCGATTTCTTTCTCGTCATCGCGCGGCTTGAGTTTGCTATGTCGATTTCGCCGCGGCAAAAGCGCGTGATGCCGGCGCCGGAGCCGACGCTGTCAACGGTGATGTTGTCAGTATAACCGTCTGTCTTGAACTCTTCGGCGACTTTCTGCGCGAGCGGATACACCGTCGAGCTGCCAGCCATCACGATATTGCCCTTGACTTCCTTAGGGCTCACTGGCGGAAGTTTGGTCTGCGCGAATACGCCGCTGGTTCCGGCGACAAGCGCCACTGACATGCTCGCGGCAAGTGCAATTTTCGTAAATGTAGTTTTCATTCTTTCTCCTCGTATTGCGAAAAGTCTGCTAGAGCAAAGCGCGTTGGTTGTCGAAATCACCCTCTTTCAGGTTCGTGCAAGGACGATGGTTTCGGCGTGTCATCGTTGTTCTTTGGCAACCGCTCATCCTGTTTCAGGTGAGAGGTTATGAGTCACGGGTTAAGGCGATGTCAAACGAATGTTAAAGACGCTTAATCATGCGCCGGCGACAGTGCGGGGGTGCGCCTCAATCAATGCGATACCCCACTCCGCGCACCGTCTGCAAATGTTGCGGCGCGGAGGGATCAGGTTCGAGCTTTTCGCGCAGCCAACGCACATGCACATCGATCGTGCGCACATCGCCGTTGAATTCGTAGCCCCACACATGCGTGATCAGAAACTCGCGCGACAGCACCGCGCCCTTGTTGCGCATCAGCGTTGCCAGCAGTTCAAATTCCTTGTGGCTTAGGCGCACTTCGTGCCGCGCCTAAACACGCGCCGGCTGATCAAATCGAGGTCAATCTCGCCCACCGATCAGCCGGCCGCTGCGCGTTTTGGCGCTCGGCGCAGAGCGGCGCGCACGCGCGCGGTCAGCTCGGGCAGGCCAAATGGCTTGGTGACGTAGTCGTCTGCGCCATTGTCCAGGCCAATCACGCGGTCCATCTCGGCGGCGCGCGCAGTCATCAGAATGATGGGCACGTCGGACTCGCGCCGCAAGATCCGGCAAATCGACAGGCCATCCAGCCCGGGCAGCATCACGTCGAAGACGCACACGTCCGGCATTTCGCGGCGCACCAGATCGATTGCATCGTCGCCGCGTGTCGCTGAAACAACGTGATAGCCCTCGGACTCGAAATGCTTCACCAGCAGATCCAATAACAGCAATTCATCTTCAACATATATCTTAGTATTTTGTAACCGATAGGTGCTTCGGCTCAATTCGCCCGTGGCCGACAAACACAACGCGCTCGCAAATGTTTGTGGCGCGGTCGCCAATGCGTTCAAGCGCATGCAACACGGTAAATAGGCTCGTTGCGCTGCCCGGCGTACCCATTGCGAGTGCCTGTTTCACTGCGCTGCGGCACAGCTGGTCAATCTCTTCGTCCCGAGCGGCGACCACGCGGGCGAGCGGCGCATCAATGCGCATGTAGGCATCCAACGACGCATGCGTCATCTGGCAGACAGCCAGTTGAATCTGGCGCAACACATTCGTTCGTTCACTAAGAGGCGCATCCCCCAGGCGCAGGCTGACACGCGCGATGCGCAGGGCATGGTCGGCCATGCGTTCGAGTTCAACGGCAATGTGCATTGCAGCAACCACGCTGCGCAAATCACGCGCGGCCGGATGCTGCGTCGCCAACAGTTCCAACGATGCGCGTTTCGATCTTATAGCGCAAGCGGCCATCCGCGCGTCCATCGTTGTCAACCACGCGGTGGGCTTCGGCCCATGATTTCGTGCTCGAGCAGCGCCCGCATCGCGCGCTCGATCTGCAACTTTCAACCAGGCCGCCCAGTCGCAGCACATCCTCGCGGACATAGAGCCAAGTTCATGATCGAACTGCGGGTCGCCTGCATGTTGCTCATGTCTTGCGTGCCTATCCAAAACGCCCGGACACGTAGGCCTCGGTGCGCTGAGTCCTTCGGTCGGGTAAAGATGTGCTTTGGTTTCGCCAAATTCGGCCAGCTCGCCGGCGCGGTCCGGGCGCATCATCATCACCGCACAGTAGTCGCTGGCGCGCGCGGCCTGCTGCATGTTGTGCGTCACAATCACGATCGCAAATGTCTCGCACAATTGCTGCATGAGCTCTTCGATCTTGACTGTTGCGACCGGATCCAACGCCGAGCAAGGCTCGTCCATCAAAATGACTTCGGGTTGCACGGCAATCGTGCGCGCGATGCACAAGCGCTGCTGTTGGCCACCTGAGAGCGCGGTGCCTGGTGATTTGCAATTTGTCTTTGACTTCATCCCACAGGGCCGCGCCGCGCAAGCTCTGCTCGACAATCTCATCGAGCGCGCGTTTCTGGATTGCGCCCGCCAGCCGCACGCCATAGGCCACGTTCTCATAAATCGATTTCGGGAACGGGTTTGGCCGTTGAAACACCATGCCGACGCGTCGGCGCACCGCAACCGGGTCGACGGCCAGCGCCGTAAATTTCGCCGACTCGTCCAGCTTGAGAGAACCGGATACGCGCGAGGTCGGCACCAGATCGTTCATGCGGTTGAGCGAGCGCAACAGTGTGCTTTTGCCGCACCCGGACGGGCCGATGATCGCGGTGATGCGCCGGTCGCGCACCGGCATACTGACATCGCGAACCGCGCAAAAAGCGCCGTAGAAGACCGAAACACCGCTTCAAGCGCCATCTTGGTTCCGCCAAGCCTTGCCCCGGTTCGAGCCTGCCCCTTCGCATAAACCGAGCCTTGCAATTCCAGAATCTCGCGGACCGCGGTAGATGCGGACAAAGTGTCTTGCATGGGCATGTAGGCTAGGCACGCCGCTTTAATGTGGTGTTTTGTTTGGGTTAAGCAGATGTTAAATCGCCAGCCCACGTTCGGAAATGCAGCGCAAAGGCCGGGAAAACAAATTGCCCGCGCGGTGCGCGGGCAATTCTGTGGCTGCTGTGGATAGCGCGCTTATGCGTAACCGCGGCCGACGCCCCGATAGGTAAAGCCCATCGCGGTAAGTTTTGCCGAATCATAAAGATTGCGGCCATCGACGATGACCGGCGTGCGCATCAGACCCAGCACGCGTGAAAAGTCAATATTCTTGAACTCATTCCATTCGGTTGCCAGAATCACCGCGTCGCAACCGGTCACGGTTTCGTAGGTGTCCTCGCACAGTTTGACGGTGGGGAGCATCTTGGCGGCATTAGTCATCGCAACCGGGTCGTAGGCGCGCACCGTTGCGCCATCAGCCTGCAGCATGCGAATGATGTCGATCGGCTGCGACTCGCGAATGTCATCGGTGTTGGCCTTGAACGCCAGCCCGAGCACGCCAACCACTTTACCCTCAAGCTTGTTGAGATGTGAACCATTGTTGCCGATCAGATTGCGCACTTTTGCCACGATGGCGCGGCGCGCGTCGGTGTTGATCGTCATCACAGCTTCGAGCAACTGCGGATGCTTGCCCTGCACGTTGGCCATATGCGCCAGCGCTTTGACGTCTTTCGGGAAACATGAGCCGCCGTAACCCAGGCCAGCGTCAAGAAATGCGCGGCCGATGCGCTTGTCATAGCCCATGCCAGCGGCGACTTCCTTGACATCCGCGCCGAGCGCTTCACAAATATTGGCAATCTCGTTAATAAACGAAATCTTGGTGGCTAGAAACGCGTTGCTGGCGTATTTGATCATCTCGGCCGTGCGCAGGTCGGTGATCATGATCGGACCGCGCAACGGCAGATACAGCTGAGCGACGCGCTGGGCAGCGTATTCGCTGAGCGAGCCCAGCACCACGCGATCGGGCGCCATGAAGTCGGCGATGGCCGCGCCTTCGCGCAGAAACTCCGGGTTGCTGACCACAAAGAACGGCATCGGCGTGGGTTGGTTGTTCTTGACGATGTCCGACACCCAGTCGCCGGTGCCAACCGGCACCGTGCTCTTGTTGATGATGATTACTTCGTGATCCATCGTCTTGGCGATGGTCTCGGCGGCCAGGCGCACATAGCGCAACTCGGCTTCACCATCCACGCCCATTGGCGTGTTTGTGGCGATAAAGACCAGCTCGGCCGGGTGATCGGGATGGTTGATCGCCTCGTCGTAGGAGGTGGTGAATGAAATGCGACCGGCCGCAATGTTGCGGCGAACCAATTCTTCCAGTCCGGGTTCGTAAATCGGCAGCACGCCGTTCTTCAAATTTTTGATGCGTTCTTCGTTGATATCCACGCATGTAACACGGTTGCCAAGATCGGCAAAACACGTGCCGGTCACCAAGCCAACATAGCCGCTACCTATAACTGCAATATTTTTCATGTGAAATAGTCTCCCCTCGCGAAAATCGGAACTAATTGTAACGGGGATTGCGCTCGTGCGTGCTGTGGATGCAAAGAACTCGACAAAAGTCCGATGCAATGCCATAAAGTTGCGGAATGACGTCACCCACCTGCGAGCCCCATCTTCCAGAATAGTTCGGCGTTCAACATGCTGCCGCCGGCCGCGCCGCGCAAGGTGTTGTGGGCCAGCGTGATGAACTTGATGCCGTGGTCGCCAAAGAGCGGCTCAGCGCGCACACGGCCCACAACGACGCTCATGCCATTGCCGGTCATGCGGTCGCGGCGCGGCTGCGGACGCGACGGTTCATCGCGCACAATGAGCGGCGCTTCTGGGGCGGTCGGCAATCCAGCCACAGCGGCGTTGCGAAAGCCGCGCATCGCCTCAATCGCGGCTTCCGGCGTGATCGGGCGTTCGGTCTCGACCGAGAGCGTGACCATGTGGCCATCGATCACATGCACGCGGTTGCAGTGCGCGCTGAGCCCAAATGCCGGGGCTTGAATAGCGCCGTTGGCATACACGCCGAGCAGCTTGCGGGCCTCGGCCTCGAGTTTCTCCTCCTCGCCTCTGATAAACGGCACCACGTTGTCGGTGATGTCGAGCGACGGCACGCCGGGATAGCCCGCGCCTGAGATGGCCTGCATCGACACACAGAACACGCGCTTGACGCCAAACCCGTCGTGCAGCGGTTTGAGCGTCATGGCCGGGCCGGAGACCGTGCAATTCGTGTTACAGATGATTGAGCCGGTCCAGCCGCGTTGCGCGCGTTGGTCGCGGACCATGGCCAGATGCGCGCCATTGATCTCCGGGATGACGAGCGGCACATCCGGGTGCTGCCGATAAAACGATGCGTTCGAAAAGACATGCACGCCAGCCAGCGCAAAGGCGGGTTCGGCCGCCTCCGCAGATTCATTGGGCAGGGCCGAAAACGCGATCACCGGCGCAATACCGGCGGCCTGCACTGCCTTTGGATCGGTCGCGAGCAATTTGACATCGCGCAACGCCGCCGGCACATCCCCTTCGATGATCCAGTTCACGGCATCGACATAACGCTTGCCTTCGGAACGGTCCGAGGCGGTCAGCGCGGCGATTTCAAACTGCGGGTGATTTGTGAGCAACTGGATAAAGCGTTGCCCCACCGCGCCGGTGGCGCCAAGGACGGCGACAGGTATTTTGTTCATGGTGTAAAAAAAAGTCTACTGCACAGAAAAACAAAAAAGGCGGGGTGTGAACCCCGCCTGAGTGACAAACAGGATGTGTGAATGTTTAGGGTAGCGTCGCAGTGGCGTTGAGCGCGTTCAGCTCAAAGCTGGCCCACTCGCGCATTTCACGATCTTTTGCGAACTTGAGACAGGTTTGGAAGTCCTTGATTGCGCGCGGCTTCTTGTTGGTCTCGGCGTAGACCGATGCGCGAACGCAGTAGGGCTCAGACAGTTCACGGTTCAGGCGAATCGCGCGGTTGGCATCACCCAACGCCTTGTTAAAGATGCGGTTGTCGAGATGAATGCGGGCGCGCACGCTGTAACCCTCGCCGCGGCGGGGGTCAAGCTTGATGGCCAGCGCGATGGTGTCTGTGGCTTCGGCGTAGCGCTCCTGCATCAGATGGATGTTCGAGCGCAGCAGCGCTGCTTCGTAGTATTCCGGTTTGAGCGCGAGTGCGCGTTCGGTGCTCTTCATCGCTTCGTCGAAGCGGGAGGCGTCGTTGCCAGGTTCTTCAATCGCAAACCGCACAATCGAGAGCGCCAGGCCATAGTGCGCCTCGGCATCGGCGCTGTCCAGCGCGATGGCGCTCTTAAAGTCCTGCATGGCAAGCGTCAGTTGGCGCTGCTGCGAGCGTGCTTCGCCACGGCCTTTGCGGGCCTCAATATTGTTCGGCGACAGCGTCAGCGCCTTATTAAAGCTTTCCTCGGCTTGCGAGAAATCTTGAAAGTCGACATACAGCTGCCCGCGCACGAGATACAGATCCGACGATCTTGGTTCCAGCGCAATCGCGGCATCCAGGTCGCTGACAGATTTTGATAAGTCGCCCAGCTCAGCGTGAATGGCGCTGCGCTCAACCAGGCTCAGCGCGTCCGGGGCGATGGTGATGGCGCGATCGAGATCGAACAAACCACGCTTGAGATCTTTGCGGGCGACATACGCGCGCGACCGCTCGATCCACAGGGCTTTGTCGTCTGGCTTGATCCGGAGCGCGATCGACAAGTCGGCCAGCGCGCCGCGGTAATTGCGGCGGTCGAGATGCGCACGCGCGCGGCAGACATACGCCGTGACGTCCTTTTTGTTCTTGCGCACCGCGGCAGTAGCGAGTTTGACCGTTTCGCGGCCGGTGCAGACCGCAGCGTTTTTGGGCGTCGACGCGCCAATTGACTGCATGCCGACCGTGGTTAGAACGGTTGAGAGAACACCCGCAAGCACTAACTTAGAGACTAATTGAATGCGGTTCATTTTCACCCCAAAGACAGATTTCATAAAGAGTCTACTGTGCGCTGTGACGTCAAAGCTGGAGAATGTATATAGATACTTCTCTGATTTTCACTGTATAAGATTCGCCCGGTCTAAGTAAGGCGCTCAATGACTGAATTGCGACCGGTACATGAGCGTATGCCTCTGCACAATTGCGAATATAGCAGAGATAAGCACTCTCGCATAGGGTGAGAATGCAATAATTGCAGGGAGGGCGTGGGGAAGCGGGTGCCTAAAGCGCCTAAGGTTTTAATCGTCGCAAACGCGAAAATAGCGCTGTCGATATACCTTAAGCACGTTAGGCACTTTAAGAACCTGAGGCACTTTCTTTTTTACAGGCTCAGCGCGTTCAACTCAAAACTCGCCCAATCGCGGATTTCGCGATCGGCGGCGAGACGGAAGCAGGTGTTGTAATCGCGCAGGGCGCGCGCAACCTGGTTGGTCTCGGAGAGTGCGCCGGCGCGCGCGCAGTAGGGCTCGGCAAGCCGGCGATTGAGCTTGATGGCTTTGTTGGCATCTTGAATCGCGGCTGTGAAGAAGCGTTCGTCAACCAGGATTTTGGCGCGCAGGCTGTAGGGTTCGGCGCGGTTTGGATACTTCTGGATCGCTACCTCCAGCGCCATGCGCGCGTTGTAGAGGTCGTCTCCCAACGCAAACAGATCGGCCTTGAGCAGCAGCGCGTCGAGCGAATCCGGTCGAATCGCGAGCGAGGCATTGACGCTGTCGATTGCGGCGCTGTAGCGCTCGGGCGAATCGCTCTTGGAATCGGCCGCGATGCGGCGCTGCGCGTACGCCATGCCGAGATGCGCATCGGCGTCGTTTGGGTTGAGCTGCAATGCAAACGCAAAGTCTTTTTGAGCGGCGAGCATCTCCGCACCGTCCGATTCGGGCGTTGCCGCTTCGCCAGATGCCTGCGCATCGGCGGACACAAAGTCTTCGCGCCGGGTCAGCAAGCGGCCGCGGGTGCGATAGAGATCGGATGACGCCGGCTGCAGCTTGATCGCGACATCGATATCGAGCAGCGCCTTGTCGAAGTTGCCAAGCTCGGCCTGCACCGCGCTGCGCTCCCGATAGATGCGCGCGCTGGGCTTGAGCGCGGCTGCTTTGTCCAGATCGGCCAGCGCGCGGCGCATGTCCAAACGAAACAGATAAGCGCGCGCGCGTTCCAGATACAGGTCACCGTCTTCCGGCGTGAGTTTGATGGCGCGATTCAGATCCGCGAAGGCGCGCCGGTAGTTGCGCACATTGAGATAGGCGCGCGCGCGGCACAAATAGACGGTCGCATCGGGTTTGGCTTTGCGCATCAACACGGTCGCGAGCTGCACTGTATTGCGTCCGTCGCACTGCCCTGCCCCGTGGACAAGCGCCGTTGGCTGGGTGTGCTGGGTCAACAGCAGAATTGCGCTGGCAAACGCCAGCTTCGGAACGCGTGTAACAGTGGTGCGCAGCGTGTGTTTCAAAGTGAGCATGATGACTCCCCGGCAATGAGATTATTCGCAGATGATCTTAAACTTCTGGTGCGGAATTGACATGAAGATGTTGCAAAGAGGAGAACACGAATCACTCTAGCAACACATCTTTTGGCGGAGCGCGGGGTTTAGAGACCTGGCGGGTCTCTAAACCCCGCGCTCCGCCCCGACAAGGTGATAATCTGTGCCGCTATGCGAATCCTGCTCATCGGCGCAAACGGCCAACTCGGCTCCGACCTGCGCGACGCCCTCACAAGCCACAGCGTGCTGGCTGCATCACGCAGCCAGATCACAGACGCCCGCCATGAAACGGTGCAACTCGATGTCACTGAAACCGACGCCGTGCGCGGGGCGATTGGCCGCTGGCAACCGGCGCTGGTGTTGAACTGTTCCGCCTTCCACCGCGTCGACGATATCGAGAAGGATGCCGGCGCGGCCCTGCAGGTCAACGCGCTGGCTGCGCAACAGCTGGCGCTGCTGTGCAAAGCGGCCGATAGCGCGTTGATGCACATCAGCACCGACTATGTCTTTGACGGCGCAACGCGTGCGCCGTATGTGGAGAGCGATCTGCCCAATCCGCTCAGCGCCTATGGCGCGAGCAAACTGGCTGGCGAGCTGCTCATTCGCTCGGCCTGGCACAAGCACTACATTGTGCGCACCTGCGGGCTCTACGGACGCGCTGGCACCAGCGGCAAAGGCGGCAACTTCGTCAACACGATGCTGCGGCTGGCGCGCGAGGGCAAACCGGTGCGCGTGGTCGGCGATCAAACCTGCACACCGACTTTCACGCACGATCTGGCGCAACAACTCGCGCAGCTGATCGAGACCGGCGCCTATGGCACCTATCACGCCACCAGCGCCGGCGCATGCACCTGGCACGAATTTGCCAACGCGATTTTTGAGCTGTCAAATCTGACGACGCGCGCGCAGGCGATCAGCAGCGTCGAATTCGGTGCACCGGCCACCCGCCCACCCTACTCCGTGCTCGAAAATGCCGGATTAGCAAAACTAGGCATCGATCGCATGCGCCCGTGGCGCGAGGCGCTCGCGGCTTACTTGTAGCCGCACATGCGCCACTCGCCGGCTTCCTGCACGCTGCGAAACGACTTGTCGGCCAGATTCAGCTCCCGATCTTCGCCGTTGTAGGTCGTGAGGATTTTGCCAACGCAGGTGACATTCGCCGCTGCGCCATCGGCCGTCGCCGTGCATGTCATGCCGTCCAACCGCGCCTTGAGCGATTTGAACGATGTCGATTCGATGCGCGCGGTTGGCTCCCACGCCGCGCAGGAAAGCGTGATCATCTGATCCGTGTCGCTCGCCACCCGCGCTTGCAAATAGCTTTCGATATTACGCGCCGCACCCGACACTTCGCCACCCGTGCTGCCACACGCGACCAACAGCATCGCAACCAAAGCGAGCCCAATCCTGCGCCAAATTCGGCCACCTGAGAAGTTCAATCCTGACATGCTGTGTAGTGTAAGTGACATACATAGGCGGGGAGAAAGATAAACAGCATTCCTTAAGGTGGACAATTACAATCGCCTTTGATGCATTCGCGTAATCGCACGCTGGGAGCCGGGGTCGTCACCGCTGGTTGCGTAATTCTGGCCGTGCTCGGGTTCACCCTCGTTCGTGGCAATCAACCCACAGATGTCGGCCAGCCGTTTCAGGTGACGATCGTCGCGCCTGTTGGCTTGACCAGCTCACAAAGCGCGCCAACGCCAGCGCTGATCGTCAACAACGGCGCCCCACCCGCCACGCTTGATCCCGCCCAACAGGCGCCAGAACCCACCGCGGCGCCGCGTGCGGCTCGGTCACGTCGTGCAACCGAACGACACGTTGTGGGACATCGCGCTGCGTTTTGGGTTCGCGACACCGGATGCGATTCTGGCTGCCAATACCGGGCTGCAAGCCGATTTTCTGTCGCTCGGGCAGGTGCTCAACATCCCCGGCCTCGACTTTATCCCGCCGCCACAACCGACGGCACCTACTCCAGCACCGGGTCAAACCACGGCGTCAACGGCACGCGTCAAGGCAGATGCTGGTGGTCTGCGGCTGCGGCGTGAACCGGTCAGCGCCGAGAACGTGCTGACCAAACTGTCGCCGCTCACACAGCTGCAGGTCATCGGGCGCAGCGCCGACGCGGTCTGGTTGCAGGTGACCACGCCGGGCAACACGACGGGCTGGGTGCAGGCGCAGTATGTCGAATCGGTGTCTGTCGAAGCGCAGACCGGCCAGATCGCCGCGCTGCCGGTGCTGGCGACAGCCGCGCCAGCGTCGGCTGTCGCAGCCTATGTCGAATCGCCGCCCTATTTGTCCGACCTGTCGCCGCGTGTGCATGAGATTTATCGCTTTGGGCAATCGCGCGGCAACCGGCCGAACAAATTCGCGCTGATCGGCGACAGCAACACCGAGAACCCGAAATTCTTCCGCCCGTTTGACTGGGGTATGTACAACCTCGGCGGCTATGGGTATCTCGAAGACACAGTGCGCTTTTTCAAAGGCTCGTTTGATCGCACCAGCCCAGCCGCGCGCGGCGGATTTTCAACCTCGAAGGCGCTCGATCCCGGACAGGCCGATGCCGGCCAGTGCGGCGGCGAATCGCCCGTCGTCTGCGAGCTTCGTCAACAGCAACCCAGCGTCGCGCTGGTCCTGATCGGCACCGGTGACCAACACAGCTGGCAGGGCTTCGAAAGCCGCTACCGCCAGATCCTCGATTTGTGCATCTCGTATGGCGTGGTGCCGATCCTGATCACCAAGGGCGACGACCTCGAACACCGCGACAACAGCGCGCCCAGCGGCTACATCAACGCGATCATCCGCCAGCTGGCGGCTGAGTATCAGGTGCCGTTGCTCAATCTCACGCAGGTGCTGGACACATTGCCCGCGCGCGGCTTCATCGACGATGGCTTTCACTACAACTGGCCGCCGGACGAGCGCCCGGCCGATTTCACGCCCGACAAAATGATCTACGGCTTTAACCAACGCAACCTGACCGCGCTGCAGGCATTGGATATTTTTAGGCGCAGGGTCATTGGGGGGTAAGGAAAAGAGGTGCTTAAGGTGCCTCAGGTGCTTAAAGTTACACTTGGCACACAACCTTAGGCGCTTGAGGCACCTGAGGCACCTTCTTCAAAATGGCACCCACCCTTCTCTACCTATGCCCGCTCGGCAAACAACAACGTGAATGGCGCATCGCCGCAGCGCCGGCGGACGTTACTGTCGTGATGCGGCGCAACAGCGAGGTTTCGCGCGAAGCGCTGATTGCGCTCATGCGCGATGCGGATGCGCTCATCACCGAGCGCACCGGCGTAATCGATGCCGAGCTGATCGCGGCGGCGCCGAGGCTGCGTGTGATCCATCGCTATGGTTCGCTGACGCATGACATCGATCTGGCTGCCGCACAGGCGCGCGGTGTGCCGGTCTGCGCGCAGCCAATTCGAGGCACAATCGCGGTGGCTGAAAACGTCATGCTGCAGACGCTGGCATTGTTGCGTCGCGCGATGCCGATGCAGCGCGTGGTGCGCACAGCGCCGGAATCGTTCAAAGTCGGCGAGCCACCCTACGCGCCGCGCAGAACGACCGAAGACATCTTTGCATTTAACTGGAGCAGGCAGACCAGTGTCGGCCTGCTGTTCAACAAATCCGTCGGCATTCTGGGCTTTGGTGAGATCGGCGTTGAACTGGCGCGGCGGCTGGGCAGCTGGGGCTGCGCGCTGCGCTATTCAAAACGTCAACGGCTGCCGGAGTCGGTCGAGTCCGAGATCGGCATTGGGTATCTCGAACAGGAGCAGCTGCTGCGCGATTGCGACATCGTGATTTCGCTGCTGCCCTACTTCCCCGAAACCGATCGCTGGCTCGACGCGCAGCGCATCGGCATGATGAAACGCGGTGCGCTGTTGATTCACGCCGGCAGCGGCAGCGTTATCGACGAGTCCGCCGTCGCATCGGCATTGCGCACAGGGCAGCTCGGCGGCGCGTCGTTCGACACGTTTGAATTCGAGCCCCTCGCACAGGACAACCCGTTGCTCGCGTTGGCCGACAGCGACCCGGACGCAAACGTCTTTTTGCTGCCGCACATTGGTTCCTGCAATGACACGCGCAACTCCATGACCGACGAGCTCTATGGCAATGCCCTGGCCGCGATCCAGGGCCGGCCGCTGGCCGGGCGGATCGCGTAGGCCGCCTGTGCGCAGTTGGGTGCGCCACAAAATCTGTATCGCCGTCAACCTGGCGCGATCTCAGGACCGAGGTCCCGAGCTAACCACGCAAAGGCGGCCTACGCCGCCTGGCGTAGGGAAGGGGGCTTTGCGCTGGTTAGCCCGAGACCTCCGGTCTCGGGGCGTTACGCGCAAGCTGCTTTGCGGCACCCTTGAGGGTAGCTTAAAATCGCCGCATGTCGCAACTGCCAGCGCATCTGATCAACCGCGAACTCAGCTGGATCGCCTTTAACCGCCGGGTTTTGAACGAAGCCAAGGATGCTTCACATCCGCTGCTCGAACGCGCGAAATTCCTGGCCATCTTTGCAACAAACCTGGACGAGTTCTACATGATCCGCTTATCCGGATTAAAAGAACTGGTGGCCGCCGGCATCACTGAACCCGGCCCGGAAGGGCTGGCGCCGGCCGAGATCATGGCGCGCATCAACGAAAACCTCGGGCCGCTGGTGGCCGAGCATGTCGCGCTGTGGCAGAACGAAATTCGCCCGGCGCTCAAAGAGGCGGGCGTCGCGGTGCTGGATTTCGGCCAGCTCAATGAGATGCAGCGCGCATTTGTCGCCGAGTATTTCCAACGCACGGTCTTCCCGGTGCTCACGCCGCTGGCATTCGACCCGGGCCGCCCATTTCCGCACATCAGCAACCTGAGCCTGAGCCTGGCGGTTGCAATCGAGGACGAAGACGGCCGCATGCGTTTTGCGCGCGTCAAAGTGCCGCCCTCGCTGCCACGGCTGCTTTCGCTCGAAGAGTGCGCCGATGGCACGCCCAACACGCAGTGCTTTGTCTGGCTCGATCAGGTCATCGCCGCAAACATCCAGGCGTTGTTCACCGGCACGCGCATCATCGGCGTGTATCCGTTTCGCGTCACGCGTGACGCCGATATCGAAATCAGCGGCGACGAAGCCAGCGATCTGCGCGAGAGCATCGAACGCGGCGTGAAAGAACGCGGCTTTCTCGATGTGGTGCGCCTCGAAATCGATCACGAAACGCCGGACGACATTCGCAATATCTTGACAAAAAATCTCGAGATCAGCGAGGACGATGTCACGCGCATCGACGGGCCGCTCGATCTGAGCAAGCTGTGGGAGTTGTATCGCCTGAACCTGCCTGCGCTCAAAGACGCGCCATTTCAGCCGCGCGTGCCAAAAGCCTTTTTGCCAAAACACGATGTCTTCGCCGAGATCCGCAAGAGCGACCTTCTGCTGCATCACCCGTATGACGCATTCTCGCCGGTGGTCGATCTGATCCGCACTGCCGCGCGCGACCCGCAGGTGCTCGCGATCAAACAAACCCTGTATCGCGTCGGCCCAAACTCGCCGATCGTGCAGGCGTTGATCGAAGCCGCGCAAAACGGCAAACAGGTGGCGGCCATGGTCGAGCTCAAAGCGCGCTTCGACGAGGAGAACAACCTGGAGTGGGCGCGGCGGCTCGAAGCGGTCGGCGCGCACGTCGTGTTCGGATTCTCCGGCCTCAAGGTGCACAGCAAGATCGCGCTGATTGTGCGGCGCGAGGACGATGTCATCCGGCGCTATGTGCATCTGAGCACCGGCAACTACAACGCCGCCAGCTCGCGCATCTACACCGATCTGGATCTGTTTACCTGCGACCCGCGAAATCGGCGAGGACGCTTCAAATCTATTTAACTTTCTGACCGGCTATTCGCGCCAGACCGAATACAGTGCGCTGTTCGTCGCGCCAGTGACGCTGCGCGCCAAGCTGGCCGATCTCATCACGCGCGAGATTGAGCATCAGATGCAGCACAAAAACGGGCGCATCATGTTCAAGATGAACGCGCTGGTCGACCCGGACATGATCCAGCTGTTGTATCGCGCGTCGCAAACAGGCGTCAAGATCGATCTGCTGATCCGTGGCATGTGCAGCCTGCGGCCCGGGCTGCCAAACATCAGCGAGAACATTCGCGTGCGCAGCATTGTCGGCCGCTTTCTGGAGCACAGCCGCGTCTACTGGTTTAACAACAATGGCGCACCTGATCTCTATTTGGGCAGCGCCGATCTGATGGAACGCAATCTGGATCGGCGCGTAGAAACGCTCTTCCCGATCCGCAGCAAAGCACTGGCCAAGCGCGTCCGCGTCGAGGTGCTTGAACTTGGCATCGCCGACAACGTCAAAGCCTGGGAACTCGACAGCGACGGAAACTACGCGCGCGCCAAACGCGGCGATAAAGTGGTGCACAGCCAGATGAAGCTGTTGGGGGTCGAGGGGGAAGGTGCTTAAAGTGCTTAAGGTGCCTAAAGTGCTTAAGGTCACGCAACGTTAGGCACTTTAAAGCACCTTAAGTACCTTTCCATGGGGCAAGCGGGACTCGAACCCGCACGTTACTTTCGTAACAGAAGATTTTAAGTCTCCGGCGTCTGCCATTCCGCCATTGCCCCGACTATTCTGGAAATTGTAAAGCAGAACAAAGCACTCCTAACAAAGAGGATGCGCCACACATTTTTGTATTCCCGTTGGGATGCCATGTGCAGGCTGGACATAGGCTGTAACTCATGGTTCTCAATTCTGGGCGCTTTCTCTGGTATATTTTCGCTCCGTGATCGGCCGATCTGCACGCAGGAAGGATGGCTGAGTGGTTTAAAGCGGCGGTCTTGAAAACCGTTGTCAGGCTTAGCTTGACCGTGAGTTCGAATCTCACTCCTTCCGTCACCCCCGTTTCATGTAAAATTGCGCAAAGTTCGGGTCAACAGCATTTGACCACGCACCATAGTCCGACTGGGAAGCTGCCGGAGTGGACGATCGGAGCCGCCTGCTAAGCGGTTGTCCGGGTAAAACTGGACCCAGGGTTCGAATCCCTGGCTTCCCGCTCAAAAAGAACAAAGAGCCCAGAATCCAGACATTGCATGACTGGATTCTGGGCTCTTTGTTCTGTACATCCGCAATTCCCTCACTTTGCGGCACGTCGCAGGACTCTGTTAATCGTTTTGAACCGCCGCGCGTTTTCCGTCATCGCCATCTCTGTCGGCAGCCGTTCCATGCTGGAGGCGCCGAAGAAGCCGACGATGCCGTCTGTGCGGCTGATAACGTATTGCGCGTCGTCGGGTTCGGCGATTGGGCCGCCGTGACAGAGCACGAGGATATCTTTTTTGATTTTTTTGGCGGCATCGTGCATGGCCTGCACGCGTTCCACGCACTGATCGAGTGTCAGCGCAGTCTTCGCGCCGATGGCGCCCTTGGTCGTCAGCCCCATGTGCGGCACCAGCACATCGGCACCAGCCCGGGCCATGGCTTTCGCCTCGTCAACATCGAACACATACGGACAGGTCAGCAGCGACATCTCGTTGGCCAGCCGGATCATGTCGACCTCGTGCCCAAAGCCCATGTCGGTCTCCTCAAGGTTCTGACGCAACACGCTGTCTTTGTCGATCAACCCGACGGTTGGAAAGTTCTGCACGCCGGCAAATCCGGCCGCGGCCACTTCGCGCAGAAACACCGGCATCATCCGAAACGGATCGGTGCCGCACACGCCGGCCAGCACCGGCGTGTGTTTGACAACCGGCAAGACCTCGCGCGCCATGTCCATGACGATCGCGTTCGCATCGCCATACGGCATCAGCCCGGAAAGCGATCCGCGCCCGGCCATGCGAAAGCGCCCGCTGTTGTAAATGATGATCAGATCGACGCCGCCGGCTTCGGCGCATTTGGCCGACAACCCGGTGCCCGCGCCGGCGCCGATCAGCACCGCGCCGGATTTCACCGTGGCTTTTAATTTGTTGAGTGCGATTTTTTTGTTCATGGTAATTGCCTGCGCGATTGGAGTGCACAGAGGCTTTTCCGCGAGAGGGGTCTCATTCCGTGCGTTGCACGGAATGAGACCCCTCTCGCGGAAAGACCTCTGTGCACTCCAATCAAAAACGCCTGTTGTGCAGCATGTCAGCGCTTATTCTGCCCGCGAATCATCTTGTCCAGCTGCACAGCCATGGCTTTGGCAAACAGCGGATCGTTGATGTGGGTGTCGTATTCATAGACCGGGATATCGCGCCGCAGCGCGCTGCGCAACGCGTCGATCAGCGCGGCATCGGCGGCTGGATCATAAAAAGGCTGGCCCGCTGTCGCGATCATCGAGATGCCGCCGCGCGGGATAAACAGCGCCGTCGGGCCTGTTGCCGCGTTGAGCTTTTCCGCGATGATGCGGCCGAGCTGCGCGCACTCATCCGGCGTGGTGCGCATCAGCGTAACCGTGGCATTGTGCTTGTAGAACGTGCGGTCTTTAAAGCGTGCGGGCACGCTCTCAACCGGCCCAAAGTTCACCATGTCCAGCGCGCCGAGCGAGACCACCTGGGGCAACCCGGCCCGCCCCGCCGCATCGAGCCGCTGCGGCCCGGCGCTCAGCACGCCGCCGACCAGCTCGTCGGCCCACTCGGTCGTGGTGACATCGAGCACACCGGCCAGAAACCCGCCGTCAACCAGCGCTTCCAGGCTTTGCCCACCGCTGCCCGTGGCATGAAAGACCAGCACTTCGTAGCCGTGTTTTTCGAGCCAGGCGCGCGCCTCGGTCACGCACGGTGTGGTGACGCCAAACATCGTCGCGCCAATCAACGGCTTCGATTTTGTGGTGCGGCGCTTTTTTGCGAAGTCGTGCGCCATGCCGGCGACTGGCGGCTGCGGCATTCGACAAAATGCGCTCGCTGATGCGGTTGATGCCGGCGATATCGACCACCGAGTACATCATCGTGATGTCGCTTGTGCCGACATAGGGCCGCGTGTCGCCGGAGGCCAGCGTGCTGACCAGCAACTTCGGCACGCCGACCGGCAACGCGCGCATCGCCTGCGCGGCGATCGATGAGTTGCCGCTGCCGCCCATGCTCAGCACGCCCTGAATGTTGCCGCGCGCATACAGCTGGGCGGCCAGCGTCGCGGCGCCGCGCGCCATCGCCATCACAGCGCCACCGCGGTCGTTTGCCGCGATCAACGCTGACAGCGAGGCGCCGGCCGCCTCAGCCACCTGCGCGCGCGGGATGTCGGCTCGTCCCAATTTGGCCAGCGGCTTCCCAAGGACGCCGGTGTCCATCAGGATGACCGCGCACCCGGCGTCCACCAGTCGTTTCTTTAAAAACGCAAATTCCACGCCCTTTGTGTCGAGCGTGCCGATCAGGAGTACGGTTGCCATGGTGAGGAGTTTGGATGAAAAGTGCTTAAGGTGCCTGAGGTGCATAAAGGATGCAGGAAGTAACTGCATGTCACCTTAGAGCCTATCCCAATAGGGGAACTTCTATCCGAGAGGTGCACGATCCACCCGCGCTCCGCGCGGGTGGATCGTGCACCTCTCGGGCTAATCTCTGTGACCTCGCGCGCGAGACGTGGCCAATCAACGGGAAACGTATGGACCCAATTGGGATAGCTTCTTAAGCACTTTAAGCACCTTCTTCTCATCCTTCCCCATACAATCCCTCCCATGGATGTTTCGCCGTTGATTCGTCAATGGGCCAGCCGGGCGCGTTGGCAGCAGAGTTTGCGGCTGGCCGGGCTGGGGTTGGCGGCTGGGCTGGGCGTGGCGCTGCTGATCGGCCTAGCAGCGCGTCTGCAGCCGATTTTGACGCGGCCAGCCCTGATCGTCATTGCGGTGGCGCTGACGCTGTTTGGCCTGTTGCTGGCGCTCGTCTGGCCCTGGCTGCGCACGCTCAAAAAAGGCGAGCTGGGCTGGGCGCGCGAATTTGACGCGCGATTCGGCCTGAGCGAACGCCTATCGACCACGCTCGAAGTCAGCGACGGCAAAATCAAACTGCCAAATCAGGAGCTGCGCCGCAAACAGCAGGCAGACTCGACGCAGGTTGCCAGCGATGTCGACACAAAAATTAACCAGTGGCTTCCGCTCAGGCTAAATTGGCGCGACATCGCCGTTGCCGGGGCCTTTGCAATCGCGCTGGCGCTGGTGATCGCGCTGCCAAATCCACAAGAGCAGGCGCTGGCCGACCGCGCCCGGATGCAGGAAACAATGAAGCGCGAAGCGCAACGGCTCGAACAGGCCAAAGAAGCGATTAAGGCCAGCACGCTCAGCGAGCAGGAGAAAAAGGCAGCGCTCGAGGCGATCGAACAGGCCCAGCGCGCACTCAACGACGGCAACAGCACACCGGAAAAATCGATGGCCGCGATCAATGACGCGCAATCCAAACTCGATGCGCTCAAAGATCAGGCGGCACAACAGGCGTCTGAAGACCTGCGCCAGGCCGGGCAATCGCTAACCGCCGACGAACTCACCAACACGCTTGCAGATTCGCTGCAACGCGGCGAGTTTGAGCAAGCCGCCAATCAGATGCGCCAGCTCGCGCAAACCGGCGACAAACCACCGAGCGCCGATGAGAGCGAGCGCATCGCGCGGCAGCTCGAACAAATCGCGCGGCGCGTACAAAACAGCGACCCGACCATGGCTGAGAACCTGCGCAACGCCGCGCAAGAGGTGCGCGAAGGCCGCACAGAAGAGGCGCGCCAGTCGCTAGAACGCGCGGCGCAGTCTCTCGAAAAGACCAATGCGCGCACGCAACAAAACAACGGCCTCACGCAGGCGCAACAGCGCGCCGAAGAAGCGCGCCGCGCCATCTCGCAGGCTTCGCAGGATCAGAATGCGCGCAATGCGCAGGGCCAGCAGAATAGCCAGCAACAAGGTCAACAACCCGGCGAGCAACCCGGCCAAAACGGCGAGCAGCAAGGCCAGAGCGGTCAACCGGGCGAAAGTGGCCAGCAAGCTGGACAGCAGGGACAGCAAGGCCAACAGGGTCAAGCCGGGCAAAACAGCCAAAGCGGTCAACCGGGCCAGGGCGGCCAGCAAGCCGGGCAACAGGGCGGTTCCGGACAGGTCGGCGCCAATCAGAGCGGCGGCGGCACGTCATCGCAATCGCAGGGTGGCGGCCAGGGCGGCCGCTCCGGCCACAGCGAAGACTCCGGCAGCGACAATAGCGTCTACGCACCCGGCCGCGTCAACAGCCAGGGTCAACAAGTGGTGTTGCCGGAAGCGCAAGGCGAAAACGCGCCGGACCCGAACGGCCGCCGTAACACTGCCCCCGGCGGCAATACCAGCGTCGCCTACGAGGATGTTTACCAGGATTACGCGCAAACAGCCGACGAGGCCATCGAATCCGGACAGGTCCCGGCCGAGCGGCGCGACTACGTGCGCGATTATTTCAGTTCACTCGATCCGGAACAACAGAACACCCAGAATTCCCCTTGAAGCACACCTTTTGGTGTATATTTTCTCTACGTATTACTTACTAGGCGAGATCGTCAAATTCTGCTACACTGCCTGAGGGGTTAGCAAATTACGCGAGAAACTATCAACGTAGCCTTTTAAAGCGAAGGAGAATTCATGGAACTCATCAAGGTATCAGCTACCTCACGATCGACGGCAGTGGCAGGCGCAATCGCAGGTGTAGTTCGCGAGCATGGCCGGGCGGAAGTCCAGGCAATCGGCGCGGGCGCAGTGAATCAGGCAATCAAGGCAGCGGCAATTGCACGCGGGTACCTTCTGCTTGATGGCATCAATGTTGTGCTCATTCCGTCCTTTGGTGAGGTTGATATCGATGGTGCAGAACGCACAGCGGTGCGTTTCACAGTCGAACCAAGGTAGCACAACCAGCAACGAAATCTAAAAACCGGATCCCTGTGGATCCGGTTTTTTTTCAAGGTGTATGTCCACCTCCAAGGTGGACTACACCTCCAAGGTGGGCTCCATCTACCCGCACACTGCGCCGTCGCAGGCGCGGCCCACGAGCTTGGCATATTTGGCAAGCGCGCCGGTTGGATATAGCGTCTTCTTTGGCTTCCACTTCTTGAGGCGATCTGTGATCTCTTTCTTGCTGAGCTTGACAGACAACTCGCCCTTGAGCGGATTCGTCGCATCGACCGTGATGATGTCGCCATCTTTGATGATCGCGATCGGCCCGCCCACTTGCGCCTCTGGGCCAACATGCCCAACCATCAGCCCGCGCGTCGCACCGGAGAAGCGGCCATCGGTCAGCAACGCCACGTCATAGCCAAGCCCCTGCCCCATGATCGCGGCCGTCACCGACAACATTTCACGCATGCCCGGGCCGCCCTTTGGGCCCTCGTAGCGAATCACAACGACATCGCCGGCCTTGATCTTGCGCGCGGCAACCGCAGCCGCGCACTCCTGCTCGCTGTTGAAGACGCGCGCCGGGCCAACGTGGCGCGTCTTTGTCAGACCGGCCACTTTCACCACGCCGCCTTCCGGCGCCAGATTGCCGCGCACGATCACCAGACCGCCGGTTTTGCGAATGGCCTGTTTGACCGGCAGCACGATCTTCTGATCTTTAAGCTGATCCGCGCTCTTGGCATCTTTCAGGTTTTGCTTGATCGTCTTGCCGGTCACAGTCATGCAATCACCGTGCAGCAGACCAGCGTTTAGCAGCGTCTTCATGACGACTGGCACGCCGCCGATGCGGTGCAGATCCTCCATCACATAGCGTCCGCCCGGCGTCATGTCGGCGATGTGCGGGGTGCGTTCGCTGATGCGCACGATGTCGGCGAATGTCAGCTTGAAGCCGCACTCGACCGCGATCGCCGGCAGATGCAGCGCAATATTTGTGCTTCCGCCCATCGACATCACCACCGTGAGCGCATTCTCAAACGCCTCTTTTGTCATGATGTCGCGCGGCAGGATGCGCTTCTCCATCAGGTGGCGCAGCGCCAGGCCGCTCTTGTAGCCAACCACGCCGCGCTCAGCATCGACTGCGGGCGGCGACGCGTTGCCTGGCAACGCCATGCCAAGCGCCTCGCTGACCGAGGCCATCGTGTTCGCGGTAAAAAGGCCGCCACATGAACCAATGCTCGGGCAAGCCGCGCACTCGAGCTCATAGAGATCGGCGTCGGTGATCTTGTCCGCTTCGCGTTGGCCAACTGCTTCGTAGACGGTTTGAATCGTGACATCTTTGCCGCGGAACTTGCCGGGCTTGATCGTGCCGCCATAGACAAAGATGCCAGGGAGATTGAGGCGCGCCAGCGCCATCAGCGTGCCGGGCAAGCTCTTGTCGCAGCCAGCCAGCCCAACGATCGCATCGTAGCCATGCGCGCGCATCATCAGCTCGATCGAATCGGCGATGACTTCGCGTGAAATCAGCGACGTCTTCATGCCCTCATGGCCCATGCCGATGCCGTCGCTCACGGCGATGCTGACAAACTCGCGCGGCGTGAGCCCGCTCTCGCGGCAGCCGCGTTTGGCGTGTTCGGCCAATTCGTGCAGCACCATGTTGCAGGGCGTGGATTCGTTCCACGTGCTGGCGATGCCGATCAGCGGCTGTTTGAAATCCTGCTCGGTGAGACCAGCGGCGCGCATAAATGCGCGGTGTGGCGCGCGTGCGACACCCTCGGTCACCTCGCGGCTTGCGGTTTTGAGATGTTCGGTTGACATAGCGATGGGAGTTTACTCCGGGATTGCAACGTGTGCAGCGATGCGGTGGAGGTGCTGCGAGCAAAGGTTGCAAATGTTGTGATAGACGGTGGCGCGGGGTTTGGAGACCTTTCACGTTTGCAGACCCGCCAGGTCTCCAGACCCCGCGCCGCTCATCATTTTCTCCGTAATTCGCAAGCAAAAACCAAACAGCACGTCCGCGCCGTTCGACCGAAGCGCCCGACCCAGTTCGCACTAAAATGCTGTCGCACAGCAAAAAAACACCACAGACATCGCGCTACGCCCAGAAAGCATCATGACCATCGCCACACACTTGCGCCAGGCTATTGCCAAATGCGCTGTACACGTGTTCTCGATCGCAGCGCTTGCAGCAGTCGCGCTCGGCCTGCAGCCCACTGCCTGGCTGACCGCCAGCCCGGACGACGGTTTCACCGTCCAGGCAATTGGCCGGATTTGCACCGCCAACCCGGCTGGCAACGGACCGGACAATTTCGTCACCGTGCAGGCCGCTGTCAACGACGCTGGCTGCGACACGATCAACATCGCGGCCGGCATATTCACCGGCACGCTCGGCATCAACCGCAATCTGGTGCTGATCGGCGCCGGCATGACACAGACTGTGCTCACCGCCAATGGTGCCGGGAGCGCCATCACGATCGTGAGCGGCACCGTCGAACTGCGCGGCATGTCGGTCATCAGCGGCGCGACCGGGTTTGCAGGTTCCGGCGGCGGTCTCTATGTGACCGGCGGGTTTGCGCGGCTTGAACAGATGCGGATTACGCAGAACGCCGCGTTTAGCGGCGGCGGCATCTATGCGATCGCGCCGATCGACATCATCGACAGCGACATCAGCAACAACACGCGCCTCGGTCAACGGCGGCGGCATTGTGGCCAACCGCGAACTGACCCTGACGCGCTCGCTCGTCAGCCGCAACCGCATCACGCCGCTGCCCGGCAACTACCTGGTCGGCGGCGCCGGTGTGCAGGTCAACGGCGACACGCGCACGTTGATCGTCAACTCAACCATCGCGCAAAACATCGGCGTGGTCGGCACCGGCGTGTTCAACACCTCGTTCACCGGCACGGTGACGCTGCTGCACACCACGCTGTATTCGAACACGCTGCTGCCCGCGTTTCCGCCGGTGGGCATTCCAAACGCGCCACCGCCGCCACGCAACGCCACCACGCTGGTCAGCAACGGCCCGCTCACGCTGACCAACTCGCTCATCGCCAACCCAATCGCCGGCAACACCACCAACTGCGGCAACACCTTTGGTGACGGCGGCGGCAACGTCACATCCGACAACACCTGCGGCGTCGGGCCGGGTATCGACCCACGCCTCGACCCCGCCGGACTCAAAGACAACGGCGGCCCGACGCACAGCGTCGCGCTGGCGCTGGACAGCGTGGCGCTGGATCGTGGCAGCGCGACAGGCTGTGCGCTGGTTTCGGCGCGCGATCAACGCAACCGCCTCCGCCCGATCGACGGCAACGGCGACGGAAGCGCGCAGTGCGACGCCGGCGCGTTCGAATCGCAAACCGTGCTCGTCTCGCCAACGCCAACGCCGGGCCCGACACCGACGCCGTGCGCAGTGATCAATCTGATCGACAACGGAGATTTCAGCAGCGGGCTAAGCGGCTGGACAGAATTTGTGCCGAATCGTTTTGCCACGCAGAACAATGCCGCGATTCTCACGATCAGCGGCACGCTCAACCAACCGATCACAACCGCTATCGGCGCCCAGTACTACGCCGCGCTCGACGCGCGCATCAACAGCGTGATCACACAGCCCGTCAGCGGCAATCTGCGCGGCGTTGCGCTGATCAGCAGCAACGCCGCGTTTGCCGGCATCTCGAACAGCGATGTGCTCACAACGGTTTCGCCCGGCATTGGCTACGAGCGATTGGTGATGACCTTCACCGCAAACAGCGCCACGACAAACATCGCGCTGGGTTCGTTTGGCGACGGTGCGTATGACGCGGTGTTCGACAACATCATCGTCAGCAGCTGCCGGATTCCAAACACACCGCCGCAGTTGCCCCCGGCGACCGCGACACCGCCAGCGACCGCAACCCTCGCGCCGACGCCAACGCTGACGCAACGCAAGCAATACCTGCCGGTGACGCAACGCGGATAAGCGTGTGCCGGGCAAATTGGCAGTGATGCGCGTGCCAACAAACAGTCAAATTGCATTTCAAGCATGGCATCAACTGCCTATACTTTAGAACAGGCCGGTTGCGTAAGGCATGCATAACAGGCGGAATTTGCAACGGATGCAACGCAGTCAAAGTTGGATCTACGCAATCTTGCGGCTGTGCTGACCCGCACGCCGCGTATAGTTATTCCGCTCAACAACTTCATCATCCACACGAGAAGCGAGGGGAAACTGTGGTGACAACAAATTACACATTGACATCTGCGAAAATCCGCCTGAAGCGCGCCGGGTGCGCCACGCTCTGCGTGGCACTCGTCGCGGCTGGGATCGGGCTGCTGCCCACGCTTACGTCGTGGGCCGACACTGACACGCCCGAAGTGACCTACGAAATCAACGAGATCGGCCGGATATGCAGCGCCAACCCGACCGGCAGCGGCGGCGCGAACTTCACGTCGATTCAGGCCGCGATAAACGACGCCACCTGCGACACAATCAACATCGTGGCCGGCAACTTTGTCGAATCGCTCACGATCACGCGCAACGTGGTGCTGATCGGCGCCGGCGTGACCAGCACGCTGATCAACGGCAACGGCATCACGCGTACGCTCAACGTGAACGCCGGTGTGGTGTCTGCGCGCGGCATTGCGTTTGTCAACGGCAAATCAACCGGCATTTCGGGCGGCGGCATTCGATCGCTGGCCGGCAGTTCTCTCAAGTTTGAGCGCGTGCTGGTCGCCAACAACAACGCGTTTGGCGGCATCGGCGTAAACGGCGGCGGCATCAGCGCCGGCGGCCGGCTTGAGTTGATCGATTCGCAGGTCTCCGACAACTTCTCGGGTTGGTATGGCGGCGGCATCTATGCGCAAAACGGCCTGACCGTCACACGCAGCCTGATCGCGCGCAACTTCAACAACAAGGACGGCACGCCGGGCAACGGCGGCGGCATTTACTTACAGGCCGGTCCGGCGCGCATCGTCAACAGCACGATCGCGTACAACAACGCGCGCATCGGTTCGGCGCTGTTTGTCGAACCCACATTCCAAAAGATCGAGCTGATCCACACATCGTTGTTTTCGAACACGCTTGGCGCGGTCGGCGCCGGCATCCCCATTTCAACCGCCACAGCGATCGTGAGCAACAGCAGCATCACCGTGACGAATACAGTGATCGTGAACCCAATCGCTGGCAACACCACCAACTGCGGCGCGCCGCTGATCAATGGCGGCGGCAACTTTGGCACAGACGCGTCGTGCGGCATCGGCCCCGGCGTCGATGTCCGGCTTGACCCCTTCGGGCTCAAAGACAACGGCGGCCCAACCTACTCGTTCTCGCTCGCGACCAATAGCCCGGCGATCGACAGCGCAACCGACGCGGGCTGCGCGCTGGCCAGCGTCAGCAACATCGATCAACGCGGCCTGCCACGGCCAAAAGACGGCAACGGCGATGGCGTCTCAAAGTGCGATGCCGGTGCGTTTGAAACGCAGGCCGCCATCATCGTGCCGCCATCGACGACCTGCGCCGCGCCAAATCTGCTACAAAATGGCGACTTCTCAAACAACCTGACTGGCTGGACCGAGTTTGTGCCCGGCCGCTTCAAAGCCACAAACCAAACCGCCGTGCTGAGCGGCACCGGCACGCTCAACCAGGCGTTTAGCGCCACGGTTGGCACGCTGTATTCGGTGACGCTCGATCTGCGCATCAACCGCGTCATCAGCGTGGCGACCTCGCCAAACGCGGGCATCCACGCGATTGCCAGTAACGCCGGGTTTGGCGCGCTGGGCGCGACCGAAAAGATCACCAGGGTGACATCGGGCAGCGGGTTTATCAAACTCACGACCGTGTTTATCGCCACAAGCGCGACATCGAACCTATCGCTGATCGCCAACGACGGCGGCGCCTACGAGGCGGTATTCGATAACGTGCTGATCTACCGGTGCGTGCAGGGTCCGACACCCACGCCCGGGCCGATCGTGCCGACGGCGACGCCGTTCGTCATCCCGCCAACTGCGACGCCATCCCTTGCGACGCCGACCATACAGATCACTCCGCCAACGCAGAATAAGCTGTTCTTGCCCGTGATTGCAAAACCAGCGCCGTAAGACGGGCGGCAAGTTGCCCGTGGGTAACTTGCCGCCCGCAGCGTCATCGTGTAGAACAGCGCCACCATGAAGAACAAAGTGCTTCGGGCCGGCGTAATTGGCGCCGGCGAAATCGGACAAAAGGGACACATTCCGGGTTTCAACGCGGCGGGCGTCGAGGTTGCAGCGATTTGCGATGCGAATTTGCAGCGCGCGCAGGATGTCGCCGCGCGCATGAACATCGCCGACGCGTATGACGATTACACCGCGATGCTAAAGCGCCCGGACATCGACATTGTCTCGATCGGTCTGCCAAACGTCTTGCACGCCCCGGTCAGCATCGCCGCGCTCAAAGCCGGCAAACACGTGCTGTGCGAGAAGCCGATGACGATCAGCGTGGACGCGGCCAAAAAGATGATCGCCGCCAGCAAGCGCGCGGGCAAACTGCTCAGCATCAACCAGCACATGCGCTTCGATGCCACCGCGCAGGCCATGCGCGCGATCGCGCAGTCTGGCGCGCTCGGCACAGTCTATTTCGCCGAGTCAAAATGGATCCGCCAGCAGGGCATCCCGGGCTACGGCGGCTGGTTCACCAACAAAGACATGGCCGGCGCCGGCGCATTGATGGACATCGGCGTGCACATGCTCGACATGATCCTGTATGTGCTGGATTTCCCAAAGGTCGTGGCGGTGAAAGGCCTGCTGCGCAGCGAGCTCGGCAAACAGGCCATCGGCCTCGGTGGCTGGGGGATCGACCGCAAAACCGAGGGCCGTTTTGATGTCGATGACACCGCCATGGCCACGCTCACGCTCAAGGGCGGCGCGCAAATTCACCTGCGTGTGACCTGGGCCGCAATGGGGCCGACAGAAGACCGCGTCACGATCTATGGCGCGCAGGGCGGCCTCGATCGCGCCATGCACTACTCGCCAAACCCCACGCTCAAGCAATACCATGCCGTCGACGGCGTGATCACCGAGAGCGAGCCGGACATCAGCAGCTATAAACCCGAGGGAGTGGCCTGGGTGAAAGCGATCGGCGCATTTGTCGAAGCGGTGCGCGGCAAATCACCGTTACAAGTGTTGCCTGAGCAAGCGCTGCAGGTTATTCGCGTGCTGGAGGCCATCGACGCGTCGGCAAAGTCCGGCCGCGAAGTAACGCTGTAGCGCCGCCGCGTGCGGCATCAGCGGCCGGGAGGCGGCCGGGCCGCCTCCCGGCCGCTGATGCCGCAACATCACATTTTGCGTATCGCAATACAATTGCTGCATGACACAGCTTCCCCAGGGTTTTCGGGCAGCCGGCGTGGCTGCCAGTATCAAGAAGAACGGCAATCCGGATGTGGCGTTGATCGTGAGCGACAACGACTGCAACGCGGCCGCCGTCTTCACGACCAACAAAGTCAAGGCTGCGCCGGTTTTGCGCGGTCAGGCGATCCTCAAGACGCATGCGAGCTCACTGCGCGCGGTGCTCATCAACGCCGGGTGCGCCAACGCCTGCACCGGCGACGAAGGCCTGCGCAACGCGACAGACAGCGCGCTGGCCGTGGCGACCGAGCTGCATATCTCTGAGCCCGAGCGCGTGCTGACCATGAGCACCGGCGTGATCGGCGTGCAGCTGCCGATGGACAAATTGCGCAGCGGCATCTTTAGCGCCGCAAAAAATCTGACGCCCGAGATCACCGCGGCCTCGCATGCGATCATGACCACCGACACCGTGCCAAAGACCACATTGCTGCAGCGCGAAGGTTACAGCCTGGTCGGAACCGCCAAGGGCAGCGGCATGATTCACCCGAACATGGCCACCATGCTCAGCGTGGTCGTCACCGACGCGGTCGTCTCGGCCTCGCGCCTGCGGTTGTGTCTGCAAAGCGCGGCCAAACGCTCGTTCAACCGCATCACGGTCGATGGCGACATGAGCACAAACGACACGCTGCTCGTGCTGGCCAACGGCGCCAGCGGCGTCAAACCCTCGCGCGAAGAATTTGAGGAAGCGCTTACAGACGCCTGCATCGACCTGGCCAAACAGGTCGCGCGCGATGGCGAAGGCGCGACAAAGTTCATCACGATTCTGGTGACTGGCGCGGCATCCGAGAAGCAGGCCGAAAAGGTCGGCCGCACCATCGCGACCTCGCCGCTCGTCAAAACCGCGTTCTACGGTGAAGACGCCAACTGGGGCCGCATCGTGTGCGCGGCTGGCTATTCCGGCGAAGACGTCGACCCGGCCCGCATGTCCCTCTGGTTTGGCGGCGTGCATGTGTTTGCCTACGGCCAACCGACCGACTACAACGATGCCGACGCCACCAACGCCATGCGGCCGAAGGATGTCGAGATCCACATCGACCTCGGCATCGGCCAAAGCTACGCCACCGTGTGGACCTGCGACATGTCACACGAATACGTCACCATCAACGGCAAATATCGGTCCTGAAAAGGCGCCTTGCGCGCCCCGCCCATTCGCACGTCGATTGCGCGATTGGCATACGTTTCGACGGCGTGGACTTGACAATGCGTTGTGGAATCAGTATTCTTTTGGAATCTAAAAACTGAATAGCTTGTAGCGCACGCGTCTCTATGGCGCGCACTCTTATCCAGAGCGGTGGAGGGAACGGCCCGACGAAACCGCGGCAACCTAAATCATTAAGGTGCCAAGTCCGACAGAAGCTGGAAGATGAGAGGAGGTCTGCTAAACACGTGTTTCGCCCTCTTGTCACTCCGCGCAAGAGGGCGATTTTGTTTTTCGATGTGACGCAGAAGATGAAGCCGGGTGTAAGCCGGGCTTAAGCCCGGCTTACACCCGGCTTCATCTTCTGCATATTTCGCGAGAGGAAAATCATGTCTACAGATAGAAAGTTCGGCCTTGAAACAATTGTTTTGCACGGCGGCACTGCCCCCGACCCGACAACCGGTTCGCGCGCGGCGCCGCTGCACCAGACCACGTCGTATCAATTCAAAGACACGCAGCACGCCGCTAATCTGTTCGGGCTCAAAGAGTTCGGCAATATTTACACGCGGTTGATGAACCCAACCAACGATGTGGCCGAACAACGCATCGCACAGCTCGAAGGCGGCGTCGGCGGGCTGGTCACTGCATCTGGTCAGGCGGCTGAAACATTTGCGGTGCTCAACCTGGCACAGGCCGGCGACCACATCGTGGTTTCAACCGCGATCTACGGCGGCACCTGGAATCTGTTCCGGCACACGCTGCCAAAGCTCGGCATCGAGGCCACATTTGTCGATCCCGATGATCTCGACGGCTGGCGCAAGGCGGTCAAACCCAACACGCGCGCGTTCTACGGTGAGAGCGTCGGCAACCCGCGCCTGAACCTGTTCCCGATTGAGGCTGTAGCAAAAATCGCGCACGAGAACAGCCTGCCGCTGATCATCGACAACACCACGCCCTCGCCGTATTTGCTCCGCCCGATAGAGCACGGCGCCGACATCGTGGTGCACTCCACCACAAAGTTCCTCGGTGGCCATGGTCTGAGCGTCGGCGGTGTGATCGTCGACGCCGGCAAGTTCGACTGGAGCGCCAGCCGCCGCCACGATGCGCTTTTCAACACACCCGACCCGAGCTATCACGGGTTGACCTACTCCGCGCTCGGCCCGCCCGCCTTTATCCTGAAGGCGCGTCTGACCTTGCTGCGCGACATCGGCGCGTCGCAGTCGCCGTTTAATTCGTGGCTGAATCTGATCGGCATCGAGACGTTGCACGTGCGGATGGACCGCCACATCAGCAACTCGAACGCCGTCGCCGCGCATCTGATCAAGCACCCGGCCGTGACCTGGGTGAATCACCCCAGCCTGCCCGACTACAAGTGGAAGGCCGAAGTCGCGCGCGTCGCGCCAAAGGGACTTACGTCGTTGCTCGGCTTTGGCATTCGCGGCGGCAAAGACGCCGGCCGCAAATTTATCGACAATCTAAAACTCTTCTCGCATGTTGCGAACATCGGCGATGCCAAGTCGCTGGCGATTCACCCAGCCTCAACCACACACTCGCAGCTGACGGCCGAGGAGCAGGCGCAAACCGGCGTGACTGACGACTTCGTGCGCCTGAGCATCGGCCTCGAAGACATCAACGATATTCTGTGGGATCTCGATCAAGCGCTGGCCATCGCGGTCGCCGCGCCAAAAGTCGCGGCGTAAGGTTCGTCAATAAACATCGCCAGGGGCGAGCCCGCATACAGTTGCGGGCAGTGGTGCGCGCAACGCGCACCACTGCCCGCCTTTAGGAGCAAGATGAGCAAAGTACACAATCAAGTCCTCGCCGCAAACGCGGCCTACGCAAAAGATTTCGGCGACAAAAAGAATCTGCCATTGCCGCCTGGCCGTCACTTCGCAATTCTGACCTGCATGGACGCCCGCCTTGATCCGGCCAAATACGCCGGGCTAAGCGAAGGTGACGCGCACGTGATCCGCAACGCCGGCGGCCGCGCCAGCGACGATGCGATCCGTTCGCTCGTGATTTCGTACAAGCTGCTCGGCACGCGCGAGTGGTTTGTGATCCACCACACCGACTGCGGCATGGAGTATTTCACCGATGACATCATGCGCGGCCTGCTGGCCAGCAGCCTCGAGACCGCCGCGATCACTGCCGAAGGCTTCAAAGACGTCGGCTCCGGCCCGGGCTCAGCTGAAGCGCGCTACATCGACTGGCTCACGATCAAAGACCAGAATGACAGCGTCACCGAGGATGTGCGCCGCATTCGCAATCACCCGCTGGTGCCGAAGTCGATCGCGATCTACGGCTACATCTACGATGTCAAATCGGGCAAGCTGATCGAAGTAAAGACCGCCACCAAGCTGGGCAAAGCATCAAAGACTTCGTGATCGTCGTACCGCAGCTCTTCCACCACAACGCGCCGTTGCCGCTGCAAAGCGGCGCGGCGCTCAGTGAATTTACGCTGGCCTACGAGACGTATGGCGCGCTCAACCCGGATCGCAGCAATGCGATCCTGATCTGCCACGCCTGGAGCGGCGACGCGCACGTCGCCGGGCGCTACTCGGCCGATGACGACAGACCCGGCTGGTGGGACGACGCGGTCGGCCCAGGCAAAGCCTTCGACACGAACAAATACTTCGTGATCAGTTCAAACACGCTTGGTGGATGCGCCGGCAGCACCGGGCCGGCGTCGATCAACCCGGCCACCGGCAAACCCTATGCGCTGACATTTCCGATGCTGACGATCGCGGACATGGTCGCTGCGCAACGGTTGCTGCTCGATCATCTTGGCATCGAAAAGCTGCTCAGTGTGACAGGCGGCAGCATGGGCGGCATGCAGGCGTTGCAGTGGACGGTCAGCTTTCCCGAGCGCGTGCGTTCAGCCATCGTGCTGGCCAGCACGGCGCGGTTGTCGCCGCAGACCATCGCGCTCAACGAGGTGCCGCGCCAGGCGATCTACGCCGACCCAAACTGGAACCGCGGCAATTACTATGATGCCAACCCGCCCAACGCCGGGCTGGCGGTCGCGCGCATGATCGGCCACATCACCTTTCTGAGCGACGAATCGATGCGTGAAAAGTTTGGCCGGCGTCTGCAGAATCACACAAAATACGACTACACGTTTGAGACCGAATTCGAGGTCGAGAGCTATCTGCGCTACCGCGGCGAGTCGTTTACCAAACGTTTCGACGCCAACTCGTTTTTGTATCTGAGCAAGGCGATGGACTACTTCGACCTGTCCTACGGCGAACCTTCGCTGGCAGCCGCGTTTAGCAAAACGACCTGCCCGTTTCTGGTGATGAGCTACACATCGGACTGGCTCTATCCGAGCTGGCAGTCAAAAGAACTGGTGCGCGCTTTGCTGCGCAGCGGCATCGATGTGACCTATGTCGACATCGAAAGCAACTATGGCCACGACGCATTTTTACTCGAAGTCGACCGGCTCGGCGAACTCGCGCGCGACTTTTTAAAGCGCGTCAAGTGATGACGCAACCGCTGCGATCGAAAGCGCAACCTTTGCGAATAGAGAGCACAGTTTGCACATTGGTGAATGGCGGATAAATGCAACACCCCTAAAATCGAATCGAGTTGAAAGCGGCCGGGAGGCTTCCCGGCCGCTTTCAACAGGTGAGCGACGCATCCCACTACGACAGCCAAGACGCACACATCATGGTCACCGTCGCTCGACTGGACAATTTCGCGCATAAGCGCCAAGTGACAGGAGAAAACTATGTGTGTACCAGTTTGTGAGATGCAGATGAAGACGCTAATGAACCGGCGCGGTTTTTTGAAAACCGCGGCAGCCGGTGCGGCAGCGGCCGCTTCAGCCGCGCTGTTGGAAGCGCCGGTGATGGCCGACGAAAGGCTTTTCTCGCCGTTTAAGCTGACGGTCAACAAGGTCGTCGACTTGACGCACACTGTCGGCGCCGGCTTCCCGACGTTCGGCGGCGCCAACCAGATCGACTCGCAGGAGGTCTTTCTCCTCAAGCGCGACGGCTACAACCTGAAGACCTGGCGCTTCAACGAGCACACCGGAACGCACATGGACTCGCCGTTCCACTTCTCGGACAGCCCACAATCGGCCGACAAAATACCGGTCGAGAATCTGGTCGGGCCGCTGTGCATCGCCGATATCCGCGCAAAAGCCGATGGCAACGCGGATGCTCAGGTCACGCTTGACGATCTAAAAGCATGGGAACGCAAATACGGCAAGCTGCCGTTTGGCGCCATCGTGGCGATGAACAGCGGCTGGGACGCGCACGTCAAGTCTGACAAGTTCCGCAACGCCGACGCCAAGGGCGGCATGCACTTTCCCGGCTTTCACATTGATGCGATCAACTTTATGCTTGAGCAGCGCCAGGTCAAAGGCATCATGGTCGACACACTCAGCCTCGACTATGGGCAATCGGCCGACTTCGCCGTGCATTACAAGTGGCTGCCAGCCAACCGCTGGGGCATCGAATGCGCGGCGAACCTCAGCCAGCTGCCCGCGCGCGGTGCGACCGTCGTCGTCGGCGGGCCGAAGTTTGAAGGTGCCACGGGCGGACCGAGCCGGGTGATTGCGCTAGTTTAGTAGCGCGTCAAGGCAAACTGTTTTGGTGCCGAATTCACCATCCCCGCGCTTCGCGCGGAGTGCGGGGACAGTGAATTCGGCCAAAGATTTGCTTTGTTTTGCCAGACTTCTAGAAAGCTGTGTAGGATGAGGAAGAAGGTGCTTCAGGCACCTAACGTTTTTAATGTGCTTAGGGGCCGGCTTTGCAAAAGCTTGCTGCTGCGCAAAGTTCTAACCCCCGTGGGCACTTTCTTCTTTTGTCAACCTCAAACATGATCCCCTACCGCCACGACCTCAACGCCATCGTGGCTGCTGTCACGCCCGGGAGCAAAGTTCTCGACCTGGGCTGCGGCGATGGCGCGCTGCTGGCGCGCCTGGTGGCAGAGAAGCAGGTGGTGGCGCGCGGGATCGAATTGAACGAAGCCGCGGTGCGCGCCTGCATTGCGCGCGGGCTGTCGGTGCGGCAGGGCAACATCGAAGAGGGGTTGGCAGATTACCCTGATGCCGCGTTTGACACGGTGGTGCTCAGCCAGACGCTGGCGCTGCTGGACAAACCCGAGCCGGTTGTGCGCGAGATGCTGCGTGTCGGCAAACGCGCGGTGATTTCGTTCGACAACGCCGGTCATTGGCGCAAACGCCTGCGTATGCTGCGCGGGGCCGGGTTTGGTCCGGAGCTTGCGTCTAGCGAGATGCGTGAACGGGCGATCACGCTGGTTCACTTTGCCGCGTTTGCGAAGCATATGGGCGCGCGGGTCGAGCGCAGCGATTATGTCGGCCGGATCCAGATGTGGCCGGAATTATTTGGCAGTGTCGCGATCGCGACCTTGGTTTGCGCGGACGGTTGATTGGCCACCCCCGCCCACGGCCATCCACCCACGCCCCCATATGCGCCCCGCCCTCACAAAATTCACCATATCGTGAAATCACGCGTGCCCCTGTGACCATCTTGGAGGAACCCGTATGTCCTACGATCCGCAACGTCACGGGCGGCGCTCAATTCGCTTGCCGGGCTACAACTATGCGTCGGTTGGCGCCTATTTCGTGACGTTCTGCACACATCGGCGCGTGCCCTAGCTCGGAACATTGTCGATGGCCACATGCAATTGAGCGCGGCTGGAGGCAACGCGCAGATACATCGAAGCCAGCCCTACACGTTGGCACGGACACTGAAGCAATCAATCTGTCACCGCTTCCCTGACGCTAATTTGCGTGGCGCTTGCGCGAAAACGTGCGCGTGTTTGTGGTATATTCGACGGGCTTACGGCCATGGAGGTGTAGTGTAGCGGCCCAACACGTCGCCCTGTCACGGCGAAGACCGCGGGTTCGAATCCCGTCACTTCCGTTCCAAACCACATGCATAACGCATGTGGTTTTTGCTTTTCCACCATATCTTGCATTTTTTGTTGCATTGCCTACCTGTCTGAATGACGCGGCCTCGTATATCCGCCGATTTTTCATACAAGGAGTCAAATGCAGGATCAAGTACCCTCCCAGCCGCGCCAACCCAAGCGGCCACGCGGCACACGCAGATACGATCGGTTCAAAGCCACTTACGACCTGACACAGGCACTCGCCGACGCGATTTACGCCGTCGCAGTTCAGTTGCGCTGCAGCCAGAGCGATGTCGCCATGCACATGATGGCTGAGGGGCTACGACGGTATTACGCCAACGAGCTCAATCTCGTCACACACCGCACAAAGCACAGTTTTAGTCTGCGTTTCGCCAACAAACTGGCGCCGGCCGTCATCCCTGCCCTACCCGAGCATATTGCCGCGGAATGGGCACGCCACGAGCAGGGAGATGACGAATGAGTGTTCGAATCATTTGCCTGCTTGTTTTGATGACGTTGCAGGTTGGCTGTGGCGTCGCAGCGCAGGGTGAGCTGGATGAAGTGCCAATTCCCGCAGCGATCGCCGCGGTCGAACCGGATGACCTGTCGAGCATCAGCATCGCAAAGGCTACAGCCTCTGCCGCCGCCGTGAAAGCACACGACGCTGCCCAACTGCTTAGCCTCGTCGCGACAACCAGCACAGCACGCGCCCAGGCCACGAGCCAGCAACTCGAATTACAGGCCACCAGGATCATCATGGCCGCCACAGCCACGGCCCTGACACTGCAAACGAGTGCCGATGAAGCACGACTGGCGGCAACACAAGCATCTGCGATCGCCCGCTTGCGCGCCACCGAGGAGGCTTTTGCGCGTGACGGTGTCGCCACAGTCGTCGCAGCCCAGGTCACTGCAGAGGCCATCGCGCTTCAACAACATACCGAACGATCGCTGGCTGATTGGCAATCCACCGTGGCCGAGCCGTTGCGCATTGTTGGTTTGTTGTTGCTCGGCCTGACCACAGCCGCCTTGCTCACCTCGAGCTGCTTGCGGATTGCCGATGCGCTACTTTTGCGCCTGCGCATCGTGCGCGACATCACCGGCCAATTGGTGGTGTTTCCCGAACCAGACCGGGCCGGCCGGCAAAGCATCATCATGCCGTGGCGTTCGCCCGGCGCGATCTTGCAGTTGACGCCTGGCGGTCTCACCGCGCATCAGGTCAGCGCCGATGCGATCGACGCCACTGTCACTGAGCATGCGCAGATCCTGGAGGGCGTCAGCCTCGCGCCCGAGTCTGCGCGGCGCAGTGCACATGCAGTTCGCCCTACCCCCCAGATCCGCTTCGTGCCGCAGCTGCCTGAGCCGCAGGTGGCGGATACACATGCCATGGTTGCACTCGACGCAGACTGGCACGCCAGAGGAAACCATGATTAACCTCAACCGTGCGCTAAGCACAGACCTCGCCGGCAAGGTCTGGCGCGTGCTCGTGAATCAGGGGCTGGTCCGGTCCGATGGCGTTATCCACGTCTGCGCGCGAGAAGACCGCGCCATTTGCATCATCGACCCAGCCGGTATCACCAACATCGAGCGATTACTCTCCGAGCGCACACGTCATCACATCCAGACCGCCTGTCAGGGACGCGATGTTGTGTTCACCAATCACCGCGGCGCGTTTATCCAGGTCGCGTATCACCCGGAGCCGCACGTTGAACTTACCGCAAAAGCGCTGGACTGGAACAGACAGGTATCGCCGCTGCATGTGCCAATTGGGATGAGTAAACGCGGCGCGCTGTGGCATGCGCTGCCAGAGCTTGACGCGGTCTTGATCGGCGGTGCACGGCGCATGGGCAAGACGCGCTTGCTGCACAGCTGGATTCAGGCGCTGGCGCGCGGCGGCCAAACACGCCAGTTTCTGTGGGACGGCAAGAACGGCCTCGAATTTGGGCGTTACAGCCAGCTGCCCGGCGTAAGTGTGGCAAACGATCTGCGCGATGCGCTAGCGCCAATTGTGAGCGCGGTGCACGAACGCGAGATGGCCTTCAAGTCGCTCGGTGCGACATCGCTGGCCGAATACAACGCGCGCAGCCGAGCAAAACTCCCGGCGCTTGTGCTGCTGATCGACGAAGCGGCCTTTATTCCACCAGAGGCCGAACCGGTGATTGTTGATCTGGTTGCGCGCTGTGGCGCGTTTGGTGTGCATCCGATCTTCGCCACCCAGCGTCCGGATGCCGAAAGTCTGCGCGGGCTGTTGCGCGCAAACCTGAGCACGCGCATCGCGTTGCCCGTCACCAGCCGTCACGAGTCGCAGATCATCCTTGGCCAGAGCGGCGCCGAGAAGTTGGCGAAGCAACCAGGGCGCTTGCTGCTCTCATTTCGTGCGCGATTGATCGAGGCGCAGGCGTTCACGCTCGACCTTGACGCGCTCGCGATATCCGCGCCAGCAGCCTGCCAGCGCGACGCAGCTGTCCGACGACGAGCGCCGCTGTGTGCGGGCGGCCATCGCGCAGTGCGGCGGGTTCTTTCGCATCAACGCACTGGCTGAACACACCAGGCTCAGCCGTGAGTTTGTGCTCGCTCTCGCCAAGCGTTGGGAGCTGATTGGCTGGTTGACACCCGTGCAGACCAATGCGCGCGGCCATCGGATCGGCCGCAGCGTGACTCCGGAGCTTGTGGAAATCGCGCGCGCTGGATCCAACTTAGGCGATTTAGGGAATCTGGAAACCTAGGCCGAATTAGGCCATTTTCATGCGAATTGGGGCGACCGAACTTTGGGAGACATTTTGCCCTCAGCTTTGGGAAAACCAGCAGGAGAAATAACGATGTCAGATGTATCACTGTTCGGAGCCGATCTTGGCATGGGCGCCAACAAACTGTATGGCGCGCAGGGCGGTCTGCAGGTACTTTCGCAGGTTGCGCTTGACGGCGTGGCGCGGGCGGGCAGCATGCTCGGACTTTCTACGCGGCGCGCGCCGCTGCTGATCAAGACTGCGCGCGGCGGGTTCTATGTCGGCGAAGGCGCACACGATTGGGGGCGCCCGATCGAGAACCTCGACTATGACCGCTGACCGGCGCGCCGGAAATGCATGCGCTGTTTTACGCCGGCCTGACGCGCTATGCACAGCAGTTCGGTGCATTCACTAAGCCGATTTCGGTGATGGCCGGTCTGCCGCTCGAAACTGATGTCCGGCGATGAAGCGGCTGCAAACGCCGACGCGGTGCGCAAGTGGCTGCGACGGCAACCACGCCTGGCAGGCCGATGGCGTCGACTATGCCGTTGACGTGATCGATGCGCGCTGCACGAGCCAGCCTGCGGCCGCGTATTTTCGACTATGTGCTTGACGAGGCTGGACAGATCGATCCGCTCAAGCGCAAATTGATCACGAGCGAGGTTGGCGTGCTGTCGATTGGCTTCAACACGATCGAGCTGCTTGTCGTGCGCGACAGGGCGCCGGTGCAGCGCTTTACCGCCGGCAGCACGTCAGGGGTGCGGCGGCTGATCGAGATTATCAACAGCGAGCGGCAGTATTCGCGCGGTGAATTGGATGTGATGTTGCGTGATGGGCGGCTCGACACGACCACGGCGCTGCCGATCTGGTCGCGCGAGGTCTTTGGCCAGATCGAATCGCAATGGGGCAAAGCGTTTCGACGGTTTGCAGCGGTGTTGGTGGTGGGTGGCGGCGCGCTGTTGTTGCGTGAAGCGCTGATCCGAAAGTTTGCCGGCCGCGCGGTGTTTCCAGACGACCCGGTGCTATCGATCGCGCGCGGGTTGCGCAAGCTGGCGCTGGCACGGCAACCCAAGCCAGCTGTGTACCCGAGCAGGAGCGTGCTTGATGTCGCGACCACGCCGGACCTATGACGTCAAACATGTCGGGATCAAGCTCACACTCGCCGTCGGCGCAGACGACGATCTGATCGAACTGCTCAGCCGCGTCCCGACACAAGCTGCGCGCGATCACGGTTAAGTCCGCATTGCGCGGACATGCCATGCATTGGGCTGTTGCCAGTGAGAACAAACCCGACGAAAGCGCACAACTGGTCGCAGGACATGGATGGATTCGTATGGTGACTCAAAAACGCTGGCGTATTTGAAGTCACCAGATTAATTTGCGATGACAAACAGCTCTGATTTCCCCACTGCGCGTCGTTCGCGCAGCACGAAACGCGCGGCGGCCGATGCCGTGCGCTCAAAGACGACATATGACCTCGGGCACGAGATCCCCGATCGGGTTTACGGCGATTGCGCAGTCGCTTGGCTGCAGTCAGTCGGATATCGCTGCGCATTTGCTCGCGGCTGGTTTACGGGTGTACGCCAGCGGCCAATTGGATCTGCGGTCGCTGCGCACGCCGCATACCTGCAAGCTGCGCTTTGCGTTCAAGCTAGTCCGCGCCACAGTTGCCGCGCGTGCGCGAGGAGCCAGAGGCATGACCCTCAATTGCTTTCTTGTTCAAATCATCGCGCTGGCGGCGCAGAACGTGCGCGAGACAACGGGCCGGACGCTGCTGTGCGCCCAGATCCATCCTTTTGCGTTGTTGCGCCAGATCGAACAGGCGCTTGCCTGCGCGCACCATGTGTTTGAGTCGCATCGCGTCCTGTTGTTGCGCGAGTCGCTTGAAGCGGCGTGCCCGGATGGCGTCTTCCCGGCCGCGCTCGTGCTGTTCGATGTGTGCGAGGCGCTTGATCTTGATGAACCCGATACCCAGCGTGCACTGTCTCTGGCCGATTGGTCGGATGTGCAACGCGCGCTTGCATCAGACCTACAACACCCGGAGGTGGCCACCATGAGTCCATAAACGCTGGCGTAAGCCCACCGACACCCTAGCGGAAAAACGCAGAAGAGCCGCGACAACGGCTCTCCTGTGTTGAGCACCGCAAAAGCCGGCCCTCGTCTCAAACTTACTTGAAATGAGTATACAACCCCTGTCAAGCAGCGGGCTGGTTTTTTGCGTCTTGTGCTCATGGCCTTTTCTAAATTTTTGGAGAAACATGATTACTCACGAAGACGCTGTGCTGCTTCTTGCGCAGCTTTTGGCGGGATCACCGATCCCAAAGTCTATTGAACTTGAGCGCTATGCCGAGCCATATCGGCATCTGATCAGCGCGGTGCTTGCAGCGCCAGATTCGCGTTTACAGGCATTTCAAGAAAGGCTGGCGTCGCTGCCAGCGGCTGAAGCCAATGCGATAAAAAGCGCGATCTTTAAACAGGACCCAACGCCAGCGTTTACAGCCCGCGATACCGCTGCTCGTTCCGGCGCTGCCGGCGCGGGCGCGCATCGAAGGCGACCCGCTTGAGCTGCTGGGCGACCATTGGGTCGGCAGATATTGCGCCTACGCCAAACGCGCGGCCAGCATGTCGCCGATCGACTTTCATCTGGCGCTGGCGCTTGCCGCAGGGTCAGCTGCCATTGCCCGGCGTGTGCGGCTGACCTGGTCGGCGCTGACAGTGTTCCCAAACCTGTATGTGCTGATCGTCGCGCCGTCGACCCTGTATCACAAGACCACGGCGCTCAACGTCATGCGCAGCGTGCTCAAGCTGGCCAGGCTCGATGAGCTATTGCTGCCCGACATGCAGACGCCCGAGTCGCTGACGATGGAGATGGGGCTGATCAAGCCGCCGACGTTCGAAGCGTGGGGCAAGACCGAGCAGGCCGACTGGCGCGATTCGCGGCGTTTTGCCGGCCAGCGGCTGTGGGTGCTGGACGAGGCCGGGCGTCTGCTCGACGCGTTCAAGCGCGATCACACAGCCGGGCTGCTCTCGCTGTTGCTGGCGCTGTATGACTGCCCGGAGCACGAAACGCTGCAAACGGTCGGGCGCGGCAAACAGACGATCCTGAACGGCTATCTCTCGTTTGTTGGCGCGACCACGCCGGATGCGATTCGCGGCCAGCTGCGCAGCGCCAAACACTGGTCGGACGGGCTGTGGGCGCGCATCGGCCTGATCGGCAAACCGGCCGAGATCCCGCCGTTTGTGTTTGATATGGCGCCGGTTGAGCCGCCAACAGCGTTGGCTGAGGCGCTCAATACGCTGGCCTTCAAACGACTCGCAATGCCGGCGGTGATCCACGATGCCGACGGTGTGCGGGTGGATTGGCCGCCGGCGCTTGAGATCGAATTTGCAGCCGACGCGCGCGATGCCTGGCAGCGCTACACGCATGCCACCGGGCGCGACATGCTGGTCTCCGGGGCGGTCGATGAGATGCTGTTCTCGCCCTATGGCCGGCTGGCCACAACCGCGCTCAAGATCGCAACCGTTCTGGCGACGCTCGACGACTGGCGCGAGACGCCGCAGCTCACGCTGAGGCACTGGCACATCGCGCAGCTGATCGTCGAACGCTGGCGCGGGTATCTGCACCAACTTGTTGACGATACACAGCAAACCAGCGAATCACGGCTTGAAGATCGCATCCGCCAGGCGATCAAGTCACAGGGCGGCCGTGTCACACGGCGCGAGCTGCTGCGCACGCTGAATTGCCGGCGCGAAGACCTGCTCAAGGTCGTCAACGGCATGGTGGCCGACCGCATTCTGTTCGAAGAGCAGTTTGCCAACAAACGCGGGCCGGCCACGGTGAGTTACACGCTGGTTCAAAAAGTCTGATTGTCCGGGAGTGCCATGACAGTATTGACGGTATTGACACATAGACAGTTGGACAGATACGACGCAATCAGGTCGTTACTGTCCAGCTGTCAATCAGTCATAAAGTCTATGCTGTCAATACTGTCATGGCATCCCCCCAATACACACCATGGATATTCAACAGTTACTTTCCACGGTCGATCTCCCGACCGTTTTTGAACGCACCGGGCGTCAGCCCGTCGGCACGCAGGGCCGCTGGCTGATGTATCGCTGCCCGTGCCACGCCGACCGGCACCCGAGCCTGGCGATCGCGCCAGATCGCCGGCGCTGGGTCTGTTTTGGCCGCTGCGCAACTTCGGGCGACGCGCTGAACTGGCTGCAGGCCCGGCTGGGGTTGGATTTCAAGCAAGCCTGCGACGAGCTCATGCGCATTGCCGGTGGGTTGGGCTGCATAGCAGTTCATGCGCATGCAGCACCGGTCTGCGCTGGCCCGCCATCCGAAAGCTGGCAACGCTCGGCGCTTGACGCGATCCAGCTGGGCGAGGCCGCGCTATCTGCCGGCAGCGGCAAACGCGCCCGGCACTGGCTAGCGCAGCGCGGGATCGACGAGGCAACGGCGCGAGACTGGCGGATCGGCTTTAACGCGTCCGCGCGCCGCATCGGCGAATTCTTCGTGCCGCGCGGCATCGTAATCCCGTGTATCGAAGCCGGGCAGATCTGGTCGCTCAAAATTCGGCGCGCCGCTGGGACGCCGAAATACATCCACGTCAAAGGCGGCCGACCGGCGCTCTTTGGCGCGCGCACGCTCGCCGGGCAGACAACAGCCGTGCTGACCGAGGGCGAGTTCGACGCCATGCTGCTGCATCGTTGTGTGGGTGATCTTGCCGGTGTGGCGACACTCGGCAGCGCATCTGCGCGGCTGGGCGATCGCTGGCTGACCAGCCTCCTGCCGATGCGCCAGCTGCTTGCCGCCTACGACGCCGACAGCGCCGGATCACGCGCGGCAGACGCCTGGCAACTGCTTTCACAGCGCGTTCGACGGGCGGCGCTTCCGGCCGAATTGCCCGGCAAAGATCTGACTGACTTTTGGCGCGCCGGCGGTGACCTGCGGCAATGGTGCCAGTTCGAGATTTTGCGCCATTTTGGAGAGCCGCCAGAGCCATCGCCCAATTCTTTGCCAACGCTGGCGTTGGGTTTTCAGGAAATAAATCCTCTGGAGAAAGCCGGTGCGAGTTTTCCAGGAAGGAGCAAGTCATGCTCAATCCTGATCTGGTTGACCGGTATCTGCCGCCGATCACAAATTTGCCGGGCAATCACTCGGATCTGCCGCGCATGCAGGCGCTGGTCGAAGCGGCCGGTGGCGGACTATTGGCCGAGCGCGTGCTGGGTCTGTTTGGGACGAGCACGACCGGCATCGCCCAGCGCGAGCGAACGAGTCGCGCGATCTGCATCGACCTGGCGCGCAGCCTCGCCTTCAACAAGGCCGACATCGAGGGTCGCCCCGCGCCGGCTGAGCTGCTCTCAGCACTCGACGCGTTGGACGAGACGCTGACGCGACTGGCCGCCGGCGCCTTCCCGGAGCTGGCGCGACCCAATCGCAGCAACCCGGTGCTGGCCTTCGCGCTGACGATCAACAACACGCCGCTCGGCAACGCGCTCGGTGCGCGCTGCCATCTGATGCTGTGCCGCAAAGCGCAGCAGCTGTTGCACGGCAAGACGGTCGATTTGCGCGAGTCGCTGCGCGCGCAGATCTCGCCGCTCAAAGTGATGCAGGGCTTTGCGTGGGAGACGTTGCCACCGTTGGCCGAGCTCGATCGCAACCGCCAGCTGGCCCGGCGCGTGCGCCACGAGTTGTATCAATACATCGCCACTCTCACCAACTCCAAAGACCGTTTGCGTACGCTGAGTTCCGCCACGGTCAACGACTACTGGGGCGTGGTTGTGGCCGCGCTTGATCTGCCCGGCGGGATCGGCAATGGCCTGTGGCACCGCCTGCAGCGCGCCGATGCCGCGGCCGTCTTCCGCATTCTGGATGACGATCCGCCCGAGGACGAAGACGCGACGTTCTCGGCCGCGCGCTACACAGCCATGGCCCGGCGCGAGTCCGATGCGCTCGGCGACGATCTTGACGAAGAGGAGGCCGACATCGACGAGATGTCGCCGGCGCAGCGTTATGCCCGGCGCGACTACATCGCGCAGACGGCTGTGCTGCGCAACTTTGTCACGCTCTACGACACACCGACTGTGCCGGTGCGCCAGCTCGCGCTGGGGTATGCCGCGCTGCTCGGCAGCTACACGCCAGAGACCGCGCCGTATCACGTGCTTGCGCCGCTGGCGCTGTATCACCTGTGCCTGACCACGGGCTGGGATGTGCTCAAGCTCGCCGATATCTGTGTTGGCGCGAAACCGGATAGACCGGCCGCGCATCTGGTCTTTGACGCAACCGACCGCGCGCTCTACGCCACCCCCGAGATCTATCCCGAGCTGCCAAAGATGCTGCGCGTTGTGCCGGACAAAGAACTCGACCCGGACAATCACGCCGACTGGCAGCGCGCGCTGCGCCACCACCTGCGGCTGTATCAAACCACGACGCCGGTGCGCGAGATTGTGCTCGACGGCTTTGGGCGCTGGTGTCTGATGCGGCTGGCCGAACAGCGTGCGCACATCGCGCCAGACAAGAATGCACGCTTGTTGTTTGTTACAGCCAAGGGCGACGAACTGACGCGCGAGGTGCTGCGTGAATGGGTCAGCCAGCGCGTGACCTCGTCTGCGCGCGCCGTCATGCCCGATTGTCCGCCGATCACGTTTGCGCGGCTACGGCACACGTTCTGGTCGCACATGGTCGCCGGGCAATCGGTGCACCCGATGCTCGCGCAGATGCAATCGGGGCGTTCGCGCCCGGAGCTGTACTCGCACTCGTTCTACAGCTGTGTGACGCGTACACATCTGCGCGCCGAGATCGGCCGGGCGCAGGCGGGTCTGCTGGCGCAGGTATCCAGGCAGCACGCCGAGGCGCTTGCCGGTTGGTCGAAGGCGCTGAGCACGGCGCTCAAACCGCTGCAGTGGCCTGCGCTAGACGCATGTGCAACCGAAGACGAACACTACGGCTCGACCTATTGCGTGCGCTTTGAAGTGCTGCGCAGCATCGTGCAGGCCTGTCTGGCCGATGCCGCGCGTCTCGACGAACGTCTGACTGACAGCGCCATTCGCGCTCAGGCGTGGGACGACGCGCTGATCTACATCTGTGCGCTGCTGACCGGCATTTGCCTTGGCGCGCGCGTCGGTGAGGTCGCCGGGTTATCGGCCACGGCGGTCGATCTGGACTTTGACCCGCCGCTCGTGACGCTGCTTGGCAAGGGCAACCGCTTCGCCGAAGAAAGCCGCACGCTGATGCTCCCGGCGCGCTTGCTGCCGCTGTGGCGCGCCGTGCTGGGCGATCGGCGCGCTGGGCCGGCATTTTTGTTGCATTGTCAGAATGGCTCGGGCCTACGCTCACTCAAACGCCACGATCTGTGGCGGCATATCGGCGCGATGGCGGTGCTGGCGGGCTTCAAGGGCGATCTGTCCGACGGCGCGATCCGCTTTCACGCGCTGCGCCATCACCTGATCAGCCGCTTCATCGCTGGCGGGGTGCGTTTCGCGCACGACGCCTACTGGACCGGACATCAAACGACCGGCGCGGAGTTGATGCACCCGTCGACCGATGGGTCACTCGGCGCCATGTGGGCTGAGATCGAGCCGGTATTGCACAACTTGCTCGACGAGCTGGGCGTGACGACTGCCGTGATATCAGCATTGTGTGCGAGGGATGGGGCAGCGCTGCGCGCGCTGGTCGCGCCACTGCCAGAGGGGAAACAACACGATGGAGACTCAGACGATGACGGCGGAGACGCCGTCGACGCTCGAACCACAACAACAGAAGGCTGAACCAAAGCGGCTGCGCTCACTCGTTAAGCGCAACGCCAAAACCAGTGCCGACGAACACGAGCGGGCGATGTTCATCCTAGAAACGGCGTTGGACTACCCTGCACTTGGCGTCACTTCGAAAGTAATGCCCGTTATCAAGACAGTTGAAGACGCAGTCAACGACGCGCTTGAAGACTGTGTGCTCAGCGTGGGTGACGACAAACGTGTGCGCGGTGTGCGGCCGACGCTGTTCCAGGACATCTTGCGTGCATTAAGCCAGCGTCGGGCCAGGCCGCGAGCTATCGCGCCGGCAGCGCGCGACGCTCGTGCGGCCGATCAACGCGGTGCGCGAGGCGTTGCAGCCTCACATTGCAACCGATCTTGCCGCCGCCGCCAACTACGCCCGTGCGCCGCGCGCACATGCGATTTCGGCGCGGGCAAATGCATTCGTGCGGCCGTCCGACTATTTGCGCGTGCTCGCCGCGCTTGAAAATCACCAGACCAGACGACCGTGAGGCGCAATTCATTCACACCGCGCTGCTGTTGATCTTTCGCGCAGGCGTGACGTTTGAAGGCGTGCTCAAACAACTGTGCCGGCTGCAGGTTTTCGATGTGCGCGGCGATTGCGTGATCGTGCCGCGCAACGCCGAACGCACGCGCTGGCTGCGCGTGTGGGTCGACACGGTCTGCGGGTGCGCGCTTAAAAGTTTGACTTTCAACAGCAGTGCGCCAACCGGCAAACGCGGCCGGCCACGCAAGCCCGTCGTGCTGTCGCCGATGGCGTATTTGCTCACGGCCTGCGAAGCCGAGCCCGATGCGGGCGGATCAAACGCATGCGCAAGCGGATCAACGCAATACTGGCGCAGCTGTGCAAGGCGAACGGCATCCCGGTTGCGCCGGTAAGCGCGTGGTTGCCAGTAATCCGCTGGGCGGTGGCCATGCGCGGCACTGCAAAACCCATCGTCAGCTATCTTGCAGGACAGCTCGAAACCGGCTTGCTGCGCTTGGCACAACGACGATGCCGACTGGTCCGCTGAACCGCAATTGCCGCCGCACGATACGCCTGGGCAGACCGATCGCATTGAACGCATAAAAGGCGATCGAGAGAAAGCCGTGCGGAGTGCTGTTCATGGCGCAGTGACGGCCGATCTCAAGGAGGCTGAAGAGTCGCTGCGTGCAATCCTTCGCGGGCGATCCGACCAGCCCGATGTGCGCAACGCAATCCGCGGCGAACTGCAGGCGCTGCAGACAAGCTGGCAAGACAAAAACCTGCGTGCGCTCGCGCACTGGCTCGAGTCGTTGCTGAAATCAAAGAAGCGCCTTGGCACGTTGCGCGCATATCTATCCGATGGGCTGTGGCTGGCGCAATACGCGGCCGGCAGGGACATCGCCGATCTTGGCGACGACGATGTCGAGGCGATCACCGAGCCGGACGGCCGCCGGCACATGTCGGCGTGGCAATCGTGGCGCGCGCATCTCAAGACAACTGGCGTACGCGACTTGCACCGTTGTCGAAGCGCAACGCGCGGCGCAAACGGGTCACGCGTGAAGAAGCGTTGCTGCCGCCTGCGGCCGTGTCCGCAACTCTTCGCAGCGCTGGACGGCGACGCGCGATCGCCGCGATCGATCGCCTATTTCGGCATGCTGCGCATCGACGAGGCACTGCATCTCCGGCCGTGCGACATGGCGCTGGCCGGTGAAACGCCATATCTCGAGATCCGCAACGCCAAGGGCGGCAAATCGCGGCGTGTCTATCTGACGCACGCGCCGGCGACGCGGTCCGCTGGCTGCGCGAACTGCAACGCCGCGCGCTATGGGTCAGCCAGGCGAGCGCGTAACCCAGCCGCTGCTGATGTCGACAAGACCGCACTCGAGCGTCAGTTTCGCACGCGCGGTTGGATCGATCGGCATGCGCGGCATGCACGTTTCACGATCTGCGCAAATCACGCGCGACGGCGCTGGTCAGACGCGGCGCTGATGTGCGGCAGGTGTCGCGCTGGCTGGGACACGCGACGGTGGGTGTGACGTGGGGGAGCTATGTGCGCGCGAAATAAAACTTCATGGCGTAGTAGTCGCCGGCATCAACACAATTGCGATAATCAAAACCGCAACCAGGCACAGAAGACCGATGCGAAATGCAATCACAGCAGACGTGAGCGCTGCTGATTTGGACATGCAAGATCGATTCGAACGCTGCGCGCTGTTCGGAGAGCAGATGCGTCCCAAACGTTCGTTGAAATGGGAACACCACAACAAGCCCGGCACACAACGCTACAAACAAGATAACAACGGCGGCAACCGCAAGCCAGCGCAACCCAGGGACCTGCATATACATAGGCAGCTTCTGCGGTTCGCTATTTAGTGCCATCACGCCAAAAAGTATCGACAGAAGAGCCGTAACAAGCCCGATCAGCTGCCGTGCCGCATTTTCCTATATTATCCGGTGCCGGCTAGCTGCTGTTGAAAGGCCATGCGCTCTGCTTTTCCTCCTCGGTCTCGGCCGAACCTGAGCGAATCCGATATTTGCTCATGATGCACCTTCGTCAACGGTAACGATGTTGATTGTGCCGCAGATGGAGCACTTGTATTCCAAGTCAAAGCATTTCGCATTCGCGTCTGTGGAACTGATACACAATTTGCTTCCCGACGCCTGCAGATCGTCGATCTCTTTGTCAGATGGCGCAAGCGGTTGCTTGCAATATGTGCATTTCTGGATTTCACTTTGATCTGACACTATTCTCCATTTAAGGCTAGTCAACTCTGCAATATTTCTGCCACATGCTGTGCAAACGCATGCGGCACATTGGGTGTTGGCTCGTCCTGCACAATCGCAGTCACAACACGCAGATAGTCCGCCAACTCAAGCCATGGCGAACTGGTTGTTTCGTTCTGACTAACTTGTAGCGTTGCCTGTTGGAGTTTAGCAATCAGTTGCTTGCGGGCACCCGCTCCACGCAGCGCTGCCTTCGCAGCATCGCGTGCCTGATCGGCTGCCGGCGCGATCTGCTCGCGTCGTGCCCGCGCCATCAGTTCCTCGCGCTGTTCAGGCGGTAGCTGTTCCAGCATGCGGCGCAGCTCAGCTTGATCGACTTGCGTTGGTGGCGGTGTCGCGTCGGGGTTGGCCGCACGCGCTCGCGCTTTCTCCAACGCCTCGCGATCGCTGGCTATATTTTCGTGCCCGGTCTGTTCGTCCAGCGCGACCACTTCCTCCAGCACACGCACGGCATCTGCGTGGCGGCCAGCCTTGCCGTAGTAGCTCGCAAGGTTGAACAGAAGCACACAGCATGACAAGTGCGCCGCGGCTGTTGCCGCTTGCACCCCGCAGCAGCGCAACAGCTTGCTCTTGTGCAGTGATGGCGGTGGTCACATCACTGCGGCTATCTGCGCCGCGCTTCGGCAACGGCGCGTTGCAACGGATCGCCAGTCGAGCGCCATCGAGTCTGGCGATCATCTGCCGCACCTGACCGCTTTCTCGCGTCATGCCAAGGCGGTCGAATACCGCAAGACCTTCTTGCATATCGCACAAGCGCTGTTGTGCGATCACCCCGAGCCTGTGCCACCTGGCCGAGTTTGACAAGTTCCAAATGCAACAAGCTCAGGCGAACCGAGTTGCTGTGCAATGTCGAGCGCCTGTTTCAGACTGATGCTCGGCGACATCCCACCTTCGCGCGCCTATGTCTATGTTGGCTATCGCTCCCAGCGCTGGCGGATTTCGCCTTGCAGGTCGCCTAGCTGCTCTTGGATCTCGAGCGACTGCGCGTAGAGCGCCAGCGCCTTGTCCAGCTCCCCGCGCGTCACCCACACGTTTGCTTGTGCGTGCAGCGTGGCGGCTTTGCCTTTCAGGTCGCCCAGCTGCTCTTGGATCTCGAGCGACTGCGCGTAGAGCGCCAGCGCCTTGTCCAGCTCCCCGCGCGTCACCCACACGCTGGCGTTGTGCGTGCAGCGTGGCGGATTTGCCTTGCAGGTCGCCGAGCTGCTCTTCGATCTGGAGCGACTGCGCCGTACAGCGCCATGCGCCTTGTCCAACTCCCCGTGCGTCACCCACACGTTAGCTCCAGCGTCCAGCGTGTCGGATTTGCCTTGCAGGTCGCCGAGCTGCTCTTTGATCTGGAGCGACTGCCGCGTAGAGGGCCAGCGCCTTGTCCAACTCCCCGCGCGTCACCCACACGTTCGCGATTTTGCGTGCAGCGTGGCGGATTTGCCTTGCAGGTCGCCCAGCTGCTCTTTGATCTGGAGCGACTGCTGAGTAGAGGGCCATCGTCTTGTCCAACTCCCCGCGCGTCACCCACACGTGTGCGATTTGCGTGCAGCGTGGCGGATTTGCCTTGCAGGTCGCCGAGCTGCTCCTCGATCTGAGCGACTGCGCGTACAGCGCCATCGCCTTGTCCAGCTCCCCGCGCGTGACCCACACGTTTGCTTTGCGTGCAGCGTGGCGGCTTTGCCTTGCAGGTCGCCCAGCTGCTCCTCGATCTCGAGCGACTGCCGCCTAGAGCGCCAGCGCCTTGTCCAACTCCCCGCGCGTGACCCACACGTTCGCTTGTGCGTGCAACGTGGCGGCTTTGCCTTGCAGGTCGCCGAGCTGCTCTTTGATCTCGAGCGACTGCGCGTAGAGCGCCAGCGCCTTGTCCAGCTGCCCGCGCGTGACCCACACGTTAGCTTGTGCGTGCAGCGTGGCGGATTTGCCTTGCAGGTCGCCGAGCTGCTCTTTGATCTCGAGCGACTGCTCATAGAGCGCCCTCAGCGCTTTGTCCAGCTCCCCGCGCGTGACCCACACGTTAGACATGTGCGTGCAAGGTGGCGGATTTGCCTTGCAGGTCGCCGAGCTGCTCTTTGATCTCGAGCGACTGCGCGTAGAGGGCCATGGCTTTGTCCAACTGCCCGCGCGTCACCCACACGTTAGCCATATTGTGCAGCGTGGCGGATTTGCCTTGCAGGTCGCCGAGTTGCTCTTTGATCTGGAGCGACTGCTCATACAGGGCCATGGCCTTATCCAACTGCCCGCGCGTACCCACACGCCGGCCATTTTGTGCAACGTGGCGGATTTGCCTTGCAGGTCGCCGAGTTGCTCGTCAATCTGAGCCGACTGCTCATAGAGGGCCATGGCTTTGTCCAACTGCCCGCGCGTCACCCACACGCTCGCGATGGCGCAAGGTGGCGGATTTGCCTTTCAGGTCGCCGAGTTGCTCTTTAATCTGGAGCGACTGCTCGTACAGGGCCAGCGCCTTATCCAACTCCCCGCGCAAGTTCGCCAGCGCCGCCTGTTCGGCAGACCACCCTTGGCGTTTCTGGTCGGCAGTTGCCGAGGCATGTCCGTAGCCCTTGGCCAGCACCTGTTCGGTGTCCGCCACACGGCCAAATAGCCGCAACATATACCCGCAGCTGCATGCAATATCCCGCGCGCCGCTCTGCTGCGACCTCATCGACCAGACCGATCAATGGGTCCACCGCTTCTCTCAGCATCCGTGCGATCGAGGGTTGTCGCCCGACTTCGCCGTAACCGTAGTCGACCAGCCAGGTCGCATAGCGCGCCAGCGCGGCTCGACTTGCTGCTCGCTCTGCCTCACCCGCCTGCGCTTGCACCTGTTGCCGCATTGCCGGTTGCATCCGCCATGTCGCCGGGGTGTTGTCTTCATATTTCCTGTTCATCTCCAGCAGGTTGCGCTTTGTGAAGTAGCCCAACCCCTCGCTCGCCTCGCTGTCCGTCGCGTCGTCAATCTCAAGTCCCCAGGTCTTCTTTTGCCGCGCGTCTGAAGAACGGGAACTCAAACGCGCTCAACATACTAAGCCGCTGTTTCTGTTCGTCGGCAGGCGCACGAAGCTGCGGTCAAATGCGATCGCAAACGTGCGCTGGTGTCCGGCCAGCTCGCGCCGCTCGGCGCCATTCAACGCGTGTTCCCAGTCCTTGAGAAACGCCCCGGGTCAGCTCCGTGCGTTCATCGAACTCACTCGCCAGCAAACTCAGCGCCAGCGGATGGCCATCGGCAGCCTCTGACAACGCGCGCGCAAATGGTGTGTGTGCGCGCAGGTCTTGCTTGGCGCGTGTGCTGTTGTTGATGAAACAGCCGCCGCCGTGACATTGCTCAACCCCGGCAGCGGTTCGTTTGGCTTGGGATACACCACCTCGCCAGCAAACCCAGCCTGCTGTTCGCGGCTGGTGATCAGGAGTTGCGCGCCACCCTGCGCCAGTTGTCCCACCAGCCCATGTATCTGAGCCGCTTCATCGTTCTTCTCGTCCAGACCCTGCATCACGCTTTCATAGTTGTCGATTAGGAGCAAACCGTCCCAGTCGTGTGCGGTCTGCAGGATGCGGGTTGTTTGCTGTTCGGCGGCCCGATCGGCCATCAGGCGTGCAGCGCCCTCGCCGAGCAGCGCTTCGAGCAGGCGACGCCGAAAGTCGGCTGCGTTGGGGGTGTAGCTGGCGAAGCTGATTGTGCGCACGCCCTCGGGCCAGCGCCAGACAAAGCGTTCAGCAAAGGCGGCGGCGGAGCGAGGTCTTGCCGATGCCGCCGGAGCCGTTGATGGTGACGACTTTGTGGCCGAATACAGTCGTGCAAGATCGTGCAACGCACGGTTGCGGCCGAGCAGAGGTCGCGGCGGCTGGACATCGCTGGAGAGCTGCAAGTTACCGGGGCAGACCAAGCGCATCGACCTGTGGCGTGCCGGGCTGCAGCGACAACGGCAGCCAGCCATCGCGCGCGGTGTAGCCTACCAACAACCCAACGTCGCGCGGGTGTTGCCGTAGCGCAAAACGCGCTTGACGCAACGATTCGCCAAGCGACTTGCCAGCGAGCATGGCTTTATAACACGCGATCGCAAGCTCGTCGCTCAGTTTATCGTTCAGCGATCCCTGCATGCCAATCGCGAAGGGGATGCCTTGAACAACGAGAGCACGGGCGACATTTGTGTTGGCAAACTTTGAACCATCATCCGTTTGAGCACTTAGCGCTGTTTTGCAGGCATGAGCAGCACAAATCTCACAGCAGCGGCCGGCGGCAGCGAGACAAGCTCGCTTCCTTTTAGTGGGGTCAGGTTTGCCGTCATTTTCTCCAGCATCAACATCGCCATCGGCTTGCCCGCAATCGGGATTACTGTGCCATGGCATGAAAGATGCAAAACGATCCTGATCGGCGTTCAACGCATCCTGTAGCGCCTGTACAGTAGGCGCAATGCGTTGGGCAACAAGATCGCACTTGCTCTCCCGCAATGTGCGTCGGATCGCGCGCAACTCATTGTCGAGATCGAGGCGATACCCCTCGCGTGGCGTGCCGTCGCTCTCAACCAATGGATCAGCTGCCAGTGCGACAAAGCGCAATCGCGCGTCTACAGCGGGCTGCGCGGCTTGTGTGCCGATCAGGCGCAGACATGCATACCGAATCACAAGAAATTGCTGATCAGGAAGTGTGGGTGTACTCCCCAGGGGATTTGATCCGCAGCCTCGTCCAAATCCAACAGCAGCATGCGATCAGAGGTATTGTCGATTGCAGCGACTAACGCCGTGCCACCTAACGCCGCGAAGAGCTGTTTCCCATGCAAAAACGGATCGCCCTGAAGCGCGCCGATGGCGGGCAACGCTGCAAGTTCGAAGGACGCGACAGGTTGGCCGTCGATAAATGTGCAGAGCAAGTTGTCGGTCTGTACTGCGTATCGTCAGTGTGAGCGGCATCAATCCCCCATGAACTATGCGATGTGTAGGAGCGTCAGCTATCTGTCGTGCTCAGCAACACTATCAATGCCAGCCTTTGAATGCAAGCGCGTTTCTCGAATCTCCGCAAAGATACGTATTTCGCCACGCCACGGATGAGTATTGCTGGCCAAGACAATTGCGAAAATGATTGCGAATTGCAATATGGTGCGCACATCAGTCCACCACAAATAAAAATCCGCAAGTTGTGAGTGCACTTTGAGGTAAGTCATGCTACGCTGGCGTTTAGAGAATTCGCGCGAGTAAGGGAGAGATCAATGCCGCTCACCGTGACCGTTCATTGCACACAAAACGATGCCGTTGAAGTGCTTGTCGATGGGCAACCGATTGCCTCGGCAACAAGACTCAATACACTGCCAAGTCTTGCTCAGCTCCAGGGCGATGTATTCACTACGCCCGGCGCTTTACGCCGCGCTAGGCGGCGATAAGCTGCGCGAGCGGATCGAACGCGAACCGGATCAGCTGCTGTTCTCGATCTGCTGGATGAACGCGCCAGCGCGGTGCCGTGGGAATTTGCCGTGCTCCCGAACAGGCGGTTTCTCGTCGTCCAGTTTGCTTGCTTGCGCATTGTCACCGCCAGCGTGGCTGCCGCGCAGCCACTCGCACCGCTGCAGTTTGTCGCACTGGCAGCCGATCCGCTGGTCGATAGCAACAGACACGCGCGAAAGCTACCGGCTTGATCTCGACAATGAGTTGCGCGCGATCCGTCGAACACTCGCAGACAGTGGTTGTGCACTCAATGCCCGGCGCATTCCGCCGACAGCCGCTGATCTGCGTCGTGCGCTGCGCTTTGGGCCAGCATTGCTGCACCTGACCTGTTACGGCAATGTCATCACAATCGATGACAAGCCGATGGCGATGCTCTCGTTTGAGGATCGCGATGGGAAGCTCGATATCTACAAAGGCAGCGATCTGATCACGCTGCCGCCCCGCGGCGTGTTGCGCGGTGTGTTGCTCAGCGCATGCAAAACTGCGGTCAGCGCTGTTGGTTCACGAATTGATCCGATCGCAACTTTGCAAACGCGAATCTCGCTCATGCGCTCGTATTGATGGCGTGCCGTTTGCAATCGGCATGCAAGGGACGCTGAACGATCAGCTCAGCGACGAGCTCGCGGTTGCATGTTATGAAATGCCAGCTCGCCGGGCATCCACTGGCCGAAGCACTACGCCAAGCATTTGTCAGGCATTGACCCAAGACCCGCGCGACGTTGGGTTGTTGGTAGGCTACACGGCGCGCGATGGCTGGCTGCTGTTGCCGCTGCAATCCGGCACGCCACAGGTCGACGCGACTTGCAGCCTGCCCGGTAACTTGCATCTCTCCAGCGATGTCCAGCCGCCGCGACCCTCTGTTCGGCCGCAACCGTGCGTTGCACGACCTCGCACGACTGTATTCAGCCGGCCACAGAGTCGTCACGATCAACGGCTCCGGCGGCATCGGCAAGACCTCTCTCGCCGTTGCCTTTGCCGAACGCTTTGTCTGGCGCTGGCCCGATGGCGTGCGCACAATCAGCTTCGCCAGCTACACTCTCAGTACGCTGCCGACATCTTCGCCGTCGCCTGCTCGAAGAGTTACTCGGAGCGAAGGCAGTATGGCAACGGTCCGATGCCCTATTGGGCAACCGACAGCAAAAATACCCGCATTCGTTTAGCCCACGCGACTGGAATGGTTTGCTCCTCATCGATGACTATGAAAGCGTGATTGCAACAGTCTGGATGAGCAGAACGGTAATGAAGTGGCACAGATTCATCGGCTGCTGGGCCAATTGGCGCAGGTTGGCGCGCGGATTCCTGATCACCAGTCGTGAACAGCCCGCTGGGTTTGCTGGCGAGGTGGTGTATCCCAAGCCAAACGAACCGCTGCCGGGGTTGAGCGATGTCGCCGGCGGCGAGTTGTTCATCAACAGCAGCACACGCGCCAAGCAAGACCTGCGCGCGCACGCGCCATTTGCACGCGCATTGTCGACGAGCTGCCGATGGCCATCCGCTGGCGCTGAATTTGCTGGCCAGCGAGTTCGATGAACGCACGGAGCTGAGCCCGAGGCCTTTCTCAAGGACTGGGAACGCGCGCTGAATGGCTGCCGAGCGGCGCGAGCTGGCCGGACACCATCGCACGTTTGCGATCGCGTTCGACCGCAGCTTCGCACGCTTGCCAGACGAACAGAAACAGCGGCTTAGTATGTTGAGCGCGTTTGAGTTCCCGTTCTTCAGACGCGCGGCAAAAGAAGCCTGGGGACTTGAGATTGACGACGCAACGGACAGCGCAGCGAGCGAGGGGTTGGGCTACTTCACAAAGCGCAACCTGCTGGAGATCGACGAATATTCCGAAGATAAATCCCCGGTAACGTGGCGTATGCATCCGGCACTGCGGCAGCAGGTGCTATCACAGGCGGGTGAGGCGGAGCGCGCAGCCAGCCGAGCCGCGCTGGCGCGCTATGCGACCTGGCTGATGAACTATGGCTACGAAGAGGCGAGGCGCCAACCGTCGATCGCGCGGATGCTACAGGGTGCTGTGGATCCACTGATCCGCCTGATCGATGAAATCGCTTCAGAAGAACGCGCGGGATATTGCATGCAGCTGGGGTATATGTTGCGGCTATTTGGCCGGTGGCGGACACCGAACAGGTGCTGGCCAAGGGCTACGGACATGCCTCGGCAACTGCTGACCAAAAAAGCCAGAGTTTGATACTGCACGAACAGGCAGCGCTAGCGAACCTGCGCGGGGAGCTGGACAAGGCGCTGGCGCTCTACGCGCAGTCGCTAGAATCAGAGAGAGCTCGAGATCAAAGAGCAGCTGGGCGACCTGCAAGGCAAATCCGCCACGCTGCACGCACAAGCAAACGTGTGGGTGACGCGCGGGGAGCTGGACAAGGCGCTGGCGCTCTACGCGCAGTCGCTCGAGATCCAAGAGCAGCTGGGCGACCTGCAAGGCAAATCCGCCACGCTGCACGCACAAGCAAACGTGTGGGTGACGCGCGGGGAGCTGGACAAGGCGCTGGCGCTCTACGCGCAGTCGCTCGAGATCCAAGAGCAGCTGGGCGACCTGCAAGGCAAATCCGCCACGCTGCACAATATCGCCGGCGTGTGGGTGACGCGCGGGGAGCTGGACAAGGCGCTGGCGCTCTACGCGCAGTCGCTCGAGATCAAAGAGCAGCTGGGCGACCTGCAAGGCAAATCCGCCACGCTCAACATGAGCGCACATGTGTGGGTGACGCGCGGGGAGCTGGACAAGGCGCTGGCGCTCTACGCGCAGTCGCTCGAGATCAAAGAGCAGTGGGCGACCTGAAAGGCAAATCCGCCACGCTGGGGAGCGATAGCCAACATAGACATGGCGCGCGAAGACTGGGATGCCGCCGAGCATCATCTGAAACAGGCGCTCGACATTGCACAGCAACTCGGTTCGCCTGAGCTTGTTGCATTTCAAACCGTCAAACTCGGCCAGCTGGCACAGGCTCAAGGTGATCGCACAACAGCGCTTGTGCGATATCAAGAAGGTATTGCGGTGTTCGACCGCCTTGGCATGACGCGAGAGAGCGGCCAGGTACGGCAGATGATCGCCAGCCTCGATGGCGCTCAGACTGGCGATCCGTTGCAACGCACCGTTGCCGAAGCGCGAGCCGCCGATAGCCGCGATGATGTGACCACCGCAATTACTGCACAAGAGCAAGCTGTTGCGCTGCTGCGGGGCGCGAACGACAACAGCCGTGATGCGCTCGTCACGTTGAGTGTGCTTCTGTTCAACCTTGCGGGCTACTACGGCAAGGCTGGCCGCCACGCAGATGCCGTGCGTGTGCTGGAGGAAGTGGTCGCGCTGGACGAGCAGACCGGGCACGAAGACCTGGCCAGCGATCGTGTAGCGCTTGAACGGGCGCAGCAGCTTGGCAAGTGCTAATGGGCTAAGCTCGACTTTCTCTATGACACATTGACGTCAAACGCGCCACATGCCGTGCAACGGCCTGTGGCCACAATTATGAAGCGACAGTCGCAAAACACCATCAAAGGGACATATGGCCATACTTCGCAAAATAGCAAACTGTGATTCTGCCGCGCGACAGCTTGACACAATTTATGTTCATGGCGTCGATGGGGACTGGCGAAACACATGGCAAGTTGGCAACAATGAGGCAAGCTTTTGGCCAGCGTGGCTTGGGCAAGATGTCGAACAATCAGGTGTGTGGTCTTTGGACTATGACGTGCATGCCACCGAGTGGCGCGGGAGGTCAATGCCGCTTGTCGACCGCGCTGTCAACGTGCTCGACGAGTTTGAACTCCAGGGAATAGGTCAGCGGCCTGTTATGTTCGTTTGCCAAGCTTGGGTGGATTGCTCGCAAAGCAATTGCTGCGCACAGCGCGTGATTCTGGAAATGCGAGTTACAAGCGCATAGCTGAACAGACTCGGACGATCGTTTTCTTTTCGACACCCCACTCGGGCGTTGAGATCGCATCCTGGATCAACTATCTCGGGAGTGTGCTCAAGGGTATTGGTCGAACAACCGTTACTATCGATGAATTGCGCGCGCATGATCCAGCACTACGCGGGCTCAACTCCTGGATCGTAATTTTGCACAAGAACATGCTATTGCAACCTGGGTGTATTGCGAAAAGATCCCGACAAAAGGTGTTCTTGTCGTCAATGAATCCACCGCGGATCCGGGCATCGCAGGCGTAGTCCCAGTGCCTATCGATGCGGACCACATCACAATCTGCAAGCCAACGTTGCGTGACTCGCAGGTCTATAAGCGCGTCAAGGATTTAGCGCTAAAAGTCATAGCGCAAACAAAGCCGTTAAATTCAACACAAATCGCCCCGCTTGTTAAAGTGAGTGATGCCGCAGCCCGCAACTTCACAGCAAATTGCTGAGAAACCACTTGTGCTCACAGCACCATTCAATATGCCATTTGTTCGCGTGGGCACAGGTCCGTTCTTGATGGGCACCGACCCTGATCGCGATTCGCGTGCGCAGGCAAATGAGAAACCGCAGCATTCAGTCCTGTTGGACGCATTTGATATCGCGAAGTTCCCCGTCACAAACGCGCAATGGGCTGTCTATGTAGCCGCATCTGGTGGGCGCTTCGATACGCCGAGAGACAAAGCAGCCTACCCGGTCATCAACGTGTCTTGGGATGACGTAACAGGGTTTTGTACCTGGCTATCCAGAGTCACCGACAAAGACATCCGGTTGCCGACCGAAGCAGAATGGGAGAAAGCTGCACGCGGACCCGACGGGGCAATCTATCCTTGGGGAAAGCTCGAGTCCGAATAAGACTCGCTGCAACATAGCTGGCTGGTATGCAGGCACCACAGCCGTCGGCCAATTTTCACCAGATGGAGACAGTCCCTACGGTGCAGCAGATATGGTTGGGAGCGCTTGGGAGTGGTGTTTAGATGGTTACGCCGAAACGATCTATGGGTCGCGCAAAGACCAAATCGTACCAAATCCAGTCGCACCGGCTGATGCGATTCGCGTATTGCGCGGTGGATCGTGGCTGCTTGACGAAAGCTATGCACGTTGCGCCTACCGCAGTAGAAACAATCGGACAGCGCGCAACGAATACAACGGCTTTCGAGTCGTGTATACAGGTAGAGCCTCGGCATAAGACACCTTATCGCCCGGGTTCAGCCGTGAAAGCTCGCACAGCGCAACGCCAGCGTCGCTGCGATCGCTGGCAAATCTCGGGTGATATGCAGTTTGCAGCCCTATTCGTAGCGCAACAAATGCGCAGGCCGCTCAGCAGATGCCTGCCATGCGGATAACACCGCCGCACCAACCGCGAGGGCGATCACGAGCACGATCAATAGTGCCGCGGTTGCATAGGGCAAGGTTATCGTGTCAGTCATCAGGGAACTGCTGAATGACGCCTGGTTCAGCACGAGCTTCAGCGTGCCGAGGGCGCCGCCCACACCGATCAGGCCGCCGAGCAATCCTAGTACAGCGCTCTCCAACGCCAGCAGAGCCAGAACCTGCTCGCGTTGTAACCCTATCGCTTTCAGCAAGGCAATTTCGTTGCGTCGCTCGAGCGTCGCGAGTGCCACGGAGTTTGCGATCACCACACTGCCGACGAACAGGCAAATCGCCGCAATTAGCAGCGGCAGGCGAACGATCTCACTGAGCAATTGTTGAACCAGTCTGTTTAGTCCGGCGGCATCGATTGTTAAGGTGTTCGGCACACTCTTCATACGCTCAAATACCGCGCTCTTCACAGCGGCATCGTCTGACGCATCCACAATCGTGTTCCAGTCACTGATTTGCGTGCTTGGAGGTATCGAAACAAGTGGGATCGTGACGGAGTCTGGCAATAGTCCCAATTGTTGCGCTCCGACGATACCGACGATTTCGAAATCTCGTCGAATCAGGCCACCGTTCAAGCTGTACGTCAACCTGTCGCCTGGCGACAATCCAGTGCGGTAACCCATTCAAATGCCGGCACCACAATAACTTCTGCGCCTTCGTCTTCACGGTCGAGTAGTCGGCCAGTTGTGTTTGTCAATCGAATTTGAGCCCATTTGCTAGCCGAATCTGGACCCACCCTTGGGATTTAGACGAATTTCGATCATCGAATCTGAGCCCACTTGGGTGCCGGAGCACAGTTCTGAGCAAGGCAGCGATTGCGGAAGCTTGATCAGCGCCTGGTGTGTGGGTCAAAGGCGACGAGCCTGGCGAGGAGAGTGAGGCAGGCTTTGCTGCCGAGCGGCCCTTGACGCACGCACCAGCTGGTCCAAACTTGAGCGGCGCTGTCTTGCACGCGTGTCTAGTCCGTCGCTGGGCGGGTCTTCTTCATGCGTTGTTTGAAGCGAAATGACTCGCCAATAAATTCCAGGATGTGGGCGCGATGGATCAGTCGATCGACCAGCGCCGCGGTCAACGTTTCATCGCGAAAGACCTGCGTCCATTTGGCAAAAGCCAGATTTGTCGTGATGATCAACGCGACACGTTCGTGCAGAGCACTGCAAAACTGGAAGAGCAGCTGTGCGCCGATCTCGGTCAGAGGCACAAAGCCGAGCTCGTCAATGATGATCAGCTCTTGCTTCTGGGCCTGTGCAATCAGACGCGGCAGCGCCAGCTTGTCTTGCGCGGTCAACAGATCGTTGACAAGTCCGGCCGCGGTGTAAAACCGCACACGCCGTTTTTGACGGCTCGCCATGACGCCCAGCGCCAAAGATATATGCGTCTTTCCCAAACCCGGATTTCCGAGGAGAACGATGTTCTCAGCTCGCGTGATGTATTCGCCGCGCGCTAAATCTAACACCCGCGCTTTGTTCAGATTGACCGCTGAGAAATCGAAATCGGCCATATCTTTGAGCAATGGAAACCGCGCGGCGCGGATACAACGCGTTTGTTGGTTGCGATCGCGCTGGGAGACCTCCTGTTCAGCCAGTCCAAGCAGGTAACGGCTGTAGCCCAGATTGTCACGAGCGGCATCGTCGGCGAACAGCCGATGGTTTTGCACAAACGTTGGCAGACGCAGCGTCTTCAGATGGGCATGGAGCAGGGCGTCTTCACTGGGGTCGGTCAGCATAGCGCCATTTCTCCTCGGTTTGTCTGTGTCAGTTGGTCATACTGCGCCAGATTAACGCCCTGGCGACCCATCTCGTCCAAGTGCGCCAACCCCGGTTGTTGTGTCAGATCAAGCTCGGTCTGGCGCCGGTCTGGGTTTTGAATCCGATGCAAACAGAGTTTGACGCCATCAAAATGCGCGCAGCTGTGTGCGAGAGCGTCACGGACGGCCTGCTCGATCTGATGTGCCGGGTGTATCCGGTGCAACCCAAGAATCCGGATGAGTTCTGGCACACCGCGGCCGTCCGGCAGGCTTTCAGTCAAAAACACCAGCAATTTGTCGTAAATAGCCGGCCAATTTGCGCGCCACTGTCGCATCGGCCGCGCATGCTGGAATGCGCCCGGCCGCCTTTCCAGCAAACTCAGGTAGTGCAGCGGATCGCATATATCTTCTTTGTGGCCGTAGCTGCGAACATGGCTTGCAATCACGCGCTGTGTGACTGGATCAAGCACCCGGATCTTGAAGGGATATGCCTGTACCGTGAGTGTCCGCGCAGCATCGTCGGCCGGCACCGAGTAACGATTGGTGTCATATGTGACCTGGCTGTAGGGCGTGGTCACCACTTCGATTGTCACGCAGCACGCAAAAGGCTCGCTTGGCAGCGGCCGCAGATGCGGCTGTTCTTGTTGCCACATGCGATATATCGGCTCCGGCTGACCCGAGACCGTGCGCAGGTCTTCTTTGTGACACATGACTAAAAGCTGCGTGTTGAGATCCTCGAACGACTCGCAGCGAATCAGGGGCGAGAAGAAATTGCGCCGTGCAAACCCGATATCGCTCTCAACACCGCCCTTCTCATGGCCTTCGCCTGGCGTGCAGAACCGTGACTCGAACAGGTAATGGCTGCGAAACAATACAAAAGCTTCTTGTTCTTTGCGTGTTTTACCCGTCAGAATCTTCTGCACCGCGACCTTGAGATTGTCGTAGATTGACATGCGCGGCACGCCGCCAAAAAACGCAAATGCGCGCACATGGCCATCAAAAAACGATTCTTGTCTCTGGGTGGGATATGCGCACACAAACTTGCGCCGCGAGTAACACAAACGAATCGCAAAATATTGGACTGTGATGCGCGCGCCTTGCATCTCGACATCGGCTTCGCCCCAATCCATCTCGGCAGCTTCGCCGCGGTCGAACGCCAATGGCAAAAACCGTTGCGGCTTGTGTCCGAGATTAGGACGTTTCTGACGCACATAGGCGCGCACTGTGCTCTCGCCGCCGCCGAACCCAGCCGCTTGAATCACTGTAAATATTCGGTGCGCGGTGTAACGCTGTTTGCGCGGCATCGTTGCGCTCTCGGCAAGCAACGCATCGATCTGCTCCTTCCATATGTCCAACGCCGGCGCTGGCCGCGCCTTACTCAGCTGATATCCCGGTGGCCGTGCTCCTTCCAGCGCCTGTCGCACCGTTTTTCGGCCGCAATGCATCTCCCGTGCGATCTGGCGGATTGTTTTGCCTTCGTTGTAATGCGCGTGCCGAATCCTGGCGTAGTCTTCCACTGTGTTCATCCTCCAATCTGACCGCTCTTTTTCGAGCCTGCTCAGACTGTTGACTCACGGTGGGTCCAGATTCGGCTAGCGTTTCCCCACTTCGCATTGCTGGGTGGGCTCAGATTCGGCTAGCGTTTTCCTCTCACGGTGGGTCCAGATTAGCTTAGCGAAAACATTCCACCACGCTGATTAAAAATATCCCGGGCGCGATCGAGTGCCGTATCCATCTGTATAAAAAACACTATTATTGCAAATAAGTATATCATTTTCTATACATCGTTCTATCGCAACTCATACAAATACAGCACGCTTGCCCAGCCGCTCGGCAACATCTCTGGGGCTTGATCGAGATCACGACCGCACGCAATCATCATTTCGACAAAGTAACGCGCATGCAAAAATGCCTCGACAATCGGGCGCGTATTCGGCAGCCAGGTCCGGTTGTGACGCATGCGAAAGACCCGGCCGGTGCCGTCGCGCACGATCGCCTCAAAGAACTCACACTGATAGTCGCGCCGAAACGAAAGCGCGCCGCCGATCTTGACGAACAGCGCTACGGCGCGTTGCGTGGCATTCTGCAGGCGATAGACCTTGAAGCTCTGATGGTAAAACCGATAGATGCCGTCCTCATAGTCGTGTTGCATGTCCTTGAAGAGCGTCTCCAGCTCCGGCAGCGCGGCCTTGATCGCGGCGAGAAGCGCATCCTGGTCGGCATGTTTGGCGGCGCGTTCCGGATCGTCGCGCGAGCGTTGTAGGTGTTTGCGAAGCTCACGCAGCTCGCGGCCGTTTATTGCCGATTGCAGCACGCTATCCAGCCAAAGCAATCCGCGGTCGATACCGTTCATCGCACAGCCTCCATCCGCGCGGCCAGCACGTCGGTGGTCGGCAGCGTATAGCGCATCGTGGTGTTGAGCGAGTCGTGGCCCAGCAAGCGCGCCAGCCCAACCAGATCGTCCGGGTTGTCCTGCAGATACAGCGTCGCCATCGTATGGCGCAGCGTGTGCGGGTGGCACTTGACCTTGGCGATCGCGGCGTATTTGCGCACGACTTCGTATGCGCCGCCGTCAGTCAGCGGCCCGCGCTGGCCGAGAAATAGCGCCGGAGCGTCGTCATGGCGCGTGTCAAGATACTGCTGCAGCGTCCAACGCACCTCTTTAACCAGCGGCACCACCCGGTATTTCTCGCCCTTCCCTGCGCGCACCAGCACCTCGCCTTTGCGCTCGCTGATCTGCACGTCGTCACGCGTCAGACCGCAGGTTTCGCCGATGCGCAAACCGGTGCGCGCCATCAACGTCAGCAGCGCCACATCGCGCGCGTTGTCGGCTTTGGCCGCCGCGCGGATCAACCGGTCGCGCTCGACTGCGGTCAACGCCTGCGGACCCGGCCGCACGGTTGCCACCGGTTTGACGCCCTCGGCGAAGTTGCGCGGCGCGACGCCAGCGCTCAAACACCATTTGGCGAAGCGTGAGAGCGACACGAGTGCGCGGTTGATCGTCGCCGGCGCGCGGCCGGCTTTGATCAGCGTTTGCTTGTAGCGCTGCACATCGCCGGGCGTCAGGCCGTTCGGCGCAAAATCCTCGCCCAGCCAGGCGGCGAAGGCGCGCAGATCGCTGGCGTAGGCGCGGCGGGTGGTGTCGCTGAGCAACGTGTTGGCAAAATCATCGATGCACTGTGGGGTCAAGCAAGCCTCCAGAGACGTCAGCACGGACGTTCTAAAGACGAGCGTAGCAGGTTGGCGCGGGCGATTCAAGTGGAGTGCCTACGCCAGCGTTTATGAAATTTGAGAATTGATAGGCTGGCGTGGACAACATGCTCTCAACCCGCCCCGTTGATCAGAAAAAGACTTCACATTCCGGTAGGATACCTTTATGGCTGCAAGGCTTTATTGCTATGTCGACGAGTCTGGTCAAGATTCAACAGCGCACGACGCACGCAAGCGTATTTTTGTCGTTGCCGTTGCGATTTTTGAAGCAGATCGAGAGTTGCTTTGCACAATTCTTGATAACTATGAAGCGCAAAGCGGCAAGGGCCGGCGCAAATGGAATTCAACCAATGTCGAAAGTCGCCTGACATACTGGCAACTCATCTCTGCTGACGATAAATTCAAACGGGTGCTGTACTTCTCGCAAGAAGAGCCACCCTATCGTCCGGAATTCGACGCACGCACGATTATCAGCATCGCAAAGGCGCTGCGAATGCGCCAACCTGATGGCGACTATAGCGCCGATATTTATGTCGACGGTATCAGTGAGACCAAACAGACGCACTATGCAAACGAGCTGCGTAGCATTGGCGTGAAAGTGCATCGCGTTCGTCGCGCAAAAAAGAATGAGAACGGCGCTTTGATACGATTGGCTGACGCGTTGGCAGGGCTTGCCCGAGAAGCTGCAGAAGGCAATACAGACGCGCAGCTATTACTGGTTCGTGCAGGAAAACGCGGCAATATTGCCGAACTGTAGGCAAGAATAAGCCGCCCTCTTTAAAGCGGGGCGGCGGAATGGCCTAGATCTTTCGAGCTTCCTCACCAAACGGGTGACTTTTCGGCCAAAGCTATACATAGATTTTAGCGTGATTTTCTTACGGATGCATGAGACTTTGGCATTACAGATAACCGCCGCTCACTTGGCGGAGGCCGAGCAAGGCGACCGTTTGCGGCTCTCTTTGCCACAGCAATCCAAACCGGCTTAACGCCGAAGGTACGCCCGTCAAAACCACCCCGCAATCAATCTCGTTGAGCAGCCCGGTCGGCCCATACACCGCGTCGCGGGCTGGCAAAATGCCGGTATCGAGTGGCTCACCCCATGCCGCGTCATACAGCAGACTAAAGCTAAACCCGGGATGTTTGTCAAGAAATCGCGCGGCTTGCAACATGGCGTCACTATCACAAATTGCTGGCAGCTCACGCGCGATCGGCTGTAAATCGACCAAGATCGCCATCGCCCAGCAATTCACCTTCGAGTGCGTCGTCACCTGTCAACCGTAACCAGCCTGCGCCCGAATCCGTATGCATGCCATCTGAGGCTTCAAAGTGAAATACGACGATACTTTCGCCACCAAACGCGCGCAAATCGCCGTATAACGTTCCTTCAACCTCGTCGATCTGGAACGAGCCTTCAGCACGTCTGTGTCAGTTGCCTTCAGCTCGTACATCGCCGGAGCTTCGTCGAGATCAGTATCAAAGTTGTCCAATGCGGTGATGCGCCAGCGTCCGGCAAATCGCTTGAACGCTTTGGGCATCGCAGATCGCGTGTCGCCTCATACTCTTGGCGCCAATCGCCGCTTAATCAGCGCCGCGCCAGTATTTCACGCATCGTGATCCATGAAATCTCTACCTGCCGCTCTCTCTCACTGATCTCGCGCACAGTCACCAGTGCGTGGCGCTCCGGGTCATAGCCAAATGGATGCATGGCCGACTCAAAATCTTTGTCGTCAATCCCCAGCATGTGCAGTTCGCCCGTCATCCAATCAAAGACCAACCAACCCTGATTGGCGCGTCTGCCAACCGGGATGTAGCGCATGATGGTCAGCTGATCGGTTTCGTTATGCAGCGTTGTCCCGATTTCAAGGCAGTTGATTGGGTTGCCGGCAATCAACGCTGGCACGTGATCGCCGCTGCTTCGATTTACAAGAATCAATGGACGAGGTTCACTGCTGGCGCTGGCGGTGGACTTGGAGAGTTCACACGTCAACACAAATAGCGAGTCTGGGTCGCCTTTCAACTGCTTGAGCACCGCGGAACCAGCCGGCAGGTTCTGCGCAAGACCCTTGATGTGGAAATCTTGCCGCGTGTCGTAACCCGGCGGTGCGGTTGCCTCGTTCATCGTCATTGCATCAATCAACACGCGGCGGTCCGTTGAGGGTCTGCCCGCATACAAATATCTGCCCCCATAGAACACAGGTAATTCAACATCGTCATACTCGGCCAGCACGGCGCCGCGTCTATCAACCGTTGCCGCTGTATTGTTCAAGCCAGTCAGTAGAAGCAACGCGCCGTCTGTGGACCAGCTCTGTGCGCCTCAGCGAAGTCGCGAGAAACTCCGATTGATTGGTGAGTGTGTGCGATATACGGTTGGTCTTCTTATCAATGCGGACCAAAACCAATCTATCAGCCACCACGCAGTGCGTATCAAACATTTTTTCGCGAAACGGTTCCGAACAGATCGCGATGGCGAGCGCATTGCTGGTCGGAGACCATCCCATAAGCGCGAATGAGTCGCCATCTCGAAGCGCGATGGACTGTGTCAAGGCAATGCCGGCGCCCACAGGCTCCAATTCGAGAAAGAGCCCTGTCGTCACGACAGTCGATGTGTCGATGGTGACGGCGGTTGCGGTTTCGGTTAACACGCGTGCGTTTGCCATCCAGCGGCCATTCGGCGAAAGGCGGCCAATCCACGCGAGATCGATTAGGTTGCTAGTATTGCCGCGCACGGTTGCACGGGTCTTTTCGATATCAGCCCTAATGCGCGGGAATGGGTTGGGCGTTGGTGACGGTGTCGGTGTGACAAACTTCGTTTCAACGCGCTCCACAGTCACGGACACCTCGCGCGTTACAACCCGCGTAACCTCGCGCACTGTGACCGGCTCGACCGCATCCGGTGTCGGTGGAGGTTGCGCAGTCTGGCACGATGCCACAAATAGCGACGTGGTCAATGCAATCAGGAGTGCTGTCGAAGTAGGGGGCTGTCTGCGCTGCATAGCGCATTATCTATGCGCTGGCCAACCCAGTCTGGATGGACGTCTATCATGTGCACCGTGCCCATCGACGCCGCCATGATCCGCCAATCGCCGCTCTTTGCCGAACTCCCGGAGCAGGCGCTCACGCGCATCGAACAGGCTGCATGGCAAATCGAGTTGCCGGCGCGCGGCTTTCTCTTTCGCCAGGGCGACGCAGGCGGAACCGCGTTTGTTGTGGTTTCCGGCAGGCTTCGCTTGATTCAACATACGATCTCCGGCCACGATGTCGCGCTGGACATCTACGGCCCCGGTGAGCTGATCACGCCCTCAGCGGCAACACTGGCTGCCGAGCGGCATACCGCCAGCTGCGAAGCACTTAATGCCGCTGTTGTGTTCGCGCTGCCGATGGAATCGCTCTTTGTGTCGATGACTGCGTCACCCGGGCTGATGCGGCGCGTCTTTGGCGGCGTGCTGACGCAACTTCGCGACGCGCAGGACCACGCGCGTGAACTGGCCGCCGAGACCGCCGAACGGCGCATCGCGCGCGCCGTCATCCGGATGGCGTCAAAAACCGGCGTGCCAGATGGCGGGAACATTCGCATCGATGTGCCGATCACGCGGCAGGCTATTGCAGAACTTAGCGGCACCACGCTGCACACCGCCAGCCGTGTGCTCAGCGATTGGCATCGCGCCAAATGGGTCTATGCCGGGCGCGAAACATTGACGCTGCTGTTACCACGCGCCTTACACGATATCGCTGAAGGGCATGCCCCGTCTTTGCGCTAGCGCAAAGACAGATGCTGCCGGCCGATGTATCAAGAGTGCATCATGAACATCGGCATCTACTTTGGATCGCAAACTGGCACGACCGACGGCATCGCCGCACTGATTGGGCAGCAATTCACAGGACACGACATCACCGTCAAATGCGTGCTTGAGGCACAGCCCGCCGAGCTACAGGCACACGACCTGTTGATTCTGGGCGGATCGACCTGGGACATCGGTGAATTGCCCTACGACTGGCAACGCTGGTGGCCCAACTTCGACAGACTTGACCTATCCGGCAAGCCGGTCGCCATCTTCGGGCTGGGCGATCAGTTTGGGTACCCAGAACGTTCTGCGACGCTATGCGCGCGCTCTACGACAAGGCTATCGAACGCGGCGCGGCGCCGGTTGGCGGCTGGTTAACCGACGGCTATGACTTCAGCGCGTCGACGGCCGTAATCGACGGCGTTTTTGTCGGTCTGCCGATCGACGAGATGAACCAGCCCGAACTCACGCACGAACGCGTCGCGGCGTGGTGCGCCTGGGTGCTGGCGCAGGTGGCGGAATTGACGATCGGCGCTTTGGACGGCTGAGGCTCCGCCGTTTGGCGTTGGAAAGGCGCTTACGATGCTGGCATCGTCACTCCATGCTCAAAGCACTCAGCGTCGTCCAGCCCTGGGCATGGGCGATCATGCAGGCCGGCAAGACAATCGAAAACCGCACCTGGTATACGCACTACCGTGGCCCGTTGGTCATCCATGCCTCCGCGCGCTATACCCGCGCGGATCACGACGATGGCATTGCTAATTTGCACGACCGCTATGGCATACCGGTGGAAACGGCTTCCAGAATATCGAGGAGGTTGCGCGAGGTGCAATCGTCGGTGTCGTCGACCTTACCGGCTGCGTTGATTGCCGGGCAACGCGATCAAAATGGTTTCACGGCGACTATGGTTTCGTTGTCGTTAATCCGAGACCGGTCGACCCAATCACCTGAAAGGGGCACTGAGCTACTGGCGCGTGCCGCCGCACATCGCGCGCAAGTTGAAGAAGCTGCTGTAAACAAACTTTGCCTGCACGCGCTGTGAAGGCGATTGATTTGCCATGACATGCGAGATAAGCGGTCCCAGTAAACTTTTCGGCGAGGAGCACGGCCTGCCACCCACGCCCGAGCGCGCGCGTCGACGATTGAGCGTTGGAATGACACTGGCAAACCCGTGCTGAATTTTGCCGAAGCGCCGCGCGAGATCAGCCCGCTTCGACTAGTGCGAATTTGAGCGATAAATATAGTACTCAATACTGATTCAGTCGGGCATCACGTTTACCTCTCATCCAGATAGATTAACGGTTTAGTACCCCCACGTCTCATGCCGCACCGGCAGGCGATTCAGCTCATCACGACGATGTGACCAGTCGGGCATGTGATGATCCATCAGCGCACGGAACTGCGCACTATGCGTCGGCTCGATCAAATGCGCGAGCTCATGCACAACGATGTATTCCAAACACGCCGGGGGTTTCTTAGCCAACTCCAGATTTATCCGGATACGGCGCGCAGCCGGCGTGCATGAGCCCCACAGCGTCTTCATGCGCTGCACAACACAATCGTCGACGGTCACATCCATCACGCGCGACCATTTCGCGATCAATGAGAATGGCGCGGCGGACAGCTTGACTTGCTCGCGATACCAAGCATCTAGCGTGCGCCGCAGTTTGAGCATGTCGGCGCCGGGCCGCGCAAACACTTTGAGCGTCTTGCCTGTAAGCACGATCTCCGGCGGCGTATCCCGTTCCAGCA